>NZ_JAXCWH010000002.1:0-918533 GCF_034045165.1 Massilia sp. CFBP9026
GGGTTGGCATTGGGCGCTCGATGGTGGGAGGGTCACTTCTGTAGAGCAATTGCTGCGTATTGCATTCGGGGTCATCAACAGGTAACGATGACAGCGCCATAAAAAAAACCCGCTGCATGCAGCGGGTCTTCGAACCGATGCCGCCGCCATTCCGGCGCCGGCATGCCCAGCTTCAGGCGCGCTTGCGGCGGCTGAGCGCCAGGCCGGCCAGTGCCAGGCCGAGCAGTGCAACGCTGCTAGGCTCCGGCACTTCGGCAGCATTGACGTGCAGCTCCACGTCGTTGAGGTTGGCGGTACGGATGCCGATCGTGTTGAAGGACTTGATCGACGACGCTTCGCGGGCCGTTGCATCGGCGCCGGTCAGCGATTGCATCTCTTCTGCGGTCGGGTTCAGCCACATGTCGAAGCGATCGTAGACGCCGTTGACGGTGCTCTTGTACAGGTGGGCGAACAGGTGGTAGGTCACGCCTTCCTTCAGGTCGCTGTTCGGGAGGAAGTGACCGCCGCTGCCGCCAGTGCGCACGAACAGGTCGTTGGCGCAGGTGCCGTTTTCATTGCAGTTGGCCTTGAAGCCGAAGTTCGGGCCTTCGTAGGCTTTGTTGTTGCCTTCATTACCGAACCACACGCCGAGGAAGTCATTGTTGCCGACCTTGCCCGTGAAGCTGAAGGTGAAGTCCAGCACGAAGCTGCCGGTCTGCGCCTGATCGAACTTGTAGGTGTAGGCGGTGTTCGAATTCTCGGTGAACGATTGCGACGGCAGGATCGGGGAAGCCGATGCCATGCTTGACGCGAGTGCAAGGGTGATGGCGGCGAGTTTGCGAATCATGGTTATCCCTGTATTGGTTGAAGATTATGAACACAGGGCATAGAGCAATTCCCATGCCAGAAGGATAGAAATGATAAAAATCAACAACTTAGTTGATTTCCATCAATAAAACAATGTAATTACTGTAAAGTTTTTCGACAGGAAATTATTCGATCCTGACGGCAAGCAGGTATCCCTGCTTGCGCTCGGGATGAAAAAAAGCCCGACCGATCATCCGGCCGGGCTTGGTGGCATCGTTCGCCGCGTCAGCGCCGCGGACAACGATGCGGCATCAGACCGTGAAGTCCCAGTCCGCCACGTCCAGCTGGCGGCCCACGATCTCGGCCGAGTGCATCAGCTGGTCGGCGACTTCCTGCAAGGTCATGCCCTTGTCCATGTGTCCGGTCCAGAAGTCGAGGCCACCGGCGTCGGCGGTGCGGTCGAACACCGCGCGGTACAGCAGGCCGATGTCGTGCGCGGCATTGCCGTCGAGCGCGCCCAAGCGGGCCACGCCTTCCGCCGAGCTGAGCAGCTCGAGCGCGACACCGCCCAGGCTGAGACCCGCGTCGCCGCGGTCCGCCCAATACGCGAAGCCGTCGGCGTCGGCCTGGCGGCCCAGCACGTCCTGGTACAGGCCGGCCAGGGTGTGCAATGCGGCATCGCTCTCGACCGCGATCACGCCATCGCTGAAGCGCAGGGATTCGACGTTGACCACCTTGGCCACCTGGTCCGGCGCGGCCTTGCTGCTCACCAGGGTATAGCCGCCATGGTGCGCGATGGTGTAGTCGGCGGCGGTGCCGGCGAAGGCAGCGGTGTCGAGACCGGCGCCGCCATGCAGCAGCGTCGTCGTGACCGACTCGCTGATGACCGTCGCCGTGGTCGAGACCGTGGCAGCACGCACCGCGGCGGAGGTAGCGCTGCCGAAGTCGATGTTCAGCAGGTCGGCGCCACCGCCCGCGAATACCTTGCTGCCGTTACTGCCGACGGTGAAGCCTTGTGCGGCGTTATCGCCGGACAGGATTACCTTGTTGCCGCCGCCATGCACATTGATCGCGCCAATGATTGCGGCGAAATCGATATTGCTCAGGTTGACGCCGGTAGCGGCCGGCGCCGCAGCGCCGTCCACTACCACGGCGATCTGCTGGCCGCCACCGATACCGACCAGGTCGATCGCGCTGCTGGACGCCGTGGTGCCCGTCAGCGACATCGTTTCGACCACCAGCGACTGGGCGATCGCCAGGCTGTCCAGGTACTGCTCGCCATCCATGATCATCTTGGCGATGTTGGCGGTCGCACTCGTCTTGTTGGCAGCTTCGATCATGCCGATCAGCGTCTTGAGCATGGTGTCCGTGCCGCTGACGAGGCCGCCGCTGGCGCTCAGGCCCAGGCCCACATCGAGATTCGCAGTCAACAGCGCCTTGCCGCCACTGCTGACCAGGGAAATGTCGGATGCGCCGGTCTGGCCGGCGGTCACGATCGGCACATTGATTTCCCGGCCAATGGTGCCGCCGGGCAGCGTGACCGGCTTGACCAACACCGGCACGCTGTTGTCGACGGCCGGCGGAATCGGCGTCGGCGTCGGGCTGACCGCGCGCTCGACCGTCAATTCCAGCGCTTCGCTGGCTTGCGACACGTTGCCGGCGGCGTCGAACTGGACCGCGGTCAGCGTGTGCTTGCCGACGGCCAGCGTGTCGGTCTTGACGCTCCAGACGCCCTCTTCGTTCGCCTTCGTGCTGGCCACCAACTTGCCATCGGCGTAGATGGCGACCCGCCCATAGGCGTCGGCGCCGTACCCGTTCAGGGTCGGAGCGGTGACGTTGGTGATGTTGTCGCCCTTCGTGCCGCTGTCGCTGGCCTCGGCCAGCGCAGGCGCATGCGGGGCGTCCGGGTTGACGGTATCGATTTCGACCCGGACGATGCCGCTCTTGAGGATCACCGGCTGGTTCTCCACACCCTGGCCCATCGCCAGCACTTGCGCATGGATCTTGTAGTTGCCGTCTTTCAGCGGCTGACGGTCTTCCGGATCGAGGGTCATGTTGTCGCCAACCCGGATCGACCAGTTGCCGTCCCCGTTGGCGCTGCCGATGCCGAGCACCTTGCCGGTGCTGTCCAGCAGGCTGACGGTGGCGTTCGCGGCCGCGGTGCCGGTGAACGTGGGGTTGACGTCGTTGGTGATGCCGTCGTCCTTCACGCCCGAATCGCTGCTCTCGCTCAGCACCGGGGTGCTCGGGCGGGCGCTCTTGACCGTGAACTCGAGCGGCGCGCTGGCCGCCGACTCATTGCCGGCCACGTCGACCTGCCTGGCTGTCAGGCTGTAGGGGCCGTCATTCAGTTCGGTGGTGGTGATTTTCCAGTTGCCGAGCGAATTGGCGACCGCCTCGCCGACCTTTTTCTCGCCGTTGTACAGGGTGACGGTGGCGCCCTTCTCGGCCGTGCCGGTGATGTCCGGGGTGAAGTCGGACGTCACCTTGTCGGCTGGATCGCCGATGGCATAAGTGCTGTCGAGCCCGATCTCGGCCGGCGCATCGGCCTTGGTGTCCACGGTGAAGGTGAAGCTGGTGCCGGCGTCGTCGCTGTTCCTCAACCTGACGGTCACGGTATGCTCGCCGTCGTCCAGGTCGGGCAGCGCGACCGAGTAATAGCCTTCGGCATTGCTGTCGACCGTAGCGAATGCCACGCTGGCGTCGTCGAGATACACGTCCAGCTCGACCGACGCTTCAGCATAGCCTTCCAGCGCCGGCGAGCTCAGCTTGGTGATGGCGTCGCCTTTGACACCGGTATCGCTATTGGCGGCGAACTGCAGGGTGTTGGTTTGCAGGACGATGTCGTCGAGGCTGAAATAGAAGTTTCCTTCCGTAGGCTTGATCAGGCTGACCGCCGACACGTTTTTCCATTCCGCGTTGAACGTCAGCGTGCCGTCTTCCGGCGAAAATTGAACCGAACCGAAAGGATCGTTGAGGGCCGTATTGAACGTCTTCGAGGCGATTGGGGACCCGTTCGAGTCATATCCTATGACCTTGACGTCGGCCATCAAGCTCTGGGGTACGATCAACTTGAGGGACTTGATCCCGAAGCTGCTGCCATCCTGGGCCGAGATGCGCACGCCCGAATCCTTCGCGGCCTGATTCAATGTAATCGACAAATACTTGTTACCCTGATCTTCGTCGATATAGCTCGAGCTGTAGTAGCCGCTACCAATATGTGAGAATAGCAAGGTGCCATATGGCGTTCCGTTCGTCGATAACGAATTGGAATTTGTAACGGACAGGTCGTCGAAATCAAGAGAAGCTGGTTTGGGAGCGGTCATGTCGGTAAGTCGGCAAAAAATTAAGTCGCTGCAGGATTGCATCGCTCGCTGAGTATAGGTGTCAGATATTTATTGCGAACAGGCAATTTACCGTTTTTGCCGGAAACGTTGGGCACGCACCACAAAATGATGCTTTTTTGTACATGCGGCGCACATAGTTAATAGGTTTTTTGTTAACGCAAATTTGACATCTCCAGCTACATTCCAGAAACGAAATGCTTTTATTGCACTATTTATCTGTTATCGAATTAGCGAGTTTCCATACGCTAAGCGCTTATTGTCGGCAAAATGCCGCTGCCGCGTGGTAGGCCTGACTGGCTGACTTATAATGTCGCCCTGTCTTTTCTCACGCCTTTGCAAGGCCTACCGACCATGTCTTCCGAAATCCAGTACGTCAATATCGCCGCCTATAAATTCATCACGCTCGACAACCTGGAGCAATTGCGCCCGCAATACCAGGACCTGTGCAACGCGCTTGGATTGAAGGGGACCGTGCTGCTGACGCCGGAAGGCATCAATATGTTCCTGTCGGGTACGCGCGAACACATCGACCAGTACCTGGCCTGGGTGCGCAGCGACGAGCGCCTGGCCGACCTGGAGTGGAAAGAGAGCCTGTCGACCGAACAGTCGCACAAGCGCATGCTGGTGAAGATCAAGAAAGAGATCATCACCATGCGCATGCCGCTGATCAAGCCTGAACTGGGTCGCGCGCCCGCGGTCGATGCACACACCCTGAAGCGCTGGCTCGACCAGGGCCATGACGACGACGGCGTCGAAGTGGTGATGATGGAAACCCGCAACGCCTTCGAGGTCGATGTGGGCACTTTCGAGAACACGCTCGACTACCGCATCGATAAATTTACCGAATTCCCGGCCGTCGCGGCCCAGCACAAGGATGAATTGAACGGCAAGACCGTGGTCACCTTCTGCACCGGCGGCATCCGCTGCGAAAAAGCGGCAATCCACATGAAGGAAATCGGCTACGACCGCGTGTATCAGCTCGAGGGCGGCATCCTGAAGTATTTCGAGGAAGTCGGGGGCGACCACTACACCGGCGACTGCTTCGTGTTCGACTACCGCACCGCCCTCAATCCGAAGCTGGAACCGACCGAGACCGCGCAGTGCTTCGCCTGCCGCGCCGTGGTGACGCCGCGCCAGCAGCTGTCGCCGAGCTATGTGGTGGGCGTGTCGTGCCCGCATTGCGCGGGCGACGTCAAAACGGGCGAGCCGGCCGCCGGCCACGCGGCGGCCTGACCCGCTCGCTGCATCAGGCGCCCGGCAGCGGCTCCGCCGCCGGCGCCACGCCGACCAGCGCGACGCCTTCCGCGCTGGCGCCATGCGCGTCGACGATGCGCCCGAGCCATGCGTCGACCACATCGGGCTTCAGCGCATCGGCGCTGGCGAGATCCTTGACCGTCGCCAGGAAATCCATCGAGATCTCTTTCGCTGCATCGCCGTTGTAGGCGGCGACCTCACTGGGCTCGTCCAGGCGCAGGGTGAACATGCTGGCGGCCGCTACTTTGCCGTTAAAGGCAGTGCTGGCACCCACGGTTTATCGCCCGATCGGCGCCGACTGTCGGATAATCAAGTCTTTGCATGACCACCACGCTGTTGCGCTCTACCGAACGGGAGGAACAGCCTCACGATGATCACGATATGAAGAATACGAGCGCGGACGGCCTGCGCGGTCTTGCTGCATTAAGCGTCACGATTACCCATTTCGTCGCCGCGTTCCTGCCATCGCTGCTGTTTTATAACTATGGCGCGCTGTTTCCCCGTCCCGTGGAGCCCGGCCCGCTCACGGACGCATTCGGTTCACCGGTATTCACCCTGTTTTATAACGGCCATTTTCCCGTACTGATCTTTTTCGTCTTGTCCGGCTATGTCCTGACACTACCCTGGTTCGAGCGCGCCGACGCCGCCCCGGTCTTGCAGCGTCGCCTGTGGTCGCGTTATCTGCGCCTGAACCTGCCGATCATGGCCGCGATCGGACTGGCCTGGCTTGCCTATTCGACGGGATTGATGCACACGGGGAAGGCGGCGCAACTGTCCGGTTCCACGAATTGGCTGGCCAGCTTTTATCCGGCGGGCCTGACCGGCTTCGCGGCCTTGAAAGAAGCGCTGTTCGGGTCGATCGTGCTTGGCAGCGCGTCGTTCCTGCCGCCGTTGTGGACACTGAAGATCGAGTTTATCGGCTCGATCTATATTCTGCTGTTCTTTCTCGCCAAGCCCGCGCGCCATCTGCTATTGCCGATGGTGTTTGCGTGCCTGCTGCTGCACGCCATTCACGCGGAGCAGTCGATTTATTACATCGCCCTGTTCGTGGGCGCCGCGCTGCACCGCGTGCGCCTGACGCGCTCCGGCCAGTTCGCCGTGTTCGCGGCCGGCCTGTATTTCGGCGCCTACCAGCATTTCCGGGCCATGTACGGCTTTTTGCCCGACCCGCGGATCTGGGACGTCAAGAGCTTCTATAACGCCATTGGCGCCGTCTGCGTGTGCGCGGCGGTACTGTCGGGATGGGGGCAGGGATTGCTGAACCGCCCGCTGGTGCAGTTCCTGGGACGCATTTCGTTCTCGATCTACCTGCTGCACTTCATTGTGCTGTGCTCGCTGTCGACGGCGTTCTATACGCACTTCCCGCGCGATGCGCTGCATCTCGGGATCGGCTTCGTCCTGTACCTGGCCGCCTGCGTGGGCGCGGCATGGCTGTTCGAACGCTGGATCGACCGGCCGGCGATCGCGATATCGCGCCGCTTCGGGACGCTGCTGTGTGGAGAAGAAAGAAAAAGCGGCGCGCAGGCGGCGCCCGATGAAGAAGCGGCAAGCCCGGTTGCCCGAGCCCGCCGACAGGTCTAGCGGAAGAAAGCGCCGATCTCGCGGACGGCGTCCGGCGCCAGCGTGCCGGAGGCCGCGCGCAGGCGCATCAGGCCCACCAGGTAGGAGTAGCGGGCCTGGGCCAGGTCGCGCTGACTGATGAACAAGGTCTGCTGGGCGGTGAGCAGGTCGAGGTTGATGCGCACCCCGCCCTTGATGCTCTGCTCGGTGGCCTTCATGAGTTCCTTGCTCGAGTCGACCGCCTTGACCAGCGCATCGATCTTGCGACCGCTGCTCATTACCAGGTCATGGGCTTTACGCAGCTCGATCAGCACCTCGTTGGTGCGCGCATCGAGATCGGATTGCGCGCGACCGTAGCTGGCCGCCGCCTGGCGGGTCTGGGCATTGATCGCGCCACCCTGGTAGATCGGGATGTTCACCTGCACACCGATCGAGCGGTTGGTCGATTCGGTGCCGAGCAGGTTCAGGCTTTCGCTATCGCTCTTGCTGTAGGCGGCCACGAAGTCCACCCGCGGCAGGTGGCCAGCGCGGTTGCGGTTGATGTCCAGGCGTGCGTTTTCCACCGCGAGCCGGGTCGCGGCCAAGGTGTTGTTACGCTCCAGCGCCAGCTTGCGCCATTCCTCGAAACCGGCCACGTCGAGCGTGACGGGACGGAAGTTCGTGCCGAGCTGGTCGAGCGTGCCCGGGTCCATGCCGATCACGCCGGCCAGCGTATTGCGCACCGCGACCACGTGGTCCTGCGCCTCCACCAGCTGGGCCTCGGACAGGTCGAGCCGGGCCTGGGTTTCCAGCGAATCGGTCTTGGTGCCCTCGCCTTTCTGGAACAGGAAATCGTTGACCTTCTGCTGCTCGGCATACATGTCGCGCTGCACGCGCGCAAGCGCCAGCTGGTCTTCGGCGAACAGCACGTCCATATAGGCGCTGACCACGCGCACCGACACCTCGTCGACGCCAGCCTCGTAGGCTTGCACGGCCTGGTCGCTCTGCACCTTGCCCTGGCGGTAGCGCTGGATGGCGTCCATATTGAACAGCGGCTGGCGCAGCTGGACCACTGCCGAGCGACTATCGTACTTCGGATGGTCGACCCGAGGAGGCAGAGTGGCCCCTTGAAAAGTTTCGCGATCGGTCACGTTCTGGTTGTACGAGTAGCTGGCCGACACCTGCGGCAGCAACTGCGAGCGGCCAAGGATGCGGTTTTCCTTGCCGCTTTCGGCCTCGTAATAGCGCATGCGGAAGGTCGGGTCGTTCTTGAGCGCGGCCTGGTAGGCCTCTTCCAGCGTGACCGCGCCGGCGCTGCCGGCGCCGCAGAAACCGGCGGCGAGCAGCGCGCCCGCTGCCAGGCCGCGCAAACGGAATGCGTGTGTGCGCGTCATGGCTTACTCCTCGCTCAGCGCCGAGTGGGCGCGGTCCATGATCGGCTTGAGCAGGTAGCTCATCATCGTGCGCTCGCCGGTCTTCACGAACAGCTCGACCGGCATGCCGGAGCGGATGTCCATATTGTGCGCGACGACCTTCTTCTGGCCTTCCGGCGTCACTTTCACATGGACCTTGTAGTACGGATTGCCGGTCTTTTCGTCGACGCTGCGGTCGGCCGAGATGTACAGCACTTCGCCGTTGATGTGCGGGGTCTTGTTGGCGTTGAAGGCCGAGAAGATCAGCTCCACCGGCAAGCCCGGGTGCACCTTGTCCACCAGGTTGGTCGCCAGCTGGCCGTCGACGATCAGCGGCGCGTTGCTCGGGACGATGTCCATCAGCTTGAAGCCGGGCGGCACCACGCCGCCATTGGTGAACACCGCCAGGCCGACCACGGTGCCGTCGGCGGGCGACTTCACTTCGACGTTCGACAGCTCGAAGCGCTGCGCGTGCAGGCGCGCGCCCTGGCCATCGACTTCTTTCTGGAAATCGGCCAGCTGGGTGCGCACTTCCTTCTGGTAGTCCTGCATGCGCTGGGCGCGGCGCATGGTCAGCTCGATCACCTGGCGCTGCGAGCGGCCGATATTGCCGATGTCTTCCGAGATGGCGCCGCCCAGCTGGGCGTAGGTGCGTTCCAGGTCGAGCAGGCGGTTGCGGGCGACGTAGCCTTCCTTGGCCAGGTCGCGCATGCCGCCCAGCTGTTCTTTCAGGAATTCGACTTGCTCCTTCTTGCTGTCGCGCGATTCCTGCAGGCCGCTGATCTGCATCTTGAGGCCTTCGATGCTGGCGTCGATACCGGACAGTTCGCTTTGCAGCGAATTCTGGCGCGCCATCAGGAGTTGCGACTGGGTGCTCATCAGCTCGATGACGCGCGGCTCGGTGCGGCGCCGTTCCAGCTCTTCCGGGAACTTGATGGCCTTGGCGCCGTCGCGTTCCGCCGTCAGGCGGGCGACGGTGGCCATGGCCGCCAGGTATTGCGCGTCGGTGACCTCGACCGCCGAGCGGGCGATGATCGGATTCATGCGCACCAGCACCTGGCCCTTCTTGACCACGTCGCCGTCACGCACCAGCAGTTCCTGCACGGTGCCGCCGGCCTGGTGCTGCACGGCCTGGCGGTTCGATTCGGTGGCCACGGTGCCCGACAGCGGCACGCCCTTGTCGAGCGGCGCCAGCAGTGCCCACAGCAGGAAGCCGCCGAAACCGGCCAGCACGATCAGCCAGCCGAGCTTGCTGTACGCATTAGGGTCGGTCTTGACTTCGGTCGGCTCGACGTCGTGCACGACCACGTCCGTAGTATTGCCCGAGGTATTACTCTTCAACAACTTCATCAGTTCGGTTCTCCAGTAATGACCGTCGTCGGTCAAACGCTAGCTTGGGGCTGGTCGGTCGTGGCCGGTGCGGCGGGTGCGGCCGGGGCCGGCGGCGC
Source organism: Massilia sp. CFBP9026 (assembly GCF_034045165.1). Classification (NCBI taxonomy): domain Bacteria; kingdom Pseudomonadati; phylum Pseudomonadota; class Betaproteobacteria; order Burkholderiales; family Oxalobacteraceae; genus Massilia; species Massilia sp. CFBP9026. The sequence goes on from NZ_JAXCWH010000002.1 coordinate 9,787, forward strand.
AGGCGGCGGGGGCGGCGCCGGCGGGGCCGATGGAGCCTGCGGCTTGGCTGCGGCCTGGTTGGTCAGCGCGGCCTGCTTTTGCTGTTCCTGCAGAGCGGCCAGCACCTTGGCGGTCGGACCGAACATATGGACCTGGCCATCGCGCAGCAGCAACAGCTTGGTGGTCACGCTGATCGCACTCGGGCGGTGGGTGATCAAGATGATGGTCTTGCCGCGGTTGCGCAGGTCGAGCACCGCGTTGACCAGCGCCTGCTCGCCGGCTTCGTCCAGGTTCGAGTTCGGCTCGTCCAGCACGATCACCGAAGGATCGTCGTACATCGCACGGGCCAGGCCCAGGCGCTGCTTCTGGCCGCCGGACAGCCCGGCGCCGCCGTCGCCCAGCTGGGTATCGTAGCCGTTCGGCAGGTGCAGGATCATGTCGTGCACGCCGGCGCGCTTGGCTGCCTGTACCACTTTCTCGGCATCGACTTCGCCGAAGCGGGCGATGTTGTCGCTCACGGTGCCGGCGAACAGTTCGATGTCCTGCGGCAGGTAACCCATGTGCGGGCCCAGCTCGGCCTTGTTCCACTGGTAGATGTCGGCGCCGTCCAGGCGCACCTTGCCCATCATCGACGGCCACACGCCCACCAGCAGGCGCGCCATGGTCGATTTGCCCGAACCGCTCGGTCCGATCACGCCGAGCACGTCGCCCGGCTGGATGGCGAAGCTGACATTGCGCAGCACAGGGTTCTTGGCGCCCGGTGGCGCAGCGGTGACGCCTTCCACACTCAGGTTGCCTTGTGGCTTGGGCAGGGCCATGCCGGCTTCGCGTGCCGGATTGGTTTCCAGCAGCTTGGTCAGGCGCTCATGCGCCATGCGGGTGCTGCTCCAGTTCTTCCACACGCCGATCACCTGCTGCACCGGCTGCATGGTGCGGCCGACCAGGATCGAGGCGGCAATCATCATGCCGGGGGTGATCTTGTTTTCAAGTACCAGCAAGGCGCCCAGGCCCAGCACCAGCGATTGCTGGGCGGTCTGCACGAACTTGGTGGCGGAGCTGATCTTGCCGGCCTTCTGGCTGGCGTCGGCCTGCAGCGAAAGGAACTTGCCGTGCAGCTTGAACCAGCGGCTCATCAGGTTCGGCAGCATGCCCATCGATTCGATGACTTCGGCATTGCGCAGGTTGTTGGTCGCCAGGGTACCGGCCTGGATCGACATGGTGTTGGCTTCCGACAGCGGCTTGCGCGTGATGCGCTCGTTGACCACGGCCAGGATGATCAGCACGATCGTGCCGCCCAGCGCGAACAGGCCCAGGGTCGGCTCGAACAGGAAGATCACCGCCAGGTAGACCGGGAACCATGGCGCGTCGAAGAAGGCGAACAGCGCGTTACCGGTCAGGAACTGGCGCAGGTTGGTCAGGTCGCTCAGCGACTGGCCTGCGTTGCCGCCGGCCTGCTTCAGGTTCTGCTCGAAGGCGGCGGTGTACACGCGCTTGTTCATCATCATGTCGAAGCGGGCGCCGACCCGGACCAGCACGAACGAGCGAATCAGCTCGAGTCCGGCGATCAGCGCGTAGGCGCCCAGCATCAGCAAGGTCAGCATCAGCAGCGTGATCTCGTTGCGGCTGGCCAGCACGCGGTCATACACCTGCAGCATGTAGATCGACGGCGTCAGCATCAGCAAGTTGATGATCGCACTGAAGACACCTACCGTGATGAAGGTGCTCTTGAAGGTGGCTAGCGCCTGTTCGATCTCGTTCTTTTTGTTCAGCAATGGTTTCATGTGTGAGCGTAGTGAGATGCAAGCCAGCAATTCCGGCACCTCACATGAGGTGCCTAACTCCAGGAAATTGCTCGCCGACGCATATTATGCTCCACATCAAGGTTTTTTTGTGATGTGGATCACAAATTTTGAACGTGCAGTATGCGAGGTTGCGTCCAGGAGACAACCGTTTGTTAAATGATTTCGCAAGAAAGAAACACCCCAGGGCCAGTTGGCGCTGGGGTGTTATCGAATTGGCCGTTTTCACGGCCCACGGCGCGTCGATCAGATCGAGATAATGCCGTCGCGCACGACCAGGTCTTCCAGGTCGACCCCGACCAGGGTGATGGCGACGATGTTGGCGGCCGTGCCCGAGGTCGAACCGGAAGGCTTCTGCTCGACATGGACGATGACGTTGTCGCCGCTTTGCTGCAGGAAGAACTCCAGCACCTTGTCATTGCCAGCCTTGGCCAGCGTGGTCTGGCCAGTGCCGGAACCGATCTCGGTGTCGTTATAAGTCAGGCCGGCGCCGACGTACAGGTAGTCCTCGCCCTGCGAACCGAACTTTTGCAGACTGACTTTCTTGGTGCCGGCCAGGAACACGTCGTCCTTGGCGCTCGCCTGGGTGATACTCTCCTCCAGGACGACCGGCGCGGCAAAGCCTTCGTCGGTGATGACCTTGCGCGCTGCGGCGATCTTGCCGTCGGCGGCCTCCACCGCGCCTACCAGTGCCTGTGCCGCATCGTAGGTGACGATGGCGTCGGCCAGTGCCTTGATCCTGGCGTTGGTGGCGTCCACCGCGGCCTGGGCCTCGTCCAGCTGCCTGGTCAGGTTGCCAATGCCGGACTCGGCTTTCTCGGCCGCCAACAGCGCCTCGCGCGCGTCGCCGAAGGTCTTGTACTGGGCTGCCACGTTGACGCCGGCCAGCTCCTTGTTGACGGCAGCGGCGCCAGTGGCGAACTTGCCGCCGATGAGGCTCGCCTGGGCGTTGGTGATGAGCTTGTCGGCCACAGCGGCGTCGAGCAGCGCCTTCAGGGCCTCGGCAGTCGGCGTGGCGCCCTTCATGAGCGTGTCCACCTCGCCTGCCAGCGCAGTGATGCCGGTGGCGTAGCCATCCTTGCCGTCGCCGACCAGGGCATCGAGCGAGTCCAGCTGGGTCCGGAACGATTTGTCTTCCGCCAGGATCTGCTGATAGGTTGGCAGCGCGTCGGTCGGCTTGCCGAATACGAAGGCATTGCCGACCGCCTTCAGGCGCACGCCGGCATCGGCCGAATCGAGGATATCGGCGGCAATGTCGGCGATGGCCAGCTCGTCCTGCGCCTTGGTGAGCGCAAGCTGTGCGCTGATGCTCTTGTTGATCGCGGCCAGGGCGGCGGTCACACCCTTGTGGGTGGTTTCCGTGACGCCCGAGACCAGCACGAAGGCCGTGCCTGCGGTATTGAGCGCGAACAGCTTGACGGCCGCGCCGCCGGTCGGTGTGAACTCGTAGCCGGTCACGACGCCATCGACGACGACGCTGGCAAGCGCGCCCTTGTTGTAGGTACCGACATCGCCGATCGCTTTCTTTTCGGCGGTGGCAGCCAGCTTGGCTGACTGGTCGGCGGTGGCCTCGATCTTGACCGCCGCCTTGTACTTGTCGTAAGCCGCTTCCAGGTTGCGCACCGCCTGCACGGCGGTCTCGCGCGTTTCCACGGTGGCGGCCTGGGTGCGCAAGGCGGCCGTGTTGTCGGCCCTGGCGACCTCGATACGGGCGGTTTGCTGGGCCGCGCTCAGGCCCGAGAAGGTCGGGATGACGGCGTTCATGGCGGCGTCGCCGGCCTTGTCGATGGCGGCGATGGCCGCCAGCACTTGCGCGTCGGTGGGCGCATCGGTGACCTCATCGGCGGCGAGCTGCTGGGCGACAGCCTTGTTGCCGGCCAGGTCGGCCAGTACGTCCGACTTCGCTTCCTGGGCGGCCAGCAGCTTGACCAGGGCGCCTTCGAGGGCGAACGGCAAGCCTGCCTCGACCACCGCCGCCACCGAGGCGTTCAGTGCCGCAGGGGCGAGCGCGGCCTTCAGGGACGCGGCGGTGGTCACGCTGGTGATGAAGGCCTTGGCCAGCGCCAGGGCCTTGACACCGGAATAACCCGCGATCTCGTCGGCGGTGTCCAGGACCTTGGTGAAGGCGGTCGCCGCGGTGACCTTGTTATCGACGGAATCGCGGTCGGTGCTCAGCGCGGCGCGGGCGACGTCGGCGACGATGTAGTCGACCTTGATCGTGCCCTTGGTCAGCATATTGACCCAGTACTGGCGACCGGTCGGGTCGGCGTCGCGGTTGAACAGGTTCGAATAGATCTTGTTGACGATCTGGGCATTGCTCATGCCGGCGAACGCTTCCTTGTACTCCGGCGAGGTGGAGAAGGTGGTTGACACGGCAGCGCTATTGCCCTGCGCCTTGACGATATTGGTCCAGTAGTCGAGGCCAGCCGGATCGGCCGGACGGCCAAAATAGGCGACGTAAAGCTGTTGAACTTCTGCGACGTGGGTAGCGACAACTGCCATGAAGGCTCCATAAAGTGAATCGACGGGATGGTCGAGCCGGCACAGGAAGGGTATTTACAGGACCGGTTGAATGGAGGGCATCATGCCAGAAAGTTACCACACAGACATGTGACTTAAATCACATAACGCAAGAGAAGTTTCTAAAATCTAATTTTATTCACTGAGCATCTATTTTTTGAACAGACGAAATAAAACCCCGCTACCTTGCGATAGCGGGGTTCGTCAGCTCAGTACCTCTTGCGAGGTACTTTCACAGGCTAATCAGTGATTAGACGGTGATGAAGCCGTTAGCGACGGTGATGTCTTCCAGATCAACGCCCACCAGGGTGATGGTGCTGATGTCGGCGTTGCCGCCGGCTTCCGAACCGTAGGCACGGTTTTCAATGTGAACGATCACATTGTTGCCGTCTTGTTGCAGGAAGAATTCCAGCACGGCGTTGTCGCCAGCTTTGTTCAGAGCGGTCTGGCCGGTGCCGGCGCCGATTTCGGTGTCGTTGTAGGTCAGATCGGTGCCAACGTACAGGGTGTCTTTACCTTGCACGCCGAAGCTGCGGATGATCGCGTCGGTGTCGCCGTTAGCTTTGAAGAAGATGTCGTCCTTGGCAGTTGCCAGGTTCAGGCCGACGGTCTTCAGTTCAGCTGGAGCAGCGTAGCCCTTGTCGGTGATGACTTTGGCAGCAGCAGCGATGGCTTTGTCCGAAGCAGCCACGTCGGTGTTCAGAGCTTGGGCAGCGCGGTATTCAGCGACGACTTCAGCCAGGGTGCTCTGTGCCAGCTCGGTCAGTTCGATAGCGTCTTGAGCATTGACAACTGCGTCAGCCAGTTTGCCGATGCCGGTTTCCAGGGCTTCAGCGTTTTCCAGGGTGATGACAGCCTGGTCCAGCTTGTCGTTACGGGCGATCCAGTTGTTGGCATCGACAGCGGCTGCTGCGTCAGCTGCAACATAGCCGCCGCTTGCGTTAGCAGCGGTGGTGATCGCGGTGCGGTCAGCTGCGGTGATGAAGCCGGCGGTGACTGCTGCGTCCAGGGTGGTTTTCAGGGCAGCGGCGGTAGCCGAACCAGCAACGCCTGCTTCCAGGTCGGTCAGGTAGTCAGCGTAGCCGGTTGCCGAGTAAGGAGCCAGTTTAGCGGCTGCGTCCAGGGTAGCCAGACGGTCGTCGAACAGGGCTTGTTCGGTTTCGATCTGTTCCCAGGTTGGCAGCGCGGTGGCGCTCAGGGTGGTGAACACGAAAGCAGCCTTGACCGCACCCAGGTTCACGCCTGCGTCGGCGCTGTCCAGGATGTCGGCAGCTTTCATTGCGTCATCACGTGCTTTTTCAGCATCCAGCTTGGCTTCTTGCGCAGCTGCATTGGCGTTCAGTGCTGCCACCAGTGCGGTTGCGCCTGGGGTGTTGGTTTCGGTGGTGCCGGTAGCCAGTTTCCAGGTTTCAGCGGTTGCATCGTACGAGATCACGACTTTGGCATCAACGGTGACCGAGGTACCTGCGTTCAGCACGACTGGCTTAGCGGTCAGCGTGCCCAGGTTCGAGACAGCAGCGGTTTGCGCGGTCGCGGTCAGTGCAGCAGCTTTGCCAGCTTCGACAGCTTCTTCCTGGTTAGCGGTGTACAGTTCGATCGCGGCGGTCAGGTTAGCGACTTTAGCGGCTTCGGCGTTGGCGTTGGTCAGCGCGGTCTTGTTGGCGGTCAGCTGGGTGTTCAGCGCGGTTTCGCGGTCCGAGATACGTGCGTTCTGCATTGCTGCCGAAGCGGTCGAGAAGTCAGCGCCCAGGCCGGTGGTGCCGTTAGCGGTGGTGTTGGCGGCGGTCTGCACGGCCTTGATGGCGTCCAGGATTTGCGCGTTGGTTGGGTTTTCGTCGTGGCCAGCAGCTTCCAGAGCAGCGGCGACGTCTTCGTTCTCGGCCAGGTCAGCCAGGACAACGGTCTTGGCGTTTTGTGCCGACAGGTAGCTAGCCAGCGAGGTTTCCAGGCTGAATGGGGTGCCAGCGTTCACGACAGCTGCGACCGATGCGGTCAGGGCTGCTGGAGCGGTTGCGGTTGCCAGGGTTGCATCGGTGGTCACGCCGGTGATGAATGCTTTAGCCAGGGCCAGGGCTGCATCGCCGGTGTAGCCAGCGACTTCTGCTGGGGTGTCCAGGGCTGCGGTGAAGGCGGTAGCGGCAGCGACCTTGTTCTCGACGGCTTCTTTGTCGGTGGTCAGGGCAGCCAGCGACACTTCATAAACGATGGTATCGACTTTGATGGTGCCCTTGTCCAGCAGGTCAACCCAGTAAGCGCGGCCGGTTGCGTCAGCAGGACGACCGAACAGGTTGGTGTAGAGCTGGTCAACGATCTGCGCGTTGGTTTTGCCTTCGAAGGCGGTTTTGTATTCGGCCGAAGCAGCGAAGGTAGCCGACACAGCAGCGGTCGATTTCTGGGCTTCAACGATGTTGGTCCAGTAGTCCAGGCCAGCTGGATCAGCAGGACGGCCGAAGTAGGAGACGTACAGTTGTTGAACTGCTGCGACTTGGGTAGCGACGATTGCCATGTATAACTCCAAAAAGATAGATCGATCGATCGAATTGTGTTGATTCAATATTGCAAGAGTGGCGTGCACCCTTGAAGCCCAACGGACCGCATCATGACAGAAGCGGACTCGTCTGTTGTGTGATGGCCGTCACACGAACGACAAAGTTTCCGGAAAAATTTACAGATTCCCGACAAAATGGCCTCCATTTGATGCTTTCCATCCAGATTCTCTAACATTCTCACACTTGAAATCAAATATTGCAGCCTCGGCAGTATTGCGCCGGCCATTCATAAGCGGTGTTTTTTTAATATCGCTTTCGCGTTATATACATATACGGAAAATAAAAAACCCCGGGAGTCCGGGGTTTTTATTAAAGCTCATCGATAAAGATCAGCGCCAGGTTGCAGCGCCATTCACGGTGCGCCGATCGTCAATACGGCCATCGAAAATCGTTGCGGCACTGCCCGTCGGACCACGCTCGTTGCTGAGCAGCCCCCGGATGTTGAGGTAGCCGCGGCGCCCGTCGGCCGCCCCATACAGCTGACCGTCGCCGGTGACCGTGCCTTCGCCGCGCAGCCTGACCGTATCGGTTTTCGTCACCAGGTCCATATTGGTGTTGAAACTGCGTTTGCCGAAGTCGACATTCAGCGTGCCGTTCGTCAAAGTCGCTTTACTGGTCGTGATGTTACCGCCGCCAAATTCAGTATTCACATAGGCTTCACTTCCGCGCAGGGAGAATCCGACACTACCGTTATTGGGCGTCACATATTCCTTGCCTGGCGTACGGAACAGCGCGAAATAGCCATTCAAGGCGAGCAGTTCGCTCTTCGCACCCTCGGCTGCATAATCGAGTGTTGGCGCCGAGGTACCGACCGGCTGCCAGCGGCCCCAGATGGCATGACGTTCGGGCAGCTCGGGAACAGGGGGCACCGGCGGCGTGATGATCGGGTCCGTAGGCACCGGCACGGGGGGAGTCGGATTCCCGGCGCCCGGATTGACCGGCACGCCGGTCCCCGGCTTGACCGCATCGATGGCCGTGATGAGCCCGATATTCTTGGCCGCCTCGACACTGACTTTGGCCTGCTCGCCCTCTTCCTTCTTCGCCAACGGCTCATCCGGCCGCGCCGGCTGTCCCAGCCCTGGCGTGGTTTCCTCAACCACTTGCGCCGCCTGGCCACGGGTAACCTGCACCAGTTGCCCGCGCTGCGCTGCGCTCAGCTCACGGCTGGTCGCGCCCTCGCACGGCCCGCCGCCGTCCGGACGGCAGCCGCCAGCGAAGCCGCTCACCACCACGCCGCCCGAAAATACAGACACGCGCGAGGTATCGTTGTCGGTCACCACCGTGAAATCGGTGCCGCGCACGCCGATGGCGGCCACCGGCGTATTGAAGCGGAAGTTCTGGCGCGCATGCTTGACCGCGTCGCCCGACTTGCTGCGCGCGGTGCCGCTGATCAGCTCGAACTTGACCCGGGTATTGGCCGGATTCTGCTGGTCGATGCGGTAGGTGACGATGCGCGCCTGGGTCTGCGGCCGCAGGATGAACAGGCCGTTGTCGGCGGTCTTGACATAAATATAGCCGTCGGCGCCGGTGCTGAGCAGTTGCCCTTCCTCGACCTGGCTGCCTTCCAAGGCGGGACGGTCACCGGCCTTGGCGGCGCCGGCGACAAAGACGATCTTGCCCGCGTCCGCGGCATGGGCAAACTGCGCGGCGCATGCAAGCAGTGCGGTGATAAGTATTTTTTGCAAGATGGATCCCCTTTCCCTTCCACTGTACCGTGCCGTCAAGACACGGTTCTGTGACGACTATCACATTTTAACGCAATGGCCGAGACCGCCAACTGACTTTACAGTTTGTCGTATTTCTAAAAAAACAATGCAATGCGGCAACCCGAACGATATACTTGCTCACTTACCGAATGTTCTACCCATCTATATAGAAGAGCGCAGCACGTGGCCGATCCGAGAACACAAGCACGACCCCGCGGCCGCTGGGTCATTGCTGCGCTGGCGTTTACCGTGACGCTGTGGTCGCAATTCGGCATTCAGGCCCCGTTGCTGTCGCTTTCCGACAACAGCTGGATGCGTCTGGCGATTAGCCGTGTATCTTTTCTGCCCAATGAATGGCTGCGCGACGCTTTCCTGCGCCTGCAGGTAAGCGACGCTCCCGATCCGCGCATCCTGGTGATCGACATCGACGAGGCCTCGCTCAATGAGTTCGGCCCCTGGCCCTGGCCGCGCGAACGGCTGGCCCACCTGGTCGAGATCCTGCTCGCCAACTACGCCGCGCGCGGCGTTGCGCTCGACATCCTGCTGCCCTCACCCACCGACAGCGCCGGCGACGCCCGCCTGGCGCTGCTCGCCGCCCATGGTCCGCTGGTGCCGGCCCAGGCCTTCGACTTCGACTTCGCCGGCAATCGCCCGCAGCCGGTACTGGACGGCCACCTGGGCGGCGCCATCGCCGGCTATGCGGGCGGCGTGCCGGCCACCGGCTATATCGGCAACTACCCGGCGCTGGCCGCCGCGCCGCATATCGGCGCGATCGGTTTCATTCCCGATCCCGACGGCGCCCTGCGCCACGTCCCGCTGGTGAGCCGTTTCGGCGGTCGCGCCTATCCGGCGCTGGGGCTGGCCCTGGTCAACTGCTGCACCGGCCAGGCGCCGCTGGCGCTGGACGACACCGGCCTGATGCGCATCCCCTACCGACGCGACTGGCGCGCTTATACCGTGGTGAGCGCGGCCGACATCCTGGAGCAGCGCATCGTGCCCGCCAGCGCCAGCGGGCGCCTGGTGCTGATCGGCTCCTCCTCGCTGGGCATGGGCGACCGCGTCTCCACCCCGCTTGCCGCCAACCGGCCGGGCCTGGGCGTGCAGGCCACGATCCTGTCCGCCCTGCTCGACCGCCAGGAGGGCACGCTGCCCGCGCCCTGGCCGGGGCGCCTGATCGCCTGCCTGTTCGCGCTGGGCTCGAGCGTGGCCTGCACCCTGCTGTTCCCGCGCCTGTCGGCCGCCGCCGGCGTGGCCCTGCTGGGCGCCAGTTCGGCGCTGTGGCTCCTGGTCGCCTATGTGGCGGCGCCGCACGACCCGCTGTTCGCGCCGGTCGGCCCGCTCGGCACCAACCTGTTCCTGCTGGCGGTGGCCGTGCCCTACCAGTGGCAGCTGGCCCAGCGCCGCTCACGCCATCTGCTGCAGACCCTGCGCCAGTACGTGGCGCCGGCCGTGGTCGAGCAGCTGCTGCGCAGCCAGGAGAACGATCCGCTGCGGCCACGCCGGTGCGACGTCACCACGCTGGTGGCCGACATGGAAGGCTATACCAGCCAGGTCGAGACCCTGCCGGTGGAAGAGGCGGCGACCCTGACGCGCGACTTCCTCGACTGCCTGACCGGCCCCGTGATCGCCCACCAGGGCACCCTCGACAAATACACTGGCGACGGCATGATGGCCTTCTGGGGCGCACCGCTGCCGCTCGAGGAGCACGCCGACCTGGCGCTGGACGCCGCCCATGAAATGACGCGCCGCGTGGCCGCCCTCAGCGCCGCGCGCGTGGCGCGCGGCCACAAGCCGCTCCGGGTGCGCATCGGCATCGAAAGCGGCGCCGCCATGGCGGGCGACTTTGGCACTTCGTTCCGCAGCATTTATACTGCGGTCGGCGACAGCGTCAACACCGCCGCCCGCCTGGAACAGGTGGCGCGCGATTTTTCGCATGATGTCATCATCGGTCCCGGCACGGTCGAGCGCAGCCGGCGCCATCGTTTTCTCGCCCTCGGCGAGCGTCTCTTGCGTGGCAAGGAAAGAGCAACTCCTCTGTTTACCCTCGAAATCACCGCGGATCAGCCGCGTTCCGACCTGCGCAGCCGCGCCGACGTCGCTCCGGAAGGATCGGCATGAGCGCGCGCGCCCGTCGTTCCCGCGTAGGCGGGAAACCAATTCTTCTGCAAGCCGAAGCCCCCGATCTTAGCCACCCGAGCGAACCTGGGTTCCCGCCTGCGCGGGAACGACGTGGCGTGCGCCTGTTCGCCGGCCTGGCGCTGGCGCTGGCCCCCTGCTGGGCGCTGGCCCAGTCCGATGCCCCGGCGCCCGACGCCGGACCGGAAGAAGCGCTGTACCAGGAAGCCCTGCAATCGCTGGCCGAAGGCCGCAAGAGCGATGCCTCGGCACAGATGACGCGCCTGATCGGCATGGTGCCGCAGCACGCCGGCGCCTGGCTCGACCTGGCGCTGATCCAGTGCAGCCTGGGCCAGGGCGACGAGGCCGAGCGCCTGTTCGCCAGCGTCGAGACCCGTTTCAACCCGCACCGTGAAATCCTGGAACTGATCGCCGAGGCGCGCGACACCGGCTGCGTGAGCTGGACCCCGGCCAGCTCCACCGCGATCAGCCTCACCCGCGGCGTGGACGACAACGTCAACCAGGGCGCCAGCAATTCCTCCTTCATCGTCGAAGGCCCGGATGGCTCGGTCGAACTGCCGCTGCTGGAAGAGTTCCTGCCCAAGCGCGACCAGTACACGCAAGTGAGCGCCGACTACGTGCGCGACATCACCGCCAACGGCACCCTGGGTTTCCTGCAATTCCAGGGCCGGCGCTATGACCAGTTGCGTGACTACGACACCGCGGCGTTGTATGCCGGCGTCGAATCGCCCTGGCGCTTCAGGCAGTGGTTGCTGCGCACCACCGGTTCGCTGGGCGTGTCCGGCATGGGCGGCCACCTGTACCAGCGCCAGGCCCAGGCCCAGGTACGGGTCACCCCGCCCCTGCCGTTGCCGCCGCGCACCCAACTGCACCTGATCGGCGCCGCCACCCGCAACGACTACGCCAATCTTGATGCCTTCGATTCCACTATGTTCGAGGCCCGCGTCCTGCTCAGCCACCACACGGGATCGTTCAGCACCAACGTCAGCGCCGGCCTGCTGACCGACCGCGCGCTCAACAACCGGCCGGGCGGTAACCGCCATGGCAATTACCTGAGCCTGAACCTGCGCCAGCCGATCGCCTGGGGCGTGACGGCCGAACTGGCGTATACGCGCCAGACCTGGGACAGCGCCACGCCGTATTCGCCCGAACTGCTGATCGACGAGGTGCGCGCCCAGCGCACGCAAGTGATGCGCGCCACGCTGAGTTACCAGATCGGCAAGCAGCAGAGTGTTGTGCTGGAGGCACGCGCGGTGCGTAACCGCGAGAATATCTCGCTCTTTCAGTACAATAACCGCCAGCTACAGCTGAGCTGGCAGTGGCATACTCCCTGATGCAGGCAGTACAATCGCTGTCCTGAATGTAGAAGCGGTAGGTAGAGATGGGCCTGGATGCGATCTTGTTTGTCTGCGCGGCCCTCGGGCTGTGCATCGGGTGCCTGGTGCCGAACCGCTGGTTGCCTCCCCTGCCCAACGATAAATTCCTGCATTTCGCCGCCTATGCGCTGCTGACCGTGCTGGCGCTGCGTATCGCGCAGACCGGCGTGGAGGCGGCATGGTGGCTGGCCGGCCTGCTGGTCGGCGGCTGGCTGATCGAGTGCCTGCAGGCGCTGGTGCCGGACCGGCGCTTCTGCTGGCGCGATATTGGCGCCAATGCCGCCGGCATCGGCAGCGCCGCACTGGCCGTGTTCATGGCCGGGCATTTTTGACGAGACCGTACGAATCGATGAGTTCCAGCACCAAGCTTTCCACCCGCGCCGCCGCTGCGCCGCCTTCCGAGGCGGCTGCCGGGGCCACGCCCCAGCTCCAGGAACGCCAGATCCAGGTTCACCTGCGCAAGATTCCCCTGCTGTCGGACCTGAGCGACGAGGAAATCATCAAGGTCAAGGGAGAGATGCGCTACCGCCACTTCCCGAAGCGCGCGGTCGTGCTGCACAAGGGCGGCACCGGCGACGCCCTGCTGTTCCTGCTGTCGGGCCAGCTGCAGGTAATCGACGTCACCGAAGACGGGCGCGCGGTCGGCCTGCGCATGCTCGCGGCCGGCGACTTCTTCGGCGAGATCGCCCTGATCAACGCCTCGACCCGTTCGGCCTCGGTGGTCGCCACCACCGAGGTGCTGGTCGCCTTCTTGCCGGCCTCGACCGCCCTGCACCTGTTCTCGCACTCTCCCTCGGTGGCGCACAAGATGCTCGGCCACCTGGCGCAGAAGATCCAGCGCGATTCCGAGTTCCGCGCCCTGCTCAGCATTAACAATACGACGCGCCGCATCTACACCTATATCGCGCTGATGCAGCAGACCGAGGACAAGGATGGCCGGCGCGTGGTCGAGAACCTGCCGACCCACCAGGACATCGCCAATATGATCAATACCAGCCGCGAGACCGTCACCCGGGCCCTGCTGGTGCTGGCCCAGCAGGGGATCGTGCAGAAGGATGCACACCGGCTCATCATTCTCGATCCGGATGGGCTGCAGAGGTTGGCGCAGGGCGGTTGAGCGAGCGCTGGAGGATCGCCGTTCCTACACCCTTCTCGACAGAGACCATATATATATATTTCTCACCGGTCCCTGCAAAATTTATCCTTATTCCACAGCGAGCGCTACCACTCCCCCCAAAGCCCTATCAGAAATAATTTATACTGTCCCTCAATATAAATATTTTTCATTCACGGCCAACATTCGCGCTCAACCACCCCGATTGATGTAAATAAACAACGCTTCATATAAGAGCAAAGTTATTTTTTAAATATCTTTGCTTGCTCTATTGAATTTGTTTCCAGTGAGCATTAATATTAATGCTCACTAACAAATGAAAGGAAATATATGAAGCAAAAAATCACATCACCTCAAATCAAACAAGGAATTTTCCGCAGAATTCATAAAAACATTGAAGATAACTGGAAAATTGACAGATTCGCGTTCTGGCCAGCGGCAACAATTCTGATCGTCCTGACAGTGGCTTTTATGAGTGGCCGGATTGACGACACTCAGGACTTCACCGCGCAAGCCTGGGTGTTCGGCATGCTTGCTGCAAGCATAGGCATCACCGGCATGACGATCGGCTACAAGCTACCCGCCGCGCACCGACTGTGGCTGAGCGCGGACATCGTCTGGCTGTTCGCCCCGGTGTTGACATTGGGTGCCGTACTAGCCGGTGTGGAAAGCCAATCGACCGGCCACCGTCTGGAACGGGCGCAGCAACAAGTGATATGGGCACACAGGCAATTGCTCGCCACGGTCTACGACGCGACCGATAGCATGTGCCGGAACATGAATCGCATAGCGCCGGCTTGCACGCAGTGGACGGATTACCAGCGTTCGCTTGCAATGCCGGGCATGTCGATGAATGATATTGGAACGCTCGCCTCCCTGTTCAGTGACATCGAACAGGCAGAAAGGATGAGTGAATCCGGTCGAAGCATCGCGCGCGAGCAACTGAAATTATTCGAGGCATTAAAACAATATAACGACCTGAAAACAGAAACGTCGGACATCAGTTTCTTTCTTCCTTACGCGTATATCATCTTCATGTCTCTCGCATTGGGCTTTCGCGCGGCTGCCGGAGGCGCCCAGTTGGCGAACATTCATATTCAAAAAAATAAGAAAATCGGTAACGAATCATATTTTCACGCGGCACGCCAGAAACTGCGTCTCAAAAAGGTAGAAACACGCCGCATCAAAAGACGGCGACCGAGCCGTTTCATCTAACGGCGACGGCAAGCGTGGACAGCCTTGCCGTCCCGACTGACGAATCGTTCCCACGTTTCGAGACTGCGTCAGGGGACTATGGAGTGTGCGACTCAATGACAGGTCGTTACAATTGAACAATTTGTGTGCTGGACCGTGGGGTATAATCCCGCTCTTAACGCTCAGCACCGCTATGACGACAACCCTCCCGACCTCCTGCGAGGCGCATCCCCCTACGACCCCATGATTTTGCCCCTGATGCTGCGAGGCCTGTGGGCCTACCGCGGTTTCGTGCTGGGCAGCGTCAAACGCGAATTCCAGTCGAAATACGCCAATGCCATGCTGGGGGCCGCCTGGTCCCTGCTCAGTCCGCTCGCCATGATCCTGGTGTACACCGTGATCTTCGCGGAAGTCATGCGCGCCAAGCTGCCCGGCTCGGATTCCACCTTCGCCTACTCGATCTACCTGTGCGCCGGCATCCTGACCTGGGGCCTGTTCGCCGAGATCGTGTCTCGTGGGCAAACCATGTTCCTGGAGCAGTCGAACCTGCTCAAGAAGGTCAGTTTCCCGCGCATCTGCCTGCCGGTGATCGTGGTGCTCAATGCCCTGGTCAATTTCGGCATCATCTTCGGCCTGTTCACCGTATTCCTCATCGTCACCGGCAATTTTCCTGGCCTGGCCTTCGTGGCCCTGGTTCCGGTCCTGGTCCTGCAGGTGCTGCTGGCGCTGGGCATCGGCATGGTGGTCGGCATCCTCAATGTGTTCTTCCGCGACGTCGGCCAGTTCATGACGATCGCGCTCCAGTTCTGGTTCTGGTTCACCCCGATCGTCTATCCGGCCAGCATCCTGCCCGAGCACGTGCGGCCGCTGCTGGACTGGAATCCGATGGCGCCCGTGATCGGCGCCTGGCAGACCGTGCTGGTCAAGGGCCAGTTGCCCGACTGGTCGAGCCTGGGCTTCCCGCTGGTGCTGGCCCTGCTGCTGTGCGCGCTCGGCTTGCGCATGTTCCGCAAGCGCGCCGGCGAAATCGTGGATGAGCTGTAATGGGATCGATCGTCGCCACCGGCCTGGGCAAGGCCTATAAACAATACAAGAACCGCTGGGCGCGTCTCGCGGACTGGACCCTGCCGGGCCAGCGCCACGCGCTCAAGTGGGTGCTCGAAGACATCAGCTTCACCATCTCACCCGGCGAGGCGGTCGGCCTGATCGGCGTGAACGGCGCCGGCAAGAGCACCCTCCTCAAACTGATCACCGGCACCACCCAGCCGACGGTCGGCGCCGTCACCCTGCACGGCCGCGTGGCGGCCCTGCTCGAACTGGGCCTGGGCTTCCATCCCGATTTCACGGGCCGCCAGAACGCGCTGATGGCCGGCCAGATGATCGGCCTGGACGCCGCGCAGATCGAGGCGCTGATGCCCGAGATCCTGGCCTTCGCCGACATCGGCGACTATATCGACCAGCCGGTGCGGGTCTATTCGAGCGGCATGCAGGTGCGCCTCGCGTTCGCGGTCGCGACCTGCGTGCGGCCCGACATCCTGATCGTCGACGAGGCGCTGGCGGTGGGCGACGTGTTCTTCCAGCAGAAGTGCTTCGCCCGCATCGAAAGCTTCATCAAGGCCGGGACCACCCTGCTGTTCGTCTCGCACAGCGCCGGCACCGTGCTCAACATCTGCGACCGCTGCATCTTCTTGCGCGGCGGCCGGGTCGCCTTCGACGGCGCGCCGGCCGATGCCCTCGACCTGTACCAGGCCGAGCTGCTCGGCCGCGCTGACCAGGCCCCGGACGCGATCCGGATCCAGGGCGGACCGGTCGCCGCCGCGCCGGTGGCGCGCGAGCACCTGACGGTCCTGGGAGGCAAGACCGGCAGCATCACCACGCCCGGCGCCGATTGCGTCGGCGTGCGCCTGCTCGACCGCCACGGCGACGAGCGCGCCACCCTGGTGGCAGACGAAATCGTGACCCTGCAGGTCGACTACCTGCTGCACGAAGACGTGGCCGATCCCCATGTCGGCTTCAAGATCCGCAACCGTTTCGGCGCCACCCTGTTCGAAACCAATAGCTACTGCATGCGCCAGGCCTCCACCCCGGCCGCGCGCGGCGCGATCGTCTCGGCCAGCTTCGCCCTGAACCTGTCGCTGTTCCCGGACGAGTACACGCTCACTGTCGGCCTGGGCGCCGGCGGCCATGGCGAAGGCTCGTTCGAGAAAGTGCTGAACTACCTGCACGAGGTGCACAGCTTCGTGGTCGCACCCAACCCGGCCGCCATCACCTGGGGCGGCCTGGTCAACCTGCACCCGCAGCTGCACATCAGCATACGCTGACCAGATTGGAACCCATCATGTCCGACATCACCCCTATCCCCGAGCCCGACCACGCCGCCGTCGTACGCGGCCTGTACCGCGGTTTCCTGGGACGCGAACCCGATCCGGCCGGCCTGGCCTACTGGAGCGGCCGCCTGGCCGCAGGCGCCATCGCCGACGAACTGCTGGCGGCCCTGATGGGGTCCGACGAATACCGCCTGGGCCATGGCGCGCCGGGCGTCGCCGGCCTCGATGCGCTCAAGGCGCGCGTGGCCAGGGCCGCCGCGTCGCTGCTGGCGCGCCCGCTCACCGTGGTCGACATCGGCGCCCAGGAACTGGAAAACGAAGACCACATCTACGCCCCGCTGACCCGCCACGGCCTGCCCTACCGCATCGTCGGCTTCGAGCCGCAGCAGGACAAGATCGAGGCCAGCCGCCGCAACAACCCGGACAGCCGGGTCACGCTGTACCCGACCTTCATCGGGGACGGCGGCCGCCATACCTTCCACGCCAACAACGACGACGCGACTTCCTCGCTGCTGCCGTTCAACCGCACGCTCACCGCGCAGTTGCGCGACCTCGACCACCTGCACACGGTGCAAACCGAGGACGTCGCCACCAGCCGCCTCGACGACGTGCTCGCGGACGAAGGCGCGGTCGACTTCCTGAAGCTCGACATCCAGGGCTTCGAGCTGCCGACCCTGCGCCATGCGGGCGCCGTGCTGGCGCGCACCAGCGTCGTGCACTGCGAAGTGTCGTTCGCGCCGATCTACGAAGGGCAGGCCCTGTTCTCGGAGATCGAGACCCTGATGCGCGCGGCCGGCTTCTGGCTGCTCGACTTCTCGTCGCTGTGCCGCTACCCGAGCGTGGACAGCGCGGCGCGCACGCGCGACCGCCTGGGCTGGGGCGACGCCGTGTTCGTGCGCCATGGCGCCGACGCGCAAGGCCTGCTGGCCCAGGCGCTGGTGCTGCTGCTGGTGTACGACAAGCCGTCGGCCGCGCAGGCGCTGGCGCGCCAGGCCGATGCTGCCCTCGCAGCGCTGTTCGACGAGGGCGCGGCATGAACCAGTTCGTTTCGTATGCACAGAACGGCGAAGACGTGCTGTTGTGGCGCGCGCTCGGCCACGTCAGGCACGGCTTCTACATCGACGTCGGCGCCAACGACCCGGTCGAGCACTCGGTCACCAAGGCCTTCTACGAGCGCGGCTGGCGCGGCATCAGCATCGAGCCGCTGCCCTCCTTCCACCAGGCGTTCGAGGAACAGCGCCCGCACGACGTCAACCTGGCCATCGCGGCCGGCGCCGTCGACGGCGAACTGACCCTGTACGACGTGCCGGCCGTGCGCGGCTGGGCCTCGCCCGAACAGTCGGTGGCCGAGATGCACCGCGCCGAAGGCCATGAAGTGGCCGAACTCACGGTGCCGGTGCGCACCCTGGCCTCGATCTGCGAGGAACACGTGCGCGGCGAGATCCACTTCCTCAAGGTCGACGTCGAAGGCTTCGAGGGCGAAGTGCTGCGCGGGATGGACTTCGTGCGCTGGCGCCCATGGGTGCTGGTGATCGAGGCGACGCTGCCGAACAGCCGCGAGACCAACCACGAGAGCTGGGAACACCTGGTGACGGGCCAGCGCTACCGCTTCGCCTGGTTCGATGGCCTGAACCGCTACTACGTGGCCGAGGAACACGCCGAGCTGCTGGCCCACTTCGGCGTCCAGCCGAACGTGTTCGACGGCTTCATCTCCTGGCACCTGGACCACGCCTGGGCCGCCGAGCGCACGCTCGGCGCCGCGCTGCAGGCGGCCGGCGAGCGCCAGAAGGAACTCGGCGCGCAGGTCGAGCGCTTCCACGCCCAGGCCATGGAACTGCTGTGGCAGATGGATGGCGCCACCCAGCGCGCCGAGCACGCCGAAGGCCGCGCCGCCGTGCTGACCCAGGAACTGGAGCAGGTGCACGCCGACGCCGCCCGCCTGAGCGCCTGGGCCGAGGGCCTGCAAGGGCAGATCGCGGCGCTGGAAAACAGCACCTCGTGGAAGATCACGCGTCCGCTGCGCCGCGCCGGCGGCCTGGCGCGCAAGCTGCGCGAGCCGCACCTGCTGCAGCGCGTGGTCAAGCGCCTGACCCGGGTCGAACTGCTGCGCCGCCTCCTGATCCCGATCCTGCTGCGCTTCCCGGCCCTGGGCCGGCGCGTCGCTGTGACGCTGGTCGCCGTCAAGCAGGCGGTGCCCGATCCGCTGCCGGCGGACGTGGCCCACGTCCCCGACGAACTGCGGGGCTTGCCAGTCTCGGTGCGCACCGCGCTGGCCGACCTGCAGCGCGCCCGCACCACTCATACAAGCTCCTGACATGCGTATCGTTATCGATCTTCTCGCTTACACCGGCCGGGTTGACCCGGCGGCCCTGGAACTGTGCGCCGCGCTGGCGCGCGCGCGCGGCGCCGACGAGCGCTACCAGGGCGAACTGTGGGTGGCCGCGCCCCTGCACGACCAGGAAGCGCTGGAAACCCTGCGCCTCGAACCGCTGCTGGCGGCGCGCGTGCGCGCCTTCGACCTCGGATCGAACCCGCGCCTGGCCGCGCCGCTGCGCCGTCACGCGCTGGCCGGGCTGATGCCGGCCGCGGCGCTGGCCGTCGGCCCGCAAGGCGCCGCCGCCGGCGAAGCTGCGCCGTCTTCCGCGCCGTATCCGATCCTTACCCGCGCCCCGGCCGATGCGCAGAATCCGGCCGCGCTGCTGGACGCGCTCGAGACCAGCGCCGCCAACGGCGCGCGCCCGGTCCAGGCGCCGGCAAGCCGCCCGAAACTGGCCTACGTCTCGCCGCTGCCGCCGGTCCATTCCGGCATCGCCGACTACAGCGCCGAACTGGTGCCCGAGCTGGCGGCGTTCTATGACGTCGAGCTGGTGGTGGCCCAGGACAAGGTCGACGACCGCCGCCTGGACGGCATGCACCTGCGCGACCCCGACTGGCTGCGCGCCCACGCCCACGAATTCGAGCGCGTGGTCTACCACTTCGGCAATTCGCACGCCCACCAGCACATGTTCGAGCTGCTGCGCGACGTGCCCGGCACCGTGGTGCTGCACGACTTCTATTTCTCGGGCGTGCTCGACAACCTCGAGCGCGAAAAATACCTGCCCAAGGGCTTCCTGCGCGCGCTGTACGAATCGCACGGCTATACCGGCCTGCTGTCGCACCGCAAGGAAGGCCGCAATCCGTCGATCTGGACCTACCCGCTCAACAAGGCGGTGCTCGACCACGCCAACGGCGTGATCGTGCATTCCGATTTCTCGCGCACCCTGGCCGACCAATGGTATGGCCCCGGCGCCGCCGACGGCTGGCGCACGATCCCGCTGCTGCGCGGCCGTGCGGACGGCGCCGCCAGCGACGCCGAACGCGCCGCGGCGCGCGCCGCCGCGCGCAGCCGCCTCGGCCTGGACGACGAGGCCTTCGTGGTCTGCACCTTCGGCATGCTGGGCAGCACCAAGCTCAATGCCGAACTGCTGGACGCCTTCCTGGCGTCGCCGCTGGGCGCCGATCCGCACTGCCAGCTGGTGTTCGTCGGCGCCAACGATCCCGGCCCCTATGGCGAGCAGCTGGCGGAAAAAATCGCCGCCAGCGCCGCCGCTGGCCGCATCCGCATCACCGGCTTCGTCGACGCCGCGGCCTATGCCGACTGGCTGGCCGCCTGCGACGGCGCCGTGCAGCTGCGCAGCGCCACCCGCGGCGAGACCTCGGCCTCGGTACTCGACTGCCTGCTGTACGGCGTGCCGACGATCGTCAACGCCCACGGTTCGACCGCCCTGCTGCCGCACGACGTGCTGACCATGCTGGACGACGGCTTCGAGACCGCCGCGCTGGCCGCCGCCCTGGCCAGCCTGCGCCAGGATGGCGAACTGCGCGCCCGCCTGGCGCAGCGCGCGCTGGCGCACATGGCCGCGCACCACGCGCCGCAACAGGTCGGCCGCCTGTACCTCGATGCGATCGAAACCTTCGCGCGCGACGGCCGCGACGCCGTCTACCGCCGCGCGGTGAACGCCGCCGCGCCGCTGGCCGCCCAGGCCGAGCTGCCGGCGCTGGCCGCCGCGATCGCCTTCAACCGCGCGCCGACGCCGCAGCGCCAGCTGCTGGTCGACGTCTCGGCCATGGTGCAGTCCGACCTCAAGACCGGCATCCAGCGCGTGGTGCGCAGCATCCTGCTGTCGCTGTTCGCCGCGCCGCCGGCGGGCTTCCGGATCGAGCCGGTGTATTCGGTCGGCGCGAATCAACCGTATTGCTATGCGCGCGGCTTCGGCATGAAGCAGGTGGGCGAATTCGAGCTGGCGCTGGAAGATGCGCCGTGCGAGGTCCGTCCCGGCGACGTGTTCTTCGGCCTCGACCTGTTCACCAACGGCACTTCGCAGAACGAGCAGCGCCTGCTCGAGATGCGCGCGCGCGGCGTGGAAATCTATTTCGTCGTCTACGACGTGCTGCCGATCCTGCGGCCCGAGGTATTCCCGTTCGGGACCGAGCAGTATTTCGGCGACTTCCTGCGCACCGTGCACAAGGTGGCCGACGGCGTGCTGTGCATCTCGCGCGCGGTGGCCGACGAACTGGCCGGCTGGATAGAACGCGAGAAAATGACGCGCCGCAGCCCGCTCAAGCTGGCCCACTTCCACCTGGGCGCCGACATCGACGCCAGCGCCCCAAGCTTCGGCCTGCCGCCGGAGGCCGACCAGGTGCTGGCCGCGCTCGGCCAGCGCCCCAGCTTCCTGATGGTCGGCACGGTCGAACCGCGCAAGGGCCATGCCCAGGCGCTGGCCGCCTTCGAGCTGCTGTGGGAGAGCGGGGTCGACGTCAACCTGGTGGTGGTCGGCAAGCAGGGCTGGATGGTCGAGAAGGTATGCGAACGCATGGCCGCCCATCCCGAAAAGGCCAAGCGCCTGTTCTGGCTGGCCGGCATCTCGGACGAGATGTTGATCAAGCTCTACGCGAACTCCTCGGCCCTGCTGGCGCCGTCCGAAGGCGAAGGTTTCGGCCTGCCGCTGATCGAGGCCGCCCAGCACGGCATCCCGATCCTGGCGCGCAGCCTGCCGGTGTTCCGCGAGGTGGCCGGCGAGCACGCCGCCTACTTCGAAGGCCTGGCGCCGCAAGACCTGGCCGACGCCGTCAACGGCTGGCTGGCGCAGCAGCGCGCCGGCACGGCGCCGCCGTCGACCGGCATGCCATGGCTGACCTGGGACGGCAGCGCCCAGCAGGCGCTGGACGCGCTGGTGCGCCAGCGCTGGTACAAGACCCTGCCCGGATCGGCATCGCCACTCGTCAATACGCGATAATAATAAGATTCCATGAACGTCAACGTCACCCAAGCCATGAACGTGATCGACCAACCGGCCGGCGCAGCCTCCACAGGCGCCGCATCCGCCCCCGCATCCGCACGGATCGCGGTGGTGATCCCCAGCTACCGCGTCACCCGCCACATCATCGGCGTCATCGCCGGCATCGGCCCCGAAGTCTCGCGCGTCTACGTGGTCGACGACCGCTGCCCGGACGGCAGCGGCGAATTCGTGCGCGCCAACTGCCAGGACCCCCGCGTGACCGTGCTCGAGCACGCCGAGAACCAGGGCGTGGGCGGCGCCGTCATGACCGGCTACCGCGCCGCCATCGCCGACGGCGCCAGCGTGATCGTCAAGATCGACGGCGACGGCCAGATGGACGCCTCCCTGATTCCGGTCTTCGTGGCGCCGATCCTGGCCGGCGAAGCCGACTACACCAAGGGCAACCGCTTCTTCAATCTCGAGCGCCTGAGCGCGATGCCGCCGGTGCGCCTGTTCGGCAACGCCATGCTGTCGTTCATGACCAAGCTGTCCTCGGGCTACTGGCACCTGTTCGATCCGACCAACGGCTATACCGCGATCCACGCCGACGCCGCGCGCTACCTCCCCTTCGACAAGATCAGCAAGCGCTACTTCTTCGAGAGCGACATGCTGTTCCGCCTGAACACCCTGGGCGCGGTGGCGGTCGACGTGCCGATGGACGCGGTGTACGGCGACGAAGTGAGCAACCTGAAGGTCTCGCAAGTGATCACCGAGTTCGCCGCCAAGAACGTGCGCAACTTCTTCAAGCGCCTGTTCTACAACTACTACCTGCGCAACCTGTCGGTGGCCTCGCTCGAGCTGCCGATCGGCGTGGCGCTCACCACCTTCGGCCTGGTCTACGGCGTCGTGCACTGGATCGCCTCGGCCCAGAGCGATGTCGAGACCCCGGCCGGCACCGTGATGATGGCCGCGCTGCCGGTGATCATGGGCGTGCAGCTGATCCTGGCCTTCCTGAACTACGACATCGCATCGGTGCCGAGCCGGCCGCTGCACAAGAAGACGCTGTTCCGGCGCCGCCGCGATGATTGACGCCGCACGCCTGCGCCAGTTCGGCGTATTCGTCGCCGGCGGCCTGCTGTGCGCCGGCATCGACGTCGGCCTGATGCAGCTGCTGGTCATGAAAGGATTCCACCACACGGCCGCCGCCAGCGCCGGCTTCGTGGCGGGCCTCTTGGTCAACTACGCCTTCCACAGCCGGGTCACATTCGACCAGGCGGCGTCGAAAAGCAGCTTTGCCCGCTATATGTGCGTGGTGGGCCTGAACTATGGTTTGACCATCGCCTGCGTCGCAGTGGCGGTGGCCCTCGTCGACAACCCGCTGGCCGGGAAGATCCTGTCGCTGCCGCTGGTGGCGGTGAACGGATACCTGCTCAGCCGCTACTGGATCTTCAAGTGATGCGCATCGCTCCCGTTCAGCACGACCAGGCCACCCTGGCGCAATACGGCGCGCTGTTCGCCGCCTGCTTCCCCGGCGCCGACAAGTTCACGCCCGACTACCTCACCTGGCTGTACGCCGCCAATCCGGACGGCCCCGCGGTCGGCATGGACGCCTGGGACGGCGAGCGCCTGGCGGCCCATTACGTCTGCATTCCGCAGCGCGCCTGGGTCGAGGGCCGCGAGGTGCTGGTGCTGCTGTCGCTGAATACCGCCACCCACCCCGACTACCAGGGCAAGGGCCTGTTCACCAAACTGGCCGCGGCCACCTTCGAGGCCGGCGCCGCCGCCGGTTTCGACGGCGTGTACGGCGTGGCCAACGCCAACAGCACCCCGGGCTTCGTGCGCAAGCTGGGCTTCCAGCTGGTGCGTCCGCTCGAGGCGCGGGTCGGCCTGGGCACGCTGTCGCACGGCCCCAGGGCGCCGGCCGCGCAGCTGTCGTTCGAGCGCAGCTGGAGTCCCGAGGCCCTGGCCTGGCGCTGCGCCAATCCGCACAATCCGGTGCACCGCCGCGCGCATGGTGGGCGCCAGCAGTTCTACGCCGCCGCCTTCGGCCTGCGCCTGCCGGCCTATGCCGAGCTGGATGGACCGCTGCAAGCCGCGCCGCACAACGGCGCGCCGGTGCTGTCGCCGCTGCGCCTGCTGATCGGCCTGGCCCCGGACGCCAACGCCAGCTGGTGGAACTACGCCAGCATCCCGCAGCGCCTGCGTCCGTCGCCGCTGAACCTGATCTACCGTTCGTTCGTCCCGCGCGTGGCCGCGCTCGATCCTTCCCGTATCCAGTTCAGCTTCCTCGACTTCGATGCCTATTGAACCGGTCGCCCTGTTCCTGTTCGCGCACCAGGACGACGAGTTCGGGGTGTTCGAACGCATCGCCACCCTGCGCCGGCAAGGCGTGCGGGTGGCGTGCGCCTATCTCACCGACGGCCAGACCGCCAAGAGCAGCGCCGCGCAGCGCAACGCCGAATCGCTGGCCGTGCTCGCGCAGCTGGGCGTGGCCCCGGGCGACGTGTCCTTCGCCGGCCAGCAGCTGGGCATCGGCGACGCGCGCCTGCCGCTGCACATGGAAGCGGCGGGACGCTGGATCGGCGAATGGATCGACGGCTTCTGCCCGATCGAGGCGATCCACGTGACGGCCTGGGAAGGCGGCCACCACGACCACGACGCGCTGCATGCGCTGGCCGTTACCCTGGCCGAGGAACGCGGCCTGCTGGCGCGCACCTGGCAATTCTCGCTGTACCAGGCCGAGGGCCTGGGCGGCCCGCTGTTCCGGGTGCTGGCGCCGCTGGCGGCCAACGGCCCGGTCGAGGCGACCCCGATCTCCTGGGCCGCGCGGCGCCACTACCTGCGCCTGTGCCTGTCCTATCCCTCGCAGCGCACGACCTGGATCGGCCTGTTCCCCTTCGTGCTGCTGCACTACCTGCTGCGCGGTGAGCAGGCGCTGCAGAAAGTCGACCCGGCCCGCCTGGACGAGCGTCCGCACGCGGGTCCGCTGTACTACGAAAAACGCCAATTCTTCAGCTGGGAACGGATGCGCGCGGCGGTTGCCGGCTGGCGCGCCGCGCCATCGCCATGAGCGCCAACAAGTCCACCAGGGCGTCCGCGCCGCCTGCCCCCGCCACGTCGCTGCGCGCCTGGCTGGCGCTGGCCGCCGGCCTGGGCGCCGTGTTCGCCTGGCTGATGATGCGCAACCTCGGCCTGAATCCGGTCATCTTCGCCGACGAGCTGTACTACAGCCAGATGTCGCGCCTGCAGCCGCTGGGCGAAGCGCTGGTGCCGTCCTACCTCTACCTGTGGATGTTCAGCGCCAGCAATGCCTGCGGCGCCGGCTTCCTCGACTGCGTCCGCATCGGCAACGCCCTGCTGTTCGTCGGCGCCGGGCCCTTCATCTACCTGATCGCGCGCCGCTTCACGGCGCCGATCGCGGCGATCGCCGTCACCCTGCTGTCGCTGCTGGCCCCGTTCAACCTGTACACCGCCTTCTTCATGCCCGAAGCGAGCTATTACTTCGGCTTCATCGTGCTGAGCTGGCTGCTGCTGACGCGCACGGCCTGGCATCCGGCCGCGCTGGCGCTGGCGGCCGGCGTCGTGCTCGGCATGATGAGCCTGGTAAAAGTCCACGCGCTGTTCCTGCTGCCGGGCCTGTGCCTGTTCCAGGTCGGCGCGGCCTGGCTGCGCGCGCCCGAAGGCCGCTGGCTGCGCACCGGCCTGATGGCCGCCCTGGTGCTCACCGGCGCCACGCTGGCGGTCAGGCTGGGCCTGGGCTACCTGCTCGCGGGCGATGCCGCGCTCGGCCTGTTCGGCAAGTTCTACGCCACCGCGGCCGCATCCGGTTCGGGCAGCAGTCCCCTGGCCCTGGCGGCGCCGGCCTTCATCAACGGCCGCGGCCACCTGATGGCGCTGGCCATCC
Organism: Massilia sp. CFBP9026; assembly: GCF_034045165.1. NCBI lineage: Bacteria > Pseudomonadati > Pseudomonadota > Betaproteobacteria > Burkholderiales > Oxalobacteraceae > Massilia > Massilia sp. CFBP9026. The sequence continues at coordinate 35,650 of NZ_JAXCWH010000002.1, forward strand.
TGATGCCGCTGCCGATGGCCGTCCTGCTGCTGGCGCTGCTCAGCGGCGCGGCGCGGCGCGCCACCGGCGCCGATTTCAACCGCCTGGCGCTGTACAGCATCCTGGCGCTGGGCTCGGCCGCCGGCCTGACCGTCGCCTACACGGCGTCGATTGCCGGCGTCGGGCCGCAAGAGGTGCTGCGCCTGCACCTGCGCTACTACAGCTTCACCTTCCCGCTGCTGCTCGTGGTGGCCGCGGCCGTGGCCCGCCACGGCCGCCACGCGCCGCGCATGCGCCTGCTGGCGGCCGCCATGGTCGGCGCCGCCGTGGTGGCGGCGGTGGCGCTGCTGCCTCGTTACGCGATCAATCCGATCGACGGTCCCGAGATCGCGGCGCTCGACCTGCGCGCCTGGGGCGGCTGGGCCGTCGCCGCGCTGGCCTGCGTCGTGCTGGCCCTGTGGGCGCTCGGGCAGCGCATGGCGGCGCCACTGTTCCTGTTCGCCGCGCTGCCGCTCACGCTGGCGCTGGGCGGCGCCGTCACCTCGAATTACCTGGCCCAGGTGGTCAACGACTGGGGCGCCGACCGCGCCGGCAAGGCCGCGCGCGACCACGTGCCGCCGCATGAACGCCACCTGGTCACGGTGGCCGGCGACAGCGTGGTGGACATCATGCGCGCCCAGTTCCACGTCGACGCCCGCGACATCGGCATGCTCGAGCTGCCGGCCGGGGCGCCGATCGAACGCTACCAGCTGCCGGTGCGCCAGCCGTGGCTGCTGGTGGTGGGCCGCCATGCCCTGCCGGAAGGGCTGCGGCCGGTCGTGCAGGCCCACGACCATGCGCTGGTGCGCCTGGCGCCGGACACGCGCCTCTTGGCCACGGCCGCGCTGAGTGCAGACTATGGCGGCGCCAGCCTCCTGGCTGCGGCCGACGGGATGTCGGTGGCCGAGCCCTGGGGCCGCTGGTCTGACGGAGAACGCGTGGTGCTGCACTTCTCGCGCCTGCTGCCGCCCCAGCTCGACGTGGTCCTGAAGGCGCGCGCCTACGCCGCCAACACCGGCCTGCCGTTCACCATGCGCGTGGGCCAGGAATCGCACCCGTTCCGCATCGCCGGCAGCTTCCAGGAAATCCACCTGCGCTTCGCCACGGATGGCCTGCAGCGCAGCCTGGAAATCGTGGTCCCGCGCCCGACCGCGCCGCGCACGCTCGGCGAATGGCCGGACGACCGCGAACTCGGCATCGCCATCGCCGAGATCGCCATCGGGACCCATGCACCGGATACCGCAACACCCTGACAACAACAACACCAAACGTCCACACCACCACCATGAACCTTTCCACGTTCGACCGACACCGCAAGGCCTGGAGCGTCTTGTTCGGCCTGGCCCTGGCCGCCATGACGGCCTACCTGGCCATGCGCAACCATGGCCTGAACCCGACCGTCTTCGCCGACGAATGGTATTACAGCAAGATGGCGCGGCTGCTGCCGCTGTCCGAAGCCCTGGTGCCGTCCTACCTCTACCTGTGGCTGTTCGGCGCCAGCGACGCCTGCGGCGCCGGCTTCCTCGACTGCGTGCGCGCCGCCAACCTGGCGTTCTACCTGGCGGCGGCGCCCTTCCTGTATCTGATCGCGCGCCGCTACATCGGGCCGGCCTGGGCTGCGGTCGTCGCCGTGCTGTCGCTGGGCGCGCCGCTGAACATCTACACCGCCTACTTCATGCCCGAGGCCACGTATTACTTCGGTTTCTGCGTGCTGAGCTGGATCATGCTGGCGCGCGCCGACTGGTCCTTGCTGGCGCGGGCCCTGGCCGGCGGGCTGGTGCTCGGCACAATGAGCCTGGTCAAGGTGCACGCCCTGTTCCTGCTGCCGGCCCTGTGCCTGTTCGTGCTGTACGCCGGCTGGCACGCCGGCGGCGCCTGGCTGGCGCGCGGCCTGCTGGCGGCCGCGGTGGCGGCAGCGGGCACGCTGGCCGTCAAGTTCGGGCTCGGCTATGTGCTGGCCGGCGACGCCGGCCTGAGCGTGTTCGGCCCGTTTTACCAGGGTGCGGTCAGATCCGAAGGCGCCAGCGCGCGCCTGGCGTTGCTGGCGCCCGCCTTCGTCAACGGCCGCGGCCACCTGATGGCGCTCGCCATGCTGCTCGGCTTGCCGCTGGCGGTGATCCTGCACGGCCTGTGCGCCGGCCTGGGCCGGCGCGACGCCGGCAACGAAGGCGCCAGAGCGCTGCACGTCTATGCAATCCTAATGCTGGCTTCGGCAGCCGGCGTGACGGTGCTGTACACCGCGACCCTGGCGCACCCGGGCAGCAACGAAGGCTTCAGACTGCACCTGCGCTACTACGATTTCGTGTTCCCGCTGGTGTGGATCGCCGGCGCCGCCACCCTGCAGGACGCGCGCGCGCGCCTGCCGCGCCTGCGCTGGATCATCGCTGCCCTGGTCGCGGCGCTGCTGGTGCTGGCCTGGTTCAAGCTGCCCGAATACTCGGTCTTCACCGTGGACGGCCCGGATGTCTCGCTGGTCACCCTGCCGGCGCCGTATGGCCGCCTGGCGCTCGGCTTCCTGCTGGCGCTGCAGCTGGCGCTGCTCGCGCTGTGGGCCGTCCCGCGCGCCGGCGCAGCCCGCCTGACCCCGGGCCGCGTGTTCCTGTTCACCGCACTGCCCCTCTCGATGCTGGCGGCCCAGTTCCAGATCTGGACCTGGACCCAGGCGCACCGCCCCGACGGCCATGGCGACCGCGCGGCAAAGGCCGTGCTGCAACACGTACCACCGGCCGAGCGCGGCAAGGTCATGATCGTCGGTAACGAAATGACGCAGGTGATGCGGGTCCAGTTCCACCTGGACCATCCCGATACGGTCGGGGTGGAGATGCGCGACAATGCGCCGCTGCTGGAATACCAGCTGCCGGTGGACCAGAAATGGCTGCTGGTGATGGACAAGCGGGACATCCCCGGCTCGCCCCACGTAGTGCACCAGGCCGACGACTTCACCCTGCTGCGCATGCCCGAGCCGCCGCCGGCCTTCGCCCACGTCAAGCTGTCCGAACAACCGGACCCGGGCTTCATCAGCGCCATCGAGGGCCTGTCGGGCCCCGAAGCCTGGGGCCGCTGGTCGGACGCCAAGCAGGTGGTATTCCATTTCGCCAAGCCGCTGCCGCGCAGTTTCGGCCTGGTGTTTCAGGGGCGCGCCCATGCCGACAACGCCAACTTGCCATTCACGATCGAGATCGGCGGCGTGCGCAAGCAGTTCCGCCTGGGCTGGCATCCCGCGCCGATCAACCTGCAGTTCGATACGGACGGCACAGCGCGCAGCATGACCATCGTGGTGCCGAAACCGATGCCGGCCAGCGCCACCCCGAACGGTGATCCGCGTCTGATCGGGATCGGGATCGATTGGCTGACCTTCACCATCCCGCAAGGTTCGCCCCCCTCGGTCGCCAGCCAACAGCCATGACGGTCGGCGCGCCGCCGCTCCGGGAGGGAAACAACGCTGGCGGCAAAGCCAGCGCGTGGCGCGCCGCCTTCTTCCTGGCCCTGGCGGCCGTCGCGCTGTACGTCTACCTGCGCAACCACGGCCTGTATCCAGCCGTTTTCGCCGACGAGTGGTCTTACAGCAGGATGTCGCGCCTGGCGCCGCTGGCCGAGGCGATGGTGCCGTCCTATCTGTATCTTTGGCTGTTTAGCGCGAGCAATGCTTGCGGCGCCGGTTTCCTCGAATGCGTGCGCGTGGGCAATCTCGCGTTCTACCTTGCCGCACTCCCCTTCGTCCACGGCCTGGCCCGGCGCCACACCAGCCAGGGCTACGCCCGGCTGCTCACGGTGCTGGTCGCCGCCGCGCCCTTGAACGCCTACACGATGTATTTCATGCCCGAAGCCACCTACTGGTTCGGTTTCTCTGTGCTCAGCTGGATCATGCTGACCCGAGACAACTGGTCCACGCTGGCCACTGCGCTGGCCGGCGGCCTCGTGCTTGGCCTGATGAGTCTGGTCAAGGTGCATGCCCTGTTCCTGCTCCCCGCGCTATGCCTCTACCTGGTGTATGCCGGCTGGCAGGTGGACGGCGCCTGGACGCGCGGCGTGACGGCCGCCCTGGCTGCGTCGGCGCTGGCGATTGCGGTCAAGCTCGCCCTGGGCTGGATGCTGGCCGGAGAAGCTGGACTCGGCCTGCTTGGCTCCTTTTACCAGGACAATGTCAGTTCGGGCAGCACCACCCTGCGCCTGGACCTCGTCGAACCGATCCTGGTCAGCGCCTTGGGGCACCTGATGGCGCTGGCCGTGATGTTCGGCGTGCCGCTGGCGATCCTGCTGCATGGCATGTCCACCGGGGCGTTGCGCCGCCAGGCGCCGGCCGGGCGGCTGCATGCCTACACACTGCTGATGCTGGGCGCGGCGGCCGGCATGGCCGTGTTCTACACCGCCACCCTGGCCGACCGCGGCCCGGCCGAAGGTATGCGCCTGCACCTGCGCTACTATGATTTCGTGTTCCCGCTGCTGTGGCTGGTGGCAGCGGCCTCCATCGGCGCGGCGCCGGCCGCGACGGGACCTGCGCGCCGCTGGCGCTGGGCGCTCGCGGCATTGATGGCGCTGCTGGTGCTGCTCGCCTTCGCCCGGCTGCCGGACTATATCACCCGGGTCGTGGACGGCCCCGAGATCGCGGCGATCAATATGCGTTCGACCTCGGGCCACGTGTCGGCGGTGCTGCAGCTGGCGCTGCTGGCAGCCTGGGCCGGCGGACGCGCGCAGGCCGCCCGCCTGTTCGTGCTGGTCCTGCTGCCGGTCCTCGTGCTGGTCGGCCAGGACCGGATCGCCAGTTCCGCTTCTTTCCACCGGAACAGCCAGCTGGGCGACCGCGCCGGCGCCCTGGTACTGGAATCGGTGCCGGCGGCCGAACGCGGCCAGCTGGTGGTTGCCGGCGCCGACCCGGGCGTCATCCTGCGCGTCCTGTTCCATATCGACCGCGCCGACACTGCGCCGCTGTTCCTGGCGCCGGACCAGGCGGTACCGAGGCAAGGCATCGCCCCCGCCACGCGCTGGCTGCTGGTGATCGGAAACCACGCCGCGCCCTTCGCCCAGGCGGTGCGCCAGACCGATGAATTCACCCTGCTGCGCCTGGGCGCAGACAGCCCTCCGCCTGCGCCTGCCGGCCTGCACTAAGAGCCTGTCCCGGCAGCGCGTCTTTGTGCGCTCACGAACGGAAACGCAGCGTTCGCTCCGGCTAAAGTGAAGCCGAAGGGCTGGCATGCCGCCGCCCGCACCGCCCAGGACACGCCATGGTACTCGGACCGCCAAAGGACGATTCATTCAAGAAAGCGCTGGACGTGCAGGGCGGCGGCCAGAGCCGCGGCGTGCCGGCGAATGCCGAGGTCGAAGGCAATGCCGTCCACCCGATGGGTCCGCCCAAGGACAATCCCGGCGTCCATCACTGGCAATCCGGCTATATCGAGCACGGCGGCCTGGACGAGCGCGGCAACATCTTCTTCGCCGCGGTCGAGATGACCCGCATGCCGATGCTGATCACCGATCCGCGCCAGGACGACAACCCGATCGTGTTCGCCAACGGCGCCTTCACCGACCTGACCGGCTACCGCGAAGACGAGCTCCTGGGCCGCAACTGTCGCTTGCTGCAGGGGCCCGACACCGACCGCGCCACCGTGGCCGAGCTGCGCCGCGCGGTCGACGAAGAACGTGCGGTGGCGGTCGACATCCTGAACTACAAGGCCGACGGCACGCCGTTCTGGAACGCCCTGTTCTTCGGCCCCATCTTCGACCAGGATGGCAAGCTGTTGCACTTCTTCGCCTCGCAGATGGACATCACCGAGCGCCGCAACAACCAGGAATCCTGGCTGCAGGCGCAGAAGATGGAAGCCATCGGCCAGCTCTCGGCCGGCATGGCCCACGATTTCAACAATCTGCTGCAAGTCATCAACGGCAACCTCGAAGTCGCCCTGCTCGGCGCCGGGCCCCAGCACAAGGCGGCCGAGCCGATCCGGCGCGCCCAGCGCGCGACCATGCAGGCCGGCAAGCTGACCCAGCAGCTACTGACCTTCGCGCGCAAGCAGCGCCTGGAACCGAAGCGCCTGAGCCTGAACAGCCTGGTGGTCGAGTTTTCCGACATGCTGGTGCGCACCCTGGGCGACAAGATCGACCTGCGGCTCGACCTCAAGCCCGGCTTGCCGGCCAGCACGATCGACCCGACCTATCTCGAGATGGCGCTCCTGAACGTGGTGCTCAATGCGCGCGACGCGATGCCGCGTGGAGGCGCGGTCACCGTCGGCACCGCCGTGCTGGGCGAGGAGCGCCGCCGCCTGCTGGGCCTCTCCCCCGGCGACTATGTCTGCATCTGCGTGAACGACGAGGGCGAAGGCATGACGCCCGAGGTCAGGCGCCGCGCCACCGAACCGTTCTTCACCACCAAGGGGCCGGGCACCGGCCTGGGCCTGGCGATGGTGCATGGTTTCGTCCAGCAATCGCACGGCAAGCTCGACATCGAGAGCGAGCCGGGCCGGGGCACCATGGTGCGCATGGTGTTCCGGGTCGCCGAGCAGGCCGCCAGCGATGACGACTCGCAGGCCGAACGGCGCGGCGGCACGCCCGCCGAACCGCAACAGCGGCGCTGCCGCATCCTGGTGGTCGAAGACAACGACGACGTGCGCGAGCTGGCCCAGAGCATGCTGGAAATGGCCGGGTACGATGTGCTGTCGGCTCCCAGCGGCGAGCGCGCGCTGGGCCTGCTGGAAAGCGGCGAGCAGGCCGACCTGCTGTTCACCGACGTGATCATGCCGGGCGGGATGAACGGGCTGGAACTGATTGAGCGCGTGCACGCCAAACGTCCAGGCCTGCCGGTGCTGGTCACCACCGGCTATATGGACGAACTGCCCGACCGCGGCAAGCCCAGCGGCACGCTCGACGTGCTGTCCAAGCCCTACCAGCACCAGGACTTGCTGGACCGGGTCGGAGCGGCGCTCAAGCGGGCTGCCTGAATCGCTGACTGCATCGCTGACTGCATCGCCGGCTGCATCGCTGATCTCGATCGGGGCCGACGCCAGGGCGCCAGCCAGGGCGGCGCCGAGGAGCGCGCTCACGGCGACCAGCGCCATCTTGCGGGATGTGTTCATCGTCGTCTCTCCTTTGACCCGGACTATCCGCCAGTCCGCCTTTCCGGATACTTACCGGGACGACGTCGTGCCGATGTCGTTGCGGTAAGTGTCGAGTAAGGCGACCGGGCCGAGCATGGCGCTTTTCGACAACCCGAAAGCGCTTCCATGCCACTCTCCGCCCCCTGCTTCCAGCGCCGCCTGGCGCATATTCCGCTGCTCGCCGCCGCCATGCTCTGCACGCTGCCGGCCCTGGCCCGGACGGGCGACGCCGCCCCCACCTCTTCCTGGGCGCTGGGCGTCGGCGCCATCTCGTTCGACAAGGCCTATGCCGGCATCGACCGCGAATACCTGGCGCTTCCCTTCGTCCAGTACGAGAACCGCTGGCTCTCGATCGCCGGCCCGCAAGTGGGCTTCAAGCTGCTCAGCCTCGACCCGGCGCCGGCGCACACCCTAAACCTCGACCTGGTGGTGCGCTACGACGGCAGCGGCTACGACGACGACGACATCGACGACACGCCGATCCTGGCCGGCATGCGCGAACGGAAAAGCGGCGTCTGGGCCGGTGCTAGAATCGAATGGAAGAGCCGGTGGGCCGATGTCAGCGCAGAAGCGCTGGGCGACGCCTCCGGCAACAGCAAGGGCAAGCGATTCAATCTCGGCGTGGAGAGGACATGGCATATCGGCGAGCGCGTGACGATCACGCCGCGCGTGACCGCGAGCTGGCAGGACGACAAATACGTCGACTATTACTACGGCGTGCGGGCCGACGAAGCGCGCGCCGGCCGCGCCGCCTACCGTGGCGAGTCGGGCGTGAACGCAGAAGTGGGACTGCGCGCGATGTATATGTTCGACCGGCGCCACGCCATCCTGGTCGACCTCGAAGTGTCGCGCCTGGCCGACGAGATCAAGGACAGCCCGCTGGTCGACCGCTCGACCGAGAACCGGGTGCTGGTCGGCTACCTGTACCGCTTCAGGTGAGCCGATGAGCCGTGTCCTCCTGATCGAAGACCACGAGCGCCTGGCCCAGCTGATCGCCAAGGGCCTGGCGGCGGCCGGCATCGCCGTCGACGTGGCCACGCGCATCGACGGCGCCTGGGCGTCCCTCCAGCAGATGTCCTACCAGGCCCTGATTCTCGACCGCGGACTGCCCGACGGCGACGGCCTGGCCCTGCTGGGCCGGATGCGCGCGGCCGGCTTAGGGCTCCCCTGCCTGGTGCTGACGGCGCGCGAGGCCCTGCACGACCGCGTCCAGGGCCTCGAGGCCGGCGCCGACGACTATCTCGCCAAGCCCTTCGCCATGGACGAGATGGTGGCGCGGGTGCGCGCCCTGCTGCGCCGGCCGGTGGAGTTCCGGCCCCTGGCGCATGCCCATGGCGACCTGGCGCTGCAGCCCGAAGGCGACCTGCTGTGCTGCGGCGAAGAGCGCATCACGCTGGCCCCGGCCGAGATGCAGATCATGCTGCTCCTGCTGCGCAAGCACGAGACCACCGTGCGCCGCGGCGCGCTGGAAGCGGCGGCCTGGGGCCTGAACGATGCCGTCACCCCGAATGCACTCGACGTCGCCCTGCACCGCCTGCGCCGCAAGCTGGCGGCAATCGGCTCGCGCCAGCGCATCGTCAACCTCAGGGGCATCGGTTATGTGCTGCGGGAGGAAGATGCGGCTCAATAGCATCCGCCTGAAGATCGTGATGGCCTTCGTGGCCGGCACACTGCTCAGCGTCATGCTGGTGGTGCTGGTCGCGGCCTTCGTCCTGCAGACCAATGTGCTGGCCCGGACCGACCTGGCGGACATGGCGCAGGACCTGTCGGCCAAGGTGTATGTCGAGCGGGACGGCAGGCTGCGCCTCGGGAACGACGAGCATCATGCCATCAAATGGGCCTTCGACAGCCTGGGGCGCGAAGTCGCCTACCGCGTCGTCGACCGCACCGGCAATGTGGCCCTGCTGTCCGAGGCGGGCCCGCGCTTCTGGCCGGCCGGCGTGCTGCCGGCAAGCGCGGGGCGCACCCGTTTCGAGTTCACCCGCGACGGCGTGACCTTCTTCGGCGCCAGCGAGCCGCTCGCGCTCGCAGGACGCGATGGCCTGTACCTGCAGGTGGCCGCCAGCAGCCGCATGATGTACCTGCTGCACCGGGTCGCCCTGCCGCTGGTGGCCTACGGCATTGCCCTGTTCACCCTGGTGCTGCTGGTCGCCTTCGGCCTGTGCACCTGGATCACCTTGCGCTATACCCTGAAGCCGCTGCAGGACGTGTCGGGGTCGGCGGCCGGCATCTCGCTACGCTCGATGCACGCGCGTCTGCGCACCGACGCGGTACCAAGCGAGATCGCGCCGCTGGTCGACAGCTTCAACCGGGTGCTCGAACGCCTCGAGCAGGCCTACCGCGCGCAGCAGGAATTCCTGGGCAACGCGGCGCACGAACTCAAGACGCCGCTGGCGATGATCCGGGCCCAGGTGGAGCTGGGGATCGATGGCGAGGCGGACCGCGCCGCGCTGTTGAAAGACGTCGCCTATATGTCGCGCCAGGTGCAGCAGTTGCTGCTGCTGGCCGAGGCCAGCGAGGCGACCAACTATGCGTTCGGCACGGTCAGGGTGAGAGAGGTCGCCGACGAGGCGATCGGCTACCTGCGGCGCATGGCCGAGGCGGCCGGCGTGAAGCTGGCGGTGTCCGCCATGGACGATGGGCTGACGTGGCAGGCCGACCGGGGCGCGCTGTTCACGCTGATGAAAAACCTGCTGGAGAATGCGATCGAACATGCGCCGGCCGGTTCGCGTGTGAGCGTGGAGATCGCTGCGGACAGCTTGTGCGTGCGCGACCACGGGCCGGGTGTCGAGACGGCGCAACTGGCGCTGCTCTTTGACCGCTTCTGGCGTGGAGCGCACCGGCGCGACCTTGGGGCGGGATTGGGACTGTCGATTTGCCAGGAGGTGGCGCGGGCCCATGGCTGGCGGCTCGCGGTGGAACGTGCCGAGCCTGGATTGCGTTTTACATTGTCAGCCCAAACACGTCGTTACTGACACTGGCAGTAACGACTCCCCGCGAAGGCGGGGACCCAAGTTGATCAGCGCAGCCACCAAAGTTTGCTTCAGTGGCGTGCATAAGAAATTGGGTCCCCGCCTGCGCGGGGACGACGTTTACAAGCTGGCAGTCAGGCTTACGCCTTCGGTCCGCCACCCAGCAGGAAGGCCAGCTTCTGCTTGGCCGGCTTGGCCGGCGCGTGCGGCGCGGCATCGAGATCCTTGCGCGGGCTGCTGGTCGGTTCGTAGGGCTTGAGGAACCACGGATCGACCTTTTCGCGGCGCGCGCCCGGACCGGGTCCGGAGCGCGGCGCACGCGCCGGGCCGCCACGCTCGCCGCGCTCATCGCCGCGGCGGGCGCCGCGTTCGGCGTCGCGCGAAGCGTAGTCGCGTCCACCTTCGCGTCCACCTTCGCGCGCGCCGAACTCACGGCCGCCTTCGCGAGCGCGGCTGCTCGGCGCCACGAAGCCTTCCAGCGTGCCGCGCGTGATGGTCTGCTTGATCAGCTTCTCGATGTCGGCCAGCAGGCGCTCGTCCTTGTCCGAGTACACCGACAGGGCGTCGCCCGAGGCGCCGGCGCGGCCGGTGCGGCCGATGCGGTGCACATAGTCTTCGGCGTTGTACGGCAGGTCGTAGTTGATCACGGCCGGCAGGTCGGAGATGTCGAGGCCGCGCGCGGCGACGTCGGTCGCCACCAGCACTTCGACGCTGCCGTTCTTGAACGCATCCAGCGCCGCCATGCGCTCCTGCTGGGTCTTGTCGCCGTGGATCGCCGACGCCTTGACGCCGCGCTTCTCGAGGTGGGTCGACAGACGCGAGGCGCCGATCTTGGTGTTCGAGAAGATGATCACCTGCTTCATGTCGCGCGAGCGGATCAGGTGCTCGACCACGTCGCGCTTCTGTTCCTCGTCGACCTTGTACACGATCTGCGTGACTTTCTCGGCGGTCGCGTTGCTGCGCGCGACTTCGATGGTCAGCGGATTGTTCAGGAAGGTGTTGGCCAGCTTCTTGATCTCGGGCGAGAAGGTGGCCGAGAACATCAGGTTCTGGCGTGCTTTTGGCAACAGGTTGATGATGCGCTGCAGGTCGGGCAGGAAGCCCATGTCGAGCATGCGGTCGGCTTCGTCCATCACCAGCATCTGCACCTGGCCCAGGCTGACGTTCTTCTGTTCGATGTGGTCCAGCAGGCGGCCCGGGGTGGCGATCACGATCTCGACGCCGCGGCGCAGGATCTCGGTCTGCGGCTTCATGTCCATGCCGCCGAACACCACGGTCGCGCGCAGCGGCGTGTGCCGGGCATAAGCCTTGACGTTGTCGGCCACCTGCACCGCCAGTTCGCGGGTCGGCACCAGCACCAGGGCGCGCACCGGATGGCGCGCCGGCGACATGCTGGCGTTCGCGTGCGGCATCAGCAATTGCAGGATCGGCAGCGAGAAGCCGGCGGTCTTGCCGGTGCCGGTCTGGGCCGCGCCCATCACGTCGCGGCCTTCGAGCACCACGGGAATCGCCTGGGCCTGGATCGGGGTCGGATGGACGTAACCCTGGTCCGAGAGCGCACGCAGGATTTCCGGCGCCAGGCCGAAGTCGGCGAAGCGTACCGTGGGAGCCTCGGCGGCGGCCGGAACGGCCGGCACGGCTGGCGCGGCGTCCGGGACGGCGGCGACGTCGTTGTTGTTCGCGTTATTGCTCGGAGAATCAGACATAGTTTTTGGTTGCATTCATTCGTTCAGCTCTACGATCGGGCATGTTCTCCCCATCGCGGGTCGAGAGACGCGCAGCGAAGGGAGGAACGGGAATAAGCCGGCGGACGGAACTACCCGGCGGCAAGCCGGCCGGCGGGCCGAATAAAGCGGACGTAGAGACACTTTTAGCGGGTGACACGATACCCGAAATCGCCACCCATGTATATGCCGGCCTGTTTTCTACACAGTTTACCAAAAGAAAGCCAATCCCTGCCGCAATGCAGCATAAGCCAGTTTACCGGGAGGCCGTCTCACCGCGTCCAGCCGCGTTGCTGGGCCGCGCGTTCGGCCACCGGATCGAGCACGGTGCCGGCGATGCGCGCGTCGATCGCCTCGCGCACGACGGGCGGCGGCTGGCTGCCGTCGACCCAGGCGGCCCCGCCGCCATCCTGGGCCAGCACCGGAATATTCCAGCGCCCGCCCTTCAGGCAGGCCAGGCCGGCGGTGGTGTCGACCACGAAGCTGCGGCAATAAGCGCCGTCTTTCGCGACGAAGGTGACGCCGATGCGCACCCCGCTGTCGGACGGCCCGGGGCTGGCCAGCTGGCCGTCCAGCGCCGCCACCAGCGGCCCGCGCGCCACCAGGGCGCCATCGACGTGGTCGAGCGTGGCCAGGCCGGGCGCCTGCGCCAGGCTGTGCCAGCCGAAGGCTCCCATGGCGGCGCCCGCCAGCAACGCCGCGCCGACCGTCACCCAGTGGCGCTTGCACCAATTGGTATAGGCAATCTGCGGCGGCGGCACCGTGCGGCCGGGGCGCAGGCTGTTGAGCTGCACCACCTTGGCCCCGCAGGGCGGCGCGCTGCGCTGCGCATGGTTGGCATCAATGCCGTTGGCGGAGACGCCAACGCGCGCGATGCGCGTATTGCCCTTGAGCTGCAGCTCGGCGCGGTGGTGGGCGATGCGCGCGGCCAGCACCGGATCGGCGCGCATGGCCCGTTCGACCGCCGCGCGCGCCGGTTCGGCGAGTTCGCCGTTGATGTACCCGATGAGAAGATCGTCAGAAAATTTCATTCCGGGCCCCTGCGCTGCTTCCTTAAGAAGTGATCAAGCCATGTTCATCCAGCACGTCATGCAGCAATTCGAGCCGGATTACGGGGTTGTCGAGCATCAGCATATGATGCTTTTGCTGGTTCGGCAGCGGCAGCAGCTCGCACCAGCGGTTGGCCACCCAGCCGCAGTCGTCGAGCCGGAACGGCGGCTGCACCGGCCAGCGGTGCTGGGGAACGTCTTGCAGCGAATTCAGTATCCGGTCGAGCGCATCGGAAGCGCCCTGCAGCTCGGAGGGGATGTTGACGCTGTGGTCGTCCTCGACCAGTTGCGCCTCGGCCATCCACAGGCCGTTGACGCGCTGCTCGGCGGTGACCACGGAAAAACGCGCGCCGCCGCGGCACAGCACCTGCAGCAGGCCGGGCGTCTCGGTGGTGGTTTCGGTAACCGAGGCGATGGTGCCGGCGGCCACGAAGCGCTCCTGCTCGGCATCGGGCCCGCGCACTTCTTGCCCATGCGTCAGCAGCACCACACCGAACGGGGTGTCTTCGAGGATGCAGCGGCTGATCATGTCGAGATAGCGCACCTCGAACACCTGCAGCGGCAACACCCCGTCCGGAAACAGCACCGTACTGAGCGGGAACAGTGGCATGGAAATCGTCGACATGGCCCCCATGATGACAGAATCGGGGCCATCGCGGGTGTACGATTGCGGCCGCCCGGGAGCACATTTACTCGTCCGGGGACCTCAGCGGCAGGTAGCGCACCCACTGGCGCAGCTCGTCCAGGCGCCAGCGAAGCCGGCCCCAGCCAGGGCCGGGCGCGTCCACCACCCTCACCCGCACCACCTTGCCGGCGACCGGCGGGCAGGCATACGTATATAGGCCGGCCTCGCCGAACGGCAGGCGCAGTTCGCGCCCCGGGCCGATCTTGAGCGGGCCGAATACCACCGGCGCCCTGCTTTCGTTGCGCAGCAGCAGCACGTCGCGCACGCCGCGCGTCAGGCGGATCTCGGACGGCAAGGTCAGCTCTCCGCCCACCGTGGACGGGAAGGCCAGCAGCAGTTCATGGCTGCCGCCGCGCAATGGGGCAAGCATGCCCAGCAGCAGCACCAGGCCGCACATTCCGGCCAGCATGGTCAGCGGCCAATGACGTTTCAGGGAAGAAGAGAAGACGGAACTCATCCCGCTTTCGCACTCTTGCAAGGCAGATATTTCAGATTAGAATGTTTCATTTAGCAAGGAGCATCCTTGTGCCCGGTTGACCAACTCCGTTGACAAAGGCGCAAAGTCGCGTGCGCCCCGTCAATCCAAGGATGCGTATGCTACGTAGTCCGGTCAATCCGATCAACCCCGCCGCCCCGGCTGCCACGCACAAGGACATGCAGCAGACCGCCAACCGCCCCCCAGCTCCGATGTCGGCCTCCGTTGCCGGCCACGCGCCACTCCTGATGGCGCTGCTGGTGTTCGTGCTGACCCTGCTGGTGACCTTCGGCGCCTGGTCCAGCGCCCAGCGCAGTGCCGAGGCCCAGCTGCATGAAGCCTTCGACTACCGCACCCGCGACATGGGTTACGCGATCGGACGCCGCCTGCTGGTCTACGAACAGGTGCTGCGCGGCGCGCGCGGCTACCTGCGCGGCTCGGTCGACCTGAGCCGCGCCGAATTCGCCGAGTACTACGAGGTGCTGCGCCTGGACCAGTCCTTCCCCGGCCTCGAGGCGCTGGCGGTCGCCACCCTGATCCCGCCCGGTGCGCTCGCCGCCCACGAAGACAAGGTGCGCGCCGAGGGCTTCCCCAATTACCGCGTGCACCCGGCCGATGGTGGCCAGCCGCAGACGGCAATCTCGCACATCGAACCGTTCAACGCGCGCAACCTGCGCGCCTTCGGCTACGACATGTACAGCGAACCGGTGCGGCGCGCGGCGATGGCGGCGGCGCGCGACAGCGGCCAGGCTGCGCTGAGCGGCAAGGTGGTGCTGGTGCAGGAAGGCGGCGCCAGCCTCGATGCGGGCTTCCTGATGTACCTGCCGGTGTACCGCAGCGGGCGCGACGTCGACACCGTCGAGCAGCGCCGCACGGCGCTGCTGGGCTGGATCTACTCGCCGTTTCGCATGAAGGACCTGATGCGCGGCGTGGGCGGTATCGCGGCGCCCCAGCTCGACGTCGAGATCTATGACGGCGACCACATGGCGCCTGATGCGCTGCTGTACCGCTCGCCCGGAGCCGACCGCGCCGGGGTGCCACGCTTTTCCACCGCCACCCGCATGGAGATGGCCGGCCGCACCTGGACCGTGCGGATGGCCTCCAGCGCCAGCCTCGAGGCCACGCTCGACCAGGATCGCCCGCAGATGGTGGCCGCCACCGGGGTCGTGCTGGGAGTCCTGGTCAGCCTGGTGGTGTGGCTGCTGGCCGGTTCGCGCCGCCGCGCGCTGCAACTGGCGCAGACGATGACGCTCGAACTGCGCGAATCGCACGACCGCATCGCGGCCGACGAGCGCCGCTTCAAGACGATCCTCGAGACCGCCCATGACGGCTTCGTCGCCATCGACCGCCAGGGCCGCATCACCGACTGGAATGCGCAGGCCACGCGCATCTTCGGCCTCGACGCCGCGCAGGCCATCGGCAGCCCGGCCGAGCTGCTGCTGCCGGAGGAAAGGCGGGCCGCCTTCCGCACCACGTTCGACGCCTTCGCGCGCGGCGGCGCCGGCCCCATGGCGGGCGAACCGACCGAGACCGAAGTGCTGCACGCCAGCGGCCAGAAGGTGCCGGTGGAGCTGGCGGTGGCCCTGCTGCCGCCGGGCGACGGCGCGGGCGCCACCGTGTTCGTGCGCGACATCACGCCGCGCCGCGAGGCCGAGGCGCGCGAGCTGCAGCGCCAGCAGCGCCTGGATGAGGCGCGCCAGGCGCTGGCCCGGGCCCAGAAGCTGGAAGCGGTCGGCAAGCTTACCGGCGGCGTGGCGCACGACTTCAACAACATCCTGCACATCATCAGCGCCAACGTGCAGCTGATGCTGCGCGCCGAGGGCCCGCCCAGCCGCAAGCGCCTGCACAATGTGCTCGACGCGGTGGAGCGCGGATCGAAGCTGGCCGGCCAGCTGCTCGCCTTCGCCCGCCGCCAACCGCTGCATCCGAGCGTGGTCGACGTGGCCCAGCTGCTCGAGCGCAGCGACAGCCTGCTGCAGCGCGCCGTCGGCGACGACATCGTGCTGGAACGCAGTGCCGCAGAAAACCTTTGGCCAACGCTGGTCGATCCGAACCAGCTCGAACACGTGCTGTTGAACCTGGTGATCAATGCGCGCGACGCGATGGAAGGCAACGGGCGCATCGCGCTGCGGCTGGCCAACCTGACGGTTGCCGCCGGCGCCAGCCAGCTCGAAGGCGAACCGGCGCCCGGCGACTACGTGATGATCACGGTCGCCGACAACGGCCACGGCATGCCGCCCGAGGTGATGGAACACGCCTTCGAACCCTTCTTCACTACCAAGCCAGAGGGCAAGGGCACGGGGCTCGGGTTGTCGATGGCGCACGGCTTCGTGCGCCAGAGCGGCGGCCAGATCCGGCTCGAGAGCACGCCTGGCGCCGGCACCACGGTGACGATCTACCTGCCGCGCCACACGACGAAGGTGGTGCTGGAGTCTACGAAACTTCATTCGTAGGGGGGACGGGGACGCCGAGTCGGCTCCGCCGTCCACGCGGTGATGGTTGGCGGCCAGTTCATTCGGCGCGAAATCGGAGCCGATGGCTATCACCGCGTGGACGGCAAGCCGTCCACCCTACCACCGTACGGTCATCCGACCCGCGTGCGATAGCTCCCCGAGATGCGGTTGCGGCCATGCGCCTTGGCGTCGTACATCGCCAGGTCGGCGCAATGCAGCAGCGCTTCGGCCGCCGCGGCGTCGCCGTCGCCGGCGCCGCAATCGGGATACAGCGCGTAACCGAGGCTGCCCGAGATGCGCAGGGTGCGCTCGCCATCCTCGAACGGCTGTTCCAGCCGCGCCAGGATGGTGGCCGCCACCCGCTCGGCGTCCTGGGGTTGCTGGCAGCGCGGCAGCAGCACCGCGAATTCGTCGCCGCCGACCCGCGCCAGCGTGTCCGATTCGCGCAGTGCCGCGCGCACCCGCTCGGCCACCATGCGCAGCAGGCGGTCTCCCACCGCGTGGCCATGGGTGTCGTTGACCGGCTTGAAGTTGTCCAGGTCAAAATAGACCAGGCCGACCTTGTGCCCTTCGCGGTCCGCGGCCAGGATGGCCTGGCGCATGCGGTCGTGCAGCAGCACGCGGTTGGGCAGGCCGGTGAGCGCATCCTCGTGCGCCATGCGCCGCATGCGCTGCTCTTCCTGCTTTCTCGCGTCGATGTTCGAGAAGGTGCCCACCATGCGCAATGGCTCGCCGCGCTCGCCCCGCTCGGTGACGGCGCCGCGCGCCTCGATCCAGCGCCAGAGCCCGTCGCGCGTGCGCAGCCGGTGTTCCATCGCATAGTCCGCAGTGAGGCCATCGACGTGGGCGCGCAGGGCCGCGCGCACCGTTTCCAGTTCGTCCGGGTGTACCAGCTCGGCCAGGCCCTGGTCGCCGAACCAGGACACCGTGGGATGCTCGCTGTCGAGAATGCGCTGGGCGCTCGGCGACAGCGTTGCGATTCCCGTCGTGACGTCGCAATCCCATACCCCGTCGCCGGCCGCGTTCAGGGCCAGCTTCCAGCGCGCCTCGGCCGCGGCCAGGGCCTTGAGCGCACGCCGGCGGCGGTCGGCCGCGCCGATCGCGGCCCAGCCCAGCACGGCCAGCACCAGCGACACCACCAGGCCGGTGCTGTGCATCACCGCGCGCTGCTGGGCAAAGCGCGCCTCGGCGTCCGTCACCGCCTGGCCCACCGTGACCACCAGGCCGTATTCGGGCAGCTTGCGCCAGGCGTAGAAGCGCTCGATATCATCCAGTCTGCTCGCCTTGCGGAAGGCGCCGCTGGCGCCGGTGTCGCGCGTCTGCGGCGCATCGGGAATCACTGCGCCCATATGGCGGTTGCCGTCCGCGCGCGAACTGCGCGCGATCACGGTGGCGTCCAGGCGCATCAGGCTCACGATGGCGTCCGGGCCGAGGTCGATGCTGTCGTAGAAGCGCAGGAAGTATTCCGGCCGGATCGCCACCGCGATCACGCCGGCCAGGCGGCCATCGGCGGCGCGAATCGGGCGCGTAAACTGCACCACCCACTGCTGCGAGAGACGGTTGCGCTCGGGACGGCTGACGTAGAGCCGGTCGCCGCCGCGCTCGCGGTGGACCGCGAACTGGCGCAGGTCGCCCAGCGCCAGGCCTTGCGGCGCCGTGACGCCGCCGACCGCGGCGTCGGTGTACAGCAGGCGGCCCTCGGGATCGGTGACGGTGATGTGCATCGGCACCCGCAGGTGGCGCGCATGCTCGGCCACGCTGCGCGCGAAGTTGGCGGGGTCGCGCTGCCAGGTGCCGCGCAACTGGATCAGAGACAGGTCGACCAGGGCGACGGTCGCCTTGACTTCTTCGGAAAAGGCGCGCGACAGGTTCCTCACATTGGCCTGGGCGCCGCTCTCGGCCAGGGTCGCGAAGCGCGCCTGCTCCACCGCCACGCCGCCCCACACGACGGCCAGCATCAGCGCCAGGTAGAGCGCGAGCTGGCGCAGCACGCGCCGGCGAAAATAGCCGCCGAACATGGCCACGATGGGATTGGACGATGTGGAATAAGGCATGGAAGACGGTGGCCGGCGCGAGCCGGACGGCAATCGGACAGCAGGCGGAAAGGGAGGCCGGGCGTAGAACGATTCCTGCCACTGCCGAACAGACGCGCCCGTCGTCGAGCCGGCCATTATACCGAGTTAGCGCCCTTAAGTTGCAAAACGGAACTTAAAGTTGCATATTGATATTCCCGACTGTTTCCTTTTTGCATAATCAGATCGGCAATAGTGCAAACATGACACCCCGTGGCGCCGGATGCTAGAGTGGCGGCATGAAACTGTTCTATAACGTTGTCGGGGTGCTGGCCGTCCTGCTGGGCATCCTCGGCATCTTCCTGCCGCTGTTGCCGACCACGCCCTTCCTTCTGCTGGCCTCGGCCTGCTTCGCGCGCGGCTCCGTTCGCCTGCACCGCTGGCTGCTGGCCCATCCCGTGTTCGGCAAATACCTCGCCAATTTCGAAGCCGGTCACGGCATTCCGCTCAAGGGCAAGATCGTCGCCACCGTGATGCTGTGGGGCTCGATGGCGTGGTCGACGCGCCATTTCGACAGCATCGCGATCCTGATCTCGATGATCGCGATCGGCGCCTGCGTGAGCACGTATATGTGGTGGTATCTGCCGACGCTCAAGTTGCCGCCGAACGCCGAGCCCGACGAGGAATCCCAGGCCGGACGTTAGAAAATTTCATGTCGCCGCCGATTTTGTACTATTATTAGTTACATGAAACGCGACAGCAAACTTTCTTCCGTCCTCCACGTGCTGCTGCACCTGGCCCACAGCGAGCGCCCGATGACCTCGGAGCAGATGGCCGGCATGCTCGACACCAATCCGGTGCTGGTGCGGCGCGTGCTGGCCGGGCTGCGCGAGCGCGGCTACATCAGTTCCGAGCGCGGCCACGGCGGCGGCTGGACCGTCACCTGCGACCTGGCCACGGTGACCCTGCGCGACGTCTACGACGCGGTCGGCGCGCCCACCGTGTTCGCAATGGGCAACCGCAACGAGCACAGCGCATGCCTGGTCGAGCAGGTGGTCAACGCCTCGCTCGCGGACGCCTTCCAGGAAGCCGAGGCGCTGCTGGTGAGACGCCTCGGCGACGTGACGCTGGCCGACCTGTCGCGCGATTTCAATCTTCGTTACGACAACCATCCGCACAGGAGACCCGAGCATGAACATGCCCCTGGATGAATACGACGCCATCGTCATCGGCGGCAGCTATGCCGGCCTGTCGGCCGCCCTGCAACTGGCGCGGGCGCGCCGCAAGGTGCTGGTGATCGATGGCGGCCAGCGCCGCAACCGCTTCGCCAGCGACTCGCATGGCTTCCTGACCCGCGATGGCCAGCCGGCCGAAGCCATCGCGCGCGAAGGCCGCGCCAACGTCGCCGCCTATCCGAACGTGGCCTGGCATGACGGGCTGGCGACGGCGGTACGTGCGGACGGGGATGGCTTCCTGGTCTGCCTCGATGGGGAGCCAAGGCCGGGCGTGCGCGGCCGGCGCCTGGTGCTGGCCACCGGCGTACGCGACGAACTGCCGCCGATCGAGGGCCTGGCCGAACGCTGGGGCAATAGCGTGTTCCACTGTCCCTACTGCCACGGCTATGAACTGGACGAAGGCCGCATCGGCGTGCTGGCGAGCGGCCCGCTGTCGGTGCACCAGGCGCAAATGCTGCCGCACTGGGGCCAGGTGACCCTGTTCACCAACGGCGTGTGCCCGCTCGACGAAGCGCAACGGGCCGACCTCGCCGAACGCGGTGTGCAGGTGGACGAGACCCCGGTCGCGCGGCTTGCCGACCACGCCACCGTGGTGCTGGCCGACGGCCGGCGGGAAGCGATGGCCGGCCTGTTTACCTTTGGCCGCGTGCACATGGCCAGCCCGGTCGCCGGGGACCTCGGCTGCGCCTTCGACCAAGGACCGCTGGGCCCTCGCATCCGCACCGACGAGGCCCGCCAGACCACGGTGCCGGGCGTGTTCGCCGGCGGCGACGCCATGCGCGCCGCCAACTCGGTGGCGCTCGCCGTGGCCGATGGCGCGATGGCCGGCGTCGGCGCCCACCGCTCGCTGCTGTTCGGCCTGGCGCCGCAGCACTAGGCCTGGCCCTTTCGGCCGGCGTCAGCAGGCGTCGACATAGTGGCCGCGCGCGTCGGCCGGATAGCTGACCACGATCCGTTCGGTGGCTTCGTCGGCCTCGTAGCGCACCCACACCAGGCCGTCGCGCGATTCGAAGCGCTCTGGCGTGGTCGCCACCAGCGGGATCTGGTGCCAGCGGCCGAAGTCGGCCACCACCTGCTGGTCACCGGCCGCAATCCCGAGCTTCTGGCCGTTGGACAGCCGGTAGACGCCGTCGATCGACTCGAGCACTTCGGCGTCGGGCGTCACCCGCTGCGGTGGCGGCCCGATGCGCGAACAGCTGATGCCGGCAACGGGCACCTGCATCTCTTGCAATACCGGCGCAGCGAAAGCAGGCGGCGCTGCACCCAGCAATGCGACAACAGCCGCCGCGGACGCGGTGGCAATGGCGTTCTTGCGCATGTCGTTCTCCTTCGTCGAGTCGGGCATGGCCGGCCGGTTGGCGGCGTTCCCGTTTCGTATGACACCGTGGCCCACCCCAAGTTCTGGCTGCGCGACGGCCAGGACCGCGTTGCCGGATAATGGAGGCCGTCACACCACGAGAATACGTCATGGAACTCATCTTCCTCGGCACGTCGGCCGGCACGCCGACCCGGCAACGCAATATGTCCAGCCTGGCGCTGCGCCTGCGCGGCGCGCGCGCGTGGGTGCTGGTCGACTGCGCCGAAGGCACCCAGCACCGCATCCTGCGCACGCCGCTCTCGGTGATGAGCCTGCGCGCCGTGTTCATCACCCATATGCACGGAGACCACTGCTACGGCCTGCCCGGCCTGCTGGCCAGCGCCGGCCTGCTGGGCCGCAGCGATCCGTTGACGATCGTCGGCCCGCCGCCGCTGCGCGCCATGATCGAATGCATCATGCAGGCCAGCGAATTGAGCCTGCCCTTCCCGCTCGTCTGGTTCACACCCGACGACCTGGCTGCCGGCCCGCTGCTGCCTGAGCTGGCGGTCGACGCCACCGCGCTGTCGCACCGCATCCCGTGCTGGGCCTACGGCTTCGCCGAGGCCGCGGTCGAGCGCCGGATCGACACCGGGAAACTGCGGGCCGACGCGGTCCCATCGTCGGCGCTGTGGGGCGAGATCCAGCACGGCCGCGACGTGGTCCTGCCAGATGGCCGCGCCATCAAGGCCCTCGATTACCTGCTGCCGCCGCGGCGCGCGCGCCGCATCGTGGTCGCGGGCGACAACGACAGCCCGGCCCTGCTGGCCACCAGCGCGCAGGGCGCCGACGTGCTGGTGCACGAGGCGACCTATACCGAGGAAGTGCTGCAGAAGATCGGGCCCGGGCCGCAGCACAGTTCGGCGATGCGGATCGCGCATTTCGCCGAAGGGGCCGGCGTGCGCAACCTGGTGCTGACCCATTTCAGCCCACGCTACCAGGACGGCGGCCCGCTGCCGCTGTCGCTGCTCGCGGACGAAGCGCGCGCCCAGTATGGCGGCCGCCTGCTGCTGGCGCGCGACCTCGATCACTACGTGCTCGATCGCACCGGCGAGCTGCGGCTGGCGGTCGAATAGATTCATGGCGCCCGAACAACCCTGCTGCTCCACCCAGATGGTTACTGGTCAATCGGCAAACTGCGTTTGCTGGCCGAGCGGCATGCTCGGCCCACGCTATTGCTCGACTTGCTGACGCCATCCATCCAAGCTGGGGCCAGGCACGCGGTCGGCGACAGGCGCCGGTCTCAGGTCTTGCGCGGCAGCAGGTCGCGCACTACCGCATTGAGGCGCTCGACCGACATCGGCTTGCCGAGGTGGGCCGAGAAGCCCGCCGCCCGCGCGCGCGCGATGTCGGCATCGCGCCGCATGCCGGTGATCGCGATCGCCGGCAGGTTCGCCAGCTTCGGCACGGCGCGCACCATGCGCAGGAACTCGTAGCCGTCGATCTCGGGCATGGAGATATCCGAGATCAACAGATCGACGTCGTGCTGCGCGAGGATGTCCATGCCGGCCCGGGCGCTGGTGGCCTCGAACACGACGGCGCCGCTCATCTCGAGCAGCGACTTGAACACCATCAGCATGTCTTCCATGTCGTCGACCACCAGGATGCGCAGGCCGCACAGGTCTTCCGCGCCGCCATCGCCGCCGCCGCCGGGCAGCGCCTTGCTGTCGAACAGCGGCAGCCACACCGAAAAACATGCGCCCTTGCCCACGCCCTCCGAGCTGGCCTCGACCCGGCCGCCATGCAGGGCCACGATCTCGCGCACCAGCGCCAAACCGATTCCCAGGCCGCCCTTGGAGCGCGTCGTCACGGCCATGCTCTGGCCATACATATCGAATACATGCGGCAGGAAGGATGGCGCAATGCCCTGGCCGGAGTCACGCACGTCGATCCGCACCGACTCTGCCTCGTGCGCCAGGTGGACCTCGATGCTCCCGCCGCTCGGGGTGAACTTGATGGCGTTGCTGAGCAGGTTCATCACCACCTGTTCGATGCGCACCACATCGGCCAGCACCGGCAAGCCGTCGGCGCCGCCGGAAAACATGATCTGGATGCCGCCGGCCGCCGGATCGTTGCGCGCCGCCTCGACCAGGTCTTGCAGCATCACGTCGAGCACGACCGGGGCCATGGTCAGCGTCAGCTTGCCGGTGCGCACCCGCGACATGTCCATCAGGTCGTCGATGATCTTGGCCTGGCTCATGACCGAGCTGCGGATGATCGATGCGGCGCGCATGAATTTCTGCGACTGGCGCAGTTCGGGCATGCGCGAGAGTAATTCGACGTTAATGTGGATCATGTTGAGCGGATGGCGCAGCTCGTGCGACATCACCGCCAGGAATTCGTCCTTGAGCGCGGCCGCGCTCTCGGCATCGCAGCGCACCGACTGTTCGTGGTTGAGGGCCTGTTCGCGTTCCTTGCCCTGGCGCTCGCGCGCCGTCTCGTCGCGCGCGATCTTGGCGTAGCCATAGAAGTCGCCGTTGCGCAGCGGGGTGGTGACGCCGCTGCAATAGAAGCGGCTGCCATCCTTGCGCAGGTGCCAGCGCTCATCCTCGGCGCGGCCGTCCTCGAGGGCGCGGCGCAGCTCGTCCTGGGGCACGCCGGCCGCCACGTCCTCGGGCACGAACAGCGGATCGAGCGCACGCCCGTGCATTTCGTCGGCGGTATAGCCGAACAGCGTCTCGGCGCCCTTGTTCCAGCTGGTGACGCGGCCTTCTTCGTCGAGCGTGACGATGGCGTAGTCCCTGGCGCTTTCGGCCACCATCCGCATGCGCGCCTCGCTGGCGCGCGCCTGCTCCTCGGCCTGGCGGCGCGCCGTGATGTCGAAGTAGGTCATCACCGCGCCTTCGATGCGGTCTTCGTTGGTGCGATACGGCAGCAGGCGCACGATGTAGCAGCGCCCCTCGTGGCTGCGCACTTCGCGCTCGACCGGGCGCAGGGTCTCGAAGGTCGCGCTGACGTCCTCGGCCAGCTGGTCGTAATCGAGCTTGTGGGTCAGGTCGAGCAGCGAGCGGCCGACATCGGTCGCGATGATCGAGAACAGGTCGGCCGCGCGCGGCGTGAAGCGCTTGATGCGCAGGCCGCTGTCGACAAAGATGGTGGCGATGTCAGTCGACGCGATCAGGTTGTTCAGGTCGTCGTTGGCCTTGCCGGTCTCCTCGACCTTGACCTTGAGCTCGTAATTGACCGTCACCAGCTCTTCATTGACCGACTGCAGCTCTTCCTTGCTGGTTTCCAGTTCCTCGGTGGCCGAGCGCAGCTCTTCGTTGATAGCCTGCAGTTCTTCGTTGGACGCGCGCAGCTCTTCGGTGGAGATCTCGGAATACTCGATCGTCTCTTGCAGCTGCTCGCGCTTGCGCTGCAGCTCGGCCTCGAGCTGCGACAGCACCACGTCATGGCCGCCGTTCTGGCGCGGCGCCGCCACCGCGCCGGCTTGCTCTTCCATGCGCCTGAACAGCACCAGCAGGTAGTCGGCCTCGGCCTCCTCGTCGCGGTAGGCGCTCACCGTCACGGCGACCGTCCCCAGCGACGGGCCTTCGCTCAGGTCGACCGGCTGGCAGGCGATGCTGCCGCCGTTCTGGGCCACCTGGTAAATGGCCGAGCGCAACTCCATGCGCAGTCCGGGCAGCACCAGCGCCAGCAGGCTGCGCGACGGTTCGCCAGCCGCCATCCGCAGGTATTTGCCGGCTTGTTCGGCCACGTGCACCAGGTTGCCGTCGCGGTCGATCACCACCGAGGGCGGCGCCAGCTGCGCCAGCGCGCGGTGATGCATTTCGGCATAGGTGGCGGTGCGCTTGCCGGGCGGCTTGGGCCGGCTGATCTCGGGCAGGCGCACGCCGTACAGGGCCGACGACGGATTGTCGTGATGCACCTGGCGCCCGTCGGTACGGGCTCGGTAGATGCGATTCTTCTTATCGACCGGAATGAAATACTCGGCCACCGACTCGGCCGACTCGGACGAGCCCAGGAACAGGTAGCCGCCTGGCCTGAGCGCGAAATGGAAGGTCTGTAACACGCGCACCTGCATGTCGCGGTTGAGGTAGATCAGCAGGTTGCGGCACGAGATCAGGTCGAGGCGCGAGAAAGGCGGATCGCGCAGCAGGTTGTGCGAGGCAAACAGGATGCGGTCGCGCAGGGTCTTGCGAATCTGGTAGCGCTCGTCTTCGCGCTTGAAATAATGGCGCAGGCGGGTCGGCGCCACGTCGGTGATGATCGACCCCGGATAGTTGCCGCTGCGCGCGGTGTGGATCGCTTCTTCGTCGATATCGGAGGCAAATACCTGGAAGACCGGGGGCTTTTCCATCAGCGCCGCCTGCTCGGCCATCAGCATTGCCAGCGAGTAGGCTTCCTCGCCGGTGGAGCAGGCCGCGACCCAGGCCCGCACTTCATCGGCGGCGCCGCGGTCCTTGAACAGCTCGGGAATGATGTCGCGCTCGAGCGATTCGAACGCTTCGCGGTCGCGGAAGAAGTTGGTGACGCCAATGAGCATATCGTCGAGCAAGGCCTTGTTCTCCGTGGCGTCGTGAAGCAGCAGGTCGCGATAGGCGGGCAGGGTCGGCGACTGTTTCACCTGCATGCGGCGCTCGATCCGGCGCAGCACGGTGGCGCGCTTGTAGTGGCGGAAATCGTGGCCGGTACGCATCAGCAGCGATCCGATCACCTCATGCAGGGCGGCCTCGCTCTCGGCTTCCTGCTCGGGCAGCAATGGCGCATGCTCCGTCACTGCCTCGGGACTGCCGGGGATCGGCAGCTGGATGCGCTTGGCGTTATCCCACAGGTCGATCAGCTTTTGCGGAATATCGGTGACCGGCAGGATGAAGTCGACGGCGCCGGTACGGATCGCGGCGCCGGGCATGCCTTCGTGCTCGGCGTCGGCCAACGACTGCACGATGGTCACGCCGCCCTGCTCCTTGATCCGGCTGATGCCGACCGCACCATCGGTGCCGGTGCCGGAGAGCACCACCGCGATTGCGCGTTCGCGGTGCACCTGGGCCAGGGTGCGGAAGAACAGGTCGATGGCCACGTGCTGGCCGCGTGGACGCTGCAGTTCCTCGACGATCAGCATGCCGTCCGACATGGTCAGG
The DNA here is from genome assembly GCF_034045165.1 of Massilia sp. CFBP9026. NCBI lineage: Bacteria > Pseudomonadati > Pseudomonadota > Betaproteobacteria > Burkholderiales > Oxalobacteraceae > Massilia > Massilia sp. CFBP9026. The sequence goes on from NZ_JAXCWH010000002.1 coordinate 61,796, forward strand.
TGCAGATTGGGGGCGATCACATACACGTGGCCGGGTTCGATCTTGACACGCGAGGTGACCTGGACCACCGGCATGCGGGTGGTGCGCTGCAAGATGGCATCGGCCGAGCTCGGGTGCTTTGGCGACAGGTGGAGCACGACGACGAACGCCAGCTCGTGCGACGCAGGCATGCCTTCGAACAGCCGCTGCAGGGCCGGCAGGCCGCCAGCGGAAGCGCCGATGCCGATCACGGGGAAAGGCAGCGTGCTGGGGACGACGTCAGGTTCGGTAGGCATGACGTTTGTCATGAAAGCAGTGTCGGACATCGTTAGCTCGATCATTGGATTGACTGCGAGTCTAGACGAATAGGATGGAACTGTGCTCTAAATGTGAAAAAAAACCAAGTTTTTTTGTTTCGCAAGCAATGATTTAATATTTTTCCACACCTTGCACATGCACGACGCGTAACATCCCGCGCCGTCGGCGATATACTGGCGCTCTTCCCGGCTTGCATGCCGCACTGCCCCCGAATGAACAGGAGTACGTCTTGTCGCCTGCAATCGCCTGCGCAGCAAGCGCGCAGGTTCCGTTTCCGGTCGTCGGCATCGGCGCCTCGGCCGGCGGCTTTCCTGCATTGACCGCCCTGCTGGGAGCCATGCCCGCCGATCCGGGCATGGCGCTGGTGGTCGTCCTGCACCTGGCGCCGAACGAACACAGTGTGGCGGACCGGGTGCTGCAGCGCGCCACCGCCATGCCGGTGGTGCAGGTCACCCACACGATTACCATCGCGCCGGGAACGGTCTACGTCATCCCGCCCGGCCGCTGCCTGGCCATGCACGACGGCCAGCTCCTGCTCGATGACCTGGTGCGTGTCGGCGGCGCGCCGATCGCGATCGACATGTTCCTGCGCAGCCTGGCGCTGGCGCAACGGGAGCAGGCCATCGCCATCGTCCTGTCCGGCATGGGTTCCGACGGCGCCGCCGGCCTGGCCAGCATCAGGGACGCCGGCGGCGCCACCCTGGTGCAGGCGCCGTCCGAGGCGGAGTTCGACAGCATGCCGCGCGCCGCGATCGATGCAGGGGTAGCCGGATTCATACTGGCCGCCGCCGACATGCCGGGCAAGCTGGTCGAACTGCGCGATCGCGCGGATGCGGCCCGGCCGGGCCCGGCGCAGGACGGTGGCGCGGGCGTGCATGCCGCCCGGGCGCCGGAACCGGCGCCGCCAGCGTCCCACGCCATTCCCGCCTTCGCATCGGGCGCCGGACGCGCGCCGCTGTTCTCGTTCGCCGATATCCACCTGCAAAAAATCGCCGAGCTGGCCATTCCCAGCATCCTGCTCGATGCTGGGGGCGGCATCGTGCACGTCGCGCAGCGCGCCACGCGCTTCCTGCGCCAGACCGGCGGCGAACCCACGTTCGAACTGTCCGCGCTGGTGCTGCCTCCGCTGCGGCTGGCCCTGCGCGTGGCGCTGTTCCAGGCGCGCAGCAGCGGCCAGCGCAGTTCGACCGGTCCGGTGCGCTTCGAGCAAGACGGCAAGCTCCAGGTGGTCGACATGCTGGTGCTGCCCTTCCACGACCGGTACGCGGGGCCCGGATTGATGCTGGTTCAGTTCATGGAAATGAGCGACAGCCCGCCTGCGCTCCCGGCCACGGTACCTCCGCATGACAGCATGCTGCTGTTCCAGCTGGAACAGGAACTGCGCACCACGCGCAGGCAGTTGCTCGACACGCTAGAGCAGGCGGAGCTGAGCAGCGACGGGATGCGCACCGAGGGGGTAGAGATGCACACCCTGGCCGCGCACCTGCGCAGCACGATCACCGAGCTGGAGGGTAGCCGCGAAGAACTGTACAGCCGCAACCTGGCCCTGGCGCTGGATAACCTGGCGCTGCAGCACCGCGCCGAAGTAGCCGACCGCGCCCATGACGACCTGACCAACCTGGTGGCCTCGTCCGGCGTGGCCACCATTTTCCTCGACCGCGCGATGCGCATCCTGCGCTTCACGCCGCGCATCGCCGATTTCTTCAATGTGCGGCCCGGCGACGCCGGGCGCCCGCTGCGGCACATCACCAACCGCCTGGACCGTCCGCAGCTGGCCGACGAGGCGGCCACCGTGTTCGACACCTTGCAGCCGATGGAGCGCGAGGTGCGCGCCGGCGACGGCCGGGTCTACATCGTGCGCGTCCATCCCTACCGCACCACGACCGACCGGATCGAAGGCGCCGTGATGACCTTCTTCGACATCACCAGCTGGCGCTGCGCCGAAAACGCGCTGCACGACAGCGAGGCGCGCCTGCGCAGCCTGCTCGACGGGCTGGCCGGTCAGGTATGGGAAAGCGATGGCGCGCATCCGGATCCGGCCTGGCTCGACGCCGTCCATCCCGACGACCGCGCGGCGGCGCTGCAGGCGTGGCAGGCAGCGCTGGCGCGCGGCGCCATCCTCGAGACCCGGTGCCGGATGCGCGCCGCGCACGGCGGCTGGCGCCACACCCGGCTGCGGGCGGCCCCGCTGCTGAATGTGGATGGCAGCATCCGCAAATGGGTGGCGATCGGCGTCGATATCGGCGAGCACCCGCACTGACGCCGGCCCCCACCGGCGTTACGGGACGCAAGCGATTGCGTCAACTGCCTGCCATCCCATTGCTTTCAATAATCCATTCCGGATGCGTGCCGACCGATTCGGCATGCACCGCCAGCGGCAGTCGGTTTCGTTTGAGCTGCGCCAAATGCAGGGTAAAGCGACGGCGTAACTTGATCGACGGACCGAGGCCCTCAGCGCAAGCGCCGGTTCATCAAGGAGATCACCATGTGGATGAGAAATTGTATGGCCCTGGCCCTGTTCTGCTCGGCGATCGGGCTGGCCACCGCCGCCACGGCCTACCCCGAATACCGTGTGACCATCGTCGGCCCGCCCGGCAGCAGCGCCGCCGACATCAACCTGGCCGGCGCCGTGGCCGGCAGCTATTCCGTGGGCGGCACCACCCATGCCTTCATCAACCGCGGCAAGGGCCTGGTCAAGCTGGGCGCGCTGGGCAGCGCGAGCGGCGCGGTGGCCGTCAACGACAAGGGCGAGGTGCTCGGCAACTGGCTCGCCGCCGACGGCGGCTACCGCGGCTTCATCTATTCCCGCGGCAGGCAGCGCGATATCGGCGTGATCGGCGGCGGCTCCATCTACCGCGACCTCAACAATGCCGGCTACACCATCGCCACCGGCTACGCCGACGGCGACCCGAGCGGCTACCTGCGCGCACCGAACGGCAGCGTGCGCAGCATCGGCCACCTGCCGGTCGCGCACCCAATCACCGACGTCTTTGCGCTCAACAACCTCAACCAGGTCGCCGGCAAGTCGGGGCCGCTGGTATTCCCTGAGCAGCCCTACCGCGCCGTCATCTGGACCAAGGGCAAGCTGCGCGACCTGGGCGACCTGGGATTGACGCCCAACAGCGCCAACGCGATCAACGACCGCGGCCAGGCCACGGGCTTTGCCGCGGTCAATACCGGCGGCCCGCACGACCGCGTGGCCTATTTGTACAGCAACGGAAGCCTGGCAAGCATCGATGACCTCGGCGGCGCCGAGCTCAAGTACAGCGAAGGGGTCGGCATCAACAACCACGGCCATATCGTCGGCTACAGCGACACCCTGCAAGGCTTCGTCTGGCGCGGCCGAAAGATGCAGAGCCTGAATACGCTGGTTGCCCCCGGACTGGGCTGGAACATCACGGCGCCCCAGGCCATCAACGACGCCGGCCAGATCGCCGCCACCGCGGTGCGCAAAGGCGTGCAATATGCGATCAGGCTCGACCTGATCCGGCCACACGCCCTGTGGGCGCCGGTGCAGGCCCCTGACGCGGCGGCCGAGCTGGCGGCGATCGCGCCCCTGCCGGCGACCGCAGCGGCGCTGGCGCGGGCCGAGGCCGAGGCGCAAGAGCGCGAAGCCGTGCAGGCAGTCGCGCAATGAGCGGCGCGGCGCCCGCCGCGCCGCCAGTCCCATCCATCAGGAGATCGTCATGTACATGCGGCACCTGTCGCTGGTCCTGCTGTCGTTCACGGTGGCAGGCAGCGCCCTCGCCTATCCCGAGTACCGGGTGGCGGTGGTCGGCCCGGCCAACAGCTGGGTCCATGGCATCAACAATGCCGGCGTGGTGGTCGGCGACTATCCCGCGGGCGGCGACCTGCGGCGCGCCTTCCTCAACCGCGGCAAGGGCCTGGTCGACCTGGGCGTCCTGACAGGCGTGTGGAGCTCGGCCACCGGCATCAACGACCGGGGCGAAGTGATCGGCAACTGGCGCAGCGCCGACGGGCGCCAGCGCGGCTTCATCTATACCTGCGGCAAGGCGCGCGACATCGCCGGGATTCCCGGCAAGTTCACGACCTACACCGGCATCAACGATGCCGGCTACACCACTGCGGCCGGCGCCATCCCCGAAACCGGCGAGATACGCGGCTACCTGCGCGAGCCGAACGGCGCCTTCACCCACCTGGGCGCAATTGCCTGGGAAGGCAGCGGCGCGCCGGAAACCGTTCCCGCCGCGCTCAACAACCGCAACCAGATCACCGGCCGGTCCGGGCGCTTCAATACGCCGGAGCCGGGATACCGCGCCTTCGTCTGGAAGAACGGCGTGATCCGCGACCTGGGCGACCTGGGTTCGACGCCCAATACGGGACATGCGGTCAACGACCGCGGCCAGATCACCGGCGAGGCCTACCTGCCCGTCGGGCCGCGCGACAGCTCCGCCTTCCTGTACAGCCAAGGGCGCATGATCATGCTCGATACCCGCCCCGCTACCGAGTACAAGTTCAGCGCTGGCCGCGGCATCAACAACCGCGGCCACATCGTCGGCACCAGCAACCACCTGTCGGGTTTCATCTGGCGCGGCAAGCGCATGGAGAGCCTCAACGCGCTGATCGATCCGGCAGCGGGCTGGGATATCAGCAACCCGGTCGCCATCAATGACGCCGGCCAGATCGCAGCCGTCGCCAGCCGCAACGGCGTGCGCTACGCGGTGCGCCTTGACCTGATCCGTCCGCACGTCGACGCGGCGCCGGCGCTGGAGCCCGAGGCCCAGGCCGAGCTGCTGGCCTTCCCGGCGCCGCCGGCGCTGGAGGCGGCGCTGGCCAAGGCCGAGGCGCAGGCGCAGGAACGCGAGGTGGTGCGGCCGATGGCGCAGTAGGTGTCCCTCTTATCGACCCAAAGAGGTGGCCGAACCCGTGGCCCAGTAATTCATGCCGCTTCGGTAGGTCCGGCGGCGTCGGCCCTGGCCGCCTTGACCCGCCCGAGCGCGGTTTCCGGATCCAGGCCCGCCATGATCAGGTTGATGATCTCGTGCTTGTCTTCCTGCCCGATCCACTCGCACTCCTTGCGGTGCGAGCAGAAATAGGCATACCAGGAGACGTCGGCCGGGCGCTCCTTGCGCGGCTTCAGGCGCGCCGGCACGGCGGCCCGCTTGGCGCTGGAGAACGCCGGCAGTTGCGCATCGGCGCCCGACCAGTCGAATGCGGCGGCGGCGCGCCGGTCTGCTTCCCAATCGCCGTCGTATCCCTTGGCCGGCTGCATGCTCTCCTGGTCGACCGCGAGACTCGACAGCCTTGGATAGGCATTGGCGGCGCAGAAAGCGTCGACGAAGCGCAGCTTCATGCCGATGCCGATCGGGACCGCCCGGCCGAGCACCGCGTCCTTCGGATGCAGCGAGCGCGCCAGGGTCAGCAAGTCCTTGTAGCCGATCGGCGCGCCCTGCCCCGACCTTGCGTGGTGCGCCAGCGCTTCGTAGACGCGCATGCCGACCTCGATGTCGTTGACGGTGATTTGCTGCTCTGCTCTGGCGTTGCCGGTCATGCGCGCCTTCTTGGGACGGGTGGTCGATGGCCGCCATTATGCATGATCGCGGCCGGCCGCCCGCCCCGGGCGCGCCCGCTCAGCGCGTGACCTGGCGACCGAGGAAGTCGCGCATCAGGCGTGCGATCTGCTCGCCGTCTTCTTCCAATGCGAAGTGGCCGGTGTCAAACAGGTGCAGCTCGGCCTTGGGCAGGTCGCGCAGATAGGGGGCGGCCCCTTCCGCCGGGAAGATCTTGTCGTTCTTGCCCCAGACGATCAGCATCGGCGGCTGGTGCTTGCGGAAATACGCCTGCCAGCCCGGATACAGCGGCGGGTTGGTGCCGTAGCTGTAGAACATCTCGAGCTGGATCGCCTTGTTGCCGGGGCGGTCCATATAGGCCTGGTCGATCACGGCGGAATCGGGACTGACGTGGCCGGCCGGGTCGCGATAGCCTTCGGAATACTGCCAGCGCGTGGCGTCGAATTCGAACAGGGGCCGCAGCTTGGCCGCGTTGGCTTCGCTCTTATCCTTCCAGTAGGCCTTGGCCGGCACCCAGAACGGGTTGTCCAGCCCCTCGTCATAGGCGTTGCCGTTCTGGACCACGATGGCGCTGATCCGCTCGGGATGGGCTGCCGCCAGCCGATAGCCGATCGGCGCGCCATAGTCCATCACGTACATGGCGTAGCGGGTCAGGCCAACCTTCGTGGTGAACTTGTCGATGGTGGCAGCCAGGTTGTCGAAGCTGTAGGTGTAGCGGTCCATCGGCGGCTGGTCGCTCTGGCCGTAGCCGGGAAAGTCGGGCGCGATCACGCGGTAGCGGTCGGACAGCTTCGGGATCAGCTCGCGGAACATGTGGGACGAGGTCGGGAAGCCATGCAGCAGCAGGATGGCCGGGGCGTTCTTCGGGCCGGCTTCGCGGTAGAAAACCTTGACGCCGTCGACGTCGACCTTGTGGTAGCTGACGGTGGCGGCGGCCTGTGACGCCGGTTTTGCAGGAGCCGGCGCGGCGCCGTAGGCGGGCAGGATCAGCGCGGCAAACAGCGTCGCGCAGGCGGTGAGCGCAAGGCCCACGCGATGGAAACGGAGAGCGGTCATGATCATCCTCTTTCAGGTTCATTGCTTGTGAATGGAGCGGCGCTGACAGTCACCCGTGGCAGGTAACGCTAACAGTGTGGCGCGGCCGGGCTGGTAGGAGAATCGGCGCCCGACGCAATTGACTGTTACGTCTTCAGCAATGGCGTCGCATGGCGCATCCGGCCGTGGCATGCCTGCGTATCTGGTTGTGATGTTCCATGCCTTTGTAGTCTCAACGCGATCCAGGGAGTTTTACGTGTCAGCAGCCATTTCTAACCGCATCCACGAACTTGCTCGCGCCGCGCGGATGCTTGCGGTGATCGGCGCAGCGCTCAAGCTGCGTTCCGGCGCGGGCGCCAATGTCGCCATCCATGAGCACATCAGGGAGGGGCTGCGACTGGCCCTGGGCGAAGCCGCCGGGGACCTCGACGACACACAGATCGCGCCGCTGCTCGTCGAGATCGAGATGGCGTTCGTGGAAAGCGGCGAACTGTTCAGGGAACCCGATCGCACAGCCCAGTGGAAGATCGAAGACCGCAACCATCTCCAGGCGATGGGGCGTTCCTCCAGCAATGCATTCGACCGCATACTGGGCCTTGCCAGCACACGGCCGTCCTTGCAGGCGGCGCTGGATGGCGTGTTTCTCGATGTCGGCACCGGCGTCGGCGGCGTCGCGCTGCGGGCCGCGCAGACATGTCCTGACCTCGATATCGACGCAATCGACATCTGGGAACCCGCATTGCGTCTCGCCGCCGAGAACCTGGCCGCCAGCGCACATGCCGGGCGCATCCAGTTGCGCCGTCTAGACGTAACCGCGCTCGATCCCGGGCCGCGCTATACGCTGGCATGGCTTCCGACGATGTTCATGACACTGCCGGTGCTCGAACAGGCGATCGACCGGATCGCGGCTGCTTCGCGCAGCGGGGGCTGGCTGATTGCGCCGCTGTATACCAGTCCGGACGACCCGTTCATGGCGGTGATGTCGTCGTTGCGCACGCTGCGTAGCGGGGGCGAAGTCACGCAAGCCGCGCAACTCGAAGCGCTGCTTCGTGAGCGCGGGTATGTCGATATCGAGGTAGATGTGGGGCCGATAGCGACCTTCGTCATGGGCAGGCTTGCCTGAACCTGCGCAGCGAATCGAGGCTGACGCCTTTACGAGACCGGAACTGGTCCGGAAACACAAAAGGCTTACGCGGGAAATTCGCGTAAGCCTTGTTTTGTTTGGTAGGCCTCCCGTGAGTCGAACACGGCACCAACGGATTATGAGTCCGCTGCTCTAACCAAGCATGAGCTAGAGGCCCAGAAACTGGAACGGTAGAAGTAGAACTCGCCACCTGCTCACCGGCTGAACACCAGATGAGCGAAGTGGCGAGAGCATATTGCCTTTACTGCTGGTACGTCAAGCCTGCAACAACAATCAGCTGCTGCCCTCGAGGAAGCTCTTCAACTTGTCCGAACGCGATGGGTGACGGAGTTTACGCAGCGCCTTCGCCTCGATCTGGCGAATCCGCTCGCGCGTCACGTCGAACTGCTTGCCCACTTCTTCCAGCGTGTGGTCGGTCGACATCTCGATGCCGAAGCGCATGCGTAGCACCTTGGCTTCGCGTGGCGTCAGCGAGTCGAGCACGTCCTTGACCACGCCGCGCATCGAGGCGTGCAGGGCCGCGTCCGACGGCGCCAGTGTGTTGTTGTCCTCGATAAAATCGCCCAGATGCGAATCGTCGTCGTCACCGATCGGCGTTTCCATGGAGATTGGCTCTTTTGCAATCTTCATGATCTTGCGAATCTTATCTTCCGGCATTTCCATCTTGATCGCGAGCGTCGCCGGATCCGGTTCGGCGCCCGTCTCTTGCAAGATCTGGCGCGAGATCCGGTTCATCTTGTTGATCGTTTCGATCATGTGCACCGGAATACGGATCGTGCGCGCCTGGTCCGCGATCGAGCGGGTGATCGCCTGGCGAATCCACCACGTCGCATACGTCGAGAATTTATAGCCGCGACGATATTCGAACTTGTCCACCGCCTTCATCAGGCCGATATTGCCTTCCTGGATCAGGTCGAGGAATTGCAGGCCGCGGTTGGTGTACTTCTTGGCGATCGAAATCACCAGACGCAAGTTAGCCTCGGTCATTTCGCGCTTGGCCTTGCGGGCCTTCATTTCACCAGCCGCCATTTGACGGTTGATGTTGCGCAGGTCTGGCAGCGGCAGTACGACGCGTGCTTGCAGGTCGATCAGGCGTTGCTGCAGTTCCTTGATCGTCGGGATGTTGCGGCCCAGGATGGCGCTATAGGCGTGGCCGGCGTTGACTTCACCGTCGACCCAGTCCAGGTTCGTTTCATTGCCCGGGAAGACCTTGATGAAGTGGGCGCGCGGCATGCCGCAGCGATTCACCGCGACGTCGAGGATCTGCTTCTCGATGTGGCGCACTTCGTCGACCTGGCCGCGCAAGGTGTCGCACAGCTTCTCGACCACCTTGGCCGTGAAGCGGATGCCCAGCAGCTCGCTCGAGATCGCTTCTTGTGCCTTGACGTAGGCTTTCGAGTTATAGCCGTCCTTCTCGAAGGCCTTGCGCATCTTGTCGAATTGCTGGCCGATCTCGTCGAACCTGCCGAGGGCGGCCTGCTTGAGCGCTTCGAGCTGCTCGGCCGAGTAGCCCGCAGCGGCGCCGGTGCCGGTCGAGGCTTCTTCTTCCTCTTCCTCTTCCTCGGCGTCCTCTTCGTCTTCCTCGTCGTCGTCGGAGTCGGTCGAGGTCGGGGCGACCGCCGTCGGCGACGTATCTTCGCCTCCTTGCGGGTCGACCATGCCGTCGACGATCTCGTCGATCTTGATCTCGTCGCGCTCGATCTTGTTGGCGGCGTCGATGATCTCGGCGATGGTCACCGGGCAGGCGGAGATCGCCTGGATCATGTCCTTCAGGCCGTCCTCGATGCGTTTCGCGATCTCGATCTCGCCTTCGCGCGTCAGCAGCTCGACCGAGCCCATCTCGCGCATATACATGCGGACCGGGTCGGTGGTGCGGCCGAAGTCGGAGTCGACCGTCGACAGCGCGGCCTCGGCGGCAGCCTCGGCTTCGTCGTCGCTCGTGGCGTTAGGAACATTATCGGACAGCAGCAGCGTCTCGGCATCGGGTGCATGCTCGTAGACGGCAATGCCCATGTCGTTGAAGGTGCCGATGATGCCTTCGATCGCTTCCGGATCGACGATATTCTCGGGCAGATGGTCGTTGATCTCGGAATACGTGAGGAAGCCGCGCTCCTTGCCCGACTTGATCAGGGCCTTGAGCTTGTTGCGGCGCAGCTCGAGTTCTTCCTCGCTGGCCTCGGTATCCGACGAGAACGCATCTTTCAGCAGCGCTTTTTCTTTGGCTTTGCGGTCCTTGGCCTTGGCCTTGTCCGCCGCTTTCAGCTCGGCGCGCTCGACCGCGTTCAGTGCCGCGATCTCGTCGTTTTCGGGGGTAAATTCCTTCGGCTTGCGACCACGGCGTCCCGGTACCTTGACGGAAGGCAGGACGTAGCCCGACGTATCGATCGCGGCCAGGGTGGCCGCATCGGTCGTCTGACTGACAGGCGCTGGGTTCGCCGTACGAACCTCGGCCTTGTCTTGCGAATTGTCCGCCTTGGCGGCAGACGCTCTCGTGGATTTCGCGGCCACGTTGGTTTCGGGTTTCTTGGTTGGCACAGGCGCTTTCGATGTCACAACGACTAACTTTACGATGGTTAAAAATAAAGTTTTGTTACCTTACATCATCCTGCAGGCACAAATCCATGGGCCTCGCTAACTGAAACACCACGCGTCCAATTGAACCGAAAATGGTTTCAACAGTTGCAATAGTTAGCGTTTTATTATAGCACGCACCCCACCTTTTTCCAGTTGCGAGCGCCTGGGCATCCAGGGCGGAGCTAGGTGATCATCGGGGTGCCATCTCGGCAGCGGCCTCGCGGGCCAGAAGGTCCTGCTGAGCAACAATCTCGCGGTAGCGAGCACTTACCTGATCTGGGGTCAGACCAGAAGAAAACAACTGGTTTAGCTCCTGTTTTAACGAGTCCACCTTGATCTGTCGCACAGAACTTAACAGAACAATGCGGTCTCCATCGACCTCATTTTCCGGTTCCGCAGCGATTTCGGCGATCATCGCATCGTATTCGTTTGTCACTTCCCTGAGCTGCTGGGACAGGGCCGCAAAGGTGCCGTGTTCGCCCAGTGCTTGCGCGGTCTCGACCAGGTGGCGCAGGCGATCAGAACTTTCCTCTCCAAAATAATCGAAGGCCGTCAAAGCCTGCTCGTCGAGCTGCAGGGCCAGGTGCGGGTGCGCGACCAGGATGCGCAGCATCTTGAGCTCGAGCCCTACCGGCTCGGGCCGCCCCTGGCGCGGCGGCGCACGGCGCGCGGTCGCCACCGGCTTGGACAACTCGAACAGGCTTTCGATCTCCGCCGGCGTCGATTGGGTCATGCTGGCCAGGCCGCGCACGATCTGCAGGCGCAGGCTCGACGGCGTCATCGCCTGCAGCAGCGGCTTGGCCTCGAACTGGGCGTGGGCGCGCCCTTCCGGCGTGTCGAGGTCATGTTCCTGCGTCACTTCACGCAACAGGAATTGCGACAGCGGCATCGCGTCGGTAATCTCTTGCTCGAAGGCTTCGGCCCCGCGCTCGCGCACGAAGCTGTCCGGGTCGTGCTCCTGCGGCAAGAACAGGAACTTGATCGTCTTGTCGTCGCTTACCTGCGGCAGGCAGGCCTCCAGCGCGCGGCGCGCGGCGCGGCGGCCGGCCTTGTCGCCGTCGAAGCTGAAGATCACGTCGTCGGTCTGGCGCAACAGCTTTTGCACGTGGGTCGTGGTGCAGGCGGTGCCGAGGGTGGCGACCGCTTGCGGGAAACCCAGTTGGGCCAGCGCGACGACGTCCATATAGCCTTCGGTCACCAGCACGTAGCCGGCGTCGCGGATCGCCTGGCGCGCCTCGAACAGGCCGTACAGTTCCAGGCCTTTCTGGAACAGCGGCGTTTCGGGCGAGTTCAGGTATTTCGGTTCGCCGCCGTCGAGCACGCGGCCACCGAAGCCGATCACCTGGCCTTTGGTATTGCGGATCGGGAACATCACGCGCTCGCGGAAGCGGTCGTAGCGGCGCTGGTGGTTGCCCTGCTCGTCCACCTTGTCGATCACCAGGCCGGATTCGACCAGCACGTGGGCATCGTAGTCAGGGAAGATCGAGCGCAGGCCGTCCCAGCCGGATGGCGCGTAGCCCATGCCGAAGCGGGCAGCCACTTCGCCCGTCAGGCCCCGGTTCTTGAGGTAGGCGATGGCGTTGGGCGCTTCGCGCAACTGGCCGCGGTAAAAATTGCAGGCCTGGGTCAGCGCATCGGTCATGGCCAGCGTCTGCGCCTGCTGGGCGGCGCGCTGGGCCGGCGGGATCCGGTCGTCGGCGTCGGGCACGATCATGCCCGCGTTCTGGGCCAGGTCCTTGACGGCATCGACGAAGCCCATGCCCGAGTACTCGATCAGGAAGCCGATCGCGGTGCCATGGGCGCCGCAGCCGAAGCAGTGATAGAACTGCTTGGTCGGGCTGACCGTGAAGCTGGGGGATTTTTCGTTATGGAATGGGCACAGGCCCATGAAGTTGGCGCCGCCCTTCTTGAGCTGGACGTAGCGGCCGACAATGTCGACGATGTCGACACGGTTAAGTAAATCGGTGATGAAAGTTTGCGGAATCACTTGGCGTTACACAGTGTTTGTCTATAGTCAGACTATACCGCAGCGCTTGCTGCAAGTTGATATGCAACAAGATGATGTCCCCGCACGGTAGCGCGCCGGGGCATCTCGTGGCTTATCGATCAAGCGCCGGCCAGGGCCTTCTTGACCAGGCCCGACACCACGGTCATGTCGGCACGGCCCGCCAGCTTCGGCTTGAGCACGCCCATCAGCTTGCCCATGTCTTGCGGACCGCTGGCGCCGGTGGCGGCCACGGCGGCGGCGACTTCGGCGGCGATTTCTTCGTCAGACAGGCCGGCAGGCATATAGGTCGACAGGATGGCCATCTCGGCCTTCTCGATGTCGGCCAGGTCGGCGCGGCCGCCGGCTTCGAACTGGGTGATCGAATCCTTGCGCTGCTTGATCATCTTTTCGATCACGGCCAGCACCTGGGTGTCGTCCAGCTGGGTCTGTTCGTCGAGTTCCTTGCGCTTGACTTCGGCGATGATCAGGCGCACGGCGGCCAGGCGCCCGCTTTCCTTGGCGCGCATCGCTGCTTTCATGTCTTCGGTCAGTTGTTCTTTCAAGCTCATGGAATCTCCGTATTCGGTGGTGTAACTGGATCTGTGCCGAGACAGCCTGTGGCGTGGCACAAACGACAAAACCCGCTGCGGCGAAACCGAAGCGGGCTTGCGGACATCAGCGACTCGCCGGGACAGACATCGCCGTCACCGGGTCTTGGCCGGCTGAGCTGTAATTAGTACAGTTTCTTCGGCAGTTGCTGGCTGCGGATGCGCTTGTAGTGACGCTTCACGGCAGCTGCCAGCTTGCGCTTGCGCTCTGCGGTTGGCTTTTCGTAGAACTCGCGCGCGCGCAGTTCAGTCAGCAGACCGGTTTTTTCGATGGTGCGTTTGAAGCGACGCATTGCGACTTCGAACGGCTCGTTTTCTTTAAGGCGGATAGTGGTCATGTAAAAATTGAACCGTTGGATTTAGACAAGAACGAAATTCTAGCATCGTTTGTCGATCAATGGAAGCGTTTATGTCGCTGTCAATCGCGGTGTGCCGCGATTGACACATCAGCCATTGGCCAGCGCCAGGCCGGCCGCGACACCCGATGCCCAGGCCCACTGGAAGTTGTAGCCACCCAGCCAGCCGGTGACGTCGACCGTCTCGCCGATGAAGTACAAACCCGGCACTTTATTGGCCATCATGGTCTGCTGCGACAGTTCCCTGGTGTCGACACCGCCCAAGGTCACCTCTGCCTTGCGATACCCTTCCGAGCCGGTAGGTACGATAGCCCAGCGATTGATCGCGTCGCCCAGCTGGCGCAATTTTGCGTCGGCCATGTCGGGCAGGCGCGCGGCTGGATCAAAACCATTGGCCGTCAGCAAGCCGTCGGCCAGGCGCGCCGGCAGCCATTGGGCCAGCACATTGCCCAGCTGCTTTTTTTCGGTCTTCTTCAGGCCGATCAGGGTCTCCGCCACGTCCATCTCGGGCAGCAGGTCGATCACGATCGGCGTGCCCGGCTGCCAGTAGCTGGAAATCTGCAGGATCGCCGGTCCGGACAGGCCGCGGTGCGTGAACAGCAAATCTTCGCGGAAATGGCCGCGCAAGTTCCCCTTCCCTTTCGCGCTGCCCGTGCTCACCTCGACCTCGAGCGCGATGCCGGCCAGCGGCACGAAGGGCTCCCAGCTGGGGCCGTCGAAGGTCAGCGGCACCAGGCCGGGACGGGTGTCCACCAGTTTCAGGTCGAACTGTTTGGCGATGCGGTAGCCGAGGTCGGTCGCGCCGATCTTGGGGATCGACAGGCCGCCGGTGGCGACCACGACGCTGTCGACCAGCAATTCGCCGCCATCCGTGTCGATCGAGAAACCGGTCTCCAGTTTTTGCACATCCGCCACCTTGCACGGCATGCGCCATTCCACGCCGCCAGCATCGCACTCGGCGCGCAGCATGGCGATGATCTGTTCGGCCGAGTCGTTGCAGAACAACTGGCCCTTGTGCTTTTCGTGGTGGCTGATGCGGTATTTTTTCACCAGCGCCAGGAAATCCTGGGCCGTGTAGCGCGACAGCGCGCTCTTGCAGAAGTGCGGATTCTGCGACAGGTAGTTTTGCGGGCCGGCATTGATATTGGTGAAATTGCAGCGGCCGCCACCGGAGATGCGGATCTTCTCGGCCAGCTTGCCGGCATGGTCGATCAGCACCACGCGCTTGCCCTGCTGGGCCGCCACGGCCGCGCACATCATCCCGGCCGCGCCCGCGCCGATCACCGCCACATCGTATTGTTTTGCCATGCTTGCTGCTTCCCGCCGTCCGTCGAACCCGCCATTGTAATGCCAGCGGCGGGTCCCGGTCAGCAGCTATTCCAGCGGCTGGCTGCGCGCGCGGATCTTGCGCGACACTTCCACGCAATACGCCACCTGGGTCGCGATCGAGGCCGGCACCGGCACCTCGCCGCGCAGCGCGGCGCCGATCCAGGCCGCGGTGGTGGCCGCGTCACGGCCATCGGGCACCTCGGACAAGTCGTCGGTCGGCGCATCGCGCTCTACCAGCAGCGCGCGCTGGCCGGCATGGAACCAGTCGATGCGCTGGGCGCGGTGCGGGTGGGCCACGGTCTCGCCCTCGGTGCCGCGCATAAGGAAAGCGTCGCCTTGCGTCTCGCTATCGACGCCCTCGAAGAATCCGCCCAGGGTTTCCAGGTACTCGGGGTGGGTGTACGACACCAGGCGCAGCGCCGGGCCGTCGAAGGGTTGCAGGATCTTGACCAGGGTATGGGTCGAATTGCGCACGCCCAGCACCCGCCGCAGCGACAGCATCTGGGCCAGCCGCGGGGCCAGGTGCTCGATCGGCATGAAGGCCGGACGCAGGTGGACGAACTCGTTCTGCACCTCGGCCGCGGTCGTGGCTTCAGTCAGGCCCAGCGCCCCCAGGATCTCGGCGGTGGTCACGCGCCCCGGGTCGGTGCGCACGCCATGCACCAGCGTCGGCACGCCTTCGCGCGCCAGCAGCAGGGCCAGCAACGGCGTCAGGTTGGCCAGCTTGCGCGCGCCGTTATAGGTCGGGATCAGCACCGGGGCGAACTCGCCGCGCGGCGTGGGCAGGGGCGAGAACGAGGCGGCGGCGGCGTCCATGAAGCCGCCGAGCTCTTCCACGGACTCGCCCTTGATGCGCATGGCGAGCAGGATGGCGCCCAGTTCCAGGTCCGAGACCCGGCCTTCCAGCATGGCGGCGTAGAGCGCGCGCGCATCCTCGCGCGTCATGCTGCGCGCGCCTTTGACGCCGCGGCCGATTTCCTTGATGAAGGGGGCGGCGACAAAGCGCTCGATATCATTCGTGTCGGTAGTCATGGCAAAAGGATACACGGGAACGGGATTGACCTGCAGCACAGGCAGCAGCGGCATAGGGTTTTTGCGATATCGCTTATGCACGTGCAGCAATTTCCGTCTACACTGGCCGATCCACCTGAAAAAAACCAGACAGCATCATGACCAGCACGCCTCAAATCGAAAATACCAACGTCAGCTCGTTCACCCGCATGCCCACGCCGGTCGAGCTCCATGCGACCCTGCCGCTGAGCGAGCGCGCCTATGCGACCGTCATGGGTGGTCGCGAGACGCTGCGCAATATCCTGGATCGCCAGGACAAGCGCCTGTTCGTCGTGGTCGGCCCCTGCTCGATCCACGATCCAGAAGCCGGCCTCGACTATGCGCGCCGCCTGAAGGCGCTGCAGGACGAAGTCAGCGAGACCATGGTGCTGGTGATGCGTGTGTATTTCGAGAAGCCGCGCACCACCACCGGCTGGAAGGGCTATATCAACGATCCGTTCATGGACGACTCGTTCCGCGTCGACGTCGGCATGGAACGCGCGCGCCGCTTCCTGCTCGACGTGTGCGAGCTGGGCTTGCCGACCGCGACCGAGGCGCTGGACCCGATTTCACCGCAATACCTGGGCGACCTGATCGCCTGGACCGCGATCGGCGCGCGCACCACCGAATCGCAGACCCACCGCGAGATGTCGTCCGGCCTGTCCACGCCAGTGGGCTTCAAGAACGGCACCGACGGCGACGTCAGCATCGCGATCAATGCGGTGCTGTCCTCGGCCAATCCGCATGCCTTCCTGGGCATCAATGGACAGGGTTCGGTATCGATCGTGCGCACCAGCGGCAATGCCTACGGCCACGTGGTGCTGCGCGGCGGCGGCGGCCGGCCGAACTACGATTCGGTGTCGGTGGCGATTGCCGAACAGGCGCTGACCAAGGCAAAGTTGCCGGCCAACCTGGTGGTCGACTGCTCGCATGCGAACAGCTACAAGAAGCCGGAATTGCAACCGCTGGTG
This sequence comes from Massilia sp. CFBP9026, assembly GCF_034045165.1. Classification (NCBI taxonomy): domain Bacteria; kingdom Pseudomonadati; phylum Pseudomonadota; class Betaproteobacteria; order Burkholderiales; family Oxalobacteraceae; genus Massilia; species Massilia sp. CFBP9026. Next base: position 78,678 of record NZ_JAXCWH010000002.1, read on the forward strand.
ATGTCGGACGTGATCCAGCAGATTCGTCACGGCAACCAATCGCTGGTGGGCGTGATGATCGAGTCGAATATCGTCAGCGGCAGCCAGGCGATTCCCGCCGACCTGTCGCAGCTGACCTATGGCTGCTCGGTGACCGATGGCTGCATCGGCTGGGAAGAGACCGAGAGCATGTTGCGTCAAGCGCACAAGGAGTTATTACAGCGTCCGTGAATTAGAACGAACCGTACGGTAAAATCGACGGTTCTGCCTAATTCAAACTGCTCCTCCCATGATCGTTCTCGGCGTCGAATCCTCCTGCGATGAAACCGGCTTTGCTCTGTATGACACCGAGCGCGGCCTGCTGTCCCACGCCCTGCACTCGCAGGTCGCCATGCACGAGGAGTATGGCGGCGTGGTGCCGGAACTCGCTTCGCGCGACCATATTCGGCGCGCCATTCCGCTGCTGGACGAAGTCCTCAAGCGCGCGGATCTGCCGGCGTCGAATATCGACGCCATCGCCTACACGCAAGGCCCGGGCCTGGCCGGCGCGCTGCTGGTCGGCTCCTCGGTCGCCTGCAGCCTGGCGCTGGCGCTCGATAAACCCGTGCTCGGTGTGCACCACCTCGAGGGTCACCTGCTGTCGCCGCTGCTCGCGTCCGAGCGTCCGGAATTCCCCTTCCTGGCCCTGCTGGTCTCGGGCGGGCATACGCAATTGATGCGGGTCGACGGCGTCGGCAGCTATACCTTGCTGGGCGAGACCCTGGACGACGCGGCCGGCGAGGCCTTCGACAAATCGGCCAAGCTGCTGGGCCTGGGCTACCCGGGCGGTCCGGCGATTTCTCGCCTGGCGGAGTTCGGCGATCCGACCGCCTATACCCTGCCGCGCCCTATGCTCCACAGCAAGGATTTCAATTTCAGCTTCTCGGGCCTGAAGACGGCGGTGCTCACCGTGGTCAAGAACCACGAAGAAAAGGTCATTGCCAATATCTGCGAGCAGGACAAGGCGAACATCGCGCGCGGCTTCGTCGATGCGATCGTCGACGTGCTCACCGCGAAATGCGTCAATGCAATGAAGCACACGGGCCTGAAGCGCCTCGTGATCGCGGGTGGCGTCGGCGCCAACAAGCAATTGCGCGAATCGCTGAACGCGGCCGCCGCCAAGCGCAAGTTCAAGGTCTATTACCCGGAGCTGGAATTCTGCACCGATAATGGCGCCATGATCGCCTTCGCCGGCGCCATGCGCCTCGAGCGCAACCCGGCGCTGGCCCAGCGCGATTACGCCTTCACGGTGCGCCCGCGCTGGCCACTGGACGAGCTCGAAGCTGCATAAATAACAAGGGAAGCGCTCGAATTCGCCATTGAACTTGCCAGCCTGACATCGATCCTACCGTGTGACCGTTGCTCGCCAAACGGTGGCAATATCCGTCGATCAAGATTTACGGAGGTGAACAATGCGCGTAGTAAGCTGGAATATTCGTTGGGGTTGTGGCAAGGACGGCAGGATACGCATCCACGCGATCATCGACGTGCTGCGCCGGCTGAACCCCGATGTGATCTGCCTGCAGGAGGTGGCCGCCAACCACCCCGAGCTCGAGGGCAGCGCCAGCGCCAACCAGTTCAAGCAGCTCAGCGGCGCATTCGGCGGCTACCACGCGATGGAGCACGCCCCGAGTGAAATCTACAAGAACAACGTTCCGCGGATGTTCGGCAACCTGATCCTCTCCAAGTACCGTATCTCGCAGGTGCACCGTCACTTGCTGCCCTGGCCGGCTGATCCGGAGCACCCCGCCGGCATGCCGCGCGGCCTGCTCGAAACCGTGATCGATGCGCCGACCGGCAAGCTGCGCCTGCTGACCACCCACCTGGAATACTATTCGCCGCCGCAGCGCATGGCGCAAGTGGCGCGCATCCGCGAGCTGCATGCCGAAGCCTGCGCCCGCTCGCGCCTGTTCCAGCCCGATCCGAACCTCGATGCGCCGTTCCAGCTGGGCTTCCGGCCCGGTTCGGCGATCCTGTGCGGCGACTTCAATTTCGCGCCCGATGCACCGGATTACCAGGCGCTGCTGGCGGCGCCCGAACCCGGCGCGCTGCCGCTGGTGGACGCCTGGCGCGTGCTGCACGGCGACATGGCGCGCGCACCGACCACCGGGCTGCACGGTTTCCCGTGGCCCGAGCGGCCTGAGTGCTATGACTATTTCTTCGTGACCGACGACCTGGCGTCGCGGCTGACGGCGCTCGACGTGCAGTCGGAGACGGCGGCGTCGGATCATCAGCCGGTGGTGCTGGAGTTGACGTAGCTTTCCATGCTAGAGCCACATGGGACATATGCAGTATTAGTTCGCCCCAAGACCGTCGTTCCCGCGCAGGCGGGAACCTAAGTTGCTGGCATAACGACAGCGCTAGCAAACTTGGGTTCCCGCCTGCGCGGGAACGACGTATTTGAGCTAACTCAAGCCTCAGAGTTTTGCGATTCAGCCCCTGCTTCCAACCCCGGAATCTCGCGCAACGCCCGCTCGAACACCTCCGGCGGCTGGCCGCCGGAAATCAGATGGCGCTGGTTGATGATGATCGCCGGCACCGACTTGACGCCGGCGCGCTGGAAGAATTGTTCGCGCGTGCGCACGTCTTCCGCATATTCATTGGAGCCCAGGATGATGGCGGCCCGCTCACGGTCCAGGCCGACGCTCTCGGCCGTGCGTAGCAGCACCTCGTGGTTGCTCGGGTCTTCGCAGCGGGTGAAATAGGCTTCCAGCAGTGCGGTCTTCAGTTGACGCTGCTTGCCTTCGTCCTCGGCCCAGGCCAGCAGGCGGTGGGCGTCGAAGGTGTTGTAGATGCGGCCGCGCCGCTCCATGTCGAAGGTAAACCCGACGGCGGCGCCGCGTTCGCGGATCGTTTCGCGGGTGGCGGCTTGCTGCTCGGCCGTGGCGCCATATTTCTGCGTCACGTGCTCGACGATGTCCTGGCCGTCCGGGCCCATGTCGGGGTTCAGTTCGAAGGGCTGGAAATGCAGGTCGACGCGCACCTCGTCGCCGACCTTCAACAGGGCCTGTTCCAGCGATTTCAGGCCGATCGCGCACCATGGGCACGAGACGTCCGACACAAAATCGATCCTGAGTTGCTTGCTCACGGCTTACCACCTTTCTGTCCGGCGCGGCACGGATGTGCCGCTGTTCGAGACGAATGGTAACGCCTGCAAGAAAATCCGGCGCGCGCCGGCTTTATTTTGCCTTCTTGGCGCCGGCGGACTTGCTGCCGATCTTCGATTCCTTGCCGGCGATCAGGTTGCCGATATTGCTGCTGTGACGCCACAGCAGCAGCGCGCTCATCGCGAATACGGCGAACAGGATAGCATCGACGCCGAACAGCAGGCCGTAGTAGAACGGCGCGAAGATCGAAGCGACCAAGGCCGCCAGCGAAGAATAGCGGAAGGCGTAGGCGACGATCAGCCAGGTGGCCAGGGTCGCCAGGCCGAGCCATGGATTGATGCCGAGCAGTACGCCCAGCGCGGTGGCCACGCCCTTGCCGCCCACGAAGCGGAAGAACACGGGCCACAGGTGGCCCAGGAAGACGGCGATCGCGACCAGGGCGATGCCGGTGTCGTCGAGGCCGACGTCGGGGCCGAACTGCACCGCCAGCCAGACCGCCAGCCAGCCCTTGGCGGCGTCGCCGACCAGGGTGGCGATCGCGGCCTTCTTGCTGCCGCTGCGCAGCACATTGGTGGCGCCGGGGTTCTTGGAGCCATAGGTGCGCGGGTCGGACAGGCCGAAGACGCGGCTCATCACGACCGCGAAGGAAATCGAGCCGAGCAGATAGGCGGCGATGGTGGCAATCAGGGTGTTCATCTAGTCTCTCAGTGGGTTCCGGCTGGTGTCATTACCGGAAATCGGTCGTGAATATACACCATCGGATCGCGAAGGATAAAGTTACTCGGCCAGGGCGCATTGCACGGGGCGCGCCTTCAGCACGTCAACCAGCACCTTCGGGTCGATGCCGACCAGGTAGCCGCGGCGGCCGCCATTGATGTAGATCTTGTCCAGCGCCAGGATGCTTTCCTCGACGTAGACCGGCATTGCCTTGCGGATGCCGAACGGCGAGGTGCCACCGACCAGATACCCTGAGTGACGCTGGGCGACGTCCGGCTTGCACGGCTCGACCGACTTGCAGGGTATGGCGCGCGCCAGGTTCTTGGTCGACACTTTGCAGTCGCCATGCATCAGCACGATGAGCGGCTTGGCGGCCTCGTCCTGCATGACCAGGGTCTTGACCACGTCGTGTTCGGGCACGCCGAGCGCGTTCGAGGACACTGCCGTGCCGCCATGCTCTTCGTACTCATAAGGATGCTCGGAAAATGCGACGGCATGCTTGCGCAGGAACTGGGTGGCGGGTGTCTCTGAGACGTGCTCTTTCTTGGCCATGCGTGTTACGCTAAAGACGATCAATAGGGGTTTCTATTATGCAGGAAGAACTTCGCTTTGCCACCTTCAATGCTTTCAACCTGGCCCCGCCCGGCGCCCGGCTGTATGACAACCTCGCGCCCTTCACGGCCGAGGAATACGAGGCCAAGCTCGACTGGACCGCGCACCAGCTCGACCTGATCAATGCCGACGTGATCGGCTTCCAGGAGATCTTTTCGCAAAGCGTGCTGAAGGAAGTGCTGCGGCGCAGCCGGCGCTATCGCGACGCCCACCACATCGGCTTCGACCCCGACCCGAACGCGCCGCGCCTGACCCCGAGCGTGGCCCTGGTCTCGCGCCTGCCGCTGGCCGAGCCCGGATCGCAACTGCCCATGTTCCCTGATAACGTCACGATGCCGTCCGGCAGCCGCGACCCGGACCGGTTTACCCGCGCGCCCCTGCATGCGGGCGTGATCGCGGCGTCGGGGGTAGTGATCGACGTGGTCGTGGTCCACCTCAAGTCGCGCCGGCCCGACTATCGTTCGAGCGACAGCGGCGCCGACCCGCACCTGTATGCGCTGGCCTGCCTGCGCTCGCTGGTCCGGCGCGGCACCGAGGCCACCGCGCTGCGCGTGCTGCTCACCGACATGGCCCACGCCAACCGCCGGCCGCGCATCGTGCTGGGCGACTTCAACGACGTGGCCGATTCGGTGACCACCGAGATCGTGCTGGGCGAAGGCACGCCGGTCGGCGAGCGCTTGTTCGACGCCAGCCAGGTGCAGCGCCGGCTCGACCACCAGCGCCACGTCGGCTTCTCGATCCTGCACGACACGCGCCATTCGACCATCGACCACATCCTGGTGTCGCCCGAGTTCAATCCGGCGCTGCCGGGGGCGATCGGGGAGGTGGTGGATGTCGTGTACCTGAACGACCACCTGAATCTCGGCTTGCCCGAGGCCTCGGATCATGGGCAGGTGCTGGCCAGGATAAGGTTGTTCGGACAGCGCGATTTGACCTGACCGGCAACGGTCCGACAACCGCATCAGCCAGGATGCGGTGACAGGTCGGGTGTCGCCATGGCCGCGCCGGCAAAAAAGCCCTGGTAATCGTCGCAGCCATGCCGGCGCAGAAAGTCCAGCTGCTCGGCCGTCTCCACGCCCTCCCCCACCACCCGCAAACCCAGGCTGCGCGCTACGGAGATGATGGCCGGCACCATGGCCGCATCGACCGGGTCGTGCCCGACGCCGCCCACATAGCTGCGGTCGATCTTGAGCTTGGTGAGCGGGAAGCGGCGCAGCGCCTCCAGGCTCGAGGTGCCGGTGCCAAAATGGTCGATGCTTAGCTGCACGCCGCGTGCGCGCAGCGCCATCGCCGTCTCGAAAGCCGTTTCGCCGCGCACCAGCGCGTCTTCGGTAATTTCCAGGTCGAGCCACTCCGGCGCCAGGCCAGCGCCTTGGAGGGCGGCGTCGACGGCCCGCAACAGTCCCGCGTGCGCGACTTCGCCGTCGGACAGATTGACGGCGACCTGCACCGCGCAACCCGCATCGTGCCAGGCGCGCGCCTGGCGGCAGGCTTCCTTCAACACCCACTCGCCGATCGGGACGATCAGGCCGGATTCCTCGGCCACCGGCAGGAAGTGCTGCGGCAGCAGCAGCCCGCGCTCGGGATGGCGCCAGCGCAGCAAGGCCTCGACCGTGCCGACGCGGCCGCTCGCCACCTCGACCTCGGGCTGGTATTCGAGCACGAACTCCTGGCTCTCGATCGCCTGGCGCAGCCGGTTCTCGAGCTCGACCCGCTCGATCACATGGGCGTTCATGGCCGGATCGAAGAAGCGGAAGGTGTCGCGTCCGTCCTGCTTGGCGTGGTACATCGCGACGTCGGCATGGTGCAGCAGGGCCTCCACCTCGTCGCCGTCGTCGGGGCACAGCGCGATGCCGATCGAGACCGACAGCGCCACCTGCTGCCCGCCCACGTCGATGGGGCGCGCCACCGCCTGGGTGACGGCGCCGGCCACGTGCGCGGCCTGGTCGGCGCCCTTGATGTCAGCCAGCAGCACCACGAATTCGTCGCCGCCCAGGCGGCTGATGGTGTCGACCCGGCGCACGCAGGCGCGCAGGCGCGCGGCGACCTCGCGCAGCACGGCGTCGCCGGCCTGGTGGCCGTGGTTATCGTTGATCGGCTTGAATTTATCGAGATCGAGGAACATCACCGCGCAGCGGTCGCGCTGGCGGCGCCAGGTGGCCAGCGCCTGGTGCAGGCGGTCGAGGAACAGGATGCGGTTGGGCAGGCCGGTCAGGGCGTCGTGCTCGGCCTGGTGCCGCACCTGCTCCTCCAAGCGCTTGCGCTCGCTGATGTCGGACAGCATTGCCATATAGCTGGCCACGTCGCCGTGGGCGTCGCGGATCGCCGTCAATGCCACCCGTACCGGATAGCGCTCGCCATTGCTGCGCACGCTGGCCAGTTCGCCTTCCCAGTGATCCTGGCCGTCGAGTTCGGACCAGATGCGCTCGTAGAAGCCGTCGGCCGCATCCCACCCCAGGCTGGCCAGCGACTGGCCGAGGATGTGCTCGGGGGCATGGCCGGTGATGCTGGTGAAGGCGCCGTTGACGGCGCGCACGCGGTAGTCGGCATCCATCATGATGATGGCGTCGCGCGCATTCTGGAATACCTGGGCCGCCTGCGCCAGGTTGCTCTCGGCCTCCTTGCGCGCCGTGATGTCGACTTCCATGCAGAAGATTTCTTGCATCACGCTGTCGTGCTTGACCGGGTAGTGGCAGGAATAGACCCAGTGGCGCCGGCCGGCGCACGATTGCACCTGCCAGTCGCGCGCTGGCGGCGCGTGGCCGCTGCGCCAGATCGCGGCGATCGCGTCCTCGAACTCGGCCTGGTGGTCGAGGTGGAATACCAGCTCGCGGAAGGGCTTGCCGACCGCCTCGCTGGAAGGGATGCCGTACAGTTCTTCGCTGGCGCGGTTCCAGAAGCGGATGGTGCCGGCCTGGTCCATCGAATGCACGGCGACCGCCGGTGCCAGCTCGAGCGCCGTGACGAAATGGTGGAGCCAGCCGAAGGCTTCGGGCCCTGCCTCGACGCGGCCCGGAAAGTCGCCCGCGGGAATGGCCTTCCCTTCCCCGGCAAGCGGAGGATCGGATAAAGGCGCGGACGTGGACGCCGCTGGCTTCGGCGATGGTTCGTTCAAAGCAACGGCCTTTCGCTGTGGAAACGACAATAATCAGGTAGACAACACCGACATTGTTATACCGTCGCGGGCCATGCCGTTTGCGAGCTCGCAAACGGCGGACGGCATGCGCTCCATCGCGTCATACCGCCATTCACACCGGCCAACTGACAGCTTGTCGCATTCAGATGGCTCGCACCGGTGTAGATGCTTATAGTTCCATCATGCGCCAGGGGCTCCATCGATCTCGACGGAGCACGCGCGCAATCCTCTTGATGGGCCGGTCTAGGCCAGGCTCGACGGCGCCGCGGCGGGAGTGCGCTCTTCGCCTGGCGTGGCGTCCTCTTCTGCGCCGTCCGCATCGCCATCCGGCTGCGCGGCCTCGGCGCCATCAGCCGGCGCGTTCTTCGCTTCCAGCTTGCGCTTGGCTTTTTCTTCGGCCTTGCGCTTCTTTTCGAGTTCCCGTTGACGCTTTTCGTACGAAAAATTGTTCCGTGCCATAGTCACCTCGACATGTTTATTCCAAGGAAATGCTGCATCTGCACAGCCATTATGGACTACTCCGCAACTCCCGACTTACGCTATCCACGTGGATGATGCTGTGCGTGCAGGCGTTTCAGGCGCTCGCGCGCCACGTGGGTGTAGATCTGGGTCGTCGAAATATCGGCATGGCCCAGTAGTAATTGCACCACGCGCAAGTCAGCCCCGTGGTTCAGCAAATGGGTGGCGAAGGCGTGGCGCAACGTGTGCGGCGACAGCGGACCGGTGACGCCGGCCTTCGACGCATGTTTCTTGACCAGGATCCAGAACATCTGGCGCGTCATCGGGCCGCCACGGCCCGTGACGAACAGGGCGTCGTCGACCTGGCCGTTCAGGATGATGCCGCGCGCATCCTTCAAATAACGTTCGAGCCAGCGCCGCGCCTCTTCGCCGAACGGCACCAGGCGCGTCTTGCTGCCCTTGCCGGTCACCCGCAGCACACCATCGTTCAGGCTCACTTCGACCAGTTTCAGGGCCACCAGTTCCGACACCCGCAAGCCGCTGGCATACATCAGCTCCAGCATTGTGCGCTCGCGCAAACCCAACGGCGTCGAAATATCGGGGGCGGCCAGCAAGGCCTCGACCTGGTCCTCGGTCAGGGTATGCACGAAGCGGGTCGGCTGGCGCGCCGACGGCATCTTGAGGCAGGGATCGGTCGCGATCTGTCCGCGCCGCAGCGCCAGGCCATAGAAGCGCTTGAACACCGACAGCCGGCGGTTGGCCGTGCTCGGCCGCGACTCCGGGTGACGGTCGGCGAAATAGGCGGCCAGGTCTTCGGGTCCCACGGCCAGCAGGCCGCGGCCGGGACGCTTGGCATCCAGCCAGCCGGCGAACAGGCGCAGGTCGCGCCGGTAGGCGTCGAGCGAGTTCTTCGCCAGGCCCTGTTCCAGCCAGAGCGTGTCGCAGAACTCGTCGATCAGGGCCAGATCGACTGCTGCTGCCATGGAGCGGCGGTGGCGCCTTCGTGCCGCAGCAGCCAGCGCTTGACCGAAAGATGGAAACCGTTCTCGTCATTCTGGTTCGAGAAGCCGCCCAGGCCGCCGGCTGCCGTCACCCGGTGGCAGGGAATGACCAGCGGGAACCAATTGGCGCCGCAAGCCTGGCCCACGGCGCGCGGATGCGAGCCGATTACCTTGGCCAGGTGGCCATAGGTGCGCACGGCGCCGCGCGGGATGGCGCTGATTTCTTGCCACACCTTGCGCTGGAACTCGGTGCCGACCGCCGTTAAGGGCAGGTCGAAGGTGAAATCGGGGTCGGCCAGGTAGCGTGCGAGCTGCTCGGCGCTCTGCTGGGCGATGGCGCTGTCCGCGTCTTTTTCTTCGAAAGAAGGTGGCAGGTAGACCACTTCGCGCAGCTTGTCGTCGGCGATGCGGATGCCCAGCGCGCCGAAGGGAGCGGGCACGATGGCATTGAAAATCTGGCTGGCTGGATCGGTCTTCATGATGGGTCTACTGAGCAAAGTGTTGCACAGGCATCTTAACCGCGCAGCGCGCACCCGGCCAGCGATTGGACTGTTCAGGCGAAAAAAAAGCGCACCCTCGGGTGCGCTCCAATTCGGGTCACGTTTCCGGCCGCTTGGTCAATGCCAGCGACTTCTGTCAAACGTGGTGTCTCCTCGAATGTCTCCGGTATGAATACCGTGCTTTTATCAATGCTCCCCCAAAAACCTTTACATGCCGCTTGGCATCTCGACAAACCTGCTGCGCGTTGCAGTTGCGGCCTGCGATGCTCGCCGTACTCACGTACGGCTGCGCTTCTCGACCGCAACTGCCGCCGCTCGCGACGGTTTTTCGAAATGCCCGTCTGTTGCTTGTTCTTGGCACTGCCGCGCACCATCCCAGTGCGCATGAGCCCCATCATAACGCAAGTGCTTGTAGAAAATGTATCTTTTCGGCCACAAATTCGGAAAATTATTTTACTTATAAACAAAACGTCATTGTGGACATGCTGTAGGCGCATGTCAGCACGCCACCCCACATCCTAGCGCTCCAGCCTGCCTCAACGCTCGACTTCGCGCAAGATGGCGCGTACGGTTTCCTTGCCGATGCGGCTCTCCATTTGTCCATACACGGGTTGCATCGCACGCCGCCATTCGGCCTGCTGGGCTGGTGTGAGCGTGTGGATCGCCGTGGTGCCGGCCTGGCGGATGGCTTCCATGGCGTCGTCATTGGCGCGCTGGGCGATCTTTTTCTCGTACACCGTGGCTTCGCGCATGGCGCGCGCCAGGGTATTGCGAGTGGCGGCCGGCAGTCCATCCCAGAACTTTTTGTTAACGATCACCGCGTAACCCAGATAGCCGTGGTTGGACACCGTCAGGTGGCTTTGCGTCTCGTGCATGCGCTGGGTGTACATATTCGACGGCGTGTTCTCGGTACCCTCCACCACGCCATCGCGCAGGGCGGGTGCGGCCTCCGAAAAAGCCAGCGTCATCGGCTGGGCGCCCAGCGCGCGCATCTGCGCATCCAATACCTTGGACGCCTGAATACGCATGCGCAATCCCTCGAAATCCTTGAGCGAGGTCAAGGGTTGGTTGGCCGACATGATCTTGAAGCCGTTATCCCAGAATGCCAGGCCGGTGATGCCCTTGGACTCGAGTTTGCGCAGCAGGTCGCGCCCTATCCTTCCTTCGGTGACCTTGTACAGTGCCGCCTTGTCCGGGAAGATATACGGCAAGTCGAATGCCTCGAACTCACGCACGCCCAGCGGCGAAAACTTGGCCAGCGACGGCGCCAGCATCTGCACCGCGCCCAGTTGCAGGGCCTCGAGCTCCTCGCGGTCCTTGTATAGCTGGCTGTTGGGATACACTTCCACCCTGACCTGGCCGCCCGTCATTTGCTCGGCCAACTCCTTGAATCGCTCGGCGGCCCGGCCCTTCGGCGTATCGGGCGCCACCACGTGGCTGAACTTGATGACGATCGGTCCCTGCGCCAGGGCGTCGACACTCGCGGCCGCCGCCAGCACGAACAGCGCTGTGGCGACCAGGGTCTTGATCTGCATGACGGTCTGATTCTTTCTAATAAAACCTTGGAAAGCACCGAGGCGCTTCCCTTACACTGGCGGATGCACTGCCGAACGCAAGTCTGTGCCGCGCCGTGCTCGACCGCCATCGTGGACTTCCACAACAGCTGGACAGTTTAACCAATACAGGACTCATGCATGAAAATTCCGTTCGCCCAGCCCATGTCGGAACCGCGCGCGCGCATTCGCGCCTGGCGATTCTGGCGCTGGCTGGTGCCGATGCTGCTGGTGCTGCTATTCCTCGCGGTGCTGATCTGGCTGCCGTGGCAGGCGCGCCAGATGGAAAGCACTGAGCGCCAAGAGCAATTGATTGCGGACACGCTGTGGGTCGAGCAAACCTTGCGCTTCGAACTGGCGCGCAGCGAGGATGCGCTCAGCGCCCTCGGCGCCGACCTGGTGGTCGCGCCGCTGCCGCCGGAGAAGTTGCAGGCGCGTTTCCGCCAGATGTTCGTCAACGGCCCGGAACTGGTGCGCGTGGTGTGGAGCAACGCCGCCGGCGCGGTGCTGGACAGCCATGGCGCCGACCTGCCCGCTGCCGGCCTGCCCGAGACCACGATGCTGGCCGGAGAAATGGCGCGCTCGATCCGGCGCGGCCGCTACAGCGAACCGTATGGCGCCACGCCATCCACCCATGGGCTGATCGACTTCTACCTGCCGCTGTTCCGCAACGGCCAGTTCACGGGCAGCCTGGTCGCGACCTACAGCCTGCAGGTGCTGCTCGACGAAACCGTGCCCTGGTGGTTTGCCCAGGATAACGCGCTGGCCCTGCTCGACCGCGACGAACAGGCGGTGGCGCGGCGCGCCGCCGGCGGGCCGGGACGCGGCGTCTACACCCACCAGCGCGAGCTCGACCTGCCGGGCGCCCAGCTGGTGCTGTCGACCAACAGCGTCAAGCGCGCGCCGCAATTGCTGCCGAACCTGCTGGTGGGCTCGGTGATCGTGCTGGCCCTGGGCCTGTTGACCAGTCTGGCCGCGCTGTGGCGCCACATCTCGCGCACGCTGGCGGCCGAAAGCGCGCTGCGCCAGCAGATGGCGTTTCGCACGGCGATGGAAAATTCGCTGCTCACGGGCCTGCGTGCACGCGACCTGGAGGGCCGCGTCACCTACGTCAACCGCGCCTTCTGCCAGATCGTCGGCCACCCGCCGGAAGAATTGATCGGCAAGAAACCGCCGATGGCCTACTGGGCGCCGGAAGCGACCGCCGAATACGAGGAACGCTTCCAGGGCATCTTGTCGGGCAAGGTCACGCCGCAATTCGAGACGGTGTTCCAGCGTCCGGACGGCGCCCGGGTGCCCGTGCTGGTGTTCGAGGCGCCGCTGGTGGACGTCGACGGCCGCCATACCGGCTGGATGAGCTCGGTACTCGACATCACCGACCGCAAGCGGGTCGAAGAACTCAACCGCCAGCAGGAAGAAAAGCTGCAGGCCAGCGCGCGTCTGGCCACCATGGGCGAGTTGTCGTCGATGCTGGCGCACGAGCTGAACCAGCCGCTGGCGGCGATTTCCAGCTACACGGTGGGCGCCCTGAACATGCTCGAGCGCGCCGCCGGCAGCGGCGACGACCTCAAGCCGGGCATGCTGCGCCATGCGCTGGAACAGGCGCGCCAGCAAGCCCAGCGCGCTGGCCAGATCATCCGCAGCGTGCACGAGTTCGTCAAGAAGCGCGAACCGCTGCGCCAGGAGGTAACGATCCGCAGCGTCATTTCCAACGTGCATGCCCTGATCGAGCTGCAGGCGCGCCAGGCCGGCGTGGCGCTGCGCGTGCAATTGCCGCCCGGCTTGCCAACCGTGCTGGCCGACCGCGTGATGCTGGAGCAAGTGCTGCTCAACCTCACCCGCAATGCGATCCAGGCCATGCAGGACACGGCGCCGGACCAGCGCGTGCTGCGTATCGAGGCCGTGCACGCGGATGAGCAGGTGGCGGTGTCGGTGATCGACCGCGGCCACGGCATCGCGCCTGAAGTAGCCGAGCGGCTGTTTTCTCCGTTCTACTCGACCCGGGCCGAGGGTATGGGGATGGGCTTGTCGATCTGCCGCACCGCGATCGAGTTCCATGGCGGCACCCTGAGCCATGCACCGCATCCGGCCGGCGGCACCGTGTTCACTTTTTCGCTGCCGGCCCAAGCGGCAAGCCGGGCGCTGGGCTAAAATCCGGTCTGCGGCGCACCGGTGTTGGCTGGATGCGCCATCTTTATTAGAAAAGCAACAAGGCGGGAATCCGATCCCGCCACTACGGAGACCTGCATGCTGCACATCGTCGACGACGAAGAAGTCATTCGCGACTCGCTCGCCTGGCTGGCGCAATCGCGCGGCCTGCCCGCACGCGGTTACGCGGGCGGCCAGGAATTCCTCGACGCCCTGCAAGACCTCGACGTCAGCGGCGACTGCCTCCTGCTCGACGTGCGCATGCCCGGCATGAACGGCATCGCCGTGTTCGATGACCTGTTCAAGCGCGGCCTGCTGCCGCGCCTGCCCGTGATCTTTCTCACCGGCCACGGCGACGTACCGATGGCGGTCGACTCGCTCAAGCGCGGCGCTTTCGATTTCTTCGAGAAACCATTCAACGACAACCAGCTGATGGACCGGGTCGAGGAAGCCCTCGCCGCCTCGCGCAAGGCCGCCGCCTCGGCCGGCGTGCAGGCGCGCCTGGCTACCCTGTCGGCGCGCGAACGCGAAGTGCTCGACCTGATCCTGGCCGGCATGATGAACAAGGTGGTGGCCGATAAACTGGGCATCAGCATGCGCACGGTCGAGGTGCATCGGGCCCATATCTTCGACAAGATGCAGGTCAAGACAGCCGTCGAGCTGGCCGGGCTGCTGAAGTAAATACCGGCCGCGCGTTCGCGCGGTCTCTCCCTTTTTGCCGACCTTGTCGCGTCAAGCGTTCCAGCTTCTCAATGGAAGCCTTGTAAAATAGTCTTGAACGCGCCGCGGCCCTGGGCGCCGCGATGCCACTCTCTTTTAGGAAACTCCAATGAACGAAAAGACAGTTGCAGACAAGATGTTTTTACGAACGGCAAAATCGATGTTGGTGCTCAATGGCCAGGTGAATCCGAACGTGGCGGCCCAGATGCCGGCCGAGATCGTCAAGGAGGGCGACGGTCCCTTCGACGTGATCCTGATGTTCTGCATGCACCGCAAGGATCTCGAGCATTATTTCGACGTCGCCAAACGCAAGCTGGGCGAGAAGGGTTCGCTGTGGATCGCCTACCTCAAGCAGACCGCCTCCAAGGCCACCGACATCAACCGCGATTCGATCAATGCCTATGCCAAGGAAAACGGCATCACCGGCGTGGCCATGATCTCGATCGACGGCGACTGGTCGGCCCTGCGCCTGAAGCGCATCGAGATCTGATGGTCTGATTCCCTGTCGGCTCAGGCGGCGTGGCGCGCCAGGGCCCAGGCGACGTGCTCACGCACCAGTTCGGATGGATGATCGCGCCGGGATTGCAAGGCAGCCACGATGACCGCATCTCCGCGCTTTTTCTCGGCGGCATTTCCCAATCCTACCGCCAGGTTACGCAGCCAGCGCTCGTGGCCGATCCGGCGGATCGGGCTGCCTTCCATGCGGCGGTTGAATTCTTCTTCGTCCCAGGCGAACAGGCCGACCAGGTCGCCCTCGCCCAGGCCGTTGCGTTCGTCGAAATCCGGCACCGAAGCACGCTGGGCAAACTTGTTCCACGGACAGGCCACCTGACAATCGTCGCAGCCATAGATGCGGTTGCCGATCAGGGGCCGCAGTTCTTCCGGGATACTGCTTTTCAGCTCGATCGTCAGATAAGAGATGCAGCGCCGCGCGTCGAGCTTGCCCGGCCCCAGGATCGCCCCGGTCGGGCACAGGTCGATGCAGGCCTGGCATTGGCCGCAATGCGCGCCGGTGGGCGGATCGACGGGCAGCGGCAGGTCGACCAGGATCTCGCCGATGAAGAAGGTCGAGCCGGCCGCGCGCGACAGCAGCAGCGTGTGCTTGCCGCGCCAGCCTAGCCCGGCCTTTTCGGCCAGCGGCAACTCCATCACCGGCGCCGAATCGGTGAACACGCGAAAGCCGAACGGACCGATCGCTTCCTGGATCTTTCCAGCGAGCGACTGCAGGCGGTTGCGCAAGACCTTGTGGTAGTCGCGGCCCCGGGCGTAGACCGAGACCACGGCGGCATCAGGATCCTGCTGGCGCAGGCGCTCCCCGGCGCGCCAGTCGGCATCCTGGGAGGCGGGCAGGTAATCCATGCGCGCCACGATGGCGCGCACCGTGCCCGGCACCAGTTCGGCGGGACGGGCACGCTTCATGCCATGGCTTGCCATATAATCCATCTCGCCGTGGTACCCCGCGTCCAGCCAGGCTTGCAGGCCGGCCTCCAGGTGGCCCAGGTCGACGTCGGCGATGCGCACGTCGGCAAAGCCCAGCTCCTTGCCCCACGTCTTGATGGCGCGCGCAAGCTGGGGCAGGTCGGGAGCAGGGTCGGGGGAAGTGGGCATACCGCAAGAAATCACGCAAGACAACTCGCTATTTTATTCGATGCAGCCTTTTAAATCGCACTTGCAGCGCTATCTGCCGGACGAGTCCGCCACTTCCGCCCTCGGCGCCGCCCTGGCGCGCGCCTTGCAGCCGGGCCTGGTGATCTTTCTGCACGGCGACCTCGGCGCCGGCAAGACCGCCCTCACCCGCGCGCTGCTGCAGTCGGCCGGCCATGCCGGCAATGTCAAAAGCCCGACCTACACCTTGTCGGAACCGTATCGAGTAATGCTCGATGGCAAGCCCTTGAACGTCATCCACTACGACCTGTACCGCATGTCCAGCCCGGAAGAATTCCTGGATGCGGGCTTTCGCGAGGACTTCGACGGGCGCAATGTATGTATCGTCGAGTGGCCCGAAAAAGGCGATCCGGTGTTGCCGCCGCCCGACTTGCGTGTCTTGCTCAACGTTAGCGGGCCCGGCCGTGATGTAGAATTGCAGGCGTTGTCCGAATTAGGCCTGCTATGCCTCGACCGTCTCGCCCCCCTTCTGCCGCCCCAGCCGCCAGCGTGACGCCTGCGTCCTCGCGCCGCCGCGTCCTGCTCAAGGCCGGCGGCACGCTGCTGCTGTCCGTCATCCCGCTGCACGCCAGCGCCAATGAAATCCTGGCCGTCCGTGTCTGGCCCGCCCCCGACTATACCCGGGTGACGCTGGAAAACGACACCGACCTCAAGGCCGAACATTTCCTGATCCCCGATCCGCCACGCCTGGTGGTCGATATCGACGGCCTTGCCTTGAGCCCCACGCTCAAGAGCCTGGTGGCCAAGATCGAGGCAAACGATCCGTACATCAAGCAGGTGCGGGTCGGCCAGAACCGGCCGAACGTGGTGCGCCTGGTGTTCGACCTCAAGGCCGAGATCAAGCCGCAGGTGTTTACATTGGCCCCGGTGGCCGGCTACCAGCATCGCCTGGTGTTCGACCTGTACCCGGCCGCCCCGGTCGACCCGATCGCCGCCCTGATCGAACAGGGCGACTGGAGTCCGGGCCCGACCACGACCCTGGCGGCCGACCAGCCGGCCCTGGGCGACCCCGTCGCCAGTACGCCGGTGGCCGGCGCGCCGGCCTCGCCCAATCCCGCCACCGGCACGCCGCCGGTGCAGATTCCCGTGCCGCCGCCCGCCGTCCCGCGCACCCAGCCGAATGCCGGCCCGGACGCGATCGCCAAGCTGGAAGCCGAGATGTCCGGCCTGAAGGGAACGGCCCCGGCCCTGGCGGTGCAGCCGCCGCCGGCCAAGGCAACCGCCCCGGCGCCGGCCCAGAAGGTGGCGCGCATGATCACTATCGCCCTCGATCCGGGCCATGGCGGCGAAGACCCGGGCGCGATCGGCGCCAAGGGCAGCCGCGAAAAAGACATCGTGCTGGCGGTGGCCAAGCGCCTCAAGGCCAAGCTGGAGCAGATGCCGAATACGCGCGTGATGCTGACCCGCGACGGCGACTTCTTCGTGCCGCTGGGCACCCGCGTGCAAAAGGCGCGCAAGGTGCAGGCCGACCTGTTCGTGTCGATCCACGCCGACGCCTGGATCTCGCCGACCGCGCGCGGCTCGTCGGTGTTCGTGCTGTCGGAAAAAGGCGCCAGTTCGAGCGCGGCGCGCTGGCTGGCGAACGACCAGAACAAGGCCGACCTGATCGGCGGCGCCAACCTGACGGGTACCAGCGACAAGCACCTGGCCAGCGTGCTGTTCGACCTGTCGACCACGGCCCAGATCAACGACAGCCTCAAGCTGGGCAAGGCCGTGCTGAAGGAAATCGGCGGCATCAACCGCCTGCACAAGGCCTCGGTCGAGCAGGCCGGCTTTGCCGTGCTGAAGGCGCCGGACATCCCGTCCATCCTGGTCGAGACCGCCTTTATCTCGAACCCGCAGGAAGAAGCGCGCCTGAACGACGACGCCTACCAGGACCAGCTGGCCAATGCGATCACGAATGGCATCCGCCGCTATTTCGCCGATAATCCGCCCATGGCCAAGAGCCGCCAGACCTGAGCCGGAACCCATCATGGAAAACATCAGCTTCGGGCAACTGCCCGCGATTCGCATCACGGCGCCGGACGGCGCCAGCGCCGTCGTCACCCTGTATGGCGGCCACCTGGTGTCGTGGCACGGCGCCGACGGCGGCGAGCGCATGTTCCTCAGCAGCCGTTCGGCCCTGGATGGCAGCCGCGCGATCCGTGGCGGCGTGCCGGTCATCTTTCCCCAGTTCGGCGAACGCGGCGACGGCATGCGGCATGGCTTCGCGCGGCTCAGCACCTGGCGCCTGGAAGGGCACGGCATCGAGGGCGATGGGGCGTGGGCGGAATTCGGCCTGAATGAGGCCGACCTGGCGCCGGCAACGGCCGCCGCCTGGCCGCACCGCTTCGCTCTGAAGCTACGCGTGACTGTGCGCGCCAATGCGCTGGAGATGGCGTTCAGCGTGCGCAACGCGGGCGACGCACCCTTCCCGTTCGCAGCGGCGCTGCATACCTATCACCTGGTGCCGCACCTGGCGGACGTGCGCATCGAGGGGCTCGAGGCGGGGACCTTGTCGATCGCGGACAAGCTCGACGTGGTTTATGAGAATGTTGCCGGCAACATCACCCTGGGCACCTGGGCGCGCGTACTGACGCTGGAGCAGGAAGGTTTTAGCGATGCCGTGGTGTGGAATCCGGGCGCAGCGGATACGGCCGCGCTGGCCGATATGGAAGACGACGAGTACCAGCGTTTCGTGTGCATCGAGCCGGCGCAACTGGCGCCGGTCGAACTGGCGCCGGGCGCCGTGTGGGAAGGGCGCTACCGCGTTTCCTGACGATATAAGCAAATCGGGGTCAGGTCTGACATTCGGACACGGCCTCTGCAATCGTCCTTCGTGGCACAGTTCAGGTCGTGTCCGAATGTCAGACCTGACCCCACTTGTTGTTTTACATCGATTCCTTAACCATCCGCCCATTCGCCTGCTGCACCGGCCGCGAATTGAATGGATACAGCCGCGAGAACAAGGCCATCTGCTGGGGCGAGGCCGTCATTGGCTGCTTCATCACCAGCCACAGCACGTTCTCGGTGCACGGCGGCTCGCTCAGCGAACCCATATACGTGAAGTAGTCGCGCCGCGCCGGCAGGATCTCGTTCACGTCGAGCACGATCGACGGCGTCACCGTCATGTGCTTTTCCAGCGGCAGATTGTTCCACACGGTCTGGATCATCGGATTGGCGTCGCCGCGTTCGAGCAGCACCGCCAGGATGGCGATCTTGTTGTCGTAGCTCTTGTGCACCAGGTGCACGACCATCTCAGTGCCCTTGCCATTGATGCGCTCTTCGCCCGGGCGATGGAAGTGGAATTGCTGCAGCTCGTAGGTCGTGCCACCAACGCTCAGGAAGTTCCCGCCCGCGACGTTCACCTGGATCGTATGGCCATTGTCGATCTCGTTGAACGAACTCGGGTGGTAGTCGAAGCTGATCTGCTCCAGGTCGACCTTGATGCCGTCGCGCAGGTCGATCGGCGACTGGCGGTTGCCGGTATTGCAGGACGCCCAGGCGGTATTGATCTTCGACCAATTCTCGGGGCCGAATTCGCCCTCATACGTCCAGTGGGTGCCGTTCTTCGGCTTGGCGGCCTCGACGGCTGCAGCGGCGGCGACCGCGGCTTCCTTCTTGCGACGGGCTTCCGCGGCGCGGCGCGCGCGTGCGGCGTCCTCGGCGCGCAGCGCTTGCTTGGCGCGCAGCTCGGCCAGTTTCTCGGCGATGCGGACCGACAGGTCGACTTCCGCATCTTCTTCGGATTTTTGGGCAGCAGCAGGGGTCGCCGCGCCAGGCCGCAGGTTCGGCTTGATCGAGGCGATCGCCACGGGTTTCTCAACCGCGGGCTTGGTCGTGGGAGCTGCATCGTTCGCATTCGCCAGAGCGGTGACCAGGCTCAGGGCGAATAGTGCGATCAGGTTACGCATGGATGTCCAGATAGTGGGCTTACCCTATCCTTATCGGACCCGGCGCAGCTAACTTGAGTGCGCCGCAGCAACAAAAGGCGCTGAATTTTCGCGTTTTGCCGACTTATTTACACCAATTGTCAACTATGGCACAGGACCTGCCCGTCAGGTTTGTACAGACCTCACGCTCGACTACAATTGCCTGATACACATAACCAAACGGAGAATCCATGAAGGCAGCGACCACGATCCACGCAATCACCGGCATGGCGCTCGTTGCCCTGCTCGCGCACGGCGCCGGCGCCGCACCGGCTGGGTCCGGCAAGGAATTGCCGCCCAAACCCTCGGTGGCGGACGTGGTCAAGGCGTCCAAGCCGGGCGACTGGCGCCCCCTCGATCCCGAAAACACGCTATACATGGAACTGCCGGCCGGCCGCGTGGTCATGGAACTGGCGCCGAACTTCGCGCCGAAGGCGGCCGCGAACATCCGCGCGCTGGTGCGCGAGCGCTATTTCGACGGCTTGTGGATCATGCGCGCCCAAGATGGCTTCGTGGTGCAATGGGGCGATCCGGACGAGGAAACGCCGCGCCCGTTCAAGGCCACCAAGACCGTGGACGCCGAATTCACCGTGCCCGCCAAGGGCACCGGCGCGTTCACGCAACTGAGGGAACGCGACGTCTATGCGCCGCAGGTAGGCCACGTGAACGGCTTCCCGGTCGCGCGCGACCCGAAGGGCGGCCAGGCCTGGTTGCCGCATTGCTACGCCATGGTCGGCGTGGCGCGCGACGAGGCGTCCAATACCGGCAACGGTTCGCAGCTGTACACGGTGATCGGCCACGCGCCGCGCCACCTGGACCGCAACATCACCGTGGTCGGCCGCATCGTGGCCGGCATGCCGCTGCTCACCGTGATGCCGCGCGGGACCGGAGCCCTCGGCTTCTACGAGAAAGCCGAGCAGCGCACGTCGATCGCCACCGTGCGCCTGGCGGCCGACGTGCCGGCGGCCGAACGCAGCAAGCTCGAGGTGATGCGCACCGAGAGCGCCGCCTTCCAGGCCGTGATCGAGGCGCAGCGCAACCGCGGCGGTCCGTGGACCAAGGTCGCGGCCGGCGCCATCGACCTGTGCAATGTGCCGATTCCCGTGCGCGAACAGCAATGAGCCGTTGACGATCCGGGGCTCGGGCAGCGCGATATAATCGCACCATGAACGCCCCTGCCCCGACCCACCGCCCCATCCAGCAGCTCCCCGACCAGCTCATCTCGCAGATCGCCGCCGGCGAAGTGGTCGAGCGGCCATCGGCCGTCGTCAAGGAACTGCTGGAAAACGCGCTCGATGCGGGCGCGACCCAGATCACCGTGCGCCTCGAAGAAGGCGGCGTCAAGCGCATCGCGATCACCGACAATGGCCGCGGCATCGCGCCCGAACAACTGCCGCTGGCGCTGGCGCGCCATGCGACCTCCAAGATCACGTCGCTGCACGACCTCGAGAACGTGGGCACGCTGGGCTTTCGCGGCGAGGCGCTGGCCTCGATCGCCTCGGTGGCCGCGGTGCGCATTACCTCGCGCACGCCCGACGCGGCCCACGCCTACGAGATCGTCGGCTCGCACGAAGGCACGGTCGCGCCGTCGTCCGGCGCCTTCGGCACCACGATCGACGTGCAGGACCTGTACTTCAATACGCCGGCGCGCCGCAAGTTCCTGAAATCCGAACAGACCGAATACGGCCACTGCGCCGAAGTCGTGCGCCGCATCGCGCTGGCGCGTCCGGACGTGTCGTTCAGCCTGTCGCACAACGGCCGCACGATCGACCACTGGAACGTGAGCGAAGCGGCCAAGCGCAGTGCCCACATCCTCGGCAGCGATTTCGCCGAAGCGCGTCTCGAACTCGATGAATCGGCTGGGCCGCTGCACCTGCACGGCTACGTCGGCTTGCCGACGGCCTCGAAGGCGCGCGCCGACGGCCAGTTCTTCTACGTGAACGGGCGCTTCGTGCGCGACAAGGTGCTGGTGCACGCGGTGCGCGCCGCCTACCAGGACGTGCTGCACGGCGACCGCTTCCCCTCCTATGTGCTGTCGCTCGACCTCGACCCGGCGCTGGTCGACGTCAACGTCCACCCGTCGAAGATCGAGGTGCGCTTCCGCGACAGCCGCGCGGTGCACCAGTTCGTGTTCCACGCGGTGCAGCGCACGCTGGCCCAGACCTCGGCCACGGCGCACGGCAGCGTGCCGGCGCCGATCACGGCGGCCGAGGTGCGGCCGAGCGGCACACCGCTGTGGCAAATGTCGCCGTCGCCAGCGCAGCCGCAGATGCGGCCGCATGAGCAGACGTCGTTCGGGGCGCAGTTGTCAACCTTCTCACCGTCGCCGTATCCGGCGGGGAGCCGGTGGGATGATCCTTCCACCGGCGGTGGCGTGGCGCAGCGCACCGAGGCCTATGGCGCGCTGTTCAAGTCGGATGCGACGACCACGATGCCTGCGCCTTCGACCGCCCCGATGGCTGTGCCGCTCTCGGCGTCGGACCGCCCGCTGTCGAACGACGACTTCCCGCTCGGCTTCGCGCTGGCCCAGCTGCACGGCATCTACATCCTGGCCCAGAACACGCGCGGCCTGGTGCTGGTCGACATGCACGCGGCGCATGAACGCATCCTCTACGAGCAGATCAAGAACGCGCTCGACGCCCAGGCCCAGGGCCAGGAGATGCAGGTGCAGTCGATGCTGATCCCGGTGACCTTCTACGCCGACGCGATCGAAGTCGCGACCGCGACCGAGCACCAGGACACCCTGAAGACGCTGGGCTTCGACATCGCCGCGCTGTCGCCGACCACGCTGGCCGTGCGCAGCGTGCCGACCCTGCTCAAGAACGCCGACGCCCAGACCCTGGCGCGCGACGTGCTGCGCGACGTGCGCGAATATGGCGGCTCGCGCGTGCTGATCGAGCGCCGCAACGAGCTGCTCGGCACCCTCGCCTGCCACACGGCGGTACGCGCCAACCGCATCCTGGCCGTGCCCGAGATGAACGCGCTGCTGCGCCAGATGGAAAGTACCGAGCGCGCCGACCAGTGCAACCACGGCCGCCCGACCTGGGTCCAGCTCGAGATCGCCGCGCTCGACAAACTGTTCTTGCGCGGCCAATGATGAACGAGAAGAACAAGCCGATGGCCGTGGCCATCATGGGCCCGACCGCGTCCGGCAAGACGGCCAGCGCCCTGCGTATCGCGCAAACGCGGCCGTGCGAAATCATCTCGGTCGATTCGGCCCTGGTGTATCGCGGGATGGACATCGGCACCGCCAAGCCCACGCCCGACGAACTGGCCGCCGTGCCGCATCACCTGATCGACATCCTCGATCCGCTCGAAGCCTATTCGGTGGCGCAGTTCCGCGCCGATACCATCCGCCTGGTGGCAGAGATCACGGCGCGCGGCAAGCTGCCGCTGCTGGTGGGCGGCACGATGATGTATTTCAAGGGACTGGTCGACGGCCTGGACGACCTGCCGACGGCGGATGCAGGCGTGCGCGCCGCGCTCGACGCCGAAGCCGCGCGCATCGGCTGGCCCGGCATGCACCAGAAGCTGCACGCGGTCGATCCGGTGACGGCGGCACGCCTGGCGCCGAACGACGCCCAGCGCATCAACCGCGCGCTGGAAATCCATGCACTGTCCGGCCAGCCGATGTCGGCCCTGCTGGCAAAGCGCGCCAGGCCCGAGCTGCCGTTCGAACTGGTGTCGTTCGGCCTCGAGACCGACGACCGGTCCGTGCTGCACCGGCGCATCGCGCTGCGTTTCGACCAGATGCTGGGCGATAGCGACGACGAGGGCCTGGTGGCGGAAGTGGCGCGCCTGCGCGCGCGCGGCGACCTGTCGCCTGCGCTGCCGTCGATCCGCTGCGTGGGCTATCGCCAGGCCTGGGATTACCTCGACGGCAATATCGACCGTATGGAACTTCGCGAACTGGGCATCATCGCCACCCGCCAGCTGGCCAAGCGCCAGATCACCTGGCTGCGCGCGATGCCCGGCAGGATCGTGATCGACTGCCTCGGCCCCGATCCGGCGGGAGCGATGCTGGCCCACCTCGAAACGTTGGATAAATGACATCGGCGCGACATTTTTCCGCGCAGAACACGCCACGATCTTGACACGCAACCGGTCGCGCCCGATAATATTGGTCGTTGCGGTGATATAGCTCAGCTGGTTAGAGCACAGCACTCATAATGCTGGGGTCGGTGGTTCAAGTCCACCTATCACCACCAAGAATTCCAGGCGAATGGCTTGGCTCTCCAACGAGTCAAGCCATTTTTGCTTTGTCCGCGTTTGTCAGTTTCAGGTGATATAGCTCAGCTGGTTAGAGCACAGCACTCATAATGCTGGGGTCGGTGGTTCAAGTCCACCTATCACCACCAAATACAGAACGGCCCGGTTCTCGCGAACCGGGCCGTTGTTGTTTCCGGCATTGGGAGGCAATGCGCATTCAATGCTTCTTGCCGCCGCCCGAGACCTTGTTCTCGGTGGCCCAGGCGCGCCGTTCGGCTTCCTGCTTGCCGACGCCCTTCTTCTCATAGCCTTCCTTGATGTGCTCGGCCTGACGCTTCTGCTTGTCGGTGTACGACGATTTATCGCCCTGGGGCATGATGGTTCTCCTTTCGATCGCAAAAGGCCAGCCTACGCCGCAGGCCGCCATCGATTCGTGCGGCACCCCACGTATCGACGCGGTCTACTCAGCCTTATGCCACTCGCCATCCGGCGCATGTTCGTCGAGCGCATAGTCGCCGCGCGCCAGCGCTTCGAGCACCGCATACGCCTGTTGCACCTGTTCGGCATCGACCAGCAGGCGCACGCCGCCCAGGGCCGGCGCCAGCAGCAGGTCGGTCTGCATCAGGTGGGCGTCGGCCAGCATCGCCGGGATGCCGGACGCCTCGAGACAGCCCTGCGCCAGGTTGGCGTCCATGGGAACCATGTAGCGCGCCACTACGTACAGGTCGCGTTCGGGGATGCGCTCGACCTCGGGGTGGGCGGCGAGCCAGTCGTTCAGTGCGAGCGTGTGCATGGTGGAGGCCTTCAGTTCAGGAGCGCGGGCAGGTGGGACAGCAGATACAAGGTCACGCCGATCATGCCGCCCACGATGGTGCCGTTGATGCGGATGTACTGCAGGTCCTTGCCGATATTGAGTTCGATCTGGGCCGACATCTCGCGGTCGTCCCACTGCTTGACGGTGTCGGCGATGTGGCGCGTCAGGAAGCCCGCAAACTCCGGCGCCACGCCGCGCGCGGCCGCTTCCAGGTTCTCTTGCAGCGACTGGCGCAATGCGGGATCTTCGCTCAGCACCTTGCCGATCCAGGCGCCCATGGCGACGATGCGAACGCGCAGCCTGGAGTCCTCGCTTTCGAGGTCGCGCTTGAGCCAGGCCTTCAGTTCGGCCCACAGCGAACCGAGATAGGTGTTGACGGTCTCGTCCTCGAGCAGGTAGCGCTTGACGTCGTCGGCCCTGGCCAGGAAGGCCGGGTCGTCTTTCAGGCGTTCGATGAAGCCGGCCACGTAGTCGTCGAAGCGGTGGCGCAGCGGGTGCTCGGGATCGGCCGCGACCTTGTTCAGCACACCGGCGGCCAGGCGCACGGCAATGTCGGCGCCCTTGCGGCCGATGAGGTCCGACGGCAGCATCTTCTCGATGAAGGCATAGTCTTCCTTGAGCCATTCGACGATGCCCTGGGCGATGTAGTCTTGCGTGTCCGCGTTGTCCAGCAAGTGTGCCAGTTGCCGGATGCCTTCGTCGAGCAGCTCCTGGTGGCGCCGGCCGCGGGTCAGGCTTTCCAGGATGGCGCCGCTCGACTTCGACAGGTCGACGCTGTTCACCATCGTGTGCACGCCGCGGCGGATGAAGTTCTGCACCGCCGCGTCTTCGATGAAGTCGAGCATGAAGGTGGCGGCGCGCACCAGGTGTGCGCCCATCAACTCGGTATTGGCCGGCTTGACCAGCCACTCGGCCACCTTCTGCACAGGATCGTGGCGCCGTATCAGGCCGACGATGGAATCGGTGTCGAGGAATTTTTCGCGCACGAACAGCGCCAGGTTGTCGGCGATCTTGTCCTTGTTGCTGGGGATGATGGCGGTATGGCGCGACACGATCGGGATCGGCACGCGCCTGAACAAGGCCACCACCGCGAACCAGTCGGCCAGCGCGCCGACCATGGCTGCTTCGGAAAAGGCGCGCAGCAGGCCAGTCCACCAGGTGTACGGCAGCAGGAGGCTGATCACGAACAGCGCGGCCGCGCCTATGAAGAAGCCGAGGGCAATCCGTTTGGAACGGCGCAGT
The DNA here is from genome assembly GCF_034045165.1 of Massilia sp. CFBP9026. NCBI lineage: Bacteria > Pseudomonadati > Pseudomonadota > Betaproteobacteria > Burkholderiales > Oxalobacteraceae > Massilia > Massilia sp. CFBP9026. The sequence continues at coordinate 104,490 of NZ_JAXCWH010000002.1, forward strand.
TCATCTTGTTTTTCCATGCAGCGCTAGCTCGGCAGTGACGTTATACCAATGCTATCGCACTTCAGGCGCGGACGACGCGCCGGCCTTGCTTGGGTTTTTTAGCCCGTACATACTGCTGACTTATACTAAATACCTTCCCACCTACTCAAGAGTCCTCCACTACATGCACCACGAATTAAGCCTGATCACCACGATTGCCGCCGCACTCGGTTTCGGCCTGATGTTCGGCATGCTGGCCGTGCGCCTCAAACTGCCGGCGCTGGTTGGTTACCTGGCCGCCGGCGTCTTCATCGGCCCCGCCACGCCGGGCTTCGTGGCGGACATCGGCCTGGCGTCACAGCTGGCCGAGATCGGGGTGATGCTGCTGATGTTCGGGGTCGGGCTGCATTTCTCGCTAAAGGACTTGCTCGATGTACGCCGCATCGCCCTGCCCGGCGCGCTGCTGCAGATCGGCGTGGCCACCGCGATGGGCATGGCGCTGTCGTGGTGGTGGGGCTGGAGCCTGGGCGCAGGCATCGTGTTCGGCCTGGCGCTGTCGGTGGCGAGCACCGTGGTGCTGCTGCGCGCACTGGAGGCGCGCGGCGTGCTCGACTCTATGAACGGCCGCATCGCGGTGGGCTGGCTGGTGGTCGAGGACCTCGTCATGGTGCTGGTACTGGTGATGCTGCCGGCCCTCGCCGGACCACTGGGCGGCAAGGGCGATGCCGGGCTCGATCTGTGGCCGGCGCTGGGCATGACCCTGCTGCAGGTGGGCGGCTTCATCGCCTTCATGCTGATCGTCGGGCGCAAGGTCTTCCCGTGGTTCCTGTGGCGCGTGGCCAAGACCGCCTCGCGCGAGCTGTTCACCTTGTCGGTGATCGCGGCGGCGGTCGGCATCGCCTATGCGTCATCGAGCCTGTTCGGCGTGTCGTTTGCGCTGGGCGCCTTCTTCGCCGGCATGGTGCTGCGCGAATCGGAACTGAGCCACCGCGCGGCCGAGGAATCGCTGCCGCTGCGCGATGCGTTCTCGGTGCTGTTCTTCGTCTCGGTCGGCATGCTGTTCGATCCGATGGTGTTGGTCGACAACCCGCTGCACGTGCTGGGCGTGGTGCTGGTGATCGTGGTCGGCAAGTCGCTCGCCGCTTTTATCCTGGTGCTGGCGCTGCGTTATCCGCTCAATACGGCGCTGACCGTGTCGGCCAGCCTGGCGCAGATCGGCGAGTTCTCTTTCATTCTCGCGGCGCTGGGCATGCAGCTTGGGCTGTTGCCGGAGCTGGGGCAAAACCTGATCCTTGCCGGCGCAATCATCTCGATCGCCCTCAATCCGCTGGTGTTTTCGTCGATCGAGCCGGTGCAGCGCTGGTTCGGGAAGCAGAATCACCTGATGCACCTGGCGCGCAAGCTGGAACGGCCGGCCGATCCGCTGGCGGAACTGCCGATGACGACCTCGCGCGAAAAACTCAGCAACCAGGTAGTGCTGGTGGGGTTTGGACGGGTCGGGCGGCGCATTGCGGACGACCTGACGGCGCGCGGCATTCACTTCGTGCTCGCCGAGCAGCATCGTGAACTGGTCGAGCAGGCGCGCCAGCGCGGCATCCCGGCGGTGGTGGGGAATGCGGCGGAACCGGCGGTGCTGATCCAGGCGCATATCCACAAGGCGGCAATGCTGGTGATCGCGACGCCGGACACCTTCGACGTGCGCAAGATGGTGGAGATTGCGAAGGCGCTTAATCCATCGATCCGCTGCGTGGTGCGCACGCATAACGACAAGGAGGCTGAACTGCTGCGGGCGGAAACTGGCGGGCGGGTGTTCGTTGGTGAGGAGGAGCTGGCCAGCAGCATGACGCGGCATGTACTAGAAACATTGCAGGAGCAAAAACGGGCCTAGCTCAACAAATTTGCCCAACTCGCTCGCCTTGATAACCCCATTGAAAGTGACTCGACCATGACGACAAACTTTTCTTCCCCATACCAGCCGATCAACTGCGAATTTCACGATCTGCTCGAGGCCAACGCCACCTTAGGCAAGCCAGTGCAGATCGGCATTCGCAACGAGACAGGCGCCGTACAGTATTACACAGCCTCCATTACCGACTTATACGCAAAGAATGGTGCCGAATACATGTCGATAAGTACGGGCGACACCGTGCGTCTGGACCAGATCGAGGAGATCGATGGCGCAAAGCTGAGTGATTTCTAATATCGGGTCGTCTGATGGATGCAGGCCACCAGGCGCACGGTGTGCTCGCCGCTGGCTTCTGCCCGAGCTGGCTGTAATCGATCGTCGAACGCGAATACTTCGACAGGCGGCTCACCATCAAATTGAGCATCTTGGCGACCTTCTCGATATCGGCTGACGGCGGACCTTCCTGAGCAGAGACCGCGCAAGCGAACGCGACAGCACAGGCAGTTACGGCAAAATAGGGTGAAGTGGTTACTGAATTATTGACTCACTATCCCAGGAGCAATCATCATGAGTGTGCGAGACGCCATTTTCCCCGCTGGCCGGCATGACCTTTATGTGAAACAGACTTATTCGGCGGCAATCAGGTCAGGCGATCTTCTCTTCGTGTCGGGCCACGTCGGAAGTCGCGACGACGGTTCGCCCGAGCCTGAGTTCGAGGCGCAGGTTCGCCAGGCCTTCGCGAATCTCCAGGCGACGCTGCAAGCGGCCGGGTGCGGGTTTGACGATATTGTCGACGTCACCACTTTTAATACCGATCCTGAAAAACAGTTTGCCTCGGTGATGAAGGTGAAAAGCGAAATCTTTCCTGAAGCGCCTTATCCAAACTGGACGGCTGTCGGCGTCACCTGGCTCGCAGGGTTCGACTTCGAGATCAAGGTTATTGCCCGCATTCCCGCCTGAATCATCGGATTGCCGGAGTCGATCGTCACTACCAGGATGATGGCATGGTCCTGTGACCGCTACTGACGCTTGACCCGTTGCCATACGATCCGGATCCTGGTGCCGTCCGGCCTCTGGAAGTTTTCGGTCATGCGATCACCTTCGACGACCAGGCGCAGCTCCTTGCGGGTACGCACCTGTCCGATCCAGTTCGGAAAGGTCGATGCCTCGACGCGGTTGCCGCTGAATACTCCATCCTTGTCCACCGTATAGGTGCCGAAGAAGCCGATGCTGCCGGCCATCGCGGCGCGGTTTTCTTCGGTCGTGCCCTGCCCTCGGACATTCGAGGCGAATTTTGGAATGTTCGCATCGGTCAGCACTTCGATGAAATGCATGTCTTCGGTGAACACGAGCAGGCCATTTGGCTTGTCGCCGTAGGCCGGCACGTTCTTGCCGTCCGAGTCTATCTGCGCGGTCACCATGCGCCAGGTGCCAAGAACCTGGTTCGGCGATCTGGCCTCGGCAGGCGCTGTGATACCGATCAGCGCTGCAAGAAGGACGAAACAGGCAAGCTTCGGGGTATGCATGAAAATCTCCTGTATATGAAGTACGCCCACCCATCATAGCCAAGCGGGAGAGCCTGAGCATCTACCTGAGCTTGCATGCGGTAATGAACAGCGCAGAACAATGACATCATCTTTTCGTGATCTCATGGTCCGGCACAAAGCTCACGCGGCGAGTGATGACGTAACGCAATAGCTAAACTTCAGAGCACCGATATCGTGTCTCCGATAAGTTTATCTGGAGCACATCTCGACATGTCCACTGCATTGACGGAGCAGATCAAGACCGCATTGGCCGAGTATTCAGGCACATCCAGATTGATGAATCTGTCTATTGGAGATGGTCGTGCGGCACGGTGCGATTTTCTGGCCGAGGCTTTCTACGCTGAAGATGGGTTACAGGACGTAGGCGGTTGCGAGTTAATCGCACTTTCTCCGAGCGCATTCGTCCAGCCACAGGCCTTGCTGGGACAAGCGGCCAAGCTCGAACTTAGCCTGGCGGACGGCACACGGTCTCCCCTGTCCGGCGAGATCAGCGAGGTTGCGCAGTTAGGCAGCGATGGCGGCCTGGCACGCTACCGGATTCGGATCTCGCCTTGGCTATGGCGCCTGGGGCATGTCCGCAACTGCCGCGCATGGCAGGACAAGCGCGTGATCGATATCGTCGATGCGGTATTTTCCGCATATTTGCCGCTGGCACGCTGGCGTTGGAGCGACGAGACCAGTGCCTTCATGACGGGGACTCATCCGCGCAGCTATTGCTGCCAGTACCGGGAAACCGATCTCGACTTCGTCCGTCGCTTGCTGGCCGAAGAAGGCCTGGGCTGGCGGGTCGAGCAGGACGATGCCGGACACGGGCTGGTGCTGTTTGCGGACAGCACCCAGGCCAGCGCCGTGCCGGAGGATGCGAGCAGCGCATCCGGTGACGGCATCCGCTTTCACGGCGCCAACTCGGTCGAGCAGGCCGACTCCGTGCAAGCGTTGGTGTCCCAGCGACGCCTGCATGCATCGCTTACCAGCTTGCTGAGCCCGGACTACAAATCGAAACGCAGCGTCAGCGCCAATTCTCCATCCTTCGTGCGCAACAATAAACTCCCGGAGCTGGAGACGTATGACGTGCCCGGGCAGTACGCCTATGCCAATGGCGATCAGGCGCGGCGCTATGCCGACCTGCAGATGCAGGAAGCCGAAGCACGCGGACAGCATTGGCAAGGCCGTTCCACGGTGCGCACGCTGCGTGCCGGAACGCGCCTAAAAGTCAGCGGCATGCCGCTGCGGCAATTCGGTGGCAGTGCGGCGTTCACCATATTGCGCGTCAGGAGCGTCGGGATTAACAATTTGCCGCCAGCGGCCCAGCACGCACTGGCCGAGCTGTTCGGTCCCATCCCAGAGCTGCTGGGAGAAGTGATGCGTGAGGTGTCGGAAGAATTTGGCCTGGCGATCGAGCAGGCGCGCCGGACTGGTTATGCCAACTGCTTTGAAGCCATTCCTGTAGAACTGCCGTGGCGCCCGCGACTGGCTGTCAGCGACGGGCGCAATTACACCAAACCGACGGCACACGGGTCGCAAAGCGCGATTGTCGTTGGCGCGGACGGCAGCGATCGTCCCAATGGTGCGGATGAGCTGTATTGCGATCGTCTCGGGCGTGTGCGGATCCGGTTTCACTGGCAGGATCAAGGCAATGCGAGCTGTTGGGTGCGCGTGGCGCAAAGATCGGCTGGAAGCGGCATGGGATGTCAGTTCTTGCCGCGTATCGGGCAAGAGGTGCTCGTCCAGTTTCTTGAAAATGATATCGATCGCCCGATCATCATTGGCGCGCTATACAACGGGCAAGGTGAAGGCGGCATCGCGCCGACGCCCGGTGGACAGCACATCGCAAACAAGTCGACGTCTCCGTTCGAGCGGGCGCATGATCACGCGCGATCTGGGCAGGGCAACCTCGCTGGTGGCAACAGTCCTGTATGGCATGGGGCTTCGGCCGATAGCGCCGGTCACCGCAATGACGCGGCGCAATGGGGTATCCGTACCAAGGAGTTTGGGGGCAGCGGCTACAACCAGCTGCTGTTCGATGACACCGATGCGCAGGGCCGGGTGCAGCTCAAGTGCAGTCATGCCGCGAGCGAACTCAATCTTGGGCATCTGGTCCACTCTACCGACAACTATCGCGGCAGTTTTCGCGGGCTCGGGGCCGAGCTTCGTACCGATGCCTATGGCGCGGTGCGGGCCGGTGCAGGGTTGCTGGTGTCGAGCTATCCGATTGCCCATGGTGCGACCGCACGTGACCCAGCTGGCGCCAATGATGGTGGTATCGGCTTGCTGGACCAGGTTCTGAAACTGGTCAGCGCCCTGCACGGCGCCACGGCCGCTCATGAGACGGTGGGATTGGCAGCGCATGCCGGTGCGGCCAAATCCGATGCGAGTGTGCTCGATGGCAAAGCGCCACCCTTGCGCGCCATGCACGCTGCACTCTCGGGCAAGGTCGACCAGCAGGGCTTCGTCAGCGCCGGATCGGGAAGGCTGCCGCATATGGCCGGTCCGTTGATCGCGTTCGTCGCCAAGGAGGGGCTCGGCGTCAACGCCGGGCAAAGCCTGCAGCTCACCAATGGCGAGACCTGTTTACTCATTGGTGGCGACGACGCGCAATACGTCAGCGGCGCCCGGATGCGGGTGCATTCAGGCCAGGCGATCGGCATGCTCGGCGGTGCGGCAAAGCAGGAGGCTGGCCAGTCCGGCCTGCAACTGATCACGGCGCGGGATGGCATCGATGTCCAGGCACAGTTCGACGGCGTGACGGTCCAGGCACGGGACGAAGTCGACGTGGTCAGCGCCAACGCCCATGTCGACTGGGCGGCGGCGAAGAGCATCTCCTTGAGCGTCGCCGGCGGCGCCAACATCATGATCGATGGTGGAAACATCGTCGTTCAGTGTCCGGGAAAGCTGGTGGTCAATGCGGGCAAGAAGAGTCTGTCCGGGCCGGAGAAAATGGGTTATCCGATGCCGGCGCTGCCGCGCAGTATCTGCCTCGAATGCCTCAGGAAATCGCTGGCTGCAGGGCCGGCGTTCACCATGGTGGAGTGACATGCTGATCGCACCGTTTGTGGATAGTTGGATGGACGAGTTGTGCGCCCGTACGCGAGACCTCGCTGCTGGACAGCGGCTGCATTTGCTGATCGATGGGGCTTTCGTTCCCGGGCTGCATCGGAGCATCCATCCAGACCGGAAAACCATGCTGTTCGCCTCGCTGCCGGGGTGCAGCGACGAGGCGCTGGACCTGTCGTCGCTCCTGATGCCATTCGATCCGGAAGATCCATCTGCCCGACGCATACTGCAGCGCTGCAGCGGCTGGCCCATGGTCAGCGTGATCCAGACGCACGAGGATCTGGGACAGCTCGCTGCGAGGATGGCGGCATGGACTGTCGTCGAAGCGGATGGGCAGCGGTTTCACTTGCGCTTTGCCGATACGCGGCGGATTCCGGCAATCGTCCAGGCGCTGGAACCAGGCCAGCGCGCGCAACTTCTCGGTCCTGCGACGAGTTGGGCTTGTGTCACCCGCAGCGGTGCCTGGCAGGAGATTCGGCTCGACGGCGCCGATGCGGAGGTCGCGGCTTTTCCTGCGCTGGATGCGCGGCAGTTCGGATTGCTGGTGGAGGACAGTTGTATCGACGAGATGCTGGCGCTGTTCATGCGACGTCATCCGGGGCCGTTCATGCCGGCATGGCAGGGATATGACGTGTTGACGCTGGCGCTGCAGGTGGCGGAAAACGGGCGGTTGACGGAACCGGCGGTGTTGGACTGGTGCGAATTCCTGTGGCGGGAGGGGCAAATCGAAACGCCATCGACTGCCGCAGACAAGTTTGCCAACTGGCAAGCGACGCAAGTCGATCTAGCTTGAAAGGAGCGGTAATGCCATGAGTGGTAACAAAGTATTCCTGGTCGTGCTGGTACTCGTTTCGACGGCTGTCTATGTCTTGGAGCGTGAAGAAAAGACTGTTGGCGTGAGTCTGCACGGGGTGAATCATACCGACGAGACGTTCAGCTTCTATCTCAGGGACCCGGAGAATCCGGAAATGATCAGCGGCGGCAGCGGCTTGATCGATCCATATGGTGCCAGCGGAATCACCTGTTGCGCCGTGTTGCCACGCGAATGGCATCCTGGGCTGAAGTTGAAAATTCACACGACACACTATTTGGAAAAGCAGTCTGAAGGCACCATCCCAGAAATAAAGGAAGTTGTAGAGGCTGAAGTTCCCCAATACGTCGACGGCAAGCCGGGAGAGATATGGGTGCTGCGTAAAGCCGATGGCAAGGTAGAAGTGGTCTCGAGCGATTATCAGCCTGATCACCCCAATTGGCCGGGAGCGATCAAAGGGTGGCCGGTGCCATCCATCGAGTATAGACGTGAGCGATGGGAACTGCATCGAAAGCTAACCGCCCACGAAGTGAAAATTTTCACTGAAGCATTGGAGGAGTTGGAAACCTCCCCGCTAACCCAGACAAGAGAGGATTGGGAGTCAACCAAGTCACATTCCCCTTATCGGCTAAGCGGGTTTAGTGGTCCTGATGATCCACTCTATATAGCTGAGCGCAAGATGCGCTACGCTGAAGCGTTGGAGTCAAGCAAACGAGACCTGCAAAATATCATGGAGGCCAAGCCATGAATACTCAGCTGTCGCCGCCCGTCAACGTGAATTTCACCAATGTCTCGCTGAAAGAAAAATTCTTCAGCCAAGAAGAGATCGAAACGATCAAGGCCCACGAAAATAGAGAGAATTCTAAAAAAGTTCAACCTAAAGATTCCTGTACAACGAACCTGTTTTTCGGGTTCTTTTTCGATGGCACCAAGAATAATTATGAGCAGGCTGAAACCGCAAGAAATCACTCCAACGTGGCTCGGCTTTATGACTGCTATCCTGGATTAAGCGTTCCTGGTGTACTGCCAAATACGGCTGACTGGGTAACGGACGCGGACCAATATACGAATTTTTTTAAGGTCTACGCCCCCGGTGTCTCTTCTCCATTCAAGGAAGTTGGTGACAAAGCCGACTGGCTGGACGAGCCCTTCGGCGCGGCCGCCGGTCGCATGGGTGAACGACGAATTCTATGGTCGCTCGTGCAAGCTATCAATAACGTCCATCGCTACTTCCTGAAAGTCCCCTTGGTGCCGCAGCCAGAGATGGACGCGATGTTCCGGGACATCACCCTGAACAAGAGCACGCGCAGGAACATGACGGGCAAGTTGCCGCCGATGACGTCCAGCTTTGGCAAGAAGGGAGTACGGTCCGATCGCATGGCCCGAGCAGTATTCGAGCGTATCCTGGGTCGTCTGCATAAAGCTATAGCCCAGCACTGGCCGGATTGCCATACCGGACGACCGCCGAAGATCAGCCCAGCAGTGGTCAAGACGATCTACATCTCGATCTTCGGATTTTCACGCGGTGCAACGCAAGCGCGCGCCTTCACCAACTGGCTACAGTCCTTGTGCGAGCTCGACGCCCAGCTGAGTGGAAAATCCGGCGGCATGTCACTTGGTGGGTTCCCTGTCCAGTTCGATTTCTTGGGTCTGTTCGATACCGTGGCGGCGATTGGCGTGGGGAATACCCTGGGTGGCTCAACCGGCCATGGCGCGTGGGCAGACAGTGAAGACAGCTTGCGTGTTCCAGCAACTATCCCATGCCTTCATCTGGTCGCGGCCCATGAAATCAGGCGCAGCTTCCCGGTCGATTCGATCTCGGTCGGCGGAACGCTCTCATCACGTCACCAGGAGATCGTGCTGCCAGGAGCCCATTCCGATATTGGCTGCGGCTATTGTCCAACCGAACAGGGCCGAGGTACCGATCCGAACGGTGACGACATGCTGTCGAGGATTCCACTCTTGATGATGTACAGGACCGCAAGATTAAGCGGCGTACCGCTGAAGCTCGAACTCGCCAGCACATCGGCCAAATCGAGATTCGCGCTTACCAAAAAAGCCATCGCAGACTTCAACGCGTATATCGGCACATGCCAGGTCAAGACAGGCCCACTGCACCTGATCATGCGTGAGCAGGTGCGAAAATGCATCGAATGGCGCGTCTGGCGCCGCGTTAGCGGTGCATATCCGCTGCAGTCCAGCGAGAGCTTTTCCAGGGCGTCCAATTTCGACAAGAACGATTTGTACAGCGCCGCTCTCGAATTCGAGGATGAGATCGAAAAATTCACTGAATGGAGACGCGAGAAAGGCGCTCGCACGCTATTCCGGACACAGCATCGAGGCTTCAACAACGATCATGAATCGGAATGGCTCGAAATCGCCACTTGGTGGAGAGGCGAACTTTCAATAGCCCCCTGCGTCGTGACATTCTTCGATAACTACGTTCACGATTCGCGGGCCTGGTTCAAGCTGAGACCGGGCAATCCCGACAATGAAGTCAAGGCTCACAAGGAATTGCAGGGCTGGCAGCGAAGACGTGAGCTGGATGAGGCAAATGTCAAGCTGCCTACCCTTGCGGGCAAATCCGATTACAAAGTCGCCTCGGACCGATTGAGCCCGGAACAGCGGCGAGCTGTCGATGAATACAGGAAAACGAAAGCCATTCCGCGCATGCCCACCACTGGACGCGAGCCTTGGGAGTCATCCATCGCCTGGCTTGCGGGCGCCGGCTATCTGCGCTTCAGGAAGATCTACGGCGGACACGATTCGGTTTTGCTATCCGCAGTCGACGCGCCCGCATCCGACCACCATCCCGACTATATTGCACGCGCATGATCCGCCCACCGCTCCCGGAAACAAAAACCCGTCCGGCTTGCGCGGGACGGGTTTCATGAAACGAACTGACCGATCAAGCGGCGACTTCTTCCTCACACAAAGTCAGCTTGGCCGCCCGATGCCCATGCAACTGCGGCATCAACAACTCACTCCGCTCTTCCAGCAACGCAAACACCTCATCCTTCGACAGCACATACTGCTCCAGCAAGGTATCCTTGAGCGACTCCATCACCAGCTTGTAATCGCGGATCGAATCGAGGGTGTAGCTATAGAGCGCATCCGCCTTCTCTTCCACCAGGCGCACGGTATGCTCGCCACTGGCTTCCTGCCCCAGCTGGCTGTAATCGATCTTCGAGCGCGAATACATCGACAGGCGGCTCACCATCAGGTTCAGCATCTTGGTGATCTTCTCGATATCGTTCTGGCTGCCGACCGAGATACCGCGCGCGCCATAGAACATCTCTTCCGCCGCCACGCCGCCGTACAGGCCGACCACGTCACGCTCCAGCTCTTCCAGGGTGCGCAGCGACATATCCTCGCCCGACTGCAGCACATACCCCAACGCGCCGATCTTCGACACCGCTTCGGTACTGATCTTGAGCAGGTGCGACTTCTCCTTCACTTCGGCCAGGCTGAGACCGGCACGCAGGTGGGGATCGATCTGCATGAAGAAGTGACCCAGTTCATGCAGGGCGATGCGCTCACGCTGCTTGTGCTTCTCGGCCGTCGTCGCGCGGTCAGTCAGGCCGATGGTGGCGCGTTCATAGGCGCGGAACATCAGGTTGGTGTTGATGATCGTTTTTTCCTGGATCGACAGCATGCTGGCGCGCTCGACCACGGTTTCCAGCAGCGCCGGGCTCAGGTTCTGGGTGATCTCGGCCACCTGGTCCAGGTTCAGGTCTTCCCAATCGACCAGGCCATCCTTCTTGCGTCCCAGGAAGCTGCGCAGCAGCTCGCGGCGCTCGGCCTTGTTCGGCAGGCGGAAGTTGATCTTGACCGAGAAGCGGCGCAGCATCGCTTCGTCCATTTCCGTCGTGTTGTCGTCGAAGTTCGAGGCGACGATCCAGATCACGCCCTGTCCCTTGTCGCTCTTCACGCCATCCAGCAGGCCGAGCATGGTGTTGGCGGTGTCGTCTTCCCATTTCTTTTCGCTGCGGCCACGCGGCATGAACAGGCTTTGCGCTTCATCCAGGAAAATGATGCACTTGCCCTTGGCGCAAGCCTTGCGGTACAGGGCGTTCAGGGCTTTCGAGCCGCCGCCGACATAGCCCGACTCCAGCGCCGAACCCGAGGCCGAGATCATCGGCATGTCGAGGCGCTTGGCCAGGTAGCCCACCAGCTTGGTCTTGCCGGTACCGGCAGGCCCGGTCAGCATCACATTGAACGGCTTGTCGATATTGTGCGACTGGTATTCCGCGCGGTTGCGGATCATGTCTTCCAGGTGCAGTACTTCCTGCTTGATGTCTTCCATGCCGATCAGGTCGTCCAGGCTGCCCTTCAGCTTGTCCGGGGTGATCATCGATGCGCTCGTCCCCATGCCCGGGATGCCGAACTTCATCACATACAGGACCATCAGCACCAGGATGATCGGGAAAGCATTGCGCTTGAGGAAATCGCCGGTCTGTTCGAGCATGCCCACACCCTCGTCCATCACCGCCTTGTGGCTGGCCAGGAAATCGTCCTTGGCGATCGAATACGGAATCGCGTTCTTGAGCAGCACTTCGCGCTCGAGCGACAGGTGCGAGGTGCTCGGCACCTTCACCACGTGCAGGCTCGCTGCGTCCTTGAATTTATAGATGTAGCGCGGCGCCTCCGACAGCGGATGCGCGATCAGCAGGTAATCCAGGCGCGCTTTCTGCTCGGCCAGCGATGTGATCTCGGCGATGTTCTGCGAGTGGACCACCGGGCTCGGGTCTTGCGGTACATCGGACTTGAAGATCGCCAGCGCCACCAGCATGCCCAGCAGGATAGCGGACAGGATGCGGACGTAAACGTTCTTGAATGCAATCTGAAGTCGGGCGAAGTTGGGCATCTGGTTACTCGTCGAAAGGTGCGTCGTGCAAAAGTGGGACTGCTGTTGCCGTATCGCGGAAGGCGGCGAACGCGGCGTCGGCCGGGGCCGAAGGTTTCAGACGTGTTGGTTGGGACGTTGCTGTGATGCCCGAGGGCAAGGGGATAAGGAGACTATACATTCAAAAAAAACCGCGGTGAATACCCCAAGGATAAAAAAATGCGGAATTTGATGATGATGAAAAAGCTGATAACGTTTTTAATTATTCGAGTGACAGCAATAATGATGAATGTGCCAATCAAATGACGATTTATTGCGAAATTCGCATTATCACTCTGCCCAATCCCGCATTATATTTACTGCTGAGCGCTGTTTATTTACCACAGTCAACTTTTCCCTTGAGTGAACGCAAGATGCTCGCATCTTTCAGCAAAAACATGACTTCTTTCTACAACTCATGGATTCAATTGGGCGCAAAGTAGCCACGGATTTGCTATGATGATGTAGCAAGACGGCGACCGCGGATGGAGTTCGAACTCATCCAAAGCTCGGTGGCATTTAGCTTGTAAAGAGGAATGGCTATGAACAGACTTGCTTTGACGGCGGCGCTTGCGCTCTTCCTCGGCAACACAGCCCAAGCCGCCGTTATCGATCTTGCTCCCGGCAATGGCGTCGGCGCCGTTCCGGCCCCGCAGGCGGTGCACGACCTGGCCGTCACGGGCCACACGCACATCGTCACCCCGCCGTCCCACCTGTCCGAACTGCCCGAACCAGAAGTGTTCGCGATGATGCTGGTCGGCCTGATCCTCATCGGCTACCGCGCGGGCCGCGACAGCAGCGACAAGTTCAGGTAGGCGGCCGACAACGCCGGGTCAGCACCCGGCTGGATGGCTGCACAAGCCGTGCAGCTTGGTGATCGTGCGCCAGTTGCGCGAGGTCGTGCCGTCGCCCAACCCCTTGCCAAGGGCCGCCGCGGCGGCGCTGTCGAGCACGCCTTCAGGGCACCATACATAGGCGGCGCGGCGGCCGATTGCCAGCGCCTCGGGCTGCCAATCCTGGCCGCACAGGCAGGCCGCCACCTCGCGCTGCGGCTCGCCCGCCAGCAGGAAGGCGAACAGGCGCGCATGGTCATCGGCCAGGTCCAATAAGGGATTGTCGTCGATGATGTCGGCCAGCTCCTGGTGCTCGAGCACGAACACGCGCGCCGCCACGCCAAGGCGCAGCACCATCGCTTCCTCGAGCGCCTCCGCCGCCTGGCTGGAGGGCACGTCGGCGTCGAAGATCACGTTGCCGCTATTGAGCAGGCTGCGCACGCCGGTATAGCCCAGGCTTTCGACCAGCTTGCGCAGGTCGGCCATGGCAATTCGTTTGGCGCGGCCGACATTTACGCCGCGCAACAGAGCAATGTAGCGTTGGCTGGTCATGGGATCATGGTAACGTGGCGCGGGCAATCGGTGCGCGCGTCTTGACGCATATGGCAGGCAGGACAGACAAACGATGACCGATGCTTACAGATATTCAGCCGCGCCGGTGATAACATCGGCGCTGAATTGAATGGAGGTAATATGAGCGATGACCACGCGATGGTCCCCGTGACCCTGGTGACGCCGGGCATGGTGCTCTCGGACGAGCTGCTGGACAATCAGGGCCTGGTAATGCTGGCCAAGGGCGCCGTCCTCAGCGAGGCGACCATCGCCTCGCTGCAGCGTCACCATATCGAGGCGGTGCCGGTGGCCCGCGTCGAAGCGCACCGCGCGCCGGACGAGGCGGCGGTCGTCGCCCGGCTCGATCACCTGTTCCGCAAGCACGATCTCGAGGGCGACAACGACTGGGCCGGCAAGCTGCTGCGCCGCTATGTCGAGGATTACCGCCTGGAACGGCAGGTGGCGCCATGACGACCACGTCAGCGATCACCTCCGAACAACTGGTCCAGGGCCTGGAAGACTTGCCCTCGCTGCCCGCCGTCGTGATGGAGCTGCTCGGCAGCATCGACCAGGAAGACGTCGACATCTCGGTGCTGGCCCGCAAAGTATCGGCCGACCAGGCGCTGACGGCGAAAACGCTGCGCCTGGCCAACTCGTCGGCCTTCGGGCTGCAGGTCAAGGCCACCACGATCCAGCAAGCCATGACCTATCTGGGATTCCAGGCCACGCGCAACCTGATCATGGCGGCGGCGATGACGGGTTGCTTCCCGAGCGGACGCTGCCCCAGCTTCGACGACAAGGCCTTCTGGCGCCTGTCGATCGCCACTGCTGCCTGCGCGCGGGTGCTGGCGCGCCATATGCGCTTCAACCAGGACGTGGCGTTCACGGCCGGCCTGCTGCACGGCATCGGCCGCCTGGTACTGGTGACGCGTTATCCCGAGCAGTACGATGCCGTGCTGCGCGAACGCAAGCGCCTCGATGGCGACCTGCTCGATACCGAACGGGCGATGCTGGGCGTCGACCACCTGCTGGCAGGCGCGGCGCTAGCCGAGCACTGGCAATTCTCGGGCACGATGCAACAGGCGATTGCCTTTTATCATGCGCCGGAAACGCCGGGAGCCGGCTTCCTGGCCACCATCGTCCATGTGGCCAACGCGGTGGCGCATGCGCTCGACCTGGCCGGCGATGCGGACGAACTGGTGCCCGCCGTGTCCAGCGTGGCCTGGACGGCGCTCGGTTTGTCTGAGGAAACATGGCTGCACGTGTTCCGCGAGACGGAACTGCAGTACGAGGAAATGACAGCCATCCTGATGGCCTAGGCCGCAGGACGGTGCACGATGAATCGATAGAAAACTAGTGCGTAGTGCGGCGCCGCTGCCGGAAGGCCAGCGTGGCGGCGCCGCAGCCCGCCAACACCGAAGGCATGACAGATGCGGCTGTCATGCCCACGGCATTAGTGCGCATAATTGCCGGAGGTCTTGTTCGACGCTTCGTTGGTCTGCGCGCCCTGGCCTTGCGGCTGGGCTTGCTGCTGGGCGGCAGCGGCGGCGGCCTGTGCAGCTTTCTCTTCTGGCTTCGGACGGCCCTGGGCATCCGACAGGCGGTATTTGGTGCGGCGGTCGCCCATCAGGTCGCGCAGGTCGCGGATGCTCATGCCGGTCACTTCGTGCATGCGGATCAGCAGCGAGGCGCCGACCGGCAGGCGGTGGTGGCGGATCTTGCTGATGACGGGCGGCGCCACTTCCAGCATGCGCGACAGGGCGGCGTCGTTTTTCAGCTGCATCTTGCCGAGCAGGATGTCCAACAGATGGTTCGGGTTGTAACTTTCCTGCGAAGATAGAGCGTGATGTTGTTGTGCCATGATAATTACCTCACGAGTTTGGTTAAAATAGTTCCCTTACGAACTTTTGTTAAAGACTACATTTCGTCAACATAAGTTCCCGGAACTTGTTCAGGGATTAAACAGCGCTAATCTGAACATTCCCTTAAGAATTCCGGCCCACAGTGCTCCATGTTTCTTTCCACATACGCACTTGTCTTTCAAACAAATTATCTGTCCTGTACGCTAGTGCGATGACGAACCGGCGCATGTGACTCCTTGTCAGAAATCAAGCTAACGTGTGGAAAGCTTGTCACGTTTGCATTTCAGCACATGGGGCTCAATTGTGGCGCACGCAAGAGATTTCTTGGATAAATTTTGTAAATCGGAATCCAGTCAGAAGTCATTGATTTACATAGAGAAACACTTCATGACATGAAGGATATGTGCCATGAATAATAAAGTATGTTCGCTAGCGGACATTTAACAATCTGAGTATAAATACAATTACTTTAGGTAAAGAAATTAACCATTCCTAGCGGCACTAAAATAGCCATCCCCGTGGCCAAACAGGGTCATTACCAAAGTACGGTAAACTGGCCTTGCCGATACCTTGTCGATGCCGCGCTCGCCCCCAACTAGCAACTCCATGCAAAAAAAAGTATTCATTAAAACCTTCGGCTGCCAGATGAACGAGTACGACTCGGACAAGATGGTCGATGTCCTTGGCGCCTCGGATGGACTGGTGCGTACCGACACGCCTGAAGACGCGGATGTGATCCTGTTTAATACCTGCTCGATCCGCGAAAAATCGCAAGAAAAAGTGTTCTCCGACTTGGGCCGTATCAAGGAACTCAAACGTAAGAAGCCAGAACTGGTCATCGGCGTCGGCGGCTGCGTCGCGTCGCAAGAAGGCGACGCCATCGTCAAGCGCGCACCCTACGTCGATGTGGTGTTCGGCCCGCAGACCCTGCACCGCCTGCCCCAGCTGATCCAGGACCGGCGCCAGTCGGGCAAGGCGCAGGTCGACATCAGTTTCCCCGAAATCGAGAAATTTGACTTCTTGCCTCCGGCTAAGGTCGAAGGCCCCATCGCGTATGTGTCGATCATGGAAGGCTGCAGCAAGTATTGCAGCTACTGCGTCGTGCCCTACACCCGCGGCGAGGAAGTCTCGCGCCGCTTCGAGGACGTGCTGACCGAAGTCGCCGGCCTGGCTGCCCAGGGTGTGAAGGAAATCATGTTGCTGGGCCAGAACGTGAACGCCTTCCGCGGCGCCATGGAAAGCGGAGAGACGGCCGACTTTGCCCTGCTGCTCGAATACATCGCCGAGATCCCCGGCATCGAACGGCTGCGCTTCGTCACCAGCCACCCGAAGGAATTCAGCCAGCGCCTGATCGACGCCTATGCGCGCATCCCGCAACTGGTCAGCCACCTGTACCTGCCGGTGCAGCACGGCTCCGACCGCGTGCTCAACGCCATGAAGCGCGGCTATACCGGCCTCGAATACAAGTCGATCATCCGCCGCCTGCGCGCGGTGCGCCCGGACATGACCTTCTCGTCCGACTTCATCGTCGGTTTCCCGGGCGAGACCGAGGCCGACTTCGAGGCTATGATGAAGCTGGTCGAGGACGTGAACTTCGATAATAGCTTCAGCTTTATCTTCAGCAAGCGCCCCGGCACGCCGGCCGCGAACCTCGAAGACGATACCCCGCACGAGGTCAAGCTGGCGCGCCTGCAGCGCCTGCAAGCCCTGATCGACCTGAACACCCGCAAGCACAGCGCCGCCATGGTCGGCACCGTGCAGCGGGTGCTGGTCGAAGGCGTCGCCAAGAAGGACGCCACCCAACTGCAGGGCCGCGCCGAGAACAACCGCGTGGTGCTGTTCCCGCTGGACGAGACAAATGCCTCGCTGATCGGCCAGCTGGCCGACGTGCGCATCGTCGCCAGCCACGATTACTATTTGCGCGGCGAACTCGTCGCCAACCTCGATACGATAGCCAAAGCCAGTTGAAAACACAGCCATCCCTGCCCTCGTACTTCATTCCCGAGCCGCTCGACAATACGCGGCTCGCCCACCTGTGCGGTCCGCTCGACGAAAACCTGCGCCAGATCTCGGCCGCGCTCGACGTCACGGTGTTCCGCCGCGGCGAGAAATTCATCGTCAGCGGCGCCAATGCCGGACGCGCCGTCGAATTGCTGGAACGCTTCTATGCGGTCGCCAACAAGGTCGTGCCGATCGAGGAGGTGCAACTGGCCCTGGTCGAGCAGCGCGCCGGCCTGAAGCCGCGCGCCGGGGCTGACGAAGCGCCGGCCGACAAGGCCGCCAATGCCGACGACAGCGGCAAAGACGCCGCCGCCGATGTGCCGGAAAGCCTCGAGAGCCCGATCCTCAAGACCCGCCGCAGCGACCTGCGCGGCCGCACGCCGCACCAGATCCAGTACCTGAACGCTGTGCTGAACCACGACATCAGCTTCGGCATCGGCCCGGCCGGCACCGGCAAGACCTACCTGGCCGTGGCCTGCGCCGTCGACGCCCTCGAGCGCGACGCCGTCAAGCGCATCATCCTGACCCGCCCGGCCGTCGAGGCCGGCGAGCGCCTCGGTTTCCTGCCGGGCGACCTGGCGCAAAAGGTCGATCCTTACCTGCGTCCGCTGTACGACGCGCTGTACGACCTGCTGGGCTTCGACCGTACCCAGAAACTGTTCGAAAAGCAGGTGATCGAGATCGCGCCGCTGGCCTATATGCGTGGCCGCACCCTGAACCACGCCTTCGTGATCCTGGACGAAGCCCAGAACACGACCGTCGAGCAGATGAAGATGTTCCTGACCCGGATCGGCTTCGGCAGCAAGGCCGTCGTCACCGGCGACGTGACCCAGGTCGACCTGCACAAGACCCAGCGCAGCGGCCTGGTCGACGCCATGCACGTGCTGAAGGACGTGCGCGGCATCGAATTCACCCAGTTTTCGAGCGCCGACGTGGTGCGTCACCCGCTGGTGGCGCGCATTATCGACGCGTATGACAAAGACATGTCCGTCCAGGAACTGGGCGCCCTCCCCAAACCGACCCCGGTGAAACATGCAAGAAAAAAAACATCCCCTTGAACTGGAAGTCCAGTTCGCCGATACCCGCCTCGAAGGCGAGATCACCGAAGCCAAGCTGCAGCGCTGGGTCGAGGAATCCCTGCTCGGCCCGGCCGAGCTGACCATCCGTTTCGTCAATGCCGAGGAAGGCCAGGCCCTGAACAAGGCCTACCGCGGCAAGGACTACGCCACCAATGTCCTCACCTTCGCCTATAACGAAGAAGAGGAACTGGGCGAGGACGACCCGACCCAGGCCGACATCGTGCTGTGCACCGACGTGCTGCAGCGCGAGGCCGAGGAGCAAGGCAAGACGGTCGAGGAACACACGGCCCACCTGGTCGTGCACGGCGTGCTGCACGCCCAGGGCTGGGACCACGAAAACGAGGATGACGCCGAAGAAATGGAGCAGTTCGAGCGCGACATCATGGAGGTGCTGGGCTTCCCGGATCCGTACGCGGATTGAGCCAGGCGAACGGGTGCGCACTCGTGTAAATACTGGTCGCACCCCTATTTGGTGTATCCTACACCCCATTGCAACAACGGCTTCCCGCCAACTATGCCCGAGTATCCCAGTGACGTCCGACCGGACGCCAAACCCCACAGGTCACTGCTTGAACGGCTGACCGCCTTCATCTCCCCCGAGCCCGAAAATCGCGCAGAGCTCCTCGAAGTGCTGCACGACGCCCACGAACGCAACCTCCTCGATGCCGATGCGCTGTCGATGATCGAGGGCGTGTTCCAGGTTTCCGACCTGTCGGCGCGCGACATCATGGTTCCCCGTTCCCAAATGGACGTGATCGACATCACGAAACCGATCGAGGAATGGATGCCCAACGTGCTCGAAACCGCCCACTCGCGCTTCCCCGCCATCGAAGGCGAGCGCGACAAGGTGGTCGGCATCCTGCTGGCCAAGGATTTGCTGCGTTATTACGCTGAAGAATCTTTCGACGTGCGCACCAAACTGCGCCCGGCGGTCTTCATTCCCGAATCGAAGCGCCTGAACGTGCTGCTGCGCGACTTCCGCGCCAACCACAATCACATGGCGATCGTGGTCGACGAGTATTCCGGCGTGGCCGGCCTGATCACGATCGAAGACGTGCTCGAGCAGATCGTCGGCGACATCGAGGACGAATACGATTTCGATGAAGAAGAAGACAACATCATCTCGATCCGCGAAGGCCAGCACGGCCCGCGCTGGCGCATCAAGGCGCTGACCGAGATCGAGCAGTTCAACGAGGAACTCGGCACCGAGCTGCCGGACGACGAAGTCGATACCATCGGCGGCCTGATCGCCAGCCACCTGGGCCATATGCCGCACAAGGGCGAAGTGGTCGACCTGCACGGCCTGCGCTTCGAAATCCTGCGCGCCGATGCGCGCCAGATCCACGTCCTGCTGGTCGAACAGTTGCCATCGGTCGAAGACGAACGCGATTGATGCTGCGCCGTCGGACCACCGTTACCACAGCACCTGACCCGGCGCTGCGCGGCACGCGTCCGTCGGCGCTGCTGCTGCTCATCGCCGCGCTGGCCGGCGGTTCTTCCATCCTGTCGTTCCAGCCCTTCGGCTGGTGGCCGCTGCAATTCCTGTCGCTGGCCTGGCTGTTCTACCAGGTTGGGTTGAAGAGTTCGGTCAAGCGCGCGACGCTGATCGGCTGGGCCTTCGGCTTCGGCTGGTCGGTCGCCGGCATGCACTGGCTGTCCGTCCTCATGACCCGCTTCGCCCACCTGCCGATACTGCTGGCGGTGGTGGCGATCGTCCTGCTCGGCCTGTACATGGGCCTGTTCGCCGCCTTCACCGCCGGCGTCGCGACCTGGCTGCGCAAGCGCTGGTCGCTGCCGGTGGCCGCTTTCCTGCTGCTGGTGCTGCCCACGCTGTGGGGTGTGTCCGAATGGCTGCGCGGCTGGGTGTTTACGGGCTTCCCCTGGGCCTCGTCGGGCTATGCCCACGACCTGGCGCCGCTGGCCGGCTTCGCGCCGCTGATCGGCGTGTACGGCCTCGGCATCCTGGCCGGCGTCGGCGCCGGCTGCATCGCGATGCTGACCCAGCGCGCACGCTGGCCGGCGATCGGCCTGCTGGCGGGCTTGCTGCTGGTGGGCGCCGGCCTGCGCACGGTCGAGTGGACCCAGGAAACAGGCCAGCCGATCACCGTGCGCCTGCTGCAAGGCAATATCCCGCAAGACAGGAAATTCGATATGGAATTCCTGACCAGCATCGTCACGCGCTACCAGGCCATGATCACGGCGGCCCCGGCCGACCTGATCGCCACGCCTGAAACCGCCCTGCCCGTCTTCCCGCACAATCTGCCGGACGGCTACCTGGACGGCCTGCAGCGTTTCGCCACCAGCACCGGCAGCACGCTGGCGATCGGCCTGCCGCTGTTCGACAGTCCGGAAAAATACGGCAACAGCCTGATCGCGATGAGCCCCGAGCCCAAGCCCTACCGCTACGACAAGGCGCACCTGGTGCCGTTCGGCGAATTCATCCCGCCGGGCTTCCGCTGGTTCACCGACATGATGAACATCCCGCTGAGCGACGCCACCCGCGGCGCCGCGCTGCAGGCCCCGTTCGCGGTGAAAGACCAGTGGGTGCTGCCGAATATCTGCTACGAAGACGTGTTCGGCGAAGAGATCGCCTACCAGCTGCGCAATGCGCAGCACCCGGCGACCCTGCTGCTGAACGTGTCGAACCTGTCGTGGTACGGCCAGTCGGTGGCCATCCCGCAGCACCTGCAGATCTCGCGCATGCGCACCCTGGAGACGGGCCGCCCGATGCTGCGTTCGACCAACGACGGCGCCACCGCCGTGATCGACCACCGCGGCAATATCACGCAAGTGCTGCCGTTCTATACCGACGGCGTCCTGAGCGCGACCGTACGCGGCGCGAGCGGCATGACGCCGTTCATCCGGCTTGGCAGCGCGGCTTTCCTGATGCTGGGAGGCCTGATGCTGCTCGGCGCGTGGTTTGCGGGCCGTCGTTATCGCAAGCGACCGGCCACGTAACGAATCGTCGGGTTAAATCGCCCCCCTGATGGGCGCAAAAATTCAGTAGAATTAGTCATTTGGCAAACATACCGTGTTCGCGGCCCACTAGCCCCGTCCCATTCGAGATGCTCACATTCCAACAAATCATCCTCACCCTGCAGTCCTACTGGGACAAGCAGGGCTGCGCACTGCTCCAGCCCTACGACATGGAAGTCGGCGCGGGCACCTTCCACACTGGCACCTTCCTGCGTGCGATCGGCCCTGAGCCGTGGCGCGCCGCCTATGTGCAGCCGTCGCGCCGCCCGAAGGATGGCCGCTATGGCGAGAATCCGAACCGCCTGCAGCACTACTACCAGTTCCAGGTGGCCTTAAAGCCCGCGCCCGAGAACATCCTCGATCTGTACCTCGGCTCGCTCGAGGCGCTGGGACTTGACCTCAAGAAGAATGACGTGCGTTTCGTCGAGGACGACTGGGAAAGCCCGACCCTGGGCGCCTGGGGCCTCGGCTGGGAAGTCTGGCTGAACGGCATGGAAGTCACCCAGTTCACCTACTTCCAGCAAGTCGGCGGCCTCGATTGCAAGCCGGTTCTGGGCGAGATCACCTATGGCATCGAGCGCCTGGCCATGTACCTGCAGGGCGTCGAGAACGTGTACGACCTGGTGTGGACCGAGTGGGAAGAAGGCGGCGTTAAAAAGAAGCTCTCCTACGGCGACGTCTTCCACCAGAACGAGGTCGAACAATCGACCTACAACTTCGAGCATTCGAACACCGAGATCCTGTTCCAGGCTTTCAATAACCACGAATCCGAAGCCAAGCGCCTGGTCGAGCTGCAACTGACCCTGCCTGCCTACGAGCAGATCATGAAGGCCTCGCACAGCTTCAACCTGCTGGACGCGCGCGGCGCGATCTCGGTGACCGAGCGCGCCGCCTATATCGGCCGCGTGCGCACCCTGTCGCGCCTGGTGGCGCAAGCCTATTACGATTCGCGCGAGAAGCTGGGCTTCCCGATGGTTGCGGCCGGCGAGGCCCAAACTAATCAAGAACAAGCGGCTTGAAAAGAACAGAACAGACCATGAACCAAACACTCCTCGTCGAACTGCAGACCGAAGAACTGCCGCCGAAGGCGCTCGTCAAGCTGGGCGCGGCCTTTGCCGCCGGCATCTCGAACGGCCTGAAGGCCCGCGACTTCCTGGAAGCCGATAGCAGCGTCACCACCCACGCCACCCCGCGCCGCCTGGCCGTCACGATCACGAACGTGCGCGACACCTCGCCCGACAAATCGATCCGCGAGAAGGTGCTGCCTGTCTCCGTGGCCCTCGATAAGGAAGGCAATCCAAGCGCGCCGCTGACCAAGAAACTGGCCGCGCTGGGCTTCCCCGACCTGAACGTCGACCAGCTCGAACGCGCCCAGGACGGCAAGGCCGAAAGCTTCTTCTACACCTATACGGCCGCCGGCAGCGCCCTGGCTGGCGCCCTGCAGGACGTGCTGGCCGAGACGGTGGCCAAGCTGCCGATCCCGAAGGTCATGAGCTACCAGCGCCCGAGCGGCGACACGGTGCAGTTCGTGCGTCCGGTGCACCTTTTGATCGCGCTGCATGGCGACCAGGTGCTGCCGCTGTCCCTGCTGGGCCTGGCCGCCGGCCGCACCACGATGGGCCACCGCTTCCTGTCGCACGGCGGTCCGATCACGATCGGGCACGCGAACGACTACGCGCAAGTGCTGGAGAACGAAGGCAAGGTCTTGTCGTCGGCCGCAGCGCGCAAGGAAAGCATCCGCACCCAGCTGCTCGAGAAAGCCGGCGCCGACCAGGTGCTGATGCCCGAATCGCTGCTGGACGAAGTGGCGGCCCTGGTCGAATGGCCGGTGGTCTATGAATGCCGCTTCGAGGAAGAATTCCTGGCCGTGCCGCAGGAATGCCTGATCCTCACCATGCAGACCAACCAGAAATACTTCGCGCTGACCGATAGCGACGGCAAGCTGCGTTCGCGCTTCCTGATCGTGTCGAATATCGCGACCGATGCGCCCGAGTCCATCATCGGCGGCAACGAGCGCGTGGTGCGTCCGCGCCTGTCGGACGCCAAGTTCTTTTTCGAGCAGGACAAGAAAAAAACGCTGGAGTCGCGCCTGCCCCAACTGGCCAACGTGGTCTACCACAACAAGCTGGGTTCGCAGGTCGAGCGCAGCGAGCGCGTCACCAAGCTGGCGACCTATATCGCCACCCGCCTGGGCTTCGATGCGGCGCTGGCCGAGCGCGGCGCGCGCCTGTCCAAGGCCGACCTGCTGACCGACATGGTCGGCGAGTTCCCCGAGCTGCAAGGCATCATGGGTACGTATTACGCGCGCCATGATGGCGAGCATGACGAGGTCGCGCGCGCGGCATCCGAACACTACCAGCCGCGCTTCGCCGGCGATGCCCTGCCGGCCACCAATACCGGCCTGGCGGTCGCCCTGGCCGACAAGCTGGAAACCCTGGTCGGCATCTGGGCCATCGGCCTGCAGCCGACCGGCGAGAAGGATCCGTTCGCGCTGCGCCGCCACGCGCTGGGCATCGTGCGCATGCTGGTCGAGAAGCGCCTGCCGCTCTCGATCGCCGACATGCTGGCCGATGCGATGACCACGTTCGCCGACGAACCGGCGCGCTTTGACTCGCTGCGGGATCCGCGCGTCGAAGTCACCACCTTCCTGCTCGACCGCCTGCGCAGCATGCTGCGCGAGCGTGGTTTCTCGCCGAACGAGGTCGAGGCGGTGCTGGCCCAGAACCCGGACCGCGTCGACGACGTGGTGCAGCGCCTGGAAGCGGTGCAGGCCTTCGCGGCGCTGCCCGAGGCAGCCTCGCTGGCCGCCGCCAACAAGCGCATCACCAATATCCTCAAGAAGAACGAGGAAGCGATGCCGAAGGATGCCGCGGTCGACCCTGGCCTGCTGCAGGACCAGGCCGAGAAGGACCTGGCGGCCGCCGTCACCCGCGTGCAGCCGGAAGTCGATGCGGCCTTCGCCGCGGGCGACTTCAGCGGCACGCTCAAGACCCTGGCCCAGCTGCGCGACCAGGTCGACGCCTTCTTCAACGACGTGATGGTGATGGCCGACGACGTCAAGCTGCGCAACAACCGCCTGGCCCTGCTGGCGGTCTTGCACGGCATGATGAACCGCGTGGCCGACATCTCGAAGCTGGCGGCATAAGATGGGCCACGAGCGAGCCAAGGAAGAACGGACGATGAAGCTCATCATCCTCGACCGCGATGGCGTGATCAACCACGATTCGCCGGACTTCATCAAGTCGCCGGCGGAGTGGACCCCGATTCCCGGCTCGCTCGAGGCGATCGCCCGCCTGAACCAGGCGGGCTACCGGGTCGTGATCGCGACCAACCAGTCAGGCATCGCGCGCGGCCTGTTCGACATCGCGACCCTGAACGCCATCCACGCCAAGCTGCATGCGGCGGCCCAGCTGGTGGGGGCCGACATCGACGCCATCTTCTTCTGCCCGCACGCGGCGATCGACGGCTGCGATTGCCGCAAGCCCAAGTCGGGCATGTTCGAAGAGATCGGCAAGCGTTTCAAGGTCAATCTCAAGGGCGTGCCCACCGTGGGCGACTCGCTGCGCGACCTGCAGGCAGGCTTCAACCGCGGCTGCACGCCCTACCTGGTGCTGACCGGGAAAGGCGAGAAGACCCAGGCCACCGGCGGCCTGCCGCCCGGCACCCAGGTGTTCCTGGACCTGGCGTCGATGGTCGCTGCATTCCTCAAGCCGGGGGCTACTGGTGCAAGCGGCCCACAAGCTGCATAATCATAAAAAAGCCATCATAAAAAAGTAGTCCTGCACTATCCAGAACCAGATCGATTTGTCCGGAGCCCCTTTGCGTAACTTCAGTTTGTTCCTGCGTTCCCTGCTGTTCACGGTCGTCATGATCGTCGCCACCGTCATCTGGGCCTGCCTCTGCTTCCTGGCGGCGCCGCTGTCGTACAACAAGCGCTTCTGGTTCACCTCGCGCTGGAACGTCTTCATCATCTGGTGTGCGCGCGTCATCTGCGGCATCCGCTACGAATTCAAGGGCTACGACAACCTGCCCGACGCGCCGGCCATCGTGCTCTCGAAGCACCAGTCGGCATGGGAAACGATCTTCCTGCTGCCCAATCTCACGCGGCCGCTGGTCTACGTCTTCAAGAAGGAAATCCTGTACATCCCCTTCTTCGGCTGGGCCATGGGCTTGCTGCGCATGATCCCGATCGACCGCAAGCAGGGCAAGAACGCTTTCAGTTCGGTCGTGCGCCACGGGAAGCGCCGCCTGGCCGACGGCCAGTGGATCATCATGTTCCCCGAAGGCACCCGCATCCCGGTCGGCCAGAAGGGCAAGTACAAGAGCGGCGGCACGCGCCTGGCTGTGGAAACCCAAGCGGTGGTGGTGCCGATCGCGCATAATTCGGGCGAGTGCTGGCCCAAGAATTCATTCATCAAACGGCCCGGATTGATCACGGTCTCGATCGGCAAGCCGATCTCGCCCGAAGGCCATACCCCCGACAGCCTGATGGCAGAGGTAGAAAATTGGATAGAATCCGAAATGCGCGTCATTTCGCCCCACGCCTACAAAGGTGGTTGAGCGACGTCAGCGCCCAGATTCGTGAGTCGAGGCCACAGACCATGGCCTCGGCGAAGGTCGACGGCCACCAGCTGGAATTGTTCGCGCAAGAATTCTTCGCGGCGCTGAGGCCTTCCGACAGGCCTCTCCCGCCCGCGCAGCCGCTGTTCAAGGCGCCGCCGGCGCCGCCCCGCATCAAGCTTCCCTCGCCGCCCGTCGGCCCGCAAGACCCTCCCCTGAAACGCATCGTCCTCGGCCACCACACCATCGAGTACGCCCTGCGCCGCTCGTCGCGGCGTTCGATCGGCTTCACGATCGACGACGACGGCCTGCGCGTGACGGCGCCGCGCCGCGTGACGCTCGAAGAGATCGACAACGCGCTGCGCGCCAAGCAGCGCTGGATCGTCGCCAAGCTGCTCGAACGGGGAGAGCGGCGCGACCAGCGCCAGCAGCGCCAGCCGGTCGAATGGAAGGATGGCGCGCGCCTGCCCTACCTGGGCGGCGACATCGTGCTGCGCCTCGAAGATGCGGCGCGCAGCCACTGCCGGTTCGACGCCGCCAGCAATGAACTATGGATCGGCGTGGTGCCGGGGCTGTCCGAATGGCAGCTCAAGGAAAGAGTGAAGCTCTGGTTCCAGGCCGAGGCCAAGCGCCTGTTCCGCGAGCGCCTGGACCATTTCGCGCCGCAGCTGGGCGTGAATTACAGCAGCTTCACGCTGTCGTCGGCCGGCTCGCGCTGGGGTTCGTGCACGGTGGGCGGCAGCATTCGCCTCAACTGGCGCCTGATCCACTATCCGCTGGCGCTGATCGACTACGTGGTGGCGCACGAACTGGCCCACCTGCGCGAGATGAACCACAGCCCGGCGTTCTGGGCCACGGTGGCCGAGGTGTATCCGGATTACGACGGCGCACGCCTGGCGCTGCGCCGCCGCTCGCACGAGATGCCGGTGTTGTTCGAGGAGTGAGCCGAATATTCGTGCGGGCGGGCTAAATGAGGTTCCCGCCTGCGCGGGAACGACGTTTCAAGCGTGAGGGTGCAGGCGAACAGCCGTAGTCCGCTACCGCTCCACGTCGTTCCCGCCCTCGCCGGGCGCCTTGGCGGGAACCTAAGTCTGCTCGCCAGCCACCAGCACCAATCAGCGCAATGCCAACTCGTGCCGCGCCGCCGCCAGCTCGCGCATGGTGGCAACCTGGCCCTCGGACAGGCAACGGAAGGGAATCGGCAAGGTGCCGCGCTTGAGCACCATCATGAAACCGCGCGAATAAGTGCGCACGGCGGCCACGTCGTCCCAGTCGATCAGGGTCACGCCGCCGCTGGTGCGCACGATGCCGTGTTCGTCGATGGTGAATTCATAGGTGCGCCGCCCGCGTCCGAGCAGGACGAAGTTCAGGGCCGCGCTGAAGGTGCTTTTCAGGCGGAGCAGCAGGCTGGCCGGCCAGCGCACGCGCCGGCGGCGGATCAGGAAGCCGCCATGCTGCCACATGAAACTGGTGTACTCGCGCAACGAATAGCGCACGAAAAAGTGCAGCGCATCCAGAGGAAGCGCGGCGTCGGCGCGCGGCGGCGCCGGGACTTCGGTCGGTGCTGCGGTCATGATGGCCTCCAGCGCCTCTGCCGCCTGTTCCTGGACCAGTACAGCCACGGGCTTTCCATTACCGACTGGTCTCGGGCGATTCAACGACAACATGGCGCATCCCCTTTTGTTTTGTACCGTGCAGTTTTGAATGGTAACAAAACCTACCGGATATGCCGTTGCACGAGTTCAACAGTGCGCAGGGTCGCCCCGCGGTGGCGGCGGGCGAAGGCCAGCGCCTTTTCCCCCATTGCCACCCGCGCCGCGCCGTCGCCCAGCAGGCGCGCGGCCGCCGCCACCAGGGCGTCGGCGTCAGGCACCCGCAGCGCGGCGCCGTCGCCCACCGCCTCATTGGTGGCGTCGAGGAAGTTGAAGGTGTGCTCGCCCACCAGCACCGACTTGCCGAGTGCGCAGGCTTCGATCAGGTTCTGGCCGCCCAGCGGCAGCAGGCTGCCGCCGATATAGGCGCAATCGCAGGCCGCGTAATAGGCGAACATCTCGCCCATCGAGTCGCCCAGCAGCACGTTGGCGCCGTCCACGCCATGGTCGAGATCGAGCTGCGAACGGCGCGCCAATGTGAGTCCGCGCGCCGCGGCCAGCTCCGCAACCTCGTCGAAGCGCTGCGGATGGCGCGGCACGAGCGCCAAGAGCGCGCCGGACGGCTTGCCAGGCATCCGCTGCCAGGCGTCGAGGATCAGCGCCTCCTCGCCCTCGCGGGTGCTGGCGCACAGGAATACCGGCCGTTCGGGGCCGCCGGAACGGATGCGGCTGCGTAGCCAGTCGCCCTTCTCCAGCGCCGCCGGCGGCGGCGTCACGTCGAACTTGACGCTGCCGGTAACCACCACGTTCGGCGCGCCGAGCGAGCGGATACGCTCGGCATCGAGCTCGGTCTGGGCCGCGACCAGGGTGAAGCCGCGCGCCGCTTCCAGCATCACGGCGCCCGCCTTGCGGCCGCGCTTGAGGGATTTTTCGGACAGGCGGGCATTGGCCAGCACCACAGGGATGTCCAATCGCGTGCAGGCGTGGATCAGGTTCGGCCAGACCTCGGTCTCCATCAGGATGCAGGCGCGCGGCCGGTGGCGGCGCAGGAAGCGCCGCGTCATCGCGCCCGTGTCGTACGGCAGATAGCTTTGCACCACGCGTTCGCCATGGTGCGCGAACAGGGATTTGCCGGTGGCGCGCCCGGTCGGCGTCATATGGGTCAGCAGGATGCGGCAGTCGGGATAGGCCGCCAGCAGCGCATCGACCACCGGTTCGGCGGCGCGCGTCTCGCCCACCGAGACGGCGTGCACCATGATGGTGGGCCGTTCGCCCGGCGCCGGGCCGTCCAGGGCCAGTCGTTCGCCCCAGTGCGCGCGATAGCCCGGCTCCTTGCGTCCACGCCACCACAGGCGCCCCAGCACGGCCGGCATGGCCACCCACCACAGGGCGGAGTACAGCGTGCGGTTCATGCCGCGGCCAGCAGGCGGCGCGCGGCCGCCACCACCTCGTCGACGGACGGCGGCGTGCCCAGCTCGCCCAGGTTGACGATGCGCTCGGACCAGTTGCCCTCGGTCTTCCACTTCGGCGAATCGCAATAGATCTCGATCGTCGGCCGCACGAAGGCGGCGGCGATGTGGGTCAGGCCGGTGTCGACGCCGACCGCGAGCCGCGCATGCTGGGCCAGGGTCACGGCGTCCATCATCGACAGTCTGGGCAGCACGCGCGCGTTCGGGATGCCGGCGGCCAGCGCTTCGGCATCGACGCGTTCGGCCTCGGAACCCCAGGGCAGCAGCACCGGCATCGGCGCCAGCGCCTTGCCGAGCGCGATCCAGTTGGCGTCCGCCCACTTCTTGGCGGCGCGCGCCGTACCGTGGAAGAACACCGCGTAGTCTTGCTGCGGCAGGAAGGCGGGACGCGCCGACGCATCGGGCGCCGGCAGGCCGAAGTCGGGCGCCGTATCGACCGGATAGTCGAGCGCCGCGCCGGCCACCAGCCGGCCGCGCGCCACCGCATGGGTGCGCGGGCTCAGGGGAATGCTGTCAGTGTGGAAGATGCGCGAGATGCCTTCATAGCCCGAGCCTTCGCTGCCGTTGGCCAGGCCGATCTTTTTTCCACCCTTACGAACCCTGGCCGCGCCCATGATGATGCCGGTCTTGAGCAGACCCTGGGTATCGAACACATAGTCGTATTCTTCCTCGCGCAGGGTGCGAAAGAAGGCGCGGATCTCGGCGCGGGTCCCGGCCTTGCCCAGGCTCTTGCGCCAGCGCCGCAGCGCCCACGGGATCACCTTGCGCACGTGCGGATTCAGGCGCACCAGGCTGACGTAGCCCTCTTCGACCACCCAGTCGACCGTGGCGCCCGGATGGCGGCGCAGCAGGTCGGCCACCATCGGCAGGTTGTGCAGCACGTCGCCCAGGGACGACACCCGCACCAGCAGGATCTTCAAGCGATCACCTCAGAACGGCAGATCGGCATCGGGCTTGGCCGCCAGGATCACGCTCTTGAACTCGGACTGGATGCGCGCCAGCGCTTCCGGATTTTCGCCCTCGAAGCGCAGCACCACGACCGGGGTCGTGTTCGACGAACGCGCCAGGCCAAAGCCGTCCGCGTACTCGACGCGCAGGCCGTCGATGTCGTTGATCTTTTCCGAGGTCGGGAAAGTAGCGTCGCGGCGCAGCTGGTCGATCAGGGCGAAGTTCTCGCCTTCCTGCAGGTGCAGGTGCAGTTCCGGGGTGCTGCTGGCGATCGGCAAGCCGTTGAGCAGCGCCGACGGGTTCTGACCTTTGGTCAGGATCTCGAGCATGCGCGCGCCGGCGTACAGGCCGTCGTCGAAGCCGTACCAGCGGTCCTTGAAGAAGATGTGGCCGCTCATCTCGCCGCCCAGCGGGGCGCCGGTTTCCTTCAGCTTGGCCTTGACCAGCGAGTGGCCGGTCTTCCACATCAGCGGCTTGCCGCCGTTCTTTTCGATGTAGGGCGCCAGGTGGCGGGTGCACTTGACGTCGTACAGGATCTCGGCGCCGGGATTGCGCGACAGGACGTCGGCCGCGAACAGCATCATCTGGCGGTCCGGGAAGATGATCTGGCCATCCTTGGTGACCAGGCCCAGGCGGTCGCCGTCGCCGTCGAAGGCCAGGCCGATCTCGGCGTCGGTCGCTTGCAGCGCGCGGATCACGTCCTGCAGGTTCT
Source organism: Massilia sp. CFBP9026 (assembly GCF_034045165.1). Lineage (NCBI taxonomy): Bacteria > Pseudomonadati > Pseudomonadota > Betaproteobacteria > Burkholderiales > Oxalobacteraceae > Massilia > Massilia sp. CFBP9026. The sequence continues at coordinate 135,256 of NZ_JAXCWH010000002.1, forward strand.
CGGGATGGGCCGGGTCCGGGTGATGGTTCGGGAAGGTGCCGTCGACGTCGCAGAACAGCTCGACGACCTCGGCGCCCATGCGGGTGAACAGCTCGGGCGCGAAGGCGCCGGCGACGCCGTTGCCGCAGTCGACCACGATCTTGATCGGACGCGCCAGCTTGACGTCGCCGACGATGCGCTCGATGTAGGCGGCGCGGATATCGTGGGTGCCGTAGTCGCCGCGCTGGTCGGCGATCTTGCCGTCATATGCTGCGATGCTGTCGTGCAGGCCGGTGATGGCGTCGCCATAGATCGCCTCGCCCGCCATCACCATCTTGAAGCCGTTGTAGTCCGGCGGGTTGTGGCTGCCGGTGACCATGATGCCCGAGCGGGTTTCAAGGACGTTGGTGCCGAAATAGACCATCGGCGTGGCGACCATGCCCAGGTCGATCACGTCGACGCCGGCGTCGCGCAGGCCTTCGCTCAAGGCGGCGCTCAGCTCCGGGCCCGACAGGCGGCCGTCGCGGCCGATCACGACCTTGCGCTCGCCCTTGGCCAGCGCGGCGGCGCCGAAGGCACGGCCGATGTGGCGCGCGATGCCCGCATCCAGGGTCTTGCCGATGATGCCGCGAATATCATAGGCCTTGAAAATCGTTTTCGAGAGAGCAACCATGTTCTTCCTTGGAATTCTTGAGGGGCATGCACCGGTCACTGGATCGACCGTGGTCATCGCCGGATGTTGGAGGAATGATAAAAAATTGCTTGCTATTGTACCGGCAAGCGCTGGCGTCGTGGGATTGGCGCGCGGGGGACTGGCGGTGAATTGGCGGTGAGCGGACGGCGTGGAAAGCGCCCGGTGCCTGGTGGAATGCTGCTACCGCCTGCGCTGCGGAAGTGAGGTTCCGCAGCGCAGGGGAAATACGGTCAGACGCGCAGATCGTCGATCGACTTGCCGCCTTCGACCCATTCCTTGACCCACTTCGGCTGACGGCCGCGGCCGGTCCACTGCAGGTTGGAATCGTCTGGGTGGCGATAACGCACGGCGACGGTGGCGCCTTTCGAACCGCGGCCGGTAGCGGCCATCAGGTCTTTCAACGGCACGCCGACGCTTTGGGCGATGGCCAGGATTTGCTCGCGTGCTTTTTGCACTTCCTGGACTTCACGCTTCTTCATCTCCTGCTTGATTTGCTCTTGCAGATTACGCAAATCGCCCAGCGACATATTCGACAGATCCATCATCGTTCCTTTGTTCGTTAAAGATTAAATGCAGATTCAGCAATTACTGAATCTAGTGAATTCTCACTAATTCTCGCAATATAATACATCAATAAACCAGGACTAGTCCTTCTTGCTTAAAAAAAGCCAGCGCGGGGACTTGAATCGAACAATACGGCCATACAACCAGAGGTAACTGATTATGAACAACAAACAGAAGAACATCAGGGTCGTCGTGTTTTTCCAGAACACCGTTGCCGGTATCACGGCCAGCAGTGAAAACAGCCATAAATAAGGAGAGGTCCGCGCATTGCGCTTCATCAATGCCCGTGCTTCGCGCGGCCCCACTGTCCATTGCACGATACGGCGGAATATCAAACTGTGCAGGTGAATACCATCCGGCATCGCCGGCGACTTACCGCGCACAAACATGCGCCGATAAGCGGAGAATATCGTTTCGAAAGCCGGATAAATCAGTAACAGCGCCGCATACCAGGTCGACACCCCGGGATTGCGCATCACCAGCAGCAGCGCCAGCTCGCCCAGCAGGAAACCGATGAAATAGGCGCCGCCGTCGCCCAGGAAGATCAGCCCCACCGGATAGTTCCAGATCAGGAAGCCGGCGGTGGCGCCGGCCACGATCAGGGCCGCCACCAGCACGAACATATCGCCCACCTGCAGCGCCACGTAGGACAGCGACAGCAGCATGAAGATGCTGATCACGCCCGCCAGGCCATTGAAGCCGTCGATGATGTTGATGGCGTTGGCGATACCCGCCACCGCCAGCATCGTCAGCGGCAGCACGATCCACAGCGCCTCGATCGGCACCACGGCCCACGGCAGGTCGAGGCGGCCGACGCGCGCGTCGAGCAGCCAGTAGCCGAGCGCCGCCGCGATCATCGTCAGCGCCAGCCGGCGCAGCGGGGAAACGCGGCCGGTGTAATCCTCGGCGATGCCGCCGGAGAGCGCGATCGTGGCGCAGGTAATCAGGGTGGCGAGCCACGCCATCATTTGCGGCTCGCGCAGGATCGATATCCCGGACGCCACCACCACCGCGAGAAAAATCGGAATGCCGCCGATACGCGCGACCGCGTGCGAGTGCGCTTTCTGCACGCCGCCAAAATCGCCATCGAGCCCCAGCCCATGTTTTCGCGCGGTCTTGATAACAAGCAGCGTCAGCAATGCGCAGGAAAGGAAGCTCACGAAAAACGAGAACATTATTGTTTTCTTTCGATGCCTGTATGTGGAGCCTCGGGCAGCAGCGCCTGGCAAATGCAACGGCCAGTGCATGCTATTCGCGGGGGAAAGCCGCGCAGTAAGCCGTATTCATTGTACCGGAATGGATGGCCATTTCCGGGCGCACGTATTTAACATGCCCGCAGTGTTCGCCTGCAGTGTTGGAACCGAGTCAAAAAATGTCGATGCGCACGCATTTCGCACACGAGACAGGTGCGGGGTTCCACAAGCGCGGGCCGGACGACAGCGGCGGCGAGTAAAATCATTTAGTATCCGCGAACGCAACAGCTTTACAGGCCAATCTCAAAAATGAAAACCTATGCCATTGGCGACCTCCAGGGTTGCGCGCACGAAGCGCAACTTCTCCTCGACCGAATCTTCGAGACGGCGGGCCCCGATGCGCGCATCCTGTTCGTGGGAGACCTGATCAATCGCGGCCCCGATTCGCTCACCGCGCTGCGGCGCATGAAAGCGTTATCGGAATCGAGCGGCGGGCGCATCGAAGCCCTGCTCGGTAACCACGACCTGCACCTGATCGCGGTGGCGGCCGGCGTCCAGCGCCTGGGCCGCTCCGACACCCTCGACGAGATCCTGGCCGCGCCCGACCGCGACGACCTGATCGCCTGGCTGCGCCAGCGCCCGCTGGCGATGTTCGTCGACGCCCACCTGCTGGTGCACGCCGGCGTGGCGCCGCAATGGGATGCGCGCCAGACCATGGCGCTGGCCGGCGAAGTCGAAGCCGCGCTGCGCGGCGACGGCTGGATCGGGTTCCTGGGCGCGATGTACGGCAACCATCCTGACCGCTGGGACGATGGCCTGGTGGGCATCGACCGCCTGCGCTGCATCGTCAACGCCCTCACCCGCATGCGCCTGTGCGCGCCGGACGGCACGATGGATTTCAAGCACAAGGAAAGCGATGCCGGCCCGGCCGGCTCCGGCCTCCTGCCCTGGTTCGAGCTGCCGCAGCGGCAGACCCAGGACGTGACGGTCGTGTTCGGCCACTGGTCGGCGCTGGGCCTGGTGCAGCGGCCGAACCTGATCGGTCTCGATAGCGGCTGCGTGTGGGGCGGCAAGCTGACGGCGGTCTGCCTGGACGACCGCACGCTATTGCAGGTGGACTGTCCCGAGTACCGGGAACATGGCGGCAAGAAGCGGTAGCGTGGACGGCTCGCCGTCCACGCGGTGATAGTTTACTTATACCGGCCGTCTTACCGCCGCCCCCACCGCCTCCTGCGCCGCCAGCGCCAGCTCGCGCCGGTGCGCGCCGCTGCTCTCGAGCGGCGCCAGGCAGGCCAGGCGCGCCGTCACCGGCGGGCCCTGAAGAATCCTGAACAGGCTGTCGACGAAGGTGGTGTCGCCGATGTACTCGATCGACGGATGGTGCCGGCCAGCGGCATCGACATAGGCCAGCGCATACGGCTGCACCGGCACGCCGGCATCGATCGCAGCCTCGAACAGGTTGGCGTGGAAGGGCAGCACCCCGCCCTGCAGGCCGGTCGTCCCTTCCGGGAACAGGGCGACCCGTTCTCCTTTTTGCAGCACCTCGACCAGTCCCTTGAACACGTGGCGCAGCTCGCGCCGGTTGCCGCGCGCGATGAACACGGTGCCGGCGCCGGCCGCCAGCCAGCCCATCACCGGCCAGGAACGGATCTCGGCCTTGGCCACGAAGCGGCAGGGATCGAGGGCGTTGATGACGAAGATGTCGAGCCAGGACACGTGGTTGGCGACGACCAGCGCGTGCTCGAGCGCGGGCACGCCGCCGCGGTGCTCGACCTCGACCCGGCACAGGCGCAGCAGGCGGCGCGACCAGCCGCGCGTCAGGCGCATGCGCAGCGGGGACGAAGCGAAAGGGAATACAAGCGCGCAGGTCGCCAGGCCCTCGCACAGGTGGACGACGACGCGCACGAGGCGCCAGGCTAGGCGAATCTTCAAGATAGCAAACACAGTGAGGACGGCGGCGTCATGACAAGCCGCCGTCCCGGGTGGATCAGCGCTGCCAGGCCACGCGGCCGCGCACGATGGTGGCCTTGACCTGTCCAGCCAGTTCGTAGCCGAGGAAAGGCGTGTGCTTGCCCTGGCTGGCCAGGGTCTTGCCCTCCACCTTCCAGCGCGCGTCTGGATCGAACAGCACCACGTCGGCGGCGGCGCCGACGCCCAGGGTGCCGGCCGGCAGGCCGGCGATGCGGGCCGCTTCATGCGTGATGCGGCCGAGCGCCACGGCCAGCGCCTTGTCAGCATCCCGCTGGTCCTCGGCCCACTTGAGTGTGAGGCTGAGCAGCAGTTCCAGGCCGGTGGCGCCGGGCGAGGCTTCGCCGAACGGCAGCAGCTTCTCGTCGTCGTCGACCGGGGTGTGGTCGGAGCAGACCGCGTCCACGGTGCCGTCCAGCACCGCTGCACGGATCGCGTCGCGGTCGCGCTGCGAGCGCAGCGGCGGGGTCAGGCGCGCGTTGGAATCGAAGAAGCCGATGTCGGCGTCGGTCATGTGCAGGTGGTGCACGCCGACGTCGGCGCTGACGTCCAGGCCTTCCTTCTTGGCGGCGCGGATCAGCTCGAGGCCGGCGGCGGACGAGATGCGGCACAGGTGCACGCGCGCGCCGGTGGCGCGCATGAGTTCGAAGATCGTGTGCAGCGCGATGGTCTCGGACATCACCGGCACGCCCGACAGGCCCAGGCGCGACGCCAGCGGGCCGCTGTGGGCCACGCCGCCGCGGCCGATGTGGGCGTCCTGCGGACGCAGCCACACGGTATAGCCGAAGGTCTTGGCATACTGCATGGCGCGCAGCAGCACGGTGGTGTCGAGGACCGGTTCTTCGGCCTGGGCGAAGCCGATGCAGCCGGCTTCGGTCAGTTCGGCCATCTCGGTCAGCGCCTGGCCCTTCAGGCCCACGGTCAGCGCGCCCAGCGGATGCACATTGGCCTGGTCGAGCATGCGCGCGCGGTGCTTGAGCATCTCGACCAGGCCCGGTTCGTCCAGCACCGGATCGGTGTCGGGCGGGCACACGAGCGTGGTCACGCCGCCCTGCATCGCAGCCTGCAGCTCGGATTCGAGCGTGGCCTTGTATTCGTAGCCCGGCTCGCGCAGGCGCGCCGACAGGTCGACCAGGCCGGGGGCGACCACCAGGCCCGCCGCATCGATGGTCTGGTCGGCGCTAAAGCCCGAGGGCGCGGCGCCGAGGGCCGCGATCTTGCCGTCGACGATGAACAGGTCTTGCGCTGCGTCGATGCCGTTCGCCGGGTCGATCACTCGCCCGTTCTTGATATGAAGTTTCATGCGTGGGTTCCTGCCAAAATGCTCATCACCGCCATCCGTACCGCGATCCCGAAAGTCACCTGCGGCAGGATCACCGCCTGGGCGCCGTCCGCCACCGCCGAGTCGATCTCGACGCCGCGGTTCATCGGGCCCGGGTGCATCACGATTGCGTCCGGTTTCGCCAGCGCCAGGCGCTCAGGCGTCAGGCCATAGCTCTTGAAGTATTCCTGGGCCGACGGCAGCAGCGCGCCGCTCATGCGCTCGTTCTGCAGGCGCAGCATGATGATGACGTCGACGTCTTTCAGCCCCTCATCCATATTGGTGAAGGTGCGCACGCCCATCTGTTCCAGGCCGCCCGGCAGCAGGGTGTGCGGGCCGATCGCGCGCACTTCGGGCACGCCCAGCGTGGTCAGCGCGTGGATGTCCGAGCGCGCCACGCGGCTGTGCAGGATGTCGCCGACGATGGCCACGCGCAGGTTCGTGAAATCCTTCTTGTAGTGCCGGATCGTGTACATGTCCAGCAGGCCCTGGGTCGGGTGGGCGTGGCGGCCGTCGCCGGCATTGACCACGTGCACGTCGGAGCGGGTGCGGTTCAGGTGCTGGGCGATCATGTAGGGCGCGCCCGATTGCGCGTGGCGCACCACGAACATATCGGCGTGCATCGCGGCCAGGTTGTCGATGGTGTCGAGCAGCGACTCGCCCTTGGTGGTCGACGAGGCCTGGATGTTCAGGTTGATGACGTCGGCCGACAGGCGCTTCGAGGCGATCTCGAAGGTGGTACGGGTGCGCGTCGAGTTTTCGAAGAACAGGTTGAACACGCTCTTGCCGCGCATGAGCGGGACTTTCTTGACTTCGCGGTCGGAGATGCCGACGAAGCTCGATGCGGTGTCGAGGATATGGTCGATGTGCGACTTCTTGAGTCCCTCGATGGTGAGCAGGTGTTGCAGCTCGCCGTTCTTGTTCAGTTGCGGATTATTGTGCAGGGTCGGCATTGTCTTCTTCGATGGTCAGCGAGAGTTGGCCTGTTTCGTCGCGCTGCAGGCACAGCGACTGGTTTGCCGCGAGCGACACGCGGGTGCCGACGAAATCGGCCGCCACCGGCAGCTCGCGTCCGCCGCGGTCGGCCAGCGCGGCCAGTTTGATGCAGGCCGGGCGACCGTAGTCGAACAGCACATTGATCGCGGCGCGCGTGGTGCGGCCGGTCTGCAGCACATCATCGACCAGCACGACCGTGGCGCCGTCGACGGCGAAGCGGATGTGGGTCGGTTTGACGTCGGGGTGCAGGCCCTTGCGCGCATAGTCGTCGCGGTAGAAGGAGACGTCGATCGAGCCCAGGCGGGCGGTGAGATCAAGGTCGCGCGCCAGGCGTTCTGCCAGCCAGGCGCCGCCGGAATGGATGCCGACGATGGCGGCGTCGGACACGCCGGCCAGGCCAGCGCGGACCTGGGCCAGCAGCTCGCGATAGAGCGCTTCGGCATCTAAATCAAGATTAGTTGTGGACATGAGCGTCAAAGTATTGTTGCAAAATAATGGCGGCTGCCTTGTCGTCGATGACGTCGCCGCGCTTGCTTGCGATCACGGCCGACGAATAGCGCTCGTCGACCAGCTCGACCGGCAGGTTGAAGCGGCCATGCAATTGATTGGCGAAGCGGCGGCTGCGCAGGGTCATGTCGTGCTCGGCGCCGTCTGGGTGGCGCGGCTCGCCCACCACCAGGCGCGCCGGCGACCACTCGGCGATCAGTTCGCCGATGATCTTGAAGCGGGTGGCGTTGTCGATGGCGGCGATGACGCGCAGCGGCTGTGCCTGACCGGTCAGGGTGTTGCCCATGGCGATGCCGATCCGCTTGACGCCGAAGTCGAAGCCAAGAACGATATCAACCATCATGCGCAACCATGCTGGTACGGCAAACTACGCATGGCCGGCTTCGGTGGCGAGCATGAAGGGATCGATCCCCAGCAGTTTGATGGCGGCGTTGTAGCGTTCCTCGATCGGCAGGTCGAACAGCACGCGCGCGTCGGCGCCCACCGTCAGCCAGCCGTTGCGCGAGAGTTCTTCTTCGAGCTGGCCGGGACTCCAGCCGGCGTAGCCGATCGAGACCAGCATGCGCGCGGGGCCGCCGCCGCTGGCGACGGCTTCGAGCACGTCGATCGAGGTCGTGAAGGCGACGTCGTCGGTGACGTTGAGGGACGAGGAATAGCGCCCGCCCGGCGAATGCAGCACGAAGCCGCGGTCGTCCTGGACCGGCCCGCCGAACATGATCGGCTCGTCCACCACGGTCGCGCGCAGGCCTTCGGCCAGCTTCAGGTCGACGCGGTCGAACAGGGTTTCCATCGTCATGTCGGTCGGCTTGTTGATGACCACGCCCAGCACGCCCTTGTCGTTGTGCTCGCAGACATAAACGACAGTGCCGCCGAAAATCGGGTCCTGGATCGATGGCATGGCGATCAGGAAGTGGTTCGCAAGATTGAGCCCGGATGCTGCCGGACCCGCCTTGGCGAGTGTGTCATCCTGCTCCCGGGGCATGCCCGGCATCGGTAGAGTTTTGCCAACTTTGGTTTTTTTCATACGGATACTCTCAAAAGGCGCACTCTTGCGTTAAAACATGATCGACTGCCAACGTTCTGCAGCACAACGTTACGCTTTTCCCTAGTTTACACCCATTTGGCCGCAGGACCCTCGGAACCATCACGACGCGCACACCACGATCCGATCCTAGACAGTAAAATCTGCTCCCGCCTTGACCCTGCACACAGTGATGAATTTGAGCAAGTCTTTAGTCTGGTTCCGGCGCGACCTGCGCGCATTCGACCACGCCGCCCTGCACCACGCCTTGCGCTGTTCGCAACAGGTGTTCTGTGTCTTCGTGTATGACACCGACATCCTCGACGGCTTGCCGCGCGACGATCGGCGCCTGCGTTTCATTCACGCCAGTCTGGCCAGCCTGGATGAGGAATTGCGTCGTCTTGGAGGCTACCTCATCGTGCGCCATGGCAGCGCCCGGGATGAGGTTCTTGCGCTGGCGAATGAACTCGGCGTCGATGCGGTGCATACCTGTGCCGACTATGAACCGCTGGCGATCGCGCGCGACACCGACGTGGCGCAGCAGCTGGCAGCGCAGGGCCGCGCCTTTCACTCGTACAAGGACCAGGTCATCTTCGAGAAGGATGAAGTGCTGACCCTGGCGGGACAGCCGTACTCGGTGTTTACGCCCTACAAGAACGCCTGGCTCAAGCGGCTGGCGGCGCATCCCGAGACGCTGGCGGCGTATCCGATCGACGCCTATGCGCATGCGTTCGCGCCGCCTGCGTCAGCGCCGGCCCTGCCCGCGCTGGAAGACATCGGCTTCGAGTCCGGCGAACCGCCGCTGCCGGCCGGGATGGAAGGGGCCGAAGCCTTGTTCGAAGCCTTCGTCGAAGACATCGCCGACTACGGCCGCGCGCGCGACTTCCCGGCCGAGGATGGCACGTCGCGGTTGTCGACCCACCTGCGCTTCGGCACCACCTCGATCCGCCATTTGGTGCGCACGGCCCGGCAATTGATGCTGTCGGGCGCGGGCGGCACTGGCGCCTCGGTATGGCTGTCCGAACTCATCTGGCGCGACTTCTATGCGATGGTGCTGTCCCAGAACCCGCACGTGGTCGAGCGCTCCTTCAAGCCGGCCTTCGACGCGGTGCAGTGGGACATTGGCCCGGACGCCGATGCGTTGTTCGCCGCCTGGTGCGAGGGCCGCACCGGCTATCCGCTGGTCGATGCCGCCATGGTCCAGCTGAACACCACCGGTTTCATGCACAACCGGCTGCGCATGGTGACGGCCAGCTTCCTCACCAAGGACCTCGGCATCGACTGGCGCCGCGGCGAGCGCTATTTCGCCCTGAAGCTGAACGACTACGAGCTGGCTTCGAACAACGGCGGCTGGCAATGGGCGGCGTCGACTGGCTGCGATGCCCAGCCCTGGTTCAGGATCTTCAATCCGGTGACGCAGTCGACGCGCTTCGACGCGCGCGGGGAATTCATCCGGCGCTACCTGCCGCAACTGGCAAAGCTCGACGGCAAGCAGGTCCACGCGCCATGGCTGGTCAAGCCGGAAGTGCTGGCCGAGCGCGGCGTGGTGTTGGGCCAGGATTATCCGGCGCCGGTCGTGGACCACGACGCGGCGCGCAGGAGGACGCTGGAGCGGTTTGCGGTGGTGAAAAAAGCCGTCAGCGTTTGAGCAGCTCTTCGATCGCCGCCAGCAGCACCGGTTCCTGATACGGCTTGCCGTAATAGGCATTCACACCCAGCCCCAGCGCCACGTTGCGGTGCTTGTCCGCCGTGCGCGAGGTGATCATGACGATCGGGATGTCTTTCGTGGCCTCGTTGCCGCGCACATTGCGCGTCAGGTCGTAACCGTCCATGCGCGGCATCTCGATATCGACCAGCATCAGGTCGGGCGCGCCCTGCGCAATGAGTTCGAGCGCCTCGACGCCGTCCTTGGCCAGCTGCACGCGATAGCCTTCGCGCTCCAGCAGGCGCTGGGTCACGCGGCGCACCGTCAGCGAGTCGTCGACCACCATCACGGTCGGGCGCCGCACCTGGCGAGCCACGTCCTTCTTCACCTGGGCGGCGGCCTGCGGCTGCTGGGCCAGCGCCAGCGGATCGAGGATCAGGACGATCTCGCCCGAGCCCAGCACCGTCGCGCCGGCGATGCCCGGCACCCGCGACAGCTGCGGGCCGATGTTCTTGACCACCACCTCGCGGTTGCCCAGCACCTCGTCCACGCGCAGCGCGATGCGGCTGGCGCCGCCGTTCAGCACCAGCACCGGCGTCGAGCGCTGGCTCGCGGTGCGCTCGTCCTCGTCTTCGCCCAGCAGGGCGGGCAAGGCATGCAGCGCCAGCGTCGCGCCGGCCAGGGAAATGCTGCCGGCCTCGATCGCCGCCGCCAGGTCCAGCGCGCGCACCTGCTCCACCCGCTCGACCAGGGTCGACGGCACCGCATGCGTGCGCCCGCCGGCCGTCACCAGCACCACCTGGGCGACAGCAAGTGTCAGCGGCAGCGTGATCGTGAAGCGCGCGCCCTGCCCCGGCTCGGACACGACGGCCACCCGTCCGCCCAGCGCCTGGGCTTCGGAACGCACCACGTCCATGCCGACGCCGCGGCCTGCCAGCTCGGTCAGCGTGTCCGCCGTCGAGAAACCGGGCTCGAAGATCAGTTCCGTCACGTCCTGGTCGGAGGCGTCTTCGCCGCCCTCCAGCAGGCCGTTGGCCTGCGCCTTGGCGCGGATGCGCTCCAGGTCCAGGCCGGCGCCGTCGTCGCCGAACACGATCATGACTTCGTTGCCGTGCTGGCTGACCTGCACCAGCAGTTCTCCCGTCTCGGCCTTGCCCGCCTCCTGGCGCGCCGCGCGCGGCTCGATGCCGTGCACGATCGCATTCCGCAGCAGGTGTTCGAAGGGAGCGGCCATCTGTTCCAGCACGCCGCGGTCGATCTCCACGGCGCCGCCGCGGATGTCGAGGTTGACGCGCTTGTCGGTTTCCTTGGCGGTCTGGCGCGCGACGCGGAACAGGCGTTCCGACAGGCTGGCGAACGGCACCATCCGCACCCGCATCAGGTCGCGCTGCAGGTCGCGCGTCATGCGCGCCTGGCTGGCCAGTTCCTCGTTGGCGCCGTCGACCGTGCGCGCCAGGCTTTCCTGGAATGAGGCGACGTCATCGACGCTCTCGGCCAGCATGCGCGTCAGTTCCTGCAGGCGCGTGAAGCGGTCGAATTCGAGCGGATCGAATTCGCGCTCGCCCGAGATCGACAGCTTCGAGGCGATCTGCGATTCGGCCTGCATCTCGATCTCGCGCAGCTGGCGCCGCAGGCGCGCCACGTTGTCCGAGAAGTCGCCCAGCGAACCCTTGAGCGCGCCCATCTGGTTTTCCAGGCGCGAGCGCGTGATCGACACCTCGCCGGCCTGGTTCACCACGCGGTCGAGGATGTCGGCGCGCACCCGCACCAGCGGCGAACGGACCGGCTCGGCCGGCGCCGGCAAGTGTGCCTGCGCCTGCTCCGGTGCGGCTTGCGCCCCGGCCGGTTGCTGCAAGGCCTCGAACAGCAGCATCGCCGCGTCGTAGTTGGCCAGCAGCTCGTCGAAGGCGGTGGCCGGCAAGGTGGACGTGCCGGCGTGGACCATGTTCTCGATCTGGGTTTCCAGCTCGTGCGCGTGCTGGCCCAGGCGCATCGCGCCGGCCATGCGCGCGCTGCCCTTGACCGTGTGCAGGTCGCGCTGCATGCCCTGCGCGATCGCGGTATTGGTCGGCTCCTGCTGCCACTGGCGCAGGTCGTGGCCGATGCGCGGCAACAGGTCCGCCGCCTCCTCCAGGAATACCGGCAGCAGGTCCGGGTCGATCTCGTCGGCAAAGCTGGCGCCGACCAGTTCGGGCTCCGGCTCCGGTTCGGCCTCTGGCATGGGTTCCGCGGCCGCTTCAGCCAGCACCGCTTCGTCAGGGGTGACGGCCACAAAATCGGCTGGCGGCGCGGCGAAGGCATCGTCGAGGAAGGAATCGAACAGGTCGTCGACGTCGTCCTTCACGGCCGGTTTCGGCGCAGCCTCTGGCGCCTGGCGCGCTTCGAATGCGGGCGGCGCGGCCAGCAACTGCTCGTAGGCGGCCGCGAACAGCGCGTCGAGCTGGCTGGCCAGGGCCGGATCGGCCTCGCCATACAAGGCCGCCGCCTGCTGGCTGGCCAGGCGCTCGCGCAGCGCCGCCAGCTGTTCCACCAGGTCGGGCTGGCCAGGGGCCAGCTCGCCCAGGGTGAACACCTGCAGCATGGTGCGCATGCGCGACAGGGTCGCATCGAACAGCTCGAACTGGGCGTCCTCGAGCCTGGTGCCCGGCGCCGCCAGCTTCTCGAGCGTCGTCTCCAGCTCGTGCGCGAGGTCGCGCAGGGCGCCGTAGCCGACCGTGGCCGAGGTGCCCGACAAGGTATGCGCCGCCGTCACCGCGTCCTGCACCACCTGTTTGTCCAGGCCACGGCGCAGCGCGCCGAAAGCCTGCTCCAGGGTGGCGCACAGGGTCTCGGTTTCGCCCAGGTAGACGTCGTGCAAGGCCTGCGGGATGGCCAGGTCGCCGACGCGCTTCACGCCATCGTCGCCCGGCATTTCCAACTGCTCGTCGAGCAGCGGAATGTCGTCGAGCGCCGGCGCTTCGATGATGTCGTCCAGCACCAGTGGCTCATCGCCCAGCGGCTCGAACGGTCCGCCCTCCTGCACCCGCGCGGCGGCCTCGATCAGCGCCGCCCCATCGCGCTCAGGCGTGCGGCCGGCGGCCAGCTCGGCCACCCAGGCATCGAGTTCGGCATAGGCATGGGCCAGCAGGGCCAGCAGGTCGGCGGTGGCCGAGCGGCCGTCGGCCAGCCACACGTTCATCACCCGTTCGATGGCGGCGGCGGTGGCGGCGAAGGCCTCCAGGTCCACCATGCGGCTGCTGCCCTTGAGCGTATGGAAGGCGCGGCGCAGCTGGGTCAGGATTTCCTGGTTGGACGGCTCGTCGGCCGCGCGCGGCAGCGTCTCGACCACGAAGGCCAGCACTTCCTGCGCTTCGGCGATGAAGATGCCGAGCAGTTCGGCGTCGACGCCGTTCGCGATCTCCTCCGCCGACTCGGCCACCGGCGCGGCCTCGGCCGGCGCCTCGACGAACTCGAACGGCAGCTCGCGCAGCAGCAGCTTGTCGAGGTCGAAGGTGAAGCGGCCGCGCGCGGCCTCGGCGTCCTGGGCCAGCAGGTCGGCGAAGAATCCGAGCGCGCCGATATTCTGGGCGATATTGTGCAGCGAGGCGTGCTGGTTGGTCACGTCGGCCTCGCTGGCGGCCAAGGCGCGCACCGATTCCTCGACGTGGCGCACGGCCAGCACCGCCTGGTCCTGGTCGAGGATGGCGAACGCCCCCTGCAACTGGTGCAGGATTGGCGCCGCCTGCTCGAGCACCTGGCGCTTCGATGGGTCGTCGTAATAGTCGTCGAGCAGCTTCTCGATCTGGCGCAGGCCGGCCTTGACCTCGTTCGCCAGCACGGCCACGGTCTGCCCCTGCTGGATCTGGCGCGCCAGCTCGCCCTGCCAGTGCGGGGCGTCGGGCGGCGTCTCGCCGGCGGCCAGCGCCAGCAGGCGCGCGCCGACGGCTTCGGCATTCTCAGAGAAATCGTCGGGCAGCTGGCGCAGCTGGTCCAGGCCATTCTCGACGAACAGCATGGCGGCCGCCATCTCGAGCCCGAACTGGTCGTCGCGGCCCGACTGCACCGAGTCGCTGGCCGCGCGGCCCAGTTCGCGCAGCAGCTGGGCCAGCGCGGGGGCGCCCAGCTTTTCGCTGGCGCCGGCCAGGCGCGCCAGCGCGTCGTTGAAGTCGCTCTCGACCTGGGCGTCGGGCTTGCCCTCGCCGGCGATGCGGTCCCAGTCCGACTTGGTGCGCGCCAGCGCTTCGCGCGCCTCTTGCAGCGCTTGCGGGTCGAGCTTGCCGTAACGGCGCTCGGCATAATCGGGCGGCACGGCGCCATCCAGGCCCAGGGCCTGGCGCAGCGCGCGCGCCTCCGGTCCCGGTTCGCGCGCGGCGGCGATAAAGAACAGCGTGTCGCGCAGCATCGCCTCGGGCGCGTCCGTCTCGCCCTTCACCAGGCGCCGCAATTGCAGATTGACCTGGCCGAACAGCTGCTTGATATAGAGATCGCTCTCGACCTGGCCGTCGGCCACCACGGTGGCGAAGGCATGCATCGCCTGCCAGAACAGGCGCACGCGCGGCTCGTCCTGTGTCGCTGCGATCGGCGCGATCGCGGCCACCAGGTCGGCGGCGTGGATCTGGCGTCCGGCGTCATCCTCGGCCTTCAGGTAGGGCAATAAGGCTTTTTCGAATCGACCACGGCAGGCCGCGACGTCAAGCCCGCCGTCACCTTCCGGCGCCGGTAGCTCGGGCAGCACCGACAGGTCGAGCGGCATCAGGTCGGACGGATGCACCTTGCGCTCGCCCTGGCGCTCGACCATGTCGCGGTAATACGGGAACAGGCGCGCCGGCTGTTGCGGCATGCCGGCCAGCAGTTCGTCGAGGTATTCGCCGAGCGCCCCGAAGGCGTCCAGCAACACCTGCACGCTATCCGGCGTGCATGGCAGTTCCCCATTCTTGAAGCCATCGAGCACCGCCTCGGCCGCGCCGGTGTACACCCCGACACCCTCGACGTCGACCAGTTGCAGGGCGCCGTGCGCCTGGTGCAGATGGGTCTTGGCGTGCAGCAGCAGGGTCGGCTGAGCCTCCGGCGAACGTCCGGCGGCCTCGCGCAAGGCGGTGGAGGCGCGCGCCAGGGCGTCGCGGATTTCGCCGATAACCCAGGACAGCGGGCCGGTGTCGAAGCTGGAACGTTGCAAGGTCGGACTCGGGGTAGCCATGGGCCGCTCAGGATACCACGCGGAAGCGCGACACCGAATCCTTGAGCTCCTGGGCCAGGGAGGCCAGTTCATGAATCGACTGCGCGGTCTGGCGGGTACCTTGCTGGGTATGTTCGGTCACGGACAGGATCTCCTGCATCTTGTCGGCCACGCCGGTGGCCTTGGTAGCCTGGCGCTCGGTGGCGGTCGACATGTCGCCGATCAGTTCACCGAGGCGGTTCGACACGCGCGAGATGTCCGACAGCGCGGCGCCGGCGGCGTCCGACAGGCGCGCGCCCTCGACCACGCCCTGGGTCGATTTTTCCATGGCCGCCACCGCGTCGTGGGTGTCGGTCTGGATGGTGCGCACCAGCGCGCCGATCTGTTTCGCCGCATCGCCCGAGCGTTCCGCCAGGCGCTGCACCTCTTCGGCCACCACCGAGAAGCCGCGACCGGCCTCGCCGGCCGACGCGGCCTGGATCGCGGCGTTCAGCGCCAGCACGTTGGTCTGCTCGGTAATGTCCGAAATGAGTTCGGTGATCTCGCCGATCTCCTGCGAGGATTCGCCCAGGCGCTTGATGCGCTTCGAGGTTTCCTGGATCTGCTCGCGGATCTCCTGCATGCCTTCGATCGCGTTCTGCACCGCGGTCGCGCCCTGCTCCGCCGCTGCCACCGACTGGCGCGCCACGCTGGCCGATTCGAGGGCCGAACGTGACACGTCGGTGATCAGGCCGGCCAGTTTCATGGTGGTGCTGGACGCTTCCTGGATCTCGCGCGACTGGCGCTCGGCCGCGCCCAGCAGCTCGCTCGAGACCTGCTGCGCACCGTTCGAGGCGCGCGCCACCTGTTCCGAGGTCTTGATGACGCGCACCACCAGCTCACGCAATTCCTCGACCGTGTAATTGACCGAGTCGGCAATCGCGCCGGTGATGTCTTCCGACACCGTGGCCTGCACCGTCAGGTCGCCGTCGGCCACCTCTTGCAGCTCGTTCATCAGGCGCAAAATCGCGGCCTGGTTCTGGTCATTGGTGGCCTTGGCTTCTTCTTCCTTGGCCTGGGCCAGCTGGCGCATCGCTTCCGCTTCGCGGCGGCGTTCCTCGGCGGCGCGCGCACGGGACGCGGCATCCTGCAGCATGGCGCGCGAGATGCCCAGTGCCGCCACCAGGGTGAACAGGGCGGCGGCGACCGTCAGCCAGAACCAGCCGCTGGTGCCGGCCTGGTCGCGTTGATAGTCTCCGTGCAGCTTGGCCAGCATGACGCGCAGCTGTTCGCTGTCGCGCGAGATCACGCGCTCGGCGGCGCGCGCGCTGGCGTAGTTGGTGAGATTGCCCAGCAGCGGAGTGATGGTCTTGACGTACTCGTCGAAGCTGTCGCGGGTGCGCGCCAGGCGCATGCGCTGTTCGAGGTCGGTCAGCGGCGCCAGGCCCAGCTTGCCGCCGCCGTCGAGCAGGCCGTCGACGATCGCGCGCAGCGACTCGATGTCGCCCATGATGTAGGTCACCGCGTTCTGGGCCGAGCCCGGGGTGGTGAAGGTCTGGGTGCCGGCCGACAGGCGCTGGGCCAGCGACTGCATGCTCAGCGCCGCCACCTGGCGCCGGGCGTCGCTCGACGCGTCCTTTTGCAAACGCTCGGCGATCGCGGTCAGCTCTGGCCCCACCTCTTCATACTGGCGCAGGCTGACGCCGAAGGCCAGCAGGTTGCGCTTGTTGGCGATGATGCTGGCGGCGGCCTTGGACGAGGCGTTCCACAGCACGATCGCTTTTTGCAGTTCTTCCGCGCGCGGGCCGCTGGCGGCCGGGATGCGGCCGGTCGGCGACAGGCCGCCGCGCGCCAGCAGGTCCAGTTCGCGGCCCAGCTGGGTGCGGCTGTCTTCGAGCTGGTCGAAGGCGGCGGCATCGCCGCGCAGCGCGATCGGCGCCGCCTTGGCGAAACGCTGGGAGTGCATCACGGCGTCGCCGGTCACCTGGCTCTGGCCGGCCAGGCGCGCGTCGTGCGCCGAGTTCTGCCAGGCCGCCAGCATGGTCAGCAGCACGCCGCCGATGAAGGCGCCCAGCAGCAGGTTCAGGCGGCTGGGCTGGAACTGCGCGCCGATCGGGGCGGCGCGCAGGTCGCCGGCGCTTTCCGCCGCCAGCGCCTCGCTTGCGCTGCGGCTGCGAAAGCCTCCGAGCCGGCGCGCGGCCGCGGTAGCCGAACCGCCCGCATCCGGGTGCGGCGCCGAAGGGGACTCGCCGGCCGGCGCCGGCTCCAGGGCGGCGTCGCCCTTCGCGAAGAAGTTCGTGGTCAGTTTCGAAGCGAATCCCATTGCTGCTCCCTGTTTCCTGCTGTGAGTGTGTTTGTTGTTAGCGTGCGAGTTAGCCTGCGACCCGGAGGAAACGCTCTTCCCGCACCAGCGCCGCGAGCGACAGCGGCGTCCAGGTGTTGCCGTCGGCGTCGCGCAGGGCGTCGCCGGCGCGTTCCATCGCGCTGGCCTGGCGCAGTCCATAGACATTCGAAGCGAGCAAGGCGCAGTTGAAGCCGAGATGGGGTGCGAACACCACCAGGCGCGGCGTCGCGGGGCCATCGGGCGCTGCTTCCTCGCCCAGGTAGCGCGCCAGGTCGATCACGCCCAGCAGGCTGCCGCGCACATTGGCCAGGCCCAGGTACCAGGGCTGGGTCAGCGGGACGGCGGTCAGGGGCGGGGGCGCGACGATCTCGCCGGCCTCGAGCAGATCGACCAGGTAGCGCGTGGCGCCTATCGCCAGGCCCAATTGGCCGGCGCTGGCGCCGGCGCCGGTTTTGGCCGCCTGCATCTTTTCCAGCAACTGCTCCTGATACAGGCGCAGGCGGGTACGGCGAGCCGCGGGATCGCGCCGACCGCCCTCGTCACTCTCGCCGCCGTCGCCCGCAGCGACCGTCATGCGTTCACGCCGCCGGCAGTCGCCAGGGCCGCGATGCTGGCCAGCAGGCGCTCGGGATCGACCGGCTTGACCAGGTAATCCTTCGCGCCCTGGCGCAGGCCCCAGATGCGGTCAGTTTCCTGGTTCTTGCTGCTGCAGATGATGACCGGCAGCGCCGCCAGCTCCGGGTCGCGCGCGATGGCGCGCGTGACCTGGAAGCCGTTGGCGCCCGGCATGACCACGTCCATGAGGATCAGTTCGGGACGTTCGGCGCGGATGCGCTCGATCGCTTCGTCGCCGTTCACGGCGGTGCTGACGGCAAAGCCGTTCTTCACCAGGATGTCGGTCAGGTACAGGCGTTCGGTCGGGGAATCGTCGACGATGAGGATCTTGTTGATGGCCACTTACGGCTCCGGCTCGGTAGATAGGTCAGGCCTGGGACATGGCATGCTCGCGCACGGCCGCCAGCAGGCTGTCTTTGGTAAAGGGCTTGGTGAGATAGGCGCTGGCGCCGACCATCGCGCCGCGCGCGCGGTCGAACAGGCCATCCTTGGACGACAGCATCAGCACCGGCGTCGCGCGAAAGCGGGCGCTCTTCTTGATCAGGGCGCAGGTCTGGTAACCGTCCAGGCGCGGCATCAGGATGTCGCAGAACACCAACGCCGGATGATGGTCGTTGATCTTGGCCAGGGCGTCGAAGCCGTCATCGGCCAACACCACCTGGTAACCGGCCTGGTTCAGGAAAATCTCGGCGGAGCGGCGGATCGTGCTGCTGTCGTCGATTACCATGATGGTCAGGGCCGTGGATTGCGGCGATGTCGTCATTTTCGTTTCACTTCGGCTTGAAGCTCCACGATAGCACAGCGCATCTTTCTTGTGCGCAAAGTGTTGCAGGGAGTCAACTACCCCGTAACATGGCATCCCGGAAGTGGCCGAGATGCCATTATCAAGCTGATCACATTGTGATCTTTATTGCATGGCTCGAGGTTCAGATCATCGTCATTTCGAAGTCGTCCTTGCGCGCGCCGCACTCCGGGCAAGTCCAGTTCATCGGAACGTCGGCCCAGCGCGTACCGGGAGCGATGCCGTCGTCGGGCGAACCGGTAGCCTCGTCGTAGACCCAGCCACAAATCAGGCACATCCAGGTCTGGAAAGGCGCGGTGGATTCGGTACTCACAGTATTGGTCCTTGTATCTAGTAAAATGTGGAATCGGAATCCGGCATCTTAATCTACCCGACGTGCAAAACCAAACGTTCCCCCTCATCCTGAGCTTCGGCGTCTGCGATCCTGTCGGCGCCATCGGCGTGCAGGCGGATTGCGCCGCATTCGCCGCCCTCGGGTGCCACGGGCTGTCGGCCATCGCCGGCCTGCTGGTCTCGGACAGCGCACGCATCGAGAATATGTACGAGCTCGACAGCGACTGGATGGCCGAGCAGGCGCGCACCTTGCTGGAAGACATGCCGATCGCCGCCTTCAAGGTCGGCGCCGTCGGTTCGGCCCTGCACCTGGCCGCGATCGCCGAGATCGTGTCCGACTACCCGGACGCGCCGCTGGTCCTCGATCCCTTCCTGTCGGCCCTGCCCGACGCCGGCCTGGGCGACGAGGAAATGCTGTCCGCGCTGCGCTCGATCCTGGCGCCGCAGGCCACCGCGCTGATTTTGTCGCAGTCCGAACTGGGCCGCATGGCCGAGCTGTGGCGCGATGGCGCCGACGGCAAGGACGGCGACTTCGAGGAAGACGTGGCCGAACTCACCTCGAGCGGCCTGCATTACGTGCTGGTGACCGGCAGCCGCGACGAACACGGCGCCTGCTCGAACCGCCTGTATGACGCCAGCGGCGAAGTCGCGCGGGTCGACTGGCAGCACCTGCCCGGCCCCTTCCTGGGCGCCGGCAACACCTATTCGGCCGCCTTCACCGCCTGCCTGGCGCGCGGCATGGACGCGCCGCAGGCGCTGGCCCTGGCCCAGGAGTACACCACCGGCGCGCTCGAGCATGCGCAGCGCTTCGGCATGGGCAAGTTCATTCCCAGTAAATTCTTCCGTCCGTAGTCACGCGTAGCGCGCGGACGGGTTCTTTTCATTCACGAAGCATCGATCATGACCACTGAACACACCACCTCGCGCAACGACACCCTGTTCGCCCGCGCCCAGCAATCGACCCCCGGCGGCGTCAATTCGCCGGTGCGCGCCTTCCGCTCGGTGGGCGGCACCCCGCGCTTCATCGAACGCGCCAAGGGTCCACATTTCTGGGATGCCGACGGCAAGCGCTACATCGACTACATCGGTTCCTGGGGCCCGGCCATCCTGGGCCACGCCCGTCCCGAAGTGGTGAAGGCGGTGCAGGCCGCGGCCGAGAATGGCCTGTCGTTCGGCGCGCCGACCGAGGGCGAGATCGAGATCGCCGAGGAAATCTGCCGCCTGCTGCCGTCGATCGAACAGGTGCGCCTGGTCTCGTCCGGCACCGAGGCGACCATGAGCGCGCTGCGCCTGGCGCGCGGCGCTACCGGCCGCGACAAGATCGTCAAATTCGAAGGCTGCTACCACGGCCACGCCGATTCGCTGCTGGTGAAGGCCGGCAGCGGCCTGCTCACCTTCGGCAACCCGACCTCGGCCGGCGTGCCGGAAGACTTCGTGAAGCACACCCTGGTGCTCGACTATAACAACGTGCCGCAGCTGGAAGACGCCTTCGCCTCGATGGGCGACACCATCGCCTGCGTGATCGTAGAGCCGGTGGCCGGCAATATGAACCTGATCCGCGCCACCCCGGAATTCCTGCAGCGCATGCGCGAACTGTGCACCGAACATGGCGCGGTGCTGATCTTCGACGAGGTGATGTGCGGCTTCCGCGTGGGTCTCGAAGGCGCCCAGGGCATGTACGGCATCACCCCCGACCTGACCGCGCTGGGCAAGGTGATCGGCGGCGGCATGCCGGTGGCCGCCTTCGGCGGACGCGCGGACCTGATGCAGAAGATGGCCCCGATCGGCCCGGTGTACCAGGCCGGCACGCTGTCGGGCAATCCGGTGGCGGTGGCGGCCGGCATGACCACCCTGAAGCTGATCCAGGAAGACGGCTTTTATGAAAAGCTGACCGCGACGGCGGATCGCCTGGTGACGGGCCTGACCGCAGCGGCGCAAGAAGCCGGCATCGATTTCTGCGGCGACTCGGTGGGCGGCATGTTCGGATTCTACTTTTCGAAGGACGTGCCGGGCAGCTATAGCGAAATGATGGCGGGCGACAAGGAGCGCTTCAACCGCTTCTTCCACGGCATGCTGGAAGAAGGCGTGTACTTCGCGCCGGCCATGTTCGAAGCGGGTTTCGTGTCGATCCAGCACGACGACGCCGTCATCGACGAGACGATCGAAGCGGCGCGCCGCGTGTTCAAGCGGATCTGAGGCGCCAGCGCCGGCGACCCGGTCAGTACGGCTGGTAGGTGAAGCCGTAGGCGACCAGGTCCGCCGTCGCGTCCACGTTTTCCGGCGATTCGCTGAACGAGACCAGCAGCTTCTCGCGCTCCAGTCCTTCGCCGAGGCGGCCCACCCAGTAATCGAAGCCGCCCTGGTCGGGCGCCCGGTGCAGGATGTTCTTGTACAGCTGGCCCACCAGCTGCGCGTCGTCCAGCGCGCTGCCATACAGGTCCTGGAATTCGGCGCTGCCCAGGAAGGCGCTGGCGACGACGTCCAGGCTGGCGCCGCGGTCCAGCGCCCCGATCCAGTAGCCGACGCCGGTGTGGTCCGGCTCGCGGTCGAAGGCCGCGCGGTACAGGCGGTAGGCCTGGCCGCCGTTGCCGTCGATATCGAGCGCGATCGCGCGTTCCTCGAACAGCAGGCGCTCGACCCCGGCCAGGGTGTCGACCGCGCCGGCCCGTCCGTGGCTCACCGTGAACGCGTCGCCCTGCTTTCCGATCGTGTATTCGCCCCAGAAACCGGCATATTGCGCGGTGTCGATGCCGGCGCCGCCATCGACGCGCGCGCCGCGCCCGCCGGCCAGCAGGTCGTTGCCGGCCGTGCCCGTGTACAGCGCGGACACGGTGTCGAACGTCAGGCGCTGCGGCCCCGCATACGCATTGCCGGCCAGGTCGGTCACCGACCCGTTCGGCAATTCGATCGTATAGCTGCCCGGCTTGAAGAATCCCTCCGGCTTGATGAACAGCTGGTTGCCGACCGCCTTGGCGCCGGCGACGCCGCGCATGCCGTATTCCTGGCGCAGCATGTAGCCGCTGGCATCGGTGACGGTGACGGCATAGCGGTCGACCGCGATCTGGGTGTCGAAGGTCAGGACGATGCTGGTGTCCGTGACCCGGACGCCGGCGGCGCCGTCGGGATGCGAACTGGCCACCAGGCGTGGACCGCCGAAGGAACGAATGGTTTGGCTATCGGACATGGCAAGAAGTCGGGACGGGAGATGGAAGACGGGTTCCAGCACGGACTGATGCGTACTGGGTAAGGCGTGGGCCGATTATAAAAGCCTTGCCGTCGGGAATCTCGAATTCTTGCCAGCCAAATATTGAAATAGGCGTGGGCAGTGTCTTATTTCAGCCAACCGCGGCGGCGGAAATACAGCAACGGCGCCACCGCGCTGGCCGCCATCAGGGCGATCGCGAACGGATAGCCGAAGCGCCAGTTCAGTTCCGGCATCAGGGCGAAGTTCATGCCGTACAGGCTGGCGATCAGGGTCGGCGGCAGGAAGGCGACCGAGGCCACCGAGAAGATCTTGATGATCTTGTTCTGGTTGATGTTGATGAAGCCGACGGTGGCGTCCATCAGGAAGTTCACCTTGTCGAACAGGAAGGAAGTGTGGCCGTCGAGCGACTCGATGTCGCGCAGGATCTGGCGCGCTTCCTCGAACTGGTCCGAGTTCAGCAGCCGGCCGCGCATCAGGAAGCTGACCGCACGCCGCGTGTCCATCATATTGCGGCGGATGCGGCCGTTCAAGTCTTCCTCGTGCGCGATGGCGTTCAGCGCGGCGGCGGCGTCATTGTCGGTGAATTCCTTCTGCAGCACGCGGGTCGAGACTTCTTCGAGGCTTTCGTAGATGCCTTCCAGCGCGTCGGCCGAGTACTCGGCGTCGGTCGCGTACAGGTCGAGCAGCACGTCCATATAGTCTTCGATCGAGCCGGGCCGCGAACGCGCGCGCATGCGCACCAGGCGAAACACGGGCAGGTCGTCGTTATGGACCGAGAACAGGATTTTGCCGGACAGGATGAAGGCCACCGTCACAACGCGAGATGGGCCGTCTTCTTCCTCGAGCAAAAAGTCGGTGCGCAGGTGCAGGTCGCCGTTTTCGGCCTCGTAGTAGCGCGCCGAGGCTTCGATGTCCTGCACTTCGTCCTCGCCCGGCAGGGTGACGCCATACTTGGACTTGACCCAGGTGCGCTCTTCTTCGTCCGGATCGGTCAGGTCGACCCAGACCGGCGCGACGTTTTCCAGGTCTTCCCGGGAAGCGATCGTTGCCTGGTTCAGGCGGCCATTCTGTAGGACAAATACGTTGATCATGCGCTGGGTCTCGTTCGCTGTTCTTGCAAATCTCTAGCCGGGTCGGAAAGTAGCGCAAGTGTAACCGTTCGCCGTGCACTGAGCCAACTCAGTAACGACAATTTCGCATCAGGGAACGTCGGCGAAACGCATCTGGCGCATGATCGCATTGGTGCGGCGCTGCAGATAATTGGTCGTGCCGTGCTTGTCGTAGTAGCGCGGATTGGGCAGCATTACCGCCAGCCGGGCGGCCTGGGCCGGGTTCAGCTTGGCCGCCGACGTCTTGTAGTAGTAGCGCGCAGCAGCTTCCGCGCCGAACACGCCGCGGCCATACTCGACCACATTCAGGTAGAGCTCGAGGATGCGCTCCTTGCTCATCACCGTCTCGAGCATGAAGGCGATCACCAGCTCCTGCCCCTTGCGCACATAGCTGCGCGAGCCGGACAGGAACAGGTTCTTGGCCAGTTGCTGGGTAATGGTCGAGCCGCCGCCGACCACCTTGCTGCGCCGGTTATTGCGCTCGTAGGCGCGCTCGATGCCTTCCCAGTCCACGCCATTGTGCACGCTGAAGTTGGCGTCTTCCGACGCCACCACCGCGCGCTTCAGGTTGCGCGAGATGCGCTCGTACGGCACCCACTGGTGCTTGAGGGTCGCGTTCGGATTCTTTTCACGCAGCTGGGACAGCTGCTCGCGCATGAAGCTGGTCGAGCCGGGGTTGAATTGCGAATACCAGCACACCATCGCAAAGAAATACAGCTGGACCAGCAGCACCAGCAGCAGCGGGGCCAGGAAGATCCACTTGATCCAACGGCGCCCGGTCGGCGCGGTCTTGCGCGACTTGGCCATGGTCAGCCTGCCTGGCGCATCGTTGCAAGGACCTCGCCCGTGTCGGGACGCACGCCGCGCCATAGCAGGAAAGCCTCGGCCGCCTGCTCGACCAGCATGCCCAGGCCGTCGCGCACGCTGGCGCCATGACTAGCCGCGAAGTCCATGAACACGGTCGGCTCCTTCCCGTACATCATGTCCAGCGCCAGCACGCCGGGGCCGAATACGGATGACGGCACCGGGGGAATATCGGCCGCCAGGCTGGCCGAGGTGGCGTTGATGACCACGTCGAAGCCGCCCTCCACGTCGGCGAAACCGCTCACCGCCAGGCGGTCGGCGTGCGCCGCGAAATCGGCCGCCAGCCGTTCGGCGGTCGCCAGCGTGCGGTTGGCGATGACGATCTGGCGCGGATTTTCCGTCAGCAGCGGCAGCAGCGCGCCGCGCGCGGCGCCGCCGGCGCCCAGCAAAAGGATGCGCTTGCCGGCCAACGGCACGCCGGCATTGCGCACGATGTCGGCCACCAGGCCGGGGCCGTCGGTGTTGTCGCCGACGATCTCGCCATGGTCGAAGATCAGGGTGTTCACGGCGCCGGCGGCCTGGGCGCGCGGCGCCAACCGGGTCGCCAGCCGCGCCGCGTCGAGCTTGAACGGCAGCGTGACGTTGGCGCCCCGATAACCTTCGGCGACCAGGCGCCGCACGGTGGCCTCGAAGCCGTCCAGTGGCGCCAGGCAGCGTTCATACGCCAGATCCTGGCCGGTCTGCAGCGCGTAGGCGGCGTGGATCTGCGGGGATTTGCTGTGTGCGATCGGATTGCCGATGACGCAATAGCGGTCGCTCATTTGGCGGCTTCTCCAAGGGTTGCCTGCATCTTGTCCTCACGGGTGAAACGGAAACGGGTAAACACTTCCCACAGGTCGTCCTTGCCCTCGGTGCGCATATTGGCCGGGAAGGCGCCGAACGGGGCCGAGCGGCGCACGATCTCGAGCGCGGCCTTGTCGAGGGCCGGGTTGCCCGAGCTGCGCTCGATGCGCGGGCCGCCATCGCCCAGGTACAGGGTGCCGTCCTGGAACACGGGGATGTAGACCACCAGGTCGCCATACAGCTTGCGGCCGGCCTGCTGCGGGAAGTTCAGCGTGCCGACTTCCTCGATGCGCTTCTGCATCGACTTGTAGTACAGCGCGTAGCCGACCTGGCGCGTGCTGGGCGTAATTTGCGTGCGCTTGGGGCGGCGGTTTTCTTCCTCGATGCGCTCGAAGATCTCGGCGCTGGTGCGCGAGATGGCGCGTGTGGTGTCGAGATTGTCGTTGCCGGTGCGGGTCGGATCGGGCTTTTCGCGCTCGGTGACCGGCGGCGCGGTGAAATTGCCGCCGCCGCGGGCACGCGTCAGCACGTTCTGCTGCAGGCGCTCCAATTCGGCGATGCGGCGCTGCAGGGCCTTGATGCTGTCGCCATCTTCGACCTTGCGCAGGTCGGGCAGCGGCGACTTGGCGCGGCCCGCCTCCGCCGTGCCGCCACCGTCCAGGTTGGCCTGGGCCAGCGCGTCGGCCTTGGCTGGCGCCCGGTCGTGCTTGGCGTTGACCAGCACCACTTCCAGTCCGGGATCGGCCGGCTGGTGACGGAAAGCCTCCGGCGCAGCGAACCGCAGCGCCAGCAGGCCCGCGTGGGCTGCCACCGATACGGCCAGGGCGATCATCAGGGGACGGTTTTGGAGAAAGGACTTCACGCGCTACGGGTGGCCTGGTGGGGCAATTGAATCAGAGAATTGATCCATTCTAACCCGGCACGAACGGATGAGGGAGGGTGAAAAATACGGGTGTGGAGGGATGTGGTTGGTTCGACAACTTGGGCGGCTTCGGTGGGTGCCTTAGGTTCCCGCCAAGGCGCCCGGCGAGGGCGGGAACCCAAGTATTCTCTCCCATTCGCGCGCAGCGCGAATCTATTGCGCCGACGCCGGCGCCGGCTGCGGCGCATCCCCGGTATCGACCGCCGCCACCGCACCCTCGGCCTCGACCACCTCGGCCACCGCCGCTTCGCCGGTGTCCGCTTCTTCCTCGTAGTCGAGCGACGCATCCGGCTCGGCCGACGCTACCTCGAGCAGGCGCGCTTCGAGGTTCAGTTCGATCTCGTCCCAACGCACGATGTCGAGTTTCACCTGGGCGCCGCGCGCCACCTGCGGCATGCCGGTCAGGCGCACCACCAGCGGCACGTCGACCAGGCGCACCAGTTCGTCCTTGAGCACGACGGCCTCGGCCTGTTTCACGTTCTCTTGTCCCAGCCAGCGCAGGCACCAGTAGCGCTCCATATTCTGCTGGAAGTCGTTATAGGCCGCGTACGCGGCGTCGAAGCTCGAGACGATCGCGAACAGGGTCGCATCGCGGTGTTTAAAGGGGGCCACCAGCGGCGCCGTCACGCCGTGCTCGGCGGCGGCCAGGATCTGCCACTGGTTGACCAGGTCGGTGTAGCGGCGCAGCGGCGAGGTGCTCCAGGCGTACTGGTCCACGCCCAGGCCCTGGTGCGGCGCCGCGTGCGTGACCATGCGCACCTGCATCTTGGCGGCCCAGCCGCCGGCGCCCGGCGTCTGCGAGCGATAGATGCCCGGCACGCCCGAGTCGTGCAGCAGCTTGCCCCAGGTGCTGTTGGCGAAGATCATCAGCTCGGCCACGATCTTGTCCAGCGGCGCGCCGCGCTTGCGGCGCACGATCGAGACCACGTCGTCCTCGACGTAGAAATTGAAGTCGACCCGGTTCGCCTGTTCCGGCTTGAGGCCGAAGGCTTCGCGCTTCTTCATGCGGCCCGCTTCCAGCTGCAGCGCCCACTTCCACAGCAGGCCCAGCTCTTCCTTGTGCGGATAGTCGCCCTCGCCGCTTTCCAGCGTCTCTTCATTGACCACGTGATCGAGGTCGTTGTGGCGCAGATTGTTCTTGACCGGCACGCGCTCGGCGCGCGTCGTGGTCGACTTGACGCTCCAGTCGCTCGGATCGAGCACGGCGTACAGCGACAGGGCCGGGCAATCGTTGCCCTCGGCCAGGGTGAAGGCATTGACCACCTCGTCCGGCAGCATCGTGATCTTGTCGCCCGGCATATACACGGTCGACATGCGCGCGCGGGCGATCTTGTCGATCGCGTCGTCCGGACGAATGCCCAGGCCCGGCGCCGCGATGTGGATGCCGACCTGCACGCTGCCGTCGTCCAGATGCACGACCGAGAAGGCATCGTCGATCTCGGTGGTGGTGACGTCGTCGATCGAGAAGGCGGCAACATTGGCCAGCGGCAGGTCGCCCGGGGCTTTCGGGATCTCCACGGGCGCGAAACCGGCGCCGCGCGGGAAGTGCTCGAACAGGAAGCGGCCCATGTGCAGCTCTTTGGGCGAGGCCAGGCCGCCGACGTCCAGCATCAGGCGCGGCGCGCTAGTCTGCAGTTCGTTGGCGGCGGTCTCGAAGGCCTTGTATTCGATGGTGTTCTTGTCGGGCTTGAACAGCAGCTGGTGCACGATCTGCTGCATCGAAGCGGGCAGCTTGCCTGCTTTCAGCTCTTCCACATAGCCGGCCTGGACGATGGCCTGCTGCTTTTTCTTTTCGATGCCGGCCAGCGCCGCCTTCAGCGACTGTTCCGGCGCCGCCTTGTAGCGGCCACGGCCCTTCTTGTAGAAATAGATGGGCGAGCCATGCAGGGCCAGCACCAGGCCGGCCGCTTCGTGCGGCAGCGGCGCGTGGCCGAAATACTCGGCGCCCAGCTCGGCGAAGCCGAATTCTTCTTCGCCCGCGACTTCCCACAGGAAATCGAGATCGACTTCGGCGACGATTGCCTTGGCCGCGTCCAGCAGGGCTTGCGGCTCGGGTTTCTCGAACTGCAGCAGCACGTCGCGCGTCTTGACCTTGGTGCGCTTACCGCTCGGCAGCTCCACCTGATAGGCTTCGCCTGCTTGCGACAGGATGGCGCCGACCTTGAAGTCGCCCGATTCCTCAAAAAATACGTTCATATTTACAGTATGTTCTTCATGGTTGCGGCCGCTCCCAATTCCAGTACCGCGGGCAAGAATACCTCGGTGACCAGGAGCAGGCCTTGACGGCGGCGATAGACGCAGCGCCGCGCGTAATAAATAGTCGTGTCAGTGTCGCCCTGCTTGCCGAGCGCCGCGTGCGCACGGCGCACCAGCGGATGGTCGGCAGACAGGCGCGCAAATTCCAGTTGCCCACGTCGCACCAGCGGATCGTAGAACAGCGTGGTGCCCAGCGAGCGCTCGCCCAGCGCCGAGAACAGCGGCCAATCGGTGGCGTCGCAATCCATCGGCACCACCGTGTGGGCGAACACCACCGGCTTGCCGTCGCACTCCAGCAGCACTTCGCGCTCCCACGCCCGCTGAGGACGCGCCAGGCCAATCGCCTGCGCCTCGTCCGCAAGGCAGGTGGCGCTGCGCTGGTGCAGGCGGCGCACGCGGAAGGCGGCGCTGCTGGACACCAGGCGCGCCGTCAGCGAACCGGGCGTGAGCAGCCAGTCGTGCATGCCTTCCGGCGCACGCACCGCGCGCGCATGCGGCTGCCAGGCAGCCAGGCGTAAAGACTTGCCGTTCACTGCGCCGCGTCCACCGGGCCAAAGCCGCAGAACGCCAATACTTCATCCACATACTGCGCGAATTCCGGGATCGCGTGGTCGCTGCCCTCGATCACGTGCTGGCGCGCTCCTGCATAGTGGGCCACCATATCGCGGTAGTCCAGCACTTCGTCGCCGGTCGCGGCCAGCAAGAAATAACGCTCGGGGCGGGTGATGTGCGCGGTGCGCAGCGCGACCAGCTCGTCGACGTATTCCTGGCGAAACTCGAACGGCTCTTCCGAATGCCAGGCCGTGGTCACGCCGACGTGCTTGGACAGGTTGCGGGTCGGGTCGACGGAAGGGTTGATGACGGCCGCGCGCACGCCCAGGCGTTCGGCCAGCCAGGTCGCATAAAAGCCGCCCAGCGACGAGCCGACGATGGACAAATTGCCTGGCGCGTGGGGTTCGGCCAGTTCCAGTGCAAGATCCATCGCCGCCTTCGGTGACGCTGGCAGCTGCGGGCAGATCAGGCGTTCCGCCAGCCCTGCCTGCTCGAGCCTGTCCTGCACCACGCGCGCCTTGAACGAGCGCGGCGAGGAGCGAAAGCCGTGCAGGTACAGCAGGTACGGGGCCGAACTCATGGCGCCAGCGCGTCCAGCAGTTTCTGGTGCACGCCGCCGAAGCCGCCATTGCTCATCACCAGGATGTGGTCGCCCGGCTGCGCCTGTTGCACGATGGCCTGCACCATATAGTCGATCTGGTCGAAGCTGTGCGCGATCTTGCCCAGCGGTTTCAGGGCGTCGGCCAGCGACCAGCCCAGCGCCTGCTGGCTGCCGAAGCCGAACACCAGGTCGGCATCCTTCAGGCTGCCCGGCAGCGCATCCTTCATGGCGCCCAGCTTCATCGTGTTCGAACGGGGCTCGAGCACGGCCAGGATGCGCCCGCCCGTGCCCAGCTTCTGGCGCAGGCCGCCGACCGTGGTCGCGATCGCCGTCGGATGGTGGGCGAAGTCGTCGACCACGGTGATGTTATTGACCACGCCGCGCACTTCCATGCGGCGCTTGACGTTCTGGAAGCGCGCCAGCGACTCGATGGCCTGGGCGACGGGCACGCCGACGTGGCGCGCGGCGGCGATCGCGGCCAGCGCGTTCGAGCGGTTGTGCTTGCCGCTCAGGTCCCAGTGCACGGTGCCCTGCAGCTCGCCCTTGAACAGGACGTCGAAACTGGCGCCGCCAGGATGCTCGACCATATTCCAGTCGACGCCGTCGGCCGAACCGAAACTTTCCTTGTCGCTCCAGCAGCCGCGCTTGAGCACGCGGCCGATCGACGCTTCATCGCCATTCACGACCAGCCGGCCCACGCCCGGCACGGTGCGCACCAGGTGGTGGAACTGGGTCTCGATGGCGCCGATGTCGGGGAAGATGTCGGCGTGGTCGTATTCCAGGTTATTCAGCACCGCGGTCTTGGCGTGGTAGTGCACGAACTTGCTGCGCTTGTCGAAGAAGGCAGTGTCGTATTCGTCGGCCTCGATCACGAAGAAGTCGCTCGGCTGGTCGCCATGCAGGCGCGCCGAGACGCCGAAATTCATCGGCACGCCGCCAATCAGGAAGCCCGGCGCATAGCCCGCGTCTTCCAGGATCCAGGCCAGCATCGAGGTGGTCGTGGTCTTGCCGTGCGTGCCGGCCACGGCCAGGACCCATTTTTCGCGCAAGATGTGTTCGCCGATCCACTGCGGGCCCGAGACATACGGCAGGCCGCGGTTCAGGATCTCTTCGATCAGCGGATTGCCACGCGTCATGACATTGCCGATCACATACAGGTCGGGATTCAGCGCCACCTGTTCCGGGCCATAGCCCTGGATCAGTTCGATCCCCTGGGCTTCCAGCTGGGTGCTCATCGGAGGATAGACATTGGCGTCGCAACCGGTTACGCGGTGGCCCGCCTCCTTGGCCAGGACGGCCAGGCCGCCCATGAAGGTGCCGCAGATGCCGAGGATATGAATGTGCATGGAGAGAATGTCTAGCCAATAATGAATGGACGAATACGCGATTCTACCCGAGCCGCTGTCATTTTCCGTTCAAGAGTATGATCCCAGGCATGATGCCGAATCTGAACAACGATCTCCTCCAGTTGCGTAACGAGATCGCCCTGTCCGCTGCGCGCATGATCGCGCAGGACGGCGCCGATCTCGATACCGCCCGCCGCAAGGCCGCCCGCCAGGTGCTGGGCGTCACCCCGCCGAAACCGAATATGCTGCCCGACGACGGGCAGATCGAGGACGAGGTGCGTAAATACCTGGCCCTGTTCGGCGGCGCCGCCCACACCGAACGCCTGGCCCACCTGCGCGCCACCGCGCTGCAGGTGATGGAAGCGCTGGCCGACTTCCATCCCTATCTCACCGGCGCCGTCCTCAACGGCACCGCGGGCGAGCATGACGACATCCATCTTCAGTTGTTCGCCGACAGTGCCAAAGAGGTAGAAATCTACTTGCTCAACCGTAATGTTAATATCGACATTTCGGAAACCCCGCATTTCAAGGGGGGCCGCCATGCGCCGGTCGAGACCGTGACCTTCTCCTGGATGAAGGAAACAGTGCATGCCGAGCTGTATGAGTATCAAGACCTGCGCGGCGCGCTCAAGCCGCGCGCCGACGGCCGTGTGCAACGCATCGACATGAGCGGCCTGCGCGCGCTGATCGCGGCGGGCGACAAGAGTGAACCCAGTGAAAGCTGACGAATGAACAAGAAACATCTGGCCGCGTATGCGGCAGTCGCCGCGCTGTTCGGCGTGATGGGCGCCCTGGTGGCGGTCTACAAGAAACCGGCTCCCGTGGCGCCGACCACCGTCGCCCACGATGGCCAGGTCACCAACCCGGCCGTCAACCTGTATGCACAGTCGCTCAACGACCTCGAGGGCAAGCCGCAGCCGCTGGCCCAGTGGAAGGGCAAGCCCCTGCTGGTCAATTTCTGGGCCACCTGGTGCGGTCCCTGCGTGCGCGAGATGCCCGAACTGATGCACCTGGCGAGCGAAGATGGCGGCAAGCGTTTCAACGTGATCGGCATCGGCATCGATTCGCCCACCAATATGAGCGAGTTCGCGGCCAAGATGAACGTCACCTATCCGCTGTACGTGGGCGGCATGGGCGGCACCGAGCTGTCTCGCGGGTTCGGCAATACGAATGGCGGCTTGCCGTATACGGTACTGATCGGCGCCGATGGGCAGGTGATCAAGACGTATCTGGGCGAACTGAAGTTCGATGAACTGCGCGCCGACCTGGACAAGCTGGGCACGTGAACCGGGATTTGGACGGCAAAATTACGAACGATCGTACGATTGTAACTGCCGCCAACTCCTCCTATCGACCGGCAATTTTACCGCTTGCCAATAGCTGAGCTAGGCGGCACAATGCCTGACTTTCGGGCAACCAGACACTCACCATGGCGAAAAAGCTACTGCTGCTGAACGGCCCCAACCTCAATTTATTGGGGACGCGGGAACCGGCGGTGTACGGAACGGCCACACTGGCCGACATCGAGCAGGCGGCAGTCGCACAAGCCCAGGCAGCTGGCGCAGCACTGGAACACTTCCAGAGCAACCATGAGGGAGCGTTGATCGACCGTATCCATGCCGCGCGCAGCGAGGGCGTGGATTTCATCGTCATCAACCCTGGCGGCCTGACCCATACCAGCGTAGCCCTGCGCGATGCGTTCGCCTCGGTGGCCATACCCTTCGTGGAGGTGCATATTTCGAATATCCACCAACGCGAATCCTTCCGGCACCATTCTTATTTGTCTGGAATCGCGCGCGGCGTGATCTGCGGGCTGGGGACGGACGGATATCGGTTTGCCATCGACTTCGCACTTAAATAGCGTTAATCTACGTCAACTTCATGTAACAGCGGCCGTTCGACTATCCTGATAGTAGCGGTCTGCTCTCTAAAACGAATAATTCCAAGGGGTTTCACATGGATCTACGAAAACTCAAGACTTTGATCGACCTGGTCGCTGAATCGGACATCGCCGAACTCGAAGTGACCGAAGGCGAAAGCAAGGTTCGCATCGTCAAGTCGTCCGCAATCCCGCAGAACCAGATGGTCATGCTGCCGCACCAGGGCGTGCAGCAATACTCGGCGCCGGCCGCTCCTGCAGCCGCGCCAGCGCCGTCCGCCGCACCGGCCGTCGCCGCCGAACCGACCGGCCACGTGGTCAAGTCGCCGATGGTCGGCACCTTCTACCGTTCGTCCGCGCCTGGCGCCGCCGCCTTCGTCGAAGTCGGCGCGAACATCAAGGAAGGCGACACCCTGTGCATCATCGAAGCGATGAAGCTCCTGAACGAAATCGATGCCGATGTCTCCGGCACCGTCACCAAGATCCTCGTGGAAAACGGCCAGCCGGTCGAATTCGGCCAGCCACTGTTCGTGATCGGCTGATCTGCTTCTCCAAGCCGGCCGCGCGCATGACGCGCCGCCGGCTTACCTCCATGACGTGTCCGGCGCCGCCTGTTGTTCCAGCCGCGCCGGTTTTCACTGAATACCGGACCTACCATGTTTGAAAAAATCCTCATCGCCAACCGTGGTGAAATCGCGCTGCGTATCCAGCGCGCCTGCCGCGAGCTGGGCATCAAGACGGTCGTCGTCCACTCCGAGGCCGACAAGGACGCCAAGTACGTGAAACTGGCGGACGAATCGGTCTGCATCGGACCGGCGCAATCGACCCTCAGCTACCTGAACATGCCCGCGATTATCAGCGCGGCCGAAGTGACCGACGCCGAAGCGATCCACCCGGGCTATGGCTTCCTGTCCGAGAACGCCGACTTCGCCGAGCGCGTCGAGAAATCGGGCTTCGTCTTCATCGGCCCACGTTCCGACTCGATCCGCCTGATGGGCGACAAGGTCTCGGCCAAGCAGGCGATGATCCGCGCCGGCGTGCCGTGCGTGCCCGGTTCGGACGGCGCCCTGCCGGACGATCCGAAAGAGATCGTGCAGACCGCGCGCCGCGTGGGCTACCCGGTCATCATCAAGGCCGCCGGCGGCGGCGGTGGCCGCGGCATGCGCGTGGTGCACACGGAAGCCGCGCTGCTCAACGCCGTGCAGATGACCAAGACCGAAGCCGGCACCGCCTTCGGTAATCCGGAAGTCTATATGGAGAAGTTCCTGGAGAATCCACGTCACGTGGAGATCCAGATCCTGGCCGACGAACATAAAAACGCCGTCTGGCTGGGCGAACGCGACTGCTCGATGCAGCGCCGCCACCAGAAGGTGATCGAGGAAGCACCGGCGCCGGGCATCCCGCGCAAGCTGATCGAAAAGATCGGCGACCGCTGCGCCGAAGCCTGCCGCAAGATCGGCTACCGCGGCGCCGGCACCTTCGAATTCCTGTACGAGAACGGCGAGTTCTACTTCATCGAGATGAACACCCGCGTCCAGGTCGAGCACCCGGTCACCGAGATGATCACCGGGATCGACATCGTGCAGGAGCAGATCCGCATCGCCTGCGGCGAGAAGCTGCGCTTCCGCCAGCGCGACATCATGCTGTCGGGTCACTCGATCGAGTGCCGCATCAATGCCGAGGATCCGTTCAAGTTCACCCCGTCGCCAGGCCGCATCACCGGCTGGCACCCGCCGGGCGGCCCTGGCATCCGTGTCGATTCGCACTCGTATGCGGGATACTATGTGCCACCTCACTACGACTCGATGATCGGCAAGGTAATTTCGTACGGTGCGACCCGTGAGCAGGCGATCCGCCGCATGCAAATCGCGCTCTCCGAAATGGTGGTCGAAGGTATCCTCACCAATATTCCGCTGCATCGCGAACTGATGGTCGACGCCCGCTTCATCGAAGGCGGCACCAACATCCACTACCTGGAGCAGAAACTGGCCGCCAAGCCAGACCTGCCGAAGGAAACGGCGCTCGGCGCCAAATCGGAAGCCAAGGTACAAGAATGAGCTGGACTGAAGTCGTCATCGAGATCGCCCGCGACCACGCGGAAGCGCTGTCCGACGCCCTGATGGAAGCCGGCGCGCTGTCGGTGTCCGTCGAGGACGCCGACGAAGGCACCGAGGACGAAAAACCCCTGTTCGGCGAGCCGGGCATGGAGCCGACCGAGGCCGCATGGGACCACAGCCGCGTCGTGGCCCTGACGGACACCGACGCCGACCAGCTGGCGATCGTCACCGAGGCCGCGCAGGCGGTCAAGCTGGCCGTCGTGCCGGCCTTCACCACCCGCAAGGTCGAAGACGCCGACTGGGTGCGCCTGACGCAATCGCAGTTCGAGCCTATCCACATCGGCAAGAACATCTGGGTCGTGCCGAGCTGGCACGAAGCGCCAGACCCGTCCGGCCTGATCCTCGAACTCGATCCGGGCCTGGCCTTCGGCACCGGCAGCCATCCGACCACCCGCCTGTGCATGGAGTGGCTGGAAGCCCATCCGGCGCCGGGCAAGTCGGTGCTGGACTACGGTTGCGGCTCGGGCATCCTGGCGATGGTGGCCAAGAAGCTGGGCGCGCAAGACGTGGCCGGCGTCGACATCGACCCGCAGGCGATCGAGTCGGCGCGCGCCAACGCCGAGCGTAACAAAGTCGAGATCGACTACTACCTGCCCGACACCTTCGCTGCGTCAAGCAACGAGCGTCATGCGGGCGGCAAGTTCGATATCGTGGTGGCCAATATCCTGTCGAGCCCATTGAAGCTGATGGCGCCGATGCTGGCCGGCCGCGTGGCCGCTGGCGGTTCGCTGATCCTGTCGGGCGTGCTGGCGCGCCAGGCGGAAGAAGTCGCCGCCGCCTACGCACCTTTCATCAAGCTGGGCGTCTGGGCCGAGCAGGACGGCTGGGTTGCCCTACACGGGACGCTCGGCCAGGACAGCGCGCCGCCGCCCCGCTCTGGCGGCTAGGCAGGCATGGCGCTCGCCACCCAATGCCCCCACTGCGGCACGCTGTTCCGCGTCGCTGCGGACCAGCTCAAGCTGCGTGGGGGCATCGTGCGCTGCGGCGCCTGCCAGCAGGTCTTTGACGGCAATACGGGGCTGGTCGACCTGAACGCCCCGCCGTCTTCCCCTCCTGCTTCTCCTCCTCCTCCAGTCGCCGAACCGGCCATTGCGCCAGACGTTCCCGCGACCGACGACACCGAACAACCGATCTACACGCTCGAATTCGACCGTACGCTGTCGCCGTTCGGGATCCTGCCGCATCCCTTGACCGAACAAGACGAAGAGCAGGATGTGGCGGTAAAAACTGAAACCGCACCAGCTCCTGTGGCCGACATCCAGGTCGACGAGGAGATCGTGGCGGCTCCCGCGCCGGACGATGAGCACGACGAGCCCGAGCCCGCCGCGCGCCAGCCGGCGCCCGACGCCCCGCCACTGCTGCTGCGCGAATCGGCCGGCGGCTCGCCGCCGATCGTCTCGCCTGCGCTTTCGCTGCCGACGAAATCCCCGCGCGCACGCGCCGCCGACGCCCGTTCGCGCCGTTCCAAGCTGACCCCGACCCGGATCGAAGACACGCCCAAGCTGCGCGTACCCGAAATCGACGAACCCGAGTTCGTGCGCCGCGGCCGCCAGCGCGAGCAGTCGAGCAAGGCCGTGCGCATCGCGATGGTCGCCGGCAGCCTCCTGCTGTTGCTGGCGCTCGCCCTGCAGGCCATGGTGAGCTTCCGCGACGTATTGGCCGCCCGCTATCCGGCGCTGCGTCCGGCGCTGGTCTCGACCTGCGCCCTGTTCGGCTGCCAGGTCGGGCTGCCGGCGCGGCCCGATGCGCTGGTGATCGAGACGGGCGAACTCATTACCCTGGGCGGCAACGCCTATACCCTGAGCACCGTGCTGCGCAACGGCGACGACCTGGCGCTGGCCTGGCCCAGCATCGAGCTGACCCTGAACGATGCCGACGACAAGCCGCTGGTGCGGCGCGTATTCGGTCCGCGCGACTACGCGCCCCAGCTTGCCGACTCCATTACCGGCTTCGGCGCGCGTGCCGAGCAGCCGGTCAAGATCCATTTCAGGCTGGAAGGACTCGAACCTTCCGGCTACCACATTGCCGTTTTCTACCCCTGAAGGCTCACCCATGACCAAAACCGCCCTGATCTGCGGCTCGCTCGCATTCGACAAGATCATGCAATACCACGGCCGCTTCGGCGACACCCTGCTGGCCGACCAGCTGCACCGCGTGAACGTGTCGTTCCTGGTGCCGACCCTGCGCACCGAATACGGCGGCTGCTCGGCCAACATCGCCTACAACCTCCAGCTGCTGGGCGGCGAACCGCTGATCATGGGCACGCTGGGCGTGGACGGCGGCGACTACCTCAAGCGCATGCAGGAGCAAGGGCTCCAGACCCGCGGCATCCGCACCATCGCCGACGCCTATACCGCGCAGTGCTTCGTGACCGCCGACCAGGACAACAACCAGATCAACGCCTTCCACCCGGGCGCGATGCAGTTCTCGCACGAGAACAACGTGGCCGACCAGGGCCAGCTGGCAGTGGCGATCATCTCGCCGGACGGCCGCGACGGCATGATCAAGCACGCGCGCGACTGCGCCGAGCTGAAAGTGCCGTTCATGTTCGACCCGGGCCAGCAGCTGCCGATGTTCTCGGGCGACGAACTGATCACCTTCATCGGCCAGGCCAGCTACCTGGCGTGCAACGACTACGAATTCGAGATGGTGATGGACCGCACCGGCTTGAGCCAGGCCGACATCGCGGCGCGCCTGGATGCGCTGATCATCACGCGCGGCGCCGAAGGTTCCGATATCCACGCCGGCGGCGAACACCATCGCATCCCGGCCGTGCAGGCGGCCAACGTGGTCGACCCGACCGGCTGCGGCGACGCCTACCGCGCCGGCCTGCTGTTCGGCATCACCAATGGCCTCGACTGGCCGACCAGCGGCCGCATCGCCAGCCTGCTGGGCGCGATCAAGATCGCCTCGCAAGGTGGCCAGAACCACAGCTTCACGCCGCAGGAATTCGACCAGCAGTTCGAGGCGGCCTTCGGCTTCAGCTTCCGCTGATTTGCCCGATAGCGTGAGATAAAAAAATGGCCCTGCGATGCAGGGCCATTTTGTTGTGGGGGTCAGCGATCAGAAGCCGAACACTTGCCTCAACACGAACAGCAGGATCTGGATCAGCACCAGCGCCACCAGCACCGACAGGTCGATGCCGCCGATCGGCGGGACCACGCGCCGGATCGGGCGCAGCACCGGCTGGTTCAGGGCGTGCACGAAGGGCGCCAGCGGCGCGTTCGGGTTCACCCAGCTGAAGATCGCCTCGATGATCAGGAGCGCCATGAAGCCGTACAGGATCCAGTTCAGGAAGCGGTGCAGCGCATACAGCAGCACCATCTCGCCGCTGCCGCCTTGCAGCAGCAGGAGCGTGCTGGCCACCAGCACCACCAGGAAGGCGCCGATCAGGCTCGCCCAGTCGTAGCCCTTGGTGCCCGGCACCACGCGCCGCAACGGCATCACCAGCCAGTCGGTAATGGTGTGCACGAACTGGCGGATCTGGTCGGGCAGGCGCACGCGGATGGCGTTCGTCCAGAAGCGCAGCAGCAGCACCCCACCCAGCAAGCCTGCGATGATATCGACGATAAACTGAAGAATGGACAGCACGGACTCTCCTCAAAAAAAAACCGCTGTGCGAACAATCACACAGCGGCATTGTGCCTGAAGCAGACCCGACTTGCCATGCGCACATGGTGCGCGGCCGGTCGGGCGTCGTCCGGTATTAAGGACGGCTGCTGGTTGGGAACGGCCATGCGGTCGGCGCCAGCACGGTCTTTGCAGCAGGAGCGGCGCTTGGCGCTGCCGGAGCGGCCGCAGGTGCGGCTGCCGGTGGCGCGGCGGTGGTCGTCGCTGCCGGCTTGGCGGCCGGTTTCTTGGCCGCTGGCTTCTTCGCTTCCGGCTTGGCTTCGACCTTGGCGTCGGTCTTCACTTCTGGCTTGGTTTCAGCCTTGGTGTCGACTTTTGCTTCCGGCTTGGCTTCGGCCTTGGCCACGACTGCTGGCTTGACTTCTGGCTTTGCGGCAACGGTCTTGGTTGCTGCAGCTTTCACTGGAGCAGCTTTTTTAGCGGCTGGAGCAGCCTTGTTTGCAGCCGGCGCAGCTTTATTAGCGGCCGGCGAGGCTTTTTTTGCTGCGGGCGACGCTTTCTTCACAGCTGGTTTTGCGGCGGTTTTAGTGGCGGTCGCTTTTTTCGCTGCCGGTTTGGCGGCGGTTTTGGTGGCGGTCGCTTTCTTTACTGCCGGTTTGGCGGCGGTTTTGGTCGCGGTCGCTTTCTTCGCTGCCGGTTTAGCGGCGGTTTTGGTCGCGGTCGCTTTCTTTGCTGCCGGTTTGGCGGCGGTTTTGCTTGCGGTCGCTTTCTTCGCTGCCGGTTTGGCGGCGGTTTTGGTCGCGGTCGCTTTCTTCGCTGCCGGTTTGGCGGCTGCCTTGGTGGCGGTCGCTTTCTTCGCTACCGGTTTAGCGGCTGCCTTGCTTGCAGTCGCTTTTTTGGCTGCAGGTTTAGCTGCGGCTTTGGTCGCGGTTTTAGCGGTCGACTTGGCGGCTGGTTTAGCGGCGGCCTTTTTCGCTGCCGGCTTGGCTGCTGGTTTAGCTGCGGCTTTCTTTGCTGCCGGTTTAGCTGCGGCTTTCTTTGCTGCCGGCTTGGCTGCCGGTTTAGCAGCGGCTTTCTTTGCTGCCGGCTTTGCTGCCGGTTTAGCTGCGGCTTTCTTCGCTGCCGGCTTTGCTGCCGGTTTAGCGGCGGCTTTCTTCGCTGCCGGCTTGGTTGCCGACTTAGCTGCCGGTTTAGCGGCTGCTTTCTTCACTGCAGGCTTCGCTGCCGGCTTGGCTGCCGATTTGGTCGCGGTTTTGGCCGTTGCTTTGGTAGCAGTGGTTTTGGTCGCGGCGGTCTTGGTTGCAGTAGCTTTCTTTGCAACAGGTTTAGCAGCGGTTTTCGCTGCCGGCTTGCTCACTGCCTTGGCTGCTGGCTTGGCTACCGCCTTGGCGGCGGCCTTGGTGGTGGTGGCCTTGGTCGCGACTTTCTTTGCGACTGGTTTCTCTGCTGCAGTCTTTGCGTTCGACTTCGTCGTGGACGAAGGCGCGCTCTTTACTGCTGCCTTTGCTGCTGGTTTCTTAGCGGTTGCCATTCTTGTTCTCCTTCATCTGCGATGAGAAATACGCTCAAGGTTTAAAACCCGCCGGATCAAACCCGGCGAATTATTCATCGGACCAAAGCAAGCGTCGATTTAGGCCAATGAATCCGGCACCGGCTGAACTGCTGCAACTCCTCACAGTTGCAGCGCTTCAGCCAACGTCGACAGGTCACCGTTCCAGCGTTTCACATCGCTACCCTTGCGGGTGCGAAAAGAAAAAGCCGCCTTGCCTGAGCAATTGGTCAGACAAGCCGGCTTGTTCTTTTCGCTTCGCTTCCGTGCATACTGTTTGGTTCAGCGTCCTATTATTCGATCGATTTTGCCCGATGCCCGCGACAATATCACATCTTCTCGATTTGACAAATTCAATCACGTAAAGTACGCGCATTCTTTGTGAGCGCGCAACCGTGAATCGCAAAAAAAGTCGCGTGATTTGGACGGTGAATTGCGCACCCACGCGCCAATCGGCGACATGCCCCGCATGCGCTGCAGCCTTTACCTATCGCATTTCAACTGATCGATAAGCTGGAATCACGCCGGCACCTTGCCCCTGCCAGCGGGCCGTATTCGAGTTTCCAACGCCGCATGTCCGCAAAGTACCCGCCAACGCGCCACTGCATCTGAATCAACGTCATCCGAGTAAGTCTGGCTGTACGCGAAAGCGCACTTTTCTCACCCAATTACGCCAGTGAAAGGACCATCCATGTCATCCCATTTGCTCCACGACAGTCCCTCAGCCGTCCCGGCACTTGGCCGCATCATGATGGCCATCATCTTTCTCTTCAGCGGCATCGAAAAGGTACTGGATCCTGGCCATACCATCGAGGCAATCCGCTCGGTGGGCCTGCCCTTTGCCCATCTCGGCCTGGCCATTGCCGTCTTGCTTGGGCTGGGCGGCGGCGCCATGCTCGTCCTGGGCATCAGGACGCGCATGGTGGCGCTCGTCCTCGCGGCGTACTGCCTGGTCGCCGGCCTCATCTTCCACAGTCCGTTCGACGGCATTGCGCAGGCCATCCAGCTGGCCAAGAACATCGCGATCGCCGGCGGCCTGCTGCAGGTGGCGGCATTCGGCGCAGGCCGCTATGCGGTCGACCGGATGCCCAGCGGGCGCGAAACCATCCACCGGGCGTAAGGCCATGCCACGCCGCAAGGAGTCGCCGGCCGCACGCATCTTCATCGGCGTCAGCGGCCTCGCCATCGCCGCTGCCGTCATCAGTGGCGCGACGCTCGCCTCCCGGCATGCGCTTCCACCCGAGCGCAGCACGGACGGTCCGGACTTCGATCCCATGCTGGCGAGTGCGATCTGCGCTTCCGGGCGCGCCGCGCCGCCGCTGCCGGCGCGTCAGGAGAACGCATTCGCCATCAGCCGCCGCATTTCAGACGCTCGATGAACCAGCGCCCCGCCGGCCCCGGCGGCTGGTCCCGCATGAAGATCGCGTGCATCGAAAATCCCGATCCCAGCACCGGATGCGTCTCGAGTTCGATGCGCACCAGCGCGCCGCTCGCCAGGTCTTGCTCGACCATATGCAACGGCATATTCCCCCAGCCCAGGCCGGCGCGCAGGAAGGCGTGCTTGGCGCCGAGATCGGCCAGACGCCAGATGCGCGGCGACAGCACGCCGAAGTCGCGGCCCCGGGTCAGCGTCGAACGGTCGGTCAGCACCAGCTGCACGTAGTGCCCCGCCTCTGCGCGCATCACCGTGCCCTCGATGTGCGCGAGTGGATGGTCGGGCGCGACCACGGTTGCCGCCTGCACGCCGAGCAGGTATTCCGACGCGCAGGCGGCCGGCACTTCGGGGAACGAACCGATCACCGCGATGCGGCACTGGCCATCGAGCAGCGGCTGCACCACGGCGCCAAGCGCCTCGACATATAGACGCAGCGGCGTCGATGGAAATTCGCGGTGGAAGGCCTGCACCGCCTCGGTGAGCTTCGCGATCGGATACATCACGTCGACCGCCACCGACAGCTCCGGTTCCAGGCCTTCGGCCAGCGTGCGCGCTCGCGCCTTGAACGCATCCATGCTGTCGGCCGCGTGGCGCGCCTCGGCCAGCAGGGCGCGTCCGGCCTCGGTCAGTTGCGGATAGCGACCCGAGCGATCGAACAGCGCGAAGCCCACCTGCGCCTCGAGATTGGCCAGCGTGTGGCTCACCACCGACTGCGCGCGCCGCAACTTGCGGCCGGCGGCGGAAAAGCTGCCCTCATCGGCTGCGGCAATAAAGGTGCGCAGCTGGTCCATGGACATCCCGTCGAGCATCCATCTACTCCATCGATAGTTGATATCGAATTATATAGGCTTCTTGGATCGATCAGATGGGTCTAAGATGATCTTCATGGACGCCGCACACATGATGGCGTCAACCAAAACAACCATTCGAAAGGAACGACCATGTACGCCAACGCCACCCAGACCAGCCAATCCATCATCCCCGCCATCGGCCGCATCCTGATGGCCGCGATCTTCGTCTTTAGCGGCATCGGCAAGGCGCTGGCGCCGGAGGCGACGCTGGGCTACATCCAGTCGGTCGGCCTGCCTTTCGCCTCGCTCGCGCTGGTCGGCGCGATCGCCGTCGAGATCGGCGGCGGCGCCCTGCTCGTCCTTGGCTACAAGACCCGCCTCGTCGCGGCTGGCCTGGCGGTGTTCTCGCTCGTGACGGCCTTCGTCTTCCATAACGCGATCAGCGACCAGAACCAGCTGATCCACCTGCTGAAGAACGTCGCGATGGCCGGTGGCCTGCTGCAGGTGGTGGCCTTCGGCGCCGGCGCCTACAGCCTGGACGCGGCTGTCGGCCGCAAGGCCGCGCCGCTGGCAGCCTGAGGGTTCACAGGCCGAACGGGCCGTACCAGTAAGTGATGTCAATGACGCCGCCACGCTTTGAGACATAGGCCTGGCGCGTTTCGCAGTTGACGAACAGCGAGCGGAAGGTGCCATCCAGCTGGGGCGTCAGCAAGCCGGTCGGATGGCTGCCGAGGGGCACCAGCGGGATGTCCGGCGTGGCCCTCACCTTCGACTCGCCGGGTTTCGGATAGGTGTTCGTGTTGAGCATGCCGGCCAGCTTGAAGGCGCCATGGAGCTCAC
The DNA here is from genome assembly GCF_034045165.1 of Massilia sp. CFBP9026. Taxonomy (NCBI): domain Bacteria; kingdom Pseudomonadati; phylum Pseudomonadota; class Betaproteobacteria; order Burkholderiales; family Oxalobacteraceae; genus Massilia; species Massilia sp. CFBP9026. Next base: position 178,191 of record NZ_JAXCWH010000002.1, read on the forward strand.
GCTCCAAGGCCTGGGCAATCAGGCTGTCGCAGGCTTCGCTGCGCGGCATGTCCCTCACATAGCTGCCGAGCACCAGCGGCGGCGGAGGTTCCGGCTTCTCGGTGGCGCAGGCGCCGAGGGCGATGGCAGCCAGCACGGTCAGGCAAACGATTGGGCGCATGCGTCTACTCCGGGATCGATGCGGCGGCCGCCGCGTCGATCCATCCTAGCGCAATCGCCGGTTCTGATCTAGCGTTTTGGAACAATACGCCACACGGTGCCGCCGGCGTCGTCCACCACCAGCAAGGCGCCGTCGGCTGCGACTTCGACCGCGGCCGGGCGGCCCCAGACGTCGCGATCGCTGATCACCATGCCGCTCATGAAATCCTGGTACTGCCCGGTGGGCACGCCATCCTTCATGAACACGCGCGCCACCTTGTAGCCGGTGCGCACGCCGCGGTTCCAGGAACCGTGCAGTGCGACGAACACCTCACCCTCGTACTCCTTCGGGAAGGCGTTCTTGGCGCCCTTCGGCGCGTGGTAGACCACCATGCCCAGCGGCGCCGAGTGAGCCTGCAGCAGCACGTCGGGGGTGATCGTCTTGCCCTTCAGGTCAGGACGAATCCCTTTCAGGCGCGGATCCTCGTTGTCGCCGATGTAGTACCACGGCCAGCCATAGAAGCCGCCCTGCTTCACGCGGGTCAGGTAGTCCGGCGGCAGGTTGTCGCCCAGCGCGTCGCGCTCGTTCACATTGCACATCACGTCGCCGGTGGCCGGATACACCAGCAGGCCGACGCAGTTGCGCAGGCCGGTCGCATAGGTGCGGCGGTTCTTGCCGTCCGGGTCGAAGGCCATCACGGTGGCGCGGTCGGTCTCGACGCCCCAGGCGGCGCCGAAGCCGTGGCGTTTTTCCCACTCGGCGATCGGTAGCGGCGGCTTGGGACCGATGTCGGCGGCGACGTTGGTGGCCGAGCCGATCGACAGCAGCATCGTCTTGTCGTCCTTCGAGAACACCAGGGTGCGGGTGGTGTGGCCGCCGCTGGTCTCGGACAGCTCGGGGATCACCACCTCGGCTTGCGCGCGCGCCTTCAGGTCGCCGTTGCGGTAAGGGATGCGCACCACCGAATTGACATTGGCCACGTACAGATACTGCGGGTTGGCGCCGGAAGGCCAGAACGCCATGCCGTAAGGACGCGACAGGCCGGTGGCGAAGACCTCGGCGGTATCGGCCTTGTCGCCGTTCTTCGAGCGCAGCACTTTCACTTCACCGGCGCCGGTCGCGGCCAGGAATACGTCGCCGTTCGGCGCACGCAGCGCCACGCGCGGCTTGTCGGCATCCTGGGCGAATACGCTCACCTCGAAGCCGGGCATCACGCTAGGGGTCGTGCCGTTCGGACGCGCCTGCACGCGCGGGCTGTTGCCGGCGCTGTCGGTGGCGAAGGGCTTGGCCAGGTCGGTCGGCTTGATGTGGAAGACCTTGCCGGGCTGGGTGTCGTCCCAGGCGCCGGCGCGGTCCGCCGGCTTGGCCGCTGCTACCGGCAGGGCCGGCGCGGCGGCGGTGGCTGGGCCTTGCAGGCTGGCCAGGTAGTCGATCAGCGCGGTGCGCATCTTCTGGTCCGGCAGGCCGACCGGCATCGTAGTGCCGGGCACGCGCTTGGCCGGGTCGAGCAGGAACACGTCCAGCTCTTCGCGGGTCCAGACCAGGCCCGCGGCGCCGGCCTTGGCCAGCGCGCCCGAATAACCGAAACCGGGGACGCCGGCGGCCTTGCGACCGACGACGCCGAACATGCCGGGACCGGCCAGCGGCGACAGCTTGGCATCGACCGTGTGGCAGCTGGCGCAGTTGTTCTGGAAGATGGTGCGGCCGGCGGTGATCTGCGGCGCGGAGGCGGCGTGAGCGACGGATACCGTCGCCAGGCTGGCGAGCATGAGGGCATGCAGCGTCAGGGTATTGGCTTGCAAGGTTGTCTCCTGGTCAGGCGTAAAAATCGCCATCATAGGGCAAGTTATCCCCGCACAGGCATTTCATTCATTGTGCTATCGCCAGCCTCTCGCCATAGTCGCGCAACAACGCCGCGCGGCGCGGCCTGAAGCTGGCGCCGGTGGCCGCGACCGAGGCGATGCGGTCGGCGCGGAACATCCGGAAGTCTTCGCGCAGGCAGCAGCGCGCCAGCACCACCAGCATGCGGTCGAGGTAGACGATGGCGAGCGGCCAGATCGTGCGGCTGGTCGTGGCGCCCTCGCGGTCGACGTAATCGATCGTGAGCGCTTCCTCGCGCCAGCAGCAGGCGCGGATCAGCGCCATGTCGGGCAGTTGCGCGAAACGCTCGCTGAAATGGTGGACCCGCGACACCGCATGCAGCAGGTGCTGCTGGCCCAGCGACGGCAGGGTCGCGGCCACCTTGGCCAGCACCGCCTCCGCCGCCGCAACGAGCTGCGGATCGCCCATACCGCGCACTTCGGCGAGGCCAAGGGTGAGCGCCTCGATCTCGAGGCGGCTGAAGGTCTGTGGACGTAAGGTGCCGTCTTCGACCAGCGTATAGCCGAAACCGCGCTCGCCGCCGATCTCGGCGCCGCCCGCGCGCAGGGTCTCGATGTCGCGGTAGACCGAGCGCACCGACACCCCGGTCTCCTGCGCCAGCTGGGCCGCCGTGACCGGCGCGGGCAGGCGGCGCAAGGCATCGAGCAGGCGAAACAGACGGTTTGTACGTGACATCTTCTACTGACAATAACTGGCAGGACGGATGGCTATAGTAGCACCCGTCTTCCACACCCCACCAAGGAGTTTTCGATGTCCGTCCAGGTAGTCACCCACCTCAACTTCCAGGGCCAGGCGCGCGCCGCGCTGGCGTTTTATCAGTCCGTGTTCGGCGGCGAGCTGACGCAGGTCACGTATGCGCAACTAGGCCGCCTCGAGAATCCGGCGGACGCAGAGCGGATCGTCTGGGGCCAGGTCGCCGCCCCCAACGGTTTTCGCATCATGGCCTTCGACGTGGCGAGCGGCACGCCGTGGCATCAGGGTGAAAACGCATTCTTCGTCTCGCTGCGCGGCGGTTCGGAACCAGAGATCAGGGCGCTGTGGGAGGGATTGGCGCAGGAAGCCAGCATCGTGCATCCGCTGGCGCCGGCCCAATGGTCGCCCCTGTACGGCATGCTCAAGGACCGCTTCGGCGTGATGTGGGTGGTCGACGTCGCCGCAGGACAGGCGGCTTAGCGCAACGCCGGCCGCAGCGCGCTGGCATCGAGCGCCGGCGCCGCCTCGCGCACGCGCGTTGGCTTGCTTTGCTCCTTGGCCGGATCGGCAATCAGCTGGTAGCCGCTGAACGACTTCATCTCGTCCATCAGGAAGTGCGACACGATCTTCTCGACGCCGAAGCCGCCATTGAGCAGCACCAGCATCAGGCGCTTCCAGTCCTGCATGTCGTCGACCACCGCGCGCAGCATGTAGTCGTACAGGCCGCTCACGCGGCAGGATTCGACGATCTCGGGCATGCCGGCGATGCAGTCGTCGAAGGCGCCGAAGTCGTTCATCGTGTGGCGCTCGAACGAGACCTGGGCCAGCACGATCAGCACGTTGCGGATCTTGTCGACTGCGATCTGGGCGCGGTAGCCGGTGATGAAACCGCGCTCCTCCAGGTCGCGCACCCGGCGCAGGCAGGCGCTGGGCGACAGGGCGACCTTGTCGGCCAGCGCCTGGTTGGTCACACGCGCATCCTGCTGCAGCAGATCCATGATCTTGCGGTCGATGCGGTCGATTTCTTTCTGGGTCATGATGGTCGGTCTCCTGATAGTGCGGACGCCATCAACGTCGGCGACTTGCTCCGCTGTTGTCTGCAAGAATCGTACCCGATTCCCATGAGATCCCGGGTGCAGGAACTGCCGAAATTGCATGCCGCGGCAAGCGAATCGACGGTTCTGCGACGTGCCGGCGTCGCGAAACTTGCGCAACCGCGAGCAAATTCTCTTTGAAATCAAACGCCTGGACGAATACATCGCGACTTTTCGGCGGTTGGACGACGGCCACGTTTCGACCTAGAGTTTTCGGTCTGCCAACAACCAGGAGATCCCATGCTCATCGTGCGCGCGGCACAACCATCCGACCTCGATGCGGTCTTGCAGCTGGCCGCCTGCGCCGGTCCCGGCATGACCACGCTGAAGGCCGATCGCCAGGCCCTGGCCGAGCGCCTCGCCTTGTCGCAAGCCTCGTTCGCCCAGACCGTCGCCCCGGAACTGCGCGATTACGTGTTCGTGCTGGACGACCTGGCGCAGGGCCGCATCGGCGGCATCGCCGCGATCAAGGCCTCCGTCGGCCTCGACGAGCCCTTTTATAACTACCGGCTGGGCACCCTGGTGCATTCGGCGGCAGCGGCCGGCGTCTACGTTCGGCACGAAGTGCTGTACCTGTCGCACGACCTGACCGGCAGCGCCGAACTGTGTTCGCTGTTCCTGCATCCCGACTACCGGCGCGGCGGCAATGGCCGGCTGCTGTCGAAAAGCCGCTTCATGTTCATCGCCCAGTTTCCGCACCTGTTTGCGCGCGGCGTGTTCGCCGAGATGCGCGGCTACCAGGCAGACGGTGGCGGCTCGCCGTTCTGGGAAAGCGTCGGTCGCAAATTCTTCGGCATGGATTTCGCGCGCGCCGACGACCTGTGCCGGCCCGGCGCCAAGAGCTATATCGCCGAGCTGATGCCGCGCTATCCGATCTACACCTGCTTTTTGTCGGACGCCGCGCGCGCCGCCATCGGCCAGACCCACGTCGACACGGCGCCCGCGCGGCGCCTGCTGGAGCAAGAGGGCATGCACGCCGGCGCCTATATCGACATCTTCGACGGCGGCCCGGTGCTGCAGGCGAGCGCACATGCGTTGCGGGCCACACGCGAGAGCGTCGTCGCGACCGTCGCGGCCGCGCGCGACGCAGTGGAAGGCGACCGCAAGTCACTGGCCTGCACCACGGAAGCGGATGCCTTCAGGGTGATCGCCAGCAGCACGGCTGCCGTCGACGGCATCGTGTCGATGACGCCCGCTGAACTGCGTGCACTGCAATGTGACGCTGGACGCACTATCCGCGTGCTCGCCATGGCTGCGAACCAGGGCGTGCATCAGATTGGCGCAGCCAGCGAAAGGGCGATTTCGGTCGTGTAGTGCAGGAACTGCCTATTTGCACAGTGGAATCGTGCAGATTCTGCCTAATTTGCATGGGCGCAAGCACCGAATCTTGTGCATCGCTCGAAAAAGTCATTACAACTCAATGACATAGCATATGGAAGCGGCCAGCGCGCCGGATGGACTGAGCTGCTGATTGCTCCTACAGTGGATCGGTGTCTGAAACACAAGGAAGCGGCCAGCAAGAGCCATCGACAAGCTTCCATCCACAGGGTGTTACCCATCTCGCTGCCCAACTGCTACGGAAAGTCATCTGGAATGAAACCAAGATCTTCTGCACTGCTGCGCCACACCGCCATCTCGCTGGCACTCCTCGGCCTCTTCCCCGTCCAGGCCCATGCCCAATCCTCTCCTTCTTCTCCGCGCGACGAAACGCAAGGCGGCAGCGCGCCGGAAGAAGTGGTCGTGATCGGCAAGCGCGGCCAGAGCCTGTCGAACATCGCGGGCGGCGCCAGCGCCATCAGCGGCGACACCCTGAGTAAACTGGGCGCCGAGTCGTATGCCGACTACCTGGGCAAGCTGCCCGGCGTCGTCTTCAACGCCGGCCCGAGCGGCAACTCCACCGCCGTGATCCGCGGCGTCGGCACCACGGCGGGCCTGGATCAGGGCCAGGGCCCGACCGGCTACTACATCAACGAGATTCCGCTGAGCGAACCGGGCTACGCGGTATCGATCCCCGACATCGACACCTTCGACGTCGCCCGGGTCGAGGTGCTGCGCGGCCCGCAAGGCACCCTGTACGGCGCCTCCTCGCTGGGCGGCGCCATCAACTACGTGGCGCGCGAGGCCGACGCCAGCGGCGTCGACGCCGCCCTCGAGAGCTCGATCAGCACCACCCGCAACACCAGCAGCATCGGCTACACCGGCAAGGCGATGGTCAACGTCCCCCTGATCAAGGACCAGCTGGCCGTGCGCTTCGTCGCCAGCCGCCGCGACCAGCCGGGCTACCTCGACAACATCGGCATCAACCGCAAGGGCAGCAACGACAACAAGGTCGACGACGGCCGCGTGTCGGTGGTGTGGACGCCGGGCGCCGCCACCAAGTTCAGCTGGCTGAGCCTGTGGCAGGACTCGGACGCCGACGACGCCTCGTACCGCATGACCAACTACGGCGAGCTGCAACGCTCGACCTCCCTGGCGACCCGCTTCGACCTCAACTTCGCGCTGCACAGCGCGCGGCTCGACCACGACTTCGGCTGGGCCAAGCTGACCGGCATCGCCGCCTACAATAAAAAGTCGCAGGTGCTGCACTTCGACTACACGCCCTATTACGGCGGCTACCTGGGCACCAGCGACCCGCAGCTGTTCCGCCAGCTGGGCCGCAGCGAAACCCGCAACTACGAGCTGCGCCTGGCCTCGCCGACCGGCGGCGCCTTCGAGTGGCTGCTCGGCGCCTCCTACCAGAAGACCACCAAACGCTTCGATGAAGACCTGTCGGCGCAAGGCGCCTACGATGTGCTGCTGCCGCAGGTCGGCACCGACCTGCTGCGCGGCGATTACTATTACTGGGGCTGGGGGAATATCTGGGGCAACGAGAAAGCCGTGTTCGGCGAAGCCTCGGCCAACCTGGGCAAGTGGAAGCTGACTCTGGGCGGCCGCTGGTTCGACACCGAGGTGACCAATTCGGACGAACGCTACGGCGTGCTGTTCCCCGAAACGCAGATCACGCCGATGGGCCGCCAGGCCGAAGACGGCTTCTCGCCCAAGATCTCGCTGGGCTACAAGGCCGACGCCAACACGCTGGTGTACGCGGTCGCCTCGGAAGGCTACCGCTTCGGCAACCCGAACAGCATCTTCCCGCTGGCCGGCTTCGACACCCCGGCCGGCTGGAAGAGCGATTCGCTGCGCAACTACGAGCTGGGCGTCAAGACCGCGCTGTTCGACCGCCGCCTGACCTTGGACGCCGCCGCCTTCTACATCGACTGGGAAGACCTGCAGGTACGCCTGTACCGGCCGGACAACCTGAGCTACGGCACCAATGCCGGCAAGGCGCGCATCCGCGGCGCCGAATTCTCGGGCAACTGGCGCGCGACGGACAGCCTCGACCTGAACCTGAACTATACCTACCTGAACGGCGAGCTGACCGAAGACCTGCTGGAAGCCACGGTGCCGCTGCGCAGCGGCCAGACCCTGCCGGGCGCCTCGAAGCACCAGTTGTCGAGCTCCATGACCTATCGCTGGCACAACCAGTACACGCCGAGCTTCACGCTCAGCGGCCGCTACATCTCGGACGCCCCGGCCAATCTGCAGCAGGCCGACCAGCGCATCAACGGCTTCAGCCAGTTCGACGCGCGCTACGCGATGTGGTTCGATAACCTGGAGCTGAGCCTGTTCGTCAACAACATCGCCGACAAGCGCGGCGTGACCTTCGGCTACGGCAACGAAGAGCCGTTCGGGCAGCAGCAATTCATCATCCGTCCTCGTACCGCGGGCGTGCGCCTGCACTGGCGCCTGTGAGCGGCGGCGCGAGCGTAGCAAAGACCGGCGCGCTGCGCCCCAGCATGGGCTGGGGTGGCCTGCTGGTGCTCGGCATCGCCAACATTCTCGGCGCCGGTGTCTATGTGATGACCGGCACCGCGGCGGCGCGCTTCGCCGGGCCGGCGGTGACCGTGTCGTTCGTGATCGCCGGCGTCGCCTGCCTGCTGGTGGCGCTGTGCTATGCCGAGCTGGCGTCGAGCATGCCGGAATCCGGCTCGGCCTATACCTATTGCCGGCGCACGCTCGGCGGCGGGCCGGCCTGGGCTCTGGGCTGGCTGCTGTTCCTCGAGTACAGCGTGGCCGCCTCGCTGCTGGCGGTGGGTTTCGCCGGCTACCTGGGCAGCCTGATGGGCGACTTCGGCATCCCCTTGCCGGCGGCGCTCTCGACGCCGCTGGTGCAATCGACCCAGATCGATGGCCGCCACGTGCTGTCGCTCGGTTCGGGTTTCAATCTGGTGGCGGCACTGGCCGTGCTGGCCGCCGGCGGCATCGCGGCGCTGGGCATGTCGCGCTACTCCCTGGTCAGCACCCTGCTGGTGGTGCTGAAGGTGGGCGTGCTGGCCGGCTTCATCGTGGTCGGCGCGCAAGCCGTCGCCCCGGACAACTGGACGCCCTTCGTGCCGCCCAACGAGGGCGGCTTCACCTATGGCTGGGAAGGCGTGGCGCGCGCCGCTTCACTGCTGTTCTTCGCCTTCCTCGGCTTCGAGACCGTCTCCACCGCCGCCGCCGAGACGCGCAACCCGCAGCGCGACGTACCCGTAGGCATCCTCGGTTCGCTGGCGGTGTGCACCGGCCTATACGTGCTGAGCGCCTTCGTGCTGACCGGCCTGGTGCCGTTCCGCGAACTGGGCGTGCCCGACCCGATCGCGCTCGCGGTCGACCGCATCGGCATGCCGGCCTTCGCCACCGTGATCAAGATCGGCGCACTGGCCGGCCTGGCCTCGGTGCTGCTGGCGAACGCCTTCGGCCATTCGCGCGTGTGCTACGCGATGTCGTGCGACGGCTACCTGCCCAAGCTGTTCTCGCGCATCCACCCGACCCGCAACAGCCTGGCGCGCGGCAACCTGCTGCTGGCGGCCATCGCGGCGGTGAGCGCCGCCCTGCTGCCGATCTCGGTGATGGCCGACCTGATCTCGTTCGGCGTGGCCTTCATGTTCGCCATGGTCGCGGTCAGCCTGATCCACATGCGCAACACCCAGCCCGACCTGGAGCGCAAGTTCCGCGTGCCGCTGGGCGGCGTGCGCATCGGCGGCGTCTGGTTCGGCGTGGTGCCGGTGCTGGCGATCGTCACCAGCTTCGTCATGACACTGCCGGTGGCGCTCGACATCATCGACCAGGCGCGCCGCGGCGACTGGCTGTCGAGCATCCTGCTCGGCCTGTACGCGCTGGCCGGCCTGTCGATCTACCTGTTCTATGGCCGTCCGCGCGCCCGGCGCCAGGCCGCGACTTCTCAATCCACTTGCAAGGAAGCCCCACCGTATGCTGACTCTCACTGACGCCTTCGCGCTCGGCCGCCTGGACGCCCACGACCAGGCGGCCCTGGTGCGCAAGGGCGAACTCGACGCCACCGCCCTCACCGAGGCGGCGCTGATGCGTATCGAGGCGCTCGACCCGAGCCTGCGCGCCACCAGCCACCATGCGCCGGAACTGGCGCGCGCCAATGCCGCGCGTCTGCCAGACGGCGGCGCCATGCGCGGCGTGCCATGGATGCCGAAGGACTCGCTCGACTATCCCGGCATGCCCACCCGCTCCTGCTCGCGCAGCCGCAGCGGCGCGCTGGCCGCCAGCGGCTATCCCTATGTGGAACGCCTGGACGCGGCCGGCCTGGTCGCGGTGGGCAAGACCTCGATGCCGGAGTTCGGCCTGCTCGGCTCCACGGAGCCGCTGGCCGGGCCGGTGACCGTCAACCCGTGGTCCGTCGCGCACTCGCCGGGTGGCTCGAGCGGCGGCGCCGGCGCGGCGGTGGCCGCCGGCCTGGTGCCGCTGGCGCAAGGCAGCGACGGCGGCGGCTCGATCCGCCTGCCGGCCGCCTGCTGCGGCATCGTCGGCCTGAAACCGGGCCGCGACAGCACGGTGCGCGTGCGCTCCCGCCACAACGTCGAAGACCTGCTGGTGGGCGACAGCCTGATGTCGCGCAGCGTGCGCGATACCGCCTGGGGTTTCGCCGCCACCCACCTGGACCCGCAGCGCGCCATGGTGCAGCACGCGTCGAAGCGCCGCCTGCGCATCGGCGTGATCGAGCACGGCCTGCGCGGCGCGGCGCCGGACGCCGACGTGGCGCAAGCGATCCGCCGCAGCGCCGACCTGTGCGCCTCGCTCGGCCACCACGTCGAAAAGGTCGAGTGGCCGATCGACGGCGCCGCCTTCATGCGCGCCTTCGAAGACCTGTGGACGCACCTGGGCGCCGATTGCGTGGATGCGGTGCGCGCCACGAGCGGTGGCCGGCGTCTGGAAGACCTGATCGAACCATGGACCCTGGCCCTGGGCCGGCGCGCCGAGACCCTGCCGTTCAATGCGCTGGAAGCGGCCTACCGCCAGTTGGCCGGGCTGCCGGCGCAGTTGTCGGCGTTTTATGCGAACTATGACGTGGTGCTGTCGCCGGTGACGTCGACGCCGGCGCCGCTACTCGGCGCCTATGGCCCATCGGTGCCGGCCGAGCAACTGATGGAGACGATGTTCGCCTGGATTCCCTATACGCCGCTGCAGAACATGGCGGGCACGCCGGCGATCTCGCTGCCGCTGTTCACCAGCAGCACCGGCCTGCCGATCGGCAGCATGTTCGCGGCCGACCGCGGGCAGGAAGACATGCTGCTGGCGCTGGCCTACGAGCTGGAAGAGGCGCTGCCGTGGCATGGCCGCTGGCCGGCGCTGTCGGTGGCGAATGGACCCAATATCTAATCTAGAAGAATCTCGATGAGCGACAAGTTTTCCCCTCGCGGTCCGCGCGATCTGATCGATCTGGTGCGCAGCCAGCCGCTGGCCTGGATCGTCTCCGGCGCGGCCGGCGCGCTGCAGGCGACCGTGCTGCCGGTGCAGCTCGAATGCGACGACGCCGGCCAGCCGCTGCGCATCCTCGGCCACTTCGGCCGCAGCAACGACCACTGGCGCCAGTTGCTGGACAGCCCGCGCGCCACCGTGCTGCTGCTCGGGCCCCAAGGTTATATTTCGCCCTCGTGGTTCGCCGACCGCACCCAGGCCCCGACCTGGAATTTCGCCAGCGCCTGCTTCGACGTCGAAGTCGACATCTGCGACACGCCGCTCGACGCGGCGGCCCTGCTGCGTGGCCTGGTCGACGACGTGGAGCGGGATCGCCCCGCGGCCTGGCGCATCGAGGACATGGGCGCGCGCTACGACAGGCTGGCGCAGGGCGTAGTGGGCTTTCGCGCACACATCCTGCAGGTATCGAGCCGCTTCAAGCTGGGCCAGGACGAGCGCGACGACGTGTTCGCCGACATCCTGCGCGGCCTGGAACTGACTGGCCCCGACGAGCTGGCCGGCTGGATGCGGCGCTTCGGCGACACGCGCGCGCCGGTGGCCGCAGTACCGCCGCCCTCCCCGCTCGACCCGGACATCATGCGTTTCATCGACGACGTGCGCGATACCGGCCGCCGGCTCACGGCTGGCCGCGTATTGGACTGGCCGGCACGGCGCGCCATCGCCGAGCAATCGCGCCTGCCATGGCAGGCCGGCGGCCCGCAAATGGGCAGCGTGACCGAAAAGGTGGCGGATACCGAAGCCGGGCCGGTGCGCCTGCGCTTCTACGATCCAACGCCGGGCGAGCCGAAACCGGCGCTGGTCTACATGCACGGCGGCGGCTGGGCGCTGTTCAGCCTCGACACGCACGACCGCCTGATGCGCGAATACGCGGCCAGGTCTGGCATGACCGTAATCGGCGTCGACTACGCGCTGGCGCCGGAAGCGCGCTATCCGATCGCGCTGAACCAGGTGGTGGCGACCGTGCGCTGGCTGCGCATCCACGGTGCGAAATTCGGCATCGATCCGGAACGCCTGGCCCTGGGCGGCGACTCGGCCGGCGGCAGCCTGTCCTTCGGCGCGGCGCTCAAGCTGCGCGACGCCGGAGAGCCTGACGCGGTCAAGGCCATCCTCAGCATCTATGGCGGCTTCTCTCCCGATCCGTCGCCGGCCGCGCGCCAGCGCTACGGCACGCCGGACGATATGCTCACCGCCGACGAGGTCGACGAGTTCTGGCACAACTATATCGGCAGCATGGCTGACCGACGCGATCCCTACCTGGCGACGGTGCTGGCCGACCTGCGCGGCATGCCGCCGGTGTTCCTGCTCGTGGCCGAATGCGACGTGCTTGCCGAGCAGAATCTCCTGATGGCCGGCCTGTTGCTCGAAGCCGAGGTGCCGGTCAAGATCAAGGTGTACCCGGGCGCGCCGCACAGCTTCATCGAGGCGATGGAAGTCTCGACCGTCGCGAGCGGCGCCATCGACGACGGCGCGGCTTGGCTGTGCCAGACGCTGTCCATTTCTTCAAACTCTTCAAGCAAGGATGCCGCATGATCGACCGCCGTCAATTCCTCGTCTCCGCCGGTACATTGGCCGCCAGTGCCTTCAGCCCGGTCATGGCGGCCAGCACCGCCCCACGTCCGTGGCCGCTACCGCCGCAGCACCGCCGCGTGCCGACTGATGTTGGCGGACTCGGTTACTCGCGGATGGACGATTACGCCTGGTTCCAGCCGAAGGACTGGCATGCCGTGCTGCGCGCGCCGGACTCCTTGGACGCGCCGATCAAGGCGGCGGTGAAGCTGGAGAACGAGTACACGGACGCCATGCTGGCGCCATCGGCACCGCAGCAGAAGGCGCTGATCGCACGCATGGAGGCGCTCGACGCGCTTTCCGGCACGCCGGTCGAGATCCGCAGCGGCGACTTTCTCTATTACGAACGCACGCCGCCCGGCAGCGACTATCCGGTGTATCTGCGCCGTCCGGTCAAGGGCGGCCCTGAGCAGGTGCTGCTCGACGTCGGCCTGGAAGCCAAGGGCAAGAAGCACTACAAGCTTGGCTGGATCGCCCCGAAGCACAGTCTCGACGGCCGCCTGTTCGTCTGGGCCGCCGACCGCACCGGCGCCGGCATCTTTTCCGTCTTCGTGCGCGACATCGCCAGCGGCGAGCTGCTGGTGTCGGATATCACCAATGGCCACAGCGGCTACACCCTCTCACCCGACGGCCGCTACCTGTACTGGATCGGCCGCAGCGACAAGGGTCGCCCCTCGACCGTCTACCGGCGCGAGATCGGCAAGCCGGGCGACACCTTGATCTATGAAGAAAAGGACCCGGCCTTCTTCATCGCCCTGCGCACCACGGCGGCCGGCGGCCACGTCGTGATCAAGATGTTCAACGGCGACATGACCGAAGTGCGCCTGGTGCCGATGGATCGCCCGACCGCCACGCCGGTGCTGGTCGAGCCGCGCACGGATGGACTGCGCTACGACATCGACGAATGGAATGGCCAGCTGCTGGTGCTGACCGACGCCGACGGCGCAATCGACTTCAAGCTGATGACGGCCAGCGCGACGGCGCCAAGCCGGGCGAACTGGAAACCCTTCGTGGAACACCAGCCGGGCCGCTTCATCTCCGCGGTTCACCCCTTCGCCGGCTACCTGGTGCGCGAGGAATGGCGCGATGCGCTGCCGCGGCTGGTGGTGATGGCGCCCGATGGCAAGGAACGCGAGATCGCCTTCGACGAGACTGCCTACGCAATCAGCGTGCCGCCGGACCAGGGCGGCAACGTGCCGACCATGGCCTTCAGCTACCAGTCGCCGCGTTCGCCGCGCGCCGCCTTCACCCTGGACCTGGCCAGCGCGCAGTTCGCGCCTGCCGGCGCACCGGTCGTCTCCAAGGCCTATGACCGCGAGCGCTACGAGGTGCGACGCTTCTCGGCGAAGGCCGAGGATGGCGCGCTGGTGCCGATCACGGTCCTGATGCGCAAGGGCCAGAAGCTCGACGGCAGCGCCCCGCTCTTCCTGTATGGTTACGGTTCATACGGCGCGACGATCGACGCCGAGTTTTCACCTTCTGCGATCGCGTTGGTGGAGCAAGGATGGATCCATGCCATCGCCCACGTGCGCGGCGGCGCCGAGCGCGGCACCGAATGGTGGCGATCGGTGCTCAAGCAGGGCAAGAAGAAGACCTTCACCGACTTTATCACCTGCGCCGAGCACCTGATCGCCGAGCGTTACACCAGCAAGGGGCGGATTGTGGCGCATGGCTTCTCGGCCGGCGGTTTGCTGATGGGCGCGATCTACACGATGCGGCCGGACCTGTGGGCTGGCGTGATCGCGCAGATGCCGTTCCTGGATGTGCTGACCACGATCGAGCATTACGAAAACCATCCGCTGGGGACGACGTCGTTCCCGTTCTGGGGCGATCCGCGTGTGCCGGAAGATCACGCCTATATGGCGACCTACTCGCCTTACGACAATCTGCGCACCGCGGCGTATCCGGCCTTGCTGGCGCTGGGCAGCGTGGCAGACGATCGGGTGGCGTTCTGGGAGCCGCTCAAGTTCGCGGTCAAGGCGCGTGGCTCGACCACGGCGGGCAATCCGATCCTGTCGCGGACCTTGCTGCATGCGGGGCATATGGGCGATCCGGGAACGACGGCGCAACGCGCGCAGCAGGCGTCGTTCATGGCGTTCGCCGTGTGGTCCGCAGACCGGAAGTGGGGACAGGTGCCGCAGCGACCAAAGACGACGTAATACACACTCCAAAAGCAAAACTCCGCAGTCGCGGGGTTTTGTCATTCATGCGATGCCGATGGCAATCAGTCCCAGCTCAGGATGCCGCCGGTCTGATACTCAATCACACGCGTCTCAAAGAAGTCACGTTCTTTCTTCAGATCGATCATCTCGCTCATCCACAGGAACCGATTCTCTTCTTTCGAATCAACATCGAAGTCAGGTCTGACTTTTAGACACTGCCTCGACAATAAATGCATCCAAAGGCAGAGCTCGTTTCCGAATATCAGGCCTGACCCCAATCACGTGACCCCCAACTACGCTTGCTTAAGTATTATGCAACTGTATTTTTAGCTTTAGAAGCCTATCGCCGTACGCCTTAGAAAAACACTCTTCATCTGCCGTTCCATCAGTGAATATTTTCATAAAAAGCGTTCCCAGCTGCTCATTTCCGCGCCCCTTTACTTCATGATCAAATGTTGCGGCCATGATGGCTAACCTACCTATTGCTTTTTTTTCATGAATCTCATCCATTCTATCCCCCCATTCCAAGCAGACAAGATTCATATAAACCTCGAACAGTCTTTTCAACGTATTAATTACATGGGCTTCAGGGTGAGCTGCCACAAAGATAGTTAGTTGTGCTAGACGTTCTAATGGCGAAATATTTTCAATATCAGTTCTAAGCCGTGCACTGCTATACCAAACGCCAGCTATTCCGCTTATTGTTTGCACTGTATTCCTTGGGTTATTTAACAAAATAACCAATACCACAGCAAGGTGCTTCAATATCTCGAGATAGTTTTTTCTAACGTTCCACACGCCTTCGAAAAGTGCGGATGCTAATTCGTCAGATTGGATAATATCGATCACTTCTGCGACACTCTTTGCTGACTCTACTTCTCCCGGAATCACTGAAATTAAATCTTTAAATGATACATTAACATCAACATTCCACAAACATAGCTGGCCTACTTTGCGAGAAACCTCCAAGGACGTCAGAACCTTTAGTTCTTCCGCAATTCGCAGCAAATCTAATGTACACATATCACATTTCGATTCATTGCTGAAATAACTTCGAACGACACCATCATCCGAATAAAGGACAAATCGCTGATCACTCAAGATTCCGTCGATATCCTCTACCCCAGCCAGGTCAAGATCTCTAGATTTATTTTTATTAGGTATAGGCTGAATTATTTTCCGAATATTAAACTTAAGAATTTCTATCAACTCCTGACACTGTGCTCGCGCCCAACTTCCAACCATTGGTGTTGCCAGACGCTGCAGTTCTAAAAGAGTATTTTGTGTTACCGCAATGCGCGGGAAAACTGAGAACAGCACATCGAATAATTTAAGATCTTTTATCACAAAGAGAGTTATCATATCTAAAAGAGGAATTTTTGATTCGATATCTCGCCGGAATAGATTTTTAACCTCCCCGACAACCATGTTTAAACGATATTGTCTCGCATCGCGATTGGCACTTTTTGTTATCTGCCATAAGGCAGCCACATCACCTACATTATTTAAAACGTTTCGAGGTCGCCAAGAAAACGGTATGCCGATGCTACCTTTTGCAAGTAGATTGGCGAATTTATTTTTAACATTCTCACTCTCAATGCTTTCCCCCACCATTTGACGCAAGAATTTTTTCAGATCATCGGCGGTGGAGTCTTCAGATATCTTCCCTACTCTGAAGAATTTTGAGTTCGGATAACGTTCAGTAAATTTTTTAATTCTTTCCTGAAAATCATTTCTTCTGGCCGTAGTGACTTTTATACTGCTTGGCATCGTAGATGTAAGATAGGCCAAGATAAATACACCTTCTTCATGCTCGATCTCTTGTCTAGCATGCATCCCCATTCGCCAGGCAATTTCTTCAGATCGTTGAGATTGGGGATCACTCATCTGAACAAGACAAAAAAGAAATCTCAATAAATCAAATTTTTTTTCACGTTGAACTTCTTTGCCCAGAAGTCGCTCAACAAGGGAGATTGCATCCTCAGAGAAACCGCAGCGAGCTGCAATATTAATATATGTATTTATTGCAACGGAATCATATTCGCTGTCGTGCACAATCACTTGTAGTTGTTCTAATGCCTCCGCTGAGTTACCAATCTTATCAAGCGCAAATGCTCTAATCGCTTGAAACCTGCTGATATGAGCAAATCGCCTAATGGCGTCATCGACAAGATCCAGCAGTATTTCCCATTTACCGAGTGTTGTATAAGCTTGAGCTAGGTGAAGTTCTGCTTCGACAGATAATTTTTGTTCAGCGCGTAGATCTAATGCAACCTCAACACACTTCTCTGCATCAGAAATATCAAACGCATCCAGTGCGTGGAAAAGTTGCTGCCCGATAACTTTCGGCTTTCCAAACGTCAGATATTTGTCAGCCAGAACCCGCACAGCTTCGGCTCTAGCTAACGGATTTCTTGAGACAGCACGGTAATATTCAATAACAGCCGCCTCGGCTTCCCATCCATCTTCTTTCTGGAGCAATTCTTCAACTTTCTTTCCGACATCCGGACGAATTACCTCATCTGCGGCAAGAGCTGCCAAGCTGAGGCATAGAAGGTATTTGTCGTCATCCCTAGGCAGCAATGAAGAATTATCCTCGAAGAGATTTACACATTCCGAATAATTTTTGGCCTGATATAGTAGAATTATTCGACGAAGAACTTGGCCACCGCTTTCCGGCTGTGCAGCATTTGCGTCGAGTGCAATCGCCCATTCTTTGCACTGCATAGCGATTCTTTCTAATGCTTCTTGCAGTCCAACTTCGCGTGGTCTTTTTCTGGCTGCTACATGCATTAGATTTAATGTAGCCGTTTCCTTTCCTAGCATCATACTTGTGCATGCCCATATATCCGAGAAATATCCCACATTCCTCGACCAACCAGATGCACTCATAAGTTCCACTGTCTTTTCAATATCCTCCCAAGCAGAATTTAAATTTTCCAGACACAGGTTCACCGGGCCGAATACCGGAATAATTCCTCCATTTTTATGAAGTGAGGAATTTGGCATCGAGAGATAAAAATAAGACCTCGCTCTCAATATATAGAATAGCTGCTTGGTATCATCTTTGATCCCTTCAAGGTGAAGACCCTCGTTACACAATTCGATTACCGCAATCCATTCTGATCGCATGATCTTAAGGATTGCAAGTGTGCCTAAACTTTCCTTTCTTGGAATTTTTTCAAGCATCTCTTCAGCTTGAATATAGAGCCCTTCTGCAGCGAGAATTCGTGCATGAAGTGCGACTTCCTCAGAAGATTCAGATGTCAGATATTTTTTAATATTTGAGAAATCTGCCTCGCCAATGCCCTCGAACCTTGCACGAAGCTCTGCCTCAACCCAAGCTGTTTTGTATCGTGTCGAATTACTGGACAGGGCGAAGGCATTCTTGTAAGCCTCCGTAGCTTGATCCTCCAGTGAATCTTGCGATAGCCGTCGCCCTGTTAAATACCAGTATTCTGCTTTTTCAGCCACAGTTGCAGAGATTAGGCCCGTTGAAATTTCCGATAATTTTTTACGGGCAAACTCAGATAATCCAGCAGCAAGATTCTCTGCAATACTTTTTAGTTTCCCGGCGATAGTCTCAAAGGGAGCTTCAGGCCAAGGCGTCAATACTGGAGCAGACATCTGCTCTATCAAAGCAGAATCTCGCTTAGCAAATCCATCGGATATTCTCAGCAAAATATCAGCGCGTGCTGCTGAATCAACGGCTGGCAATTTATCCTCAACGGTTTGATCTAAAGATTTAGCAGCCATCACCATACGACGATGCATATCGATATATGAACTTATATCGAGGTCTGGCTCAAGTAAATTAGCTCTAGGGACCCTGATCGTTAAGGATGCTTGAGAGTCACTTCCAGGATTTCCATCCCTGTGACGTTGGATTTCCTCATGAATCCAGATGTAATATAGAGGGCAATTTATCGGCCGCTTTAAATCGACACTAAGATCACATAAGACCAACAAAATTGGTTCTGAGACGCGAGAATAGTAATTTAACGTCCGCGCTTTAAGCACGATTGAGAAAAAATCTCCCAAAGCGCTCATTTGAGGAGCCTGAGTTCCTTTCAACTGAACCCTAAAAATATCCCGGTACTTTCCACCATTAACAATTTGGACTTGATAATCAAATCCCGCATCATCTGTGCCGTCTAACGAGTGAACGCGCCAAGAATCGGGACAGTTTGCATTAAAACATTTATCCGCATTGTGGCCGATTCTCTGGGCTTCGCTCTCTTCTGGCAAAGACGAATTACTCATAATTATTCCTAGCATTCAGGCAGATTAATACATTTATGAAGCAGATACGAAAAGACCCGGCCTGAAAAAGCCGGGTCTCGTAATTTACTACTTACTACATAACATATAACCTAAACAATCTGTGATTAATCCCAGCTCAGCGTCCCACCAGTCTGATACTCAGTCACACGCGTCTCGAAGAAGTTACGTTCCTTCTTCAGATCGATCATCTCGCTCATCCACGGGAACGGATTCTCTTCGTTCGGGAACAGCGGCTCCAGGCCGATCTGCACGGCGCGGCGGTTGGCGATGAAGCGCAGGTAGCCTTTGAACATCGGGGCGTTCAGGCCCAGCACGCCGCGTGGCATGGTGTCTTCGGCGTAGCGGTATTCCAGGTCGACCGCTTCCAGGAACAGGGCCTTGATCTCTTCGCGGAATTCCGGGGTCCACAGCTGCGGGTTTTCCATCTTGATCGTGTTGATCAGGTCGATGCCGAAGTTCACGTGCATCGATTCGTCGCGCAGGATGTACTGGTACTGCTCGGCGGCGCCGGTCATCTTGTTCTGGCGGCCCAGCGCCAGGATTTGCGTGAAGCCGACGTAGAAGAACAGGCCTTCCATCAGGCAGGCGAAGACGATGATCGACTTCAGCAGCTGCTGGTCGGTCTCGGTCGTGCCGGTCTTGAATTCCGGGTTGGTCAGGACGTCGATGAACGGGATCAGGAACTGGTCCTTGTCGTGGATCGAGTCGATCTCGTTGTAGGCGTTGAAGATCTCGCCTTCGTCCAGGCCCAGCGATTCGACGATGTACTGGTAGGCGTGGGTATGGATCGCCTCTTCGAAGGCCTGGCGCAGCAGGTACTGGCGGCACTCGGGAGCGGTGATGTGGCGATAGGTGCCCAGCACGATATTGTTCGCGGCCAGCGAGTCGGCAGTCACGAAGAAGCCCAGGTTGCGCTTGACCAGGCGGCGCTCGTCTTCCGACAGGCCGTTCGGGTTCTTCCACAGCTCGATGTCGCGCTGCATGTTCACTTCTTGCGGCATCCAGTGGTTCGCGCAGCCGGCCAGGTATTTGTCCCATGCCCATTTGTACTTGAACGGCACCAGCTGGTTCACGTCGGTTTCGCCGTTGATGATGCGCTTGTCGTCGGCGTTGACGCGCTTGGCCACTTCAGCGGCGGGAGCGCCTTCTGGATTGGCGGCTTGTGGGGCGCGCTGGGCGCTGGTTGGTTCGTCGTCCCAAGAGAGCATGGTGATTTCCTTCTGTGGTGGCCTGTCGCGTTGGGCGCGGTGAGGTCACGTGTGTGTGTTGATGATGATTGTCGGCCGACGAGGGGGAACCTTGAAGTTTGCGGTGCTATAGGCGAACTTGGGTTCCCGCCTGCGCGGGAACGACGGTCTTGAAGTTACGGGTGCGAGCGAACCATTTGGTCAGCTCGCACCTGGTTACAGCATTACTGGCAAGCTTCGCATTCCTCGAAACCGTCGTCGCCTGGACGCAGGTAGCAGGCGGCGCCTTCATCCATTTCGGCAGTCGCTGCGGCTGGTGCTGCGGCGACTGGCGCTACTACTGCCGGTGCTGCATGACCTGCCTGCAGGCCGCCCGAGACCGGCACGGCGTTCAGGGCGCCGGTGCGGGTGGTCGACTTTTCCAGGTGGGTCGCGGCGATGGTGCGCAGGTAGTAGGTGGTTTTCAGGCCACGCAGCCATGCCAGTTTATAGGTCTCGTCCAGCTTCTTGCCCGAGGCGCCGGCCATGTAGATGTTCAGCGACTGCGCCTGGTCGATCCACTTCTGGCGGCGCGAGGCGGCTTCCACCAGCCACTTCGGTTCCACTTCGAAGGCCGTTGCGTAGATGTCGCGCAGGTCTTGCGGCACGCGGTCGATCTTGGACAGCGAACCGTCGAAATACTTCAGGTCGGCGATCATGACTTCGTCCCACAGGTCGCGTGCCTTCAGGTCGCGCACCAGGTACGAGTTGATCTCGGTGAATTCGCCCGACAGGTTCGACTTCACGTACAGGTTCTGGAAGGTCGGTTCGATACAGGCCGACACGCCGATGATGTTCGAGATGGTCGCGGTCGGGGCGATCGCCACGCAGTTCGAGTTACGCATGCCGAACTGCTTGATGCGCTCGCGCACCGGGGTCCAGTCCATCGATTCGCTGGTGTCCTGCTCCAGGTAGCCGCCGCGTTCCTCAAGCAGCAGCTTGATCGAGTCCTGCGGCAGGATGCCGCGGTCCCACAGCGAGCCGGTGTAGGTCTCGTAGCGGCCACGTTCCTCGGCCAGCTCGGTCGACGCCAGGTAGGCGTAGTAGCAGACGGCTTCCATCGAGATGTCGGCGAACTTGACTGCCTGTTCCGACGCGAACGGGATGCGCATCATGTGCAGGCAGTCCTGGTGACCCATGACGCCCATGCCCACCGGACGGTGGCGCAGGTTCGAGTTGCGCGCCTTTTCCACCGCGTAGTAGTTGATGTCGATGACGTTATCCAGCATGCGCATCGCGGTACGGATGGTCTTTTGCAGCTTGACGTGGTCCAGGCCATCGCCCTTCATGTGCTGCGGCAGGTTCACCGAGCCCAGGTTGCAGACGGCGATTTCGTCGGCGCTGGTGTTCAGGGTGATCTCGGTGCACAGGTTCGACGAGTGCACCACGCCCACGTGCTGCTGCGGCGAACGGATATTGCATGGGTCCTTGAAGGTGATCCATGGGTGGCCGGTCTCGAACAGCATCGACAGCATCTTGCGCCACAGGTCCATGGCTTCGATCTTCTTGAAGACCGCCATTTCGCCGTTGGCCGCTTTGGTTTCATAGGCCAGGTAGGCTTTTTCGAAGGCCTTGCCGGTCAGGTCGTGCAGGTCTGGCGTCTCGGATGGCGAGAACAGGGTCCAGGCGCCCTTTTCCATCACGCGCTTCATGAACAGGTCGGGAATCCAGTTCGCGGTGTTCATATCGTGGGTGCGGCGGCGGTCGTCGCCGGTGTTCTTGCGCAGGTCCAGGAATTCTTCGATGTCCAGGTGCCAGGTTTCCAGGTAGGCGCAGACCGCGCCCTTGCGCTTGCCGCCCTGGTTCACCGCCACGGCGGTGTCGTTGACCACTTTCAGGAACGGGACCACGCCCTGCGAACGGCCGTTGGTGCCCTTGATGCGCGAACCCAGCGCACGCACTGGCGTCCAGTCGTTGCCCAGGCCGCCGGCGAACTTCGACAGCAGTGCGTTTTCCTTGATGGCGTCGTAGATGCCTTCCAGGTCGTCGCCGACGGTGGTCAGGTAGCACGACGACAGCTGCGAGCGGCGGGTGCCCGAGTTGAACAGGGTCGGGGTCGAGCTCATGAAGTCGAACGACGACAGCAGGTTGTAGAACTCGATGGCGCGCGCTTCGCGGTCGTCTTCGCGCAGGGCCAGGCCCATCGCGACACGCATGTAGAAGGCCTGCGGCATTTCGATGCGCACGTCGCGCACGTGCAGGAAGTAGCGGTCGTACAGGGTCTGCAGGCCGATGTAGCCGAACTGCAGGTCGCGGTCGGCGACGATGGCCTTGGCCAGGCGCTCGAGGTCGTACTTGCCCAGCTCTTCGTCCAGCAGCTCGTTGTGGATGCCCTTGGCGATGTATTGCGGGAAGTAGGTCAGGTATTCGGCAGCGGCGCCGGCTTGCGGCACTTCGTGTTCGAAGACTTCTTTACGGATGGTGTGCAGCAGGATGCGGGCGGTCACCTGGCTGTAGGCCGGGTCCTTTTCCATCAGCGCGCGGGCAGCCAGGATGGCGGACTTGTACAGCTCTTCGACCGGCACGCCGTCGTACAGGTTTTTCAGGGTCTCGGCGACGATTGCGTCGGCGTCGACGTGCTTTTCCAGGCCCGAGCAAGCGGCGTTGACGAGGGCGTGGACGTCGTTGATGTCCAGCAGGCGGCGCTCGCCGCCGTCGACCACGTGAATCTGCGGCGCGGCAACCGGGGCGCCACCTAGAGCTTCCTTGGCGGCGCGGCGCTCGTCCATGCGCTTGGCGCGGTACAGCACGTATTCACGCGCGACGTCGTGTTCGCCCGAACGCATCAGCGACAGCTCGACCTGGTCCTGCACGTCTTCGATGTGGAAGGTGCCGCCGTTCGGCTGGCGGCGCACCAGCGCGGCCACGACGTTACCGGTCATCTGTTCCACCAGTTCGCGGATGCGCGCCGAGACCGCGCCCTGGCCGCCGGCCACGGCCAGGAAGGCCTTGGTCATCGCGACCGAGATCTTGTGCGGCTCGAAAGCGACGACGGCGCCGTTGCGGCGGATGACGCGGTAATCGCCGCGCGCGACGATCTCGGCCGGGGTTTGGCTGGTCGACGCCGATCCTGGGGTGACGTGTTGGTTGATCGAGATGTTCTGTGCTGTTTGCATTGAGCCTCCAGGATGAGCGGTCGGACCGCCTTTGTACACGAGGACCGGGTGGCGGCTGGCGCCGCGGTCCGTCAACAAAATTAATAGCAAAACGAATCCCCGCCAGCCGGTGGCCGATGCTGGCAAACCAGAGAAGCAGGGTAAGAATATTTAAATAAAGCTCGTCAGCAGGTGCTTACTAGACAAATCACTGAACAAATTTGTGGGCAACTTGTGGACAACATGCGGACAACTCGCCGCTGGCTAAAAACCTAGTGTCTTTCGATCCACTACCACTACATCTAGTGCCAAGCTTTGATATGAGACTAATTGTAGTACCTCGCTTGCGATCGAGGCAAGCTAATAAATCGCCATTTTTTTTGTTTTTTGGCGCGCGCAGTCTTGACATTTCAGCGTCGCACCAAAGAAGGGGAGCATACGGTGAGCAAGCACTAACATCAGAAAAATCTGCACTAAACAGGCGACTTACATAGGAATCAAAACGAGGCGCGCATGCTCTGCCAAGGCGCATTATGCACCAAAATAATTACCGCAAAGTAACATGATCGGGCAACCGGCGGTGCCGGTCGGATGCCTCAATCGTCCGGTGCGCAGATGTCCAGTTTCTGCATCTGGTAACGCAGCTGGCGTACGCTGATCCCGAGCAGGCTCGCCGCCTGGGTGCGGTTGAATTGGGTCTGCTGCAGCGCGCGCTGGATAATGTCGCGCTCGACCTGTTCGAGATATTCGGGCAGGTTGCTCGGCAATTCGGCGGGGCCGAGGGCGACCGGGGCGGCCATCGGCCTGGGCGGCGGCGCCACCTCCACCGGTGGCGGGACCGGCGCCGCGGCCGGCGTCACCGTCTCGCTCCGCCCTCCTTCCACCGGCCGCGCCGCCTTGAGCGACAAATCTCCGACCTGGATCGCGCCATCGTTGGCAAACGCCAGCGCCCGTTCCAGCACGTTCTCCAGCTCGCGCACATTGCCGGGGAAGGAATACGCCTTCAATGCTTCCAGCACGCCCGGCCCCAGCGAGGCCTGCCCCGGCCCGGCCAAGCGGTTCAGGATGCCATCGGCCAGCAGGGCCAGGTCGTCCATCCGCTCGCGCAGCGGCGGCAGCGCCAGCTCGATCACGTTCAGGCGATAAAACAGGTCTTGCCTGAACCGGCCAGTCTCGACACAGCGCGCCAGGTCCTGGTGGGTGGCACTGATGATGCGCACGTC
This sequence comes from Massilia sp. CFBP9026, assembly GCF_034045165.1. Taxonomy (NCBI): domain Bacteria; kingdom Pseudomonadati; phylum Pseudomonadota; class Betaproteobacteria; order Burkholderiales; family Oxalobacteraceae; genus Massilia; species Massilia sp. CFBP9026. The sequence goes on from NZ_JAXCWH010000002.1 coordinate 202,364, forward strand.
GACCGGCTCCTCGCTCGTGGCGCCGATCTTGCGCACGCGCCGCTCCTGGATCGCGCGCAGCAGCTTGACCTGCATCGCCAGCGGCAGGTCCGCCACCTCGTCCAGCATCAGGGTGCCGCCGTTGGCGGCCTGGAAGAAGCCGTCGCGCTCCTCGGCCGCGCCGGTGAAGGCGCCCTTGCGGTAGCCGAAGAACTCGGCCTCCATCAGGGTCTCGGGGATCGCGCCGCAGTTCACCGCCACGAAAGGTTTCGAGGCGCGCGAACTCTGGGCGTGGATCTCGCGCGCGGCCAGTTCCTTGCCGCTGCCGGATTCACCGGTGATCGAGATCGGCGCCATCGAGCGCGCCAGGCGCGCGATCTGGGCCCGCAACGACTGCATCGCCGGCGAATGGCCGATCATGCGCGAATCGACCGCGCCACCGTCGGCCGCCGCGGCGCCTTCCGATAACTTGAGGGCCGAGCGCACCATCACACGCAGCGCGTCGAGCGCCACCGGCTTGGCGATGTAGTCGAAAGCGCCGGCCTTGAGCGCCACCACCGCGTTCTCGGCGCTGCCGTAGGCGGTGATCACGGCGACCGGCGTGCCCTTGCCCGAGGCGGCGATCTCGCGCACCAGTTCCAGCCCCAGGCCGTCCGGCAGGCGCATATCGGTCAGCACCAGCGCATAGTCGCGCTCTTCGAACAGGTTTCTCGCCTGGCGCAACGTGGCGGCGCTATCGACGTCCAGCCCCATCTTGAGCAGGGTGATTTCGAGCAGCTCGCGCAGGTCGGCTTCGTCGTCGAGCACCAGGATGCGGGGCGCGCTCATGGCTTACTCGAGGGCGAAGGTGATGACAAAGCGGCCGCTGGCCTTGCGCGGCCCCAGCGCGGACGGGTCGAACCGGTATTCATAATCGAGTTTCGCATCGTTGTTCAGGCACAGTTCGCGCGCCAGGTAGAGTCCCAGGCCGGTCCCCTTGCTCGACGTAGTATAGAAGGGCTCGAACAGGTGGTCGCGCACTTCAGGCGTGATGCCGGGTCCGTCGTCCTGCACGTGCAGCTCGCGCCGGCCGGCGGCGTCGCGCGCCGGGAAGATGCGGATGCTGGCCGGCTGGCGGCTGGCGTAGCGCACCGCGTTGTTCAGCAGGTTGAGCAAGACCTCGTGCAGGTGCAGCGGATCGAAGCGCACCGCGCTGCCGCCCGGATCGCCTATATAGACTATATCACCGGCCAGGCCGTGGATTTCGCAGAATTCGGCCTTCAGCTCTTCGAGGAATGGGCCGAGCGCCACCGGTTCGCCGTTCGGCTGGGCCTTGCGCGACAGCTGCAGGATGTCTTCCACCATGCGGTTCACGCGCGTCACGTTGTCGCGCACGATCTTCAGCAAGCGCAGCTCGGCCGGGCCATGCAGGTCTTCGGCCAGCAGCTCGGTGGCGTGGCCGATCGCCGACAGCGGGTTGCGCACCTCGTGCGCGATGCTGGCGGTCAGGCGGCCCATCGAGGCCAGCTTGAGTTGCTGCGCCTGGTTTTCGATGGCGCTCACGTCCTGCATGAAGATCACGCTACGGCCGGCCGCGTCACTGCCGTCGGCCACCCGCGCGAAGCGCAATTTGAGGTGCACCGGCTGGTCGCGCCGCCCGCGAACTTCAGCTTCACCATCGCCGGCGCCGTCGCCTTCGCGATAGGGTTTCAGGGTGACGAATCCCTTGTCGTTGTCGGGCGCGGCCAGCCAGGCGTCGAAGGCCAGCGCCACCGGCTCGAAGGCCGGCACGGCATGCAGCAGGAAACCGGCGTCGGCCTGCAAGCCCAGCATGCGGCGCGCCGCCGGGTTGCCGGTGAAGACAGCGCCGTCCTCGCCCACTACCAGGATGCCGTCGCCGACGTCGGCGATCACGATCTCGTTGATCGCCTGCTGGATGCGCAGGTCGGCGCCGCGCTGGGACGCCAGCTCTTCCTGCTTGAGCAGGCGCGCCGCCAGACGGTTGACCATCAATACGCCGGCGAAGAAGGCGGCGCCGAACAGGCCGGCCTGCATCAGGGGCGGGTCGCGCCCCTCGATCACCAGCTGCCAGAGGTTCAGGCCGAGCAGGAACAGGGTCGCGACCGCCGCCGAGAACAGCGCCAGCACCAGCGGCGCCAGGATTGCGGCGCCGGCCAGCGGAAACAGATACAGGATGCCCAGGCCGCTGCGCATGCCGCCGGCCGCCAGGTACAGCAGCGAAATCACCAGCAGGTCGACCGCGATCTGCAGCCCGAGCTGGATCAGGAAGCGCCGCTGCCAGCGCGCCGCCAGCGCGAACATCGCCGCGGTCAGCACATAGAAGACGCAGGTTTCGGTGTTGACCGGGTCCGGGCGCAGCGCGCCGCTTTCCAGGTCGACGCCCAGGTACAGCAGCAGCACCAGGGCGATGACGATGCGGGTGACGGTGAAGGTCTGGAGCGTGCGCCACAGGGTGACCCGCGCGCCCATCGACAGGGGCGAATTCACCCTACGGCGGCGGCAGGCGCACGTGGCCCGGCGAGCAGTAGTCCTGGCCGTCGGCCTTCACCGATTCGGACGCCGGGAAGTACATGCCGCAGTGGGCGCACTGGGCCATGGCCTCGATCTGGGCGCTGGGGGCGGCGGGACCGCGCGCCGTATCGGGCGGAACCCCATGCTTTTTGGCCATCGCGCGCAGCTTGCTGCGCACGGCGAACACGATGAGGACGATGAGGCCAATCCAGAACAAGATACGCATCAGTAGACTCCCCGGTGCAGGACGACTTCGAGCACGAAGCGGCTACCGACGTAGGCCAGCGCCAGGGTGGCGAAGCCTGCCAGCGTGAAGCGCAGCGCGGTCTTGCCGCGCCAGCCCTGCCACCTGCGCCCGGCCAGCAGCGCCGCGAACAGCGCCCACGAGAGCAGCGCGAACACGCTCTTGTGGTCGAGCAGCAGCGGCCGGCCGAACACCTGTTCGGAGAACACGAAGCCCGACAATACCGTCAGGCTGAGCAGGACGAAGCCGATCCAGATCACACGGAACAACAGTTTTTCCATGGTGAGCAGCGCCGGGAGCTGGTCGAGCGCGGAGCCAAACCAGCCGCCGCCGGCGGTGCGGGTATGCAGCCGCGTCTCTTGCAGTGCCATCAGCACGGCGTGGAAAGCGGCGATGGTCAGGGTGCTGTAGGCCAGCACCGCGACCGCGATATGCCAGCCGAAGGCGGCGGTCTTGCCGGCCAGCGGCGTCAGGGTGCCCGGGAACAGCAGCGGCAACAGGGTGGCCGCGGCCGCGAACGGCATCACCAGGCGGCGCAGGCTGTCGAGGGCGAAATTGCGGTTCTCGAACCAGTAGGCCGCCACCGACACCCACAAGGCGCTGGAAATCATGATGGCGAAGCCGACCCGCAGCCGTCCCGGCACCATCACGTCCATGCCGAGCGCGACGCCATGCAGGGCCCAGGCCCCGGCGGTCACGCCCGAGATGACGGCGCCCAGCCGCGACGGCAGCAGGGCGCATACCGCGTACAGGAAGGCAGCGGCAAGGAAGAGGGAATTCTGCATAATAAGAGTCTACACCATCGGCGAACGCCGGTGGGAAGCCCCCCGGGTGGAAGCCTCCCTTCCGCCGATGGCGCCGCCACATATATATGTGGCGTACGTTCAATCCACCGCCACCATCCGCAACTCGTCGTTGTGATGCCGCGCCTGCTCTTCCATCACCATCAGCCCCAGCTCGCGCTTGAGCAGGTTGAATTCCGGCGCCGCCGGGTCGCGCGGGCGCGCGATCTCGACCAGGAGATCGCGCTTGATCGTCCCCGGCCGATAAGTCATCACGACGATGCGGTCGGCCAGGTAGATCGCTTCCTCGATGCTGTGGGTGACGAACAGGATCGTCTTTCTGAGCTCGGCCCACAGGCGCAGCAGCTCGTCCTGCAGGTTGCGCCGGGTGAGCGCGTCGAGCGCGCCGAAGGGCTCGTCCATCAGCAGGATCGGCGAATCGAGCGCCAGCACGCGCGCGATCGCCACCCGCTGGCGCATGCCGCCGGACAGGTCCTTCGGATAGCGGGTGCGAAAGTCGGCCAGCGACAGCAGCTTGAGCAGCTCGTCCACCCGGCGGTCGATCTCCGGCCCGCGCATGCGCTTGATCTCGAGGCCGAAGCGGATGTTCTGCTCGACCGTCATCCAGGGAAACAGCGCGTATTCCTGGAACACCATGCCGCGCTGCGGCCCCGGCCCGGTGACTGGGCGGCCATCGACCAGGATCTCCCCGGAAGACGGCGGCGCGAAGCCGGCCACCGCATTGAGCAGGGTCGACTTGCCGCAGCCCGAAGGGCCGAGCAGGCAGGTGAACTGCCCGCGTTCGAGCGCCAGGTCGATGCCTTGCAGGGCCACCACTTCATGGTCTTCGGCGCCGAACACTTTATTGACGCCCTCGATACGGATATGGATATCGCTCATGTCAGTGCTCCAGGCCGCGGTGCCAGCGCAGCAAATGGTTGTTCAGTCGGTTGACGCCGATGTCGATCAGGAGGCCCAGCACGCCGATGGAGATCATCCCGGCGATGACCTTGTCCGACCAGAAGTACTCGCGCGCCTCCGAGATGCGGAAACCCAGGCCGCTGTTCACGGCGATCATCTCGGCCACGATCACGACGATGAAGGCGGTGCCGATCCCGATCCGCACGCCGGACAGGATGTAGGGCACCGCCGCCGGCAGGATCACGCGCAGGAACATCGTCAGCTTGCCGGCGCCGAGGTTGTGCGCCGCGCGCAGATAGATGCCGTCGACCTGGCGCACGCCGGCGATCGTGTTCATCAGGACCGGAAAGAACGCCCCGATCGCGATCAGGAACACCGCCGGCGGATTGCCGAGCCCGAACCACAGCATCGCCAGCGGGATGTAGGCGATCGGCGGGATCGGCCGCAGCACCTGCACCAGGGGGTTCATCCAGGCGTGCACGCGCTGGCTTGCCCCCATTGCCAGCCCGAGCGGCAGCGCCAGCCCGGCGCCGATGGCGAAGCCCACCACCACCCGGTACAGGCTGGCGATGACGTCCACCGGCAGTTCGCCCGACAACGCCCATGTGAGCCAGCCGCCATCGGTGTAATGCTCGAACGGCTCCAGCGGCAGCAGGTAGTCGACCCACTTGCGCCACACGTCCAGCGGCGCCGGCAGCACCTGGCGGTCGACCAGGCCGCTGGCTGCTACCCATTGCCAGAGTGCGATCGCCAGCACCGGCACCACCAGGCCGGTGGCGGCGTCGTTCCATCGGAGCCGCTTCTTGCGGATCGTCTTGCGTCGTTCGATGCGTTCCATGATCGATGCTCCCCTACTTGATGTTCAGGCTTTTCTTGGCCGAGACCAGCAGGTCGGTACGGACCCAGTCGCTGGCCAGCGGCGGACGCGCCATGCGCCCCACTCCGGTCTGCGCCATGACGTCGGTCGTGACCTGGATGTGCTGGGGCGTGATGTCATAGGAGTACGGTGAATTGGCCATCGCCGCGCGGAAGTCGGCGGTCGTGATCTGGCCCTTGAACATCGACTGGCGCACATAGTGTTCGGCGATGTCGGGCCGGTCGATGAAGGTGCGCGTGGCTTGCACGAAGCAGCGCATGAACTTCTCGGCCAGCGGCCGACGCTCGCGGTAGAATTTTTCGGTCATGACCATGGTGCGCACCGGCTCGCCGATCGGCGTTCCGTAGGGTTTCATGACTTCCACGCCAAAACCCATATTGATCGCCTGCGACGATTGCGGCTCGGATTGCATCATCGCGTCGATGTGCCGGCCCAGCAGCGCCTGGTTCAGCTCGGGATAGGACAGGTAGACCAGCTGCACGTCCTTGCGGCTGGTGGTGTCGGCGCTCAGCTTGTTGCGCGCCAGCTCGGCCATCAGGAGCACTTCCTGGATGCCGCCGCGGGTGACGCCCACTTTTTTCCCCTTGAGCTGGGACACCGACACTATCTTCAGCTCGGGCCGCGCCACCAGCCGCGCCCCGCCGCGCGCGAAGCCGGCCACCACCACCACCGGGGCGCCGCCGGCGCGGCCCTGGATCGCGGCCTCGGACGCGGTAGCGCCCACGTCCAGTTCGCCGGCGATGATCGCCTGCATGATGTCCAGCCCCTTGGCGAACATCTTTTCCTCGACCCGGATGCCGCAGCCCGGCGCGATTTCCTTGATATAGGACACCGCGCCGAAATGCGCCAGCTTCAGATTCCCCAGCCGCACGACGTCCTGGGCCGCTGAGGTCCCTCCCACGGCAAAGAGCGCCAATGCGATCAATGTCTTGCCAAACATCTGCGTCATAACGTTTCTCCTGACCTCGATTTATAGGATTCATGCTTGCCGGAAAGGCGAGTAGGCAATACAACATGGCAGCCGTGGGTCGTGTTTGCGTTATGCCAAAAGGCGACGGCGTTGGCGAAAAATGGCCGGGACAGGCCGGGTTCGGCGCGATGGGGTATGCAGGGCAGTGGCGGCGCAAGGTAAAATGACGCGTTGGCGAACCTGCGCCAAGTCCGAATTGCGCTTCTTTCTATATTAGGTAGACATGCTAGATAACCTCACCCAACGCCTTGCCAAGGTCGTCAAGACCATGCGCGGCGAGGCCCGCCTGACCGAGGCGAACACCGCGGAAATGCTGCGCGAAGTGCGCATGGCCCTGCTCGAGGCGGACGTGGCGCTGCCGGCGGTGCGCGAATTCATCGCCAAGGTCAAAGAGAAGGCCCTGGGCGAAGAAGTCGTCGGCTCGCTGTCGCCCGGCCAGGCCCTGGTCGGCGTGGTGCAGAAAGAGCTGGCCGCGCTGATGGGCGCCGACCTCGGCCCCGAAGCGACCCAACTCTCCTTCGCCCAGCAGCCGCCCGCGATCATCCTGATGGCCGGCCTGCAGGGTGTGGGTAAGACCACCACCACGGGTAAGCTGGCCAAGTACCTCAAGGAACAAAAGAAGAAGAAAGTCCTGACCGTCTCGGCCGACGTCTACCGTCCCGCCGCGATCGCCCAGCTGGAGTCCGTCACCAAGCAGGTCGGCGCCGACTTCTTCCCGTCCACCGCCAGCGACAAGCCGGTCGACATCGCCCGCGCCGCGCTGGACTGGGCCAAGAAGCATTACCACGACGTCCTGATCATCGACACCGCCGGCCGCCTGGGCATCGACGAAGCGATGATGCAAGAAATCGCCGCCGTGCACGGCGCCGTCAATCCGGTCGAGACCCTGTTCGTGGTCGACGCCATGCTGGGCCAGGATGCGATCAACACCGCCAAGGCCTTCAACGACGCCCTGCCCCTGACCGGCATCGTGCTGACCAAGCTCGATGGCGATTCGCGCGGCGGTGCGGCGCTGTCGGTGCGTCACGTGACCGGCAAGCCGATCAAGTTCGCCGGCGTGTCCGAAAAACTCGACGGCCTGGAAGCCTTCGACCCCACCCGCATGGCCAACCGCGTGCTGGGCATGGGCGACATCCTGGCGCTGGTCGAAGAAGCGCGCAAGGGCGTCGACGCCGAGGCGGCGGCCGAACTGGCCAACAAGATCAAGGTCGGCGGCCGCTTCGACATGAACGACTTCAAGTCGCAACTGACGCAAATGAAGAAAATGGGCGGCATGGCCGGCCTGATGGATAAACTGCCGGCCCAGTTCCAGCAGGCGGCGGCCGGCGCCAATATGGGCCAGGCCGAAAAATCCGTGCAGCGCATGGTGGGCATCATCGACTCGATGACCCCGCTCGAGCGCGCCAAACCCGAACTGATCAAGGCCAACCGCAAGCGCCGCATCGCGGCCGGCGCCGGCGTGCAGGTGCAGGAAGTGAACCGCATGCTGAACCAGTACGACCAGATGCAGACCATGATGAAAAAGCTCAAGGGCGGCGGCCTGATGAAGATGATGCGCGGGATGAAGGGCATGATGCCCGGCATGCGTTAATCTGCATGCCAATCGGCGAACACCGCGCAAAGTATCGCTTTGCGCGGTTTTTTTTCGCCGCTTGTCAGCGTTTTTTCGTTCTCATGCGTTGTTGTGTGCGATAACGCCCATTTGGCGGGTTTTATGAGTGAAAAAGTTTTGAAAAAGACTTGCACGTTCTGTAAAACGCTACCAATATAGGCGTGCGATAAATTACGCACTTTTCCACGTGTTCGTTTTAGGAGGCTCGAAGATGGCAACAGCCAAAAAAACCACTGCAGCGCCAGCAAAAAAAGACGCTGCCAAGCCTGCTGCAGCGGCCAAGCCGGCAGCAAAAAAGGCAGCACCAGCAGCGAAGTCGGCCGATAAGCCGGCAGCCGCGCGCAAGCCAAATGCTGCTTTCATGAAAGCCATGACCCCGTCCGCCACGCTGGCTGCCGTCGTTGGCGACAAGCCGCTGCCGCGCACCGAAGTGACCAAGAAGGTCTGGGATTACATCAAGTCGAAAGACCTGCAAGACGCAGCGAATCGCCGCATGATCAATGCCGACGACAAGCTGAAAGCGGTTTTCGGCGGCAAGGCACAAGTCTCGATGTTCGAAATGACCAAGCTCATTTCGGATCACCTGAAATAAGCCAACGCGCTATTTCAATAAGCTTCACGCTTAAAAAAAGCCCCGGTTTCAAACCCGGGGCTTTTTTGTTATTCAGCTGTAAATAATAGTGGCAGCAGGTTAATAACCTATCGGATCGATGCGGTGCACCGATCCGTATCCATTACAAACCGGCCGCCGCTTTCATCAGGTGGAACACCTGCGTATTCTCGATCGTGCCCTTGAACGGCGCCGATCCCGCGCCGGTCGCAAACAGTTTGACGTCGCCGCCGCCGTGGGTTTCCGACGACTTGTGCACGCCAGTTTCCTGATGATAATCATCGCTCTGCGCCACCACGCTGTCGACGTCGGCGCGCGCATCCGGGCGGTTTGGGCCGTTGCCGAACACCAGGGTGGTGAAGGTCTTGCCGTCCGCATCCTTTTTCGGCTCGCCCGACGCATAGTCGCGCACGATGTCGGTGATCGGATTGCCGCGCTTCGGATAGCCGTTGATCTGCATCGTGTGGTCATGGTCGGCGGTCAGCACGATCAGCGTGTTCTGCAGGCCCGGATCGATGGCGCGCATGCGCTCGATCGCCAGCTGCAGGGCGTCGTCGAAGGCCACCGTCTCTTCCAGCGCATGCTTGGCGCGGGTGTCGTGCAGGGCGTGGTCGATCTTGCCGCCTTCGACCATCAGGAAGAAACCGTTCGGATTCTTCGACAGCAGGTCAATCGCCTTGCCGGTCATCTCGGCCAGGGTCGGCTGTTCCGAACGGCGCTGGTACGAGTAATCGAGGTGGCTGGTGGCACTGAAGATGCCCACGAACTTGCGGCCCGGCTGCGCCGACATCATGCCGGCGCGGGTGCCGGCCACGTAGTAGCCGGCGCCGGCGAATTCGGCCATCAGGTCGCGCCCGTCGGGACGGCCCTTCGGATTGGTGGCGGGGTCAACCGGCGTGAAGTGGTTGCGCCCTCCTCCCATCAGCACGTCGACGCCGTTGCCCAGCGCCGGGTTGTAGCCGGCGCCGCCGGGCACGATCTGCTGCGCGATCGTGTACACCGCGTCGCGGCTGCAGCTGTGCGCAAAGGTCGATGCCGGGGTGGCGTGGGTCAGCTCGGTGGTGGTGATGGCGCCGGTGGCCTTGCCCTGGGCCTTGGCCAGTTCCAGGATCGTCACGGCCGGCGTGCCGTTATTGGCGCCGCACATGTCGACGCCTTCTTTCGTTGGATCGATGGGGCGCGCGCCGGCCTGCGAGATGACGTCGTTGTTCATCTTCACGCCGGTCATGTAGGCGCCCATCGACGGCGCGCTGTCGGTGGTCTGGTAGTCGGCCGAATACGTCTTGACGCGCGCGGTGCGCTCCATCAGGCGCTCGAAGTGCAGCAGGCTGTCCTCGCCGCCGCGATAGATGCGGGCAGCGGTGATCGTGGTCGGGCCCATGCCGTCGCCCAGGAAGAAGATGATGTTCTTCGCCTTTTGCTGGGCGGCGGCGGGAGTGGAAAATGCAGCGGCGCAGCAGGCAGCCAGCAGCAGTGGAGTAAAACGTTTGAAAGTCATGAGGGCTCCTGGTCGCGGCTTACAGGCCGGCGGCGGTCTTGATCAGGTTGAACACGCGGGTGTTGTCGATGGTCCCGCGGAACAGTTCGGCGTTGGCGCCGGTCGCGCCCAGGTAGACGTCGCTGCCGCCATGGGTCTCGGCGCCGGTGCGGGTGCGCACCACCGCTTCCTGGTGGTAGTCGTCGCGCGTCACGACTTCGTCCGTCAGGTGCACGGTACGGTCGCCCGCGTGGCGCTGCTCGCCAGTGCCGAAGCCGATGATGGTGTAAGGCTGGCCCTTGCCGTCCAGGCTAGGGGTGCCGTCGGCGTTGCGCACCAGGCCGATCACGCCCGGGTTGGTGGGCGTGGTCTTGCCGGTGCGGGCCGCGTAGCCGTTCAGGATCAGGGTGTGGTCATGGTCGGCGGTGGCGACGATCAGGGTGTTCTTCAGGCCCGGATCGAGCGTTTCCATGCGCTCGATCGCCGCCTGCAGCGCCGCGTTGTAGCTCACCGTTTCTTGCAGGGCGCGCTTGCCCAGGGTCGCGTGCAGGGCGTGGTCGATCAGGCCGCCCTCGACCATCAGGAAGAAGCCGTTCTTGTTCGGCGCCAGCAGCTCGATCGCCTTGGTCGCCATTGCCGGCAGGGCCGGCTGGCGCGCTGGGTCGCGGGTAGCGTCGAAGTCCATGTGGTTCGGCGCGAACAGGCCGACCGCCGGCTGGCCCGGTTGCAGGGCCGCGAATTGCGCGGTGTCGTTCACCACGCGCAAGCCCCTGGCCTGCAGTTCGGCCAGCAGGTCGCGGTTGTCGGCGCGCTTGCCGCCGCGGTTGAACGGCGTGAAGTTCTGGGCGCCGCCGCCGAACAGCACGTCCAGGCCACGGTCGCCGAGCGCCTTGTTGTAGCCGGCGCCGCCCGGCACCAGGCTGGCGGCGATATCGGTTTCCAGCTTGCGGTGGCAGGCGTGGGCATAGGTCGAGGCCGGAGTGGCGTCGGTGACGCTGGTATTGGTGACCACGCCGACCGCCATACCGCGGCGCTTGGCCAGTTCGAGCAGGGTGACGGCGGCGGTACCATTCTCGCAGCGGCTCACCAGGTTGTTGCCGTTGGCGTCCTTGCCCGGTGCGACCGAGCGGGTGCCGAAGGACATCGAGACCACGCCGTTATTGTGCTTCACGCCGGTCATGTAGGCGGCCATCGAAGCGGCGCTGTCGGTGACTTGCGCATCGTTCGAGAAGGTCTTCACGAAGGCCGACTCGGGCATCTTGTCGATCGCCAGCTCGCCGTCTTCGCCGGCGGCGAAGATGCGCGCCGCGGTCAGTGTGTTGATGCCCATGCCGTCGCCGAGGAAGAAGATGACGTTCTTCGCGCGCTGGTCGACGGCATTGGCCGCGACGGCGCCTTGCGCGGCGGTGGATTGGGTTGAATCGGGCGGCGTTGTCGCGCAGCCGGCGAGTACCGCCAGCAGCGCGGCGGAGGCAAGAGTGGTCGGTCGCATGCAGTCCTCTGCTTGGGAAAGCGGAAAGTCTACACTGCTAACGTGACACGTTGGTGAACTGAAATGTTGGGGTTTTGTACAGCATGCCCGGTTTAGATACCGTGCTTGAATTCCCAATTCTTCCACGCCGCCAGCACCGCGTTCGGGTACTTGGGCTTGCCCCGGCTGCCGTTGTAGCGGCCCAGCGCCAGGTACAGGTCGCCGCGTTCCATGTCGATATACATGCGCAGGATCGCGCAGCCGTAGCGCAGATTGGTCTGCATATGAAACAGGCGGCGGCGGTCGCCGTCGCCGATCACCTTGGTCCAGAACGGCATCACCTGCATATAGCCGCGCGCGCCGGCGATCGAGATCGCGTACTTGCGATAGGCCGATTCGACCTGGATCAGGCCCAGCACCAGCCCCGGATCGAGACCGGCGCGGGTCGATTCGTACCAGACCGTCTCGAGGAATTCGGTGCGGGTCTGGACGTCGGGCAGGCGCTTGACGAGCCGGCCCGACATGGCGTTCAGCCAGGCCTGGTAGCGCGCCCGCGCCGCCTCGGTGCGGAAAGCCGGCCGCGGCGGGCGCGCGTCTGCGATGGCGTTGGCCAGGGCCAGGCGCACCGAATCCGACAGCGCTTCTTCCTTCTGGTTGCCGGCGGACGCCTCGCCCCCACCCAGGCCGAAGGCGCACGCGAGTACGGCGCCTCCTAGCCAGGAGGCGAGGCGCATCCGCATCACTTGCCCAGCTTGCCCTTGATGAAGGCGACCATGTCCGCCACGGCCACGGCGCTCGCCGCTTCGTCGCGGCGGCCCTGGTATTCCAGGTTGCCTTCCTTCAGGCCACGCTCGCCGATCACGACGCGGTGCGGCACGCCGATCAGTTCCCAGTCGGCGAACATCGCGCCCGGACGCAGGCCGCGGTCGTCGACGATCACGTCGATGCCGGCCGCCTGCAGCTCGGCATACAGCTGTTCGGTGGCTTCTTTCACCATCTCGCTGCGGTCCAGGCCCATCGGGCACAGCACCAGCTCGAACGGGGCGATCGTGTCAGGCCACACGATGCCCTTGTCGTCGAAGTTCTGCTCGATCGCCGCGCCCAGGATGCGGGTCACGCCGATGCCGTAGCAGCCCATCTGCAGCGGCGCGGGACGGCCACCTTCGTCGAGGAAGGTCGCGCCCATCGCTTCCGAGTAGGCGGTGCCGAGCTGGAACACGTGGCCCACCTCGATGCCGCGCTCGATCGCCAGCACGCCCTTGCCGTCCGGCGAAGCGTCGCCCTCGACCACGTTGCGCAGGTCGGCAACGAGCGGTTCTGGCACATCACGGCCCCAGTTGGCGCCCGTGTAGTGGAAGTCGGCCTCGTTGGCGCCACACACGAAGTCGGCCATGTTGGCGACCGTGCGGTCGGCCACGACGTTGACCGGCAGCTTGGTGTTGATCGGCCCCAGGTAGCCCGGCACGGTGCCGAACACCTCGAGGATCTCGGCCTCGGTCGAGAAGCGGAAGTCCTTCAGGCCGGCGACCTTGGAGACCTTGATCTCGTTGAGCTCATGGTCACCGCGCAGCAGCAGCACCCAGAAGCTCTTCTTGCCTTCTTCGCTCTCGACGGTCAGGGCGATGGTCTTGACGGTCTGCGCCAACGGCAAATTCAAGAGCTCGGCCACGCTTTCGCACTTGGTCTTGCCCGGGGTCGAGGTCTTCGTCAACGCCTGGGTCGCCGCGCCGCGCGCGCCGCTGGCGATGGCTTCGGCCGCTTCCATATTGGCCGCGTAGTCGGAGTCAGGGCAGTACACCAGCGCATCTTCGCCGGTGCTGGCGATGACGTGGAATTCATGCGAACCGGTGCCGCCGATGGCGCCATTGTCGGCAGCCACCGCGCGGAACTTCAGGCCGAAGCGGTTGAAGATCCGGGTGTAGGCGTCGAACATGGTCTGGTAGGACTTCTGCATGCCTTCCAGATCGCGGTCGAAGGAGTATGCGTCCTTCATGGTGAATTCGCGGCCGCGCATCAGGCCGAAGCGCGGACGGCGCTCGTCGCGGAACTTGGTCTGGATATGATAGAAGTTGACCGGCAACTGGCGGTACGACTTGATTTCGCTGCGCACGACGTCGGTGACCACTTCTTCGGACGTCGGCTGGATCGCGAAATCGCGACCGTGACGGTCTTTGACGCGCATCAACTCGTCGCCCATCTTGTCCCAGCGGCCCGTTTCTTGCCACAGTTCGGCCGGCTGCACCAGCGGCATCAGGAGTTCGATGGCGCCCGCACGGTTCATTTCTTCACGGACAATCGCTTCGACCTTGCGGATGACGCGCAACCCGACCGGCATATAGGTATAGATGCCGGAACCCAGGCGCTTGATCATCCCGGCGCGCATCATCAGCTTGTGGCTGACGATCTCGGCATCGGAAGGCGCTTCTTTAAGAGTTGAAATAAAAAATCGTGAGGCGCGCATATCAGTGAATTCTTTTTAAAAAGAGAGGGTTATAATCGACCTAATTTTAAAGGATTAGCCGGCTGATGCGTCCAATCTTTCTACAAACAGGGTCCGCAACCAGCAGCATCCACCGCGCAAGCGGTGCGGAAAACCCACGGGCGTACAGAATTTGTAGGTAAAAACATAAGGGACGATCCGCCGGCAGAAAGTATCGAGGTGCACTTATGCTCGACCGTGAAGGGTTTCGGCCCAACGTCGGCATCATCCTGCTGAACGCTAACAACGAGGTCTGGTGGGGCAAGCGGGTGCGCGAGCACTCATGGCAATTCCCGCAAGGGGGGATCAAGTACGGAGAGACGCCAGAACAGGCAATGTACCGCGAGCTCGAAGAAGAAATCGGCCTGCGCCAGGAGCACGTCAAGATCATGGGGCGAACCCGCGACTGGCTGCGCTACGAGGTGCCCGACCACTTCATCAAGCGCGAAATCCGCGGCCATTACCGCGGCCAGAAGCAGATCTGGTTCCTGTTGCGCATGGTTGCGCGCGACAACGAAGTCAATCTGCGCCTGACCGACCACCCGGAATTCGATGCCTGGCGCTGGCACGACTACTGGGTGCCGCTGGACGTCGTGATCGAGTTCAAGCGCGACGTCTACCAGCGCGCCCTGCAGGAACTGTCGCGCTTTGTCACCTGGCCGGCCAGGGGCCAGCACGGCGAGCGGCGCCACAGCGCGCGCTACCTGCGCCAGCCGCATGGCAGGTCGCAAGGGGCCAAGCCGGCCCAGGACATGGTTGCAGCCAACGGACCCAGTCCGGCAGGACCGGAATCGCTGGTACTGGCGCCGAACAAGTAGTCATTCTTGCCACATCCGGGGAAGCGGCGCATGCCGCTTCCCCGCGGGCGGCGGGCGCGCCATCGCGCTACAATGCCCGCTTTCTCCTTTTCCCCTGCCCCGCCATGTTCACTCCGTCCTCGCACGACGTGCGCCGCTTCTTCTGCGAAGCCTACCGCAAGCACCGCAATGGCGAGATCCTGACCCCGATGGACGCGATCGCGGCCGACTGGATCGTCCAGCATCCCGAATACCACGAGCAGTTCGAGGACGTCGAGGCGGCAATCGCGGCCGACTATTCGGTCGAAGGCGGCAAGGCGAATCCCTTCCTGCACCTGTCGATGCACCTGTCGATCGCCGAACAGATCTCGATCGACCAGCCGCGCGGCATCCGCGCCGCCCACGATGCCCTGGTGGCCCGGCGCGGTCAGCACGACGCCCACCACGAAATCATGGAATGCCTGGGCGAGATGATCTGGGCGTCGCAACGCAACGGCGTGCCGCCGGATACCGAAGCCTATATTGAATGCGTGCGCCGGCGCGCATTCGCGTGATCCGCTCCGCGATTCACCCCAGCTTGTCGTCCGCGACCCGGTAGCGCGGGTCTTCCACCAGGTTTACCTCGACCATGCCGCGCGCCTTGTCCAACAGCTCGCGGCAGTCCGGACTCAGGTGGCGCAGGTGCAGGCGCTTGCCCAGCAGGCGATAGCGTTCGGCCAGCGCGTCGATCGCCTGGATCGCCGAGTGGTCGACCACCCGCGCATGCAGGAAGTCGATGATGACGTCCTGCGGATCGTCTTTCGGCGTGAACAGCGCCTGGAATGGCGTCACCGAGGCGAAGAACAGCGTACCTTCCAGCGCATACACCTTCCAGCCCTGCTCATCGTGCGAGACGGCGGCCCGTACCTGCTTGGCGTGCTGCCAGGCGAACACCAGCGCCGACACGATCACGCCCGCAATCACCGCCAGCGCCAGGTCGTAGACCAGGGTGATGCCCGCCACCAGCACGATCACGCACAGGTCGGCGCGCGGCACCTTCCCCACCAGGCGGAACGTGCCCCACTCGAAGGTCTTTTCGCACACCACGAACATCACGCCGACCAGCGCCGCCAGCGGGATCGCCTCGATCCAGCTGGACCCGAACAGGATAAAGGCGAGCAGGAACAGCGCGGCCGCGATGCCCGACAGGCGCCCGGTGGCGCCGCTGTTCACATTGATCATGCTCTGGCCGATCAGCGCGCAGCCGCCCATGCCGCCGAACAGGCCGGCCGCGACGTTGGCGGCGCCCAGCGCCAGCGACTCGCGGTTCGGCTGGCCGCGCGTATCGGTGATCTCGTCGATCAGGGTGAGCGTCAGCAGCGACTCGATCAGGCCGACGCCGGCCAGCACCAGTGAGTAGGGAAATACGATGCGCAGCGTCTCCAGGTTCCACGGCACGTCGGGCAGCGCGAAGCCCGGCAGGCCGCCGGCGATCGAACCGAGGTCGCCCACGGTCTTGGTCTCGATGCCGAGCAGCGCGCAGCCGCTGCTTGCCACCAGGATGCCGACCAGGGTCGACGGCACCGCTTTGGTCAGGCGCGGGGTCAGGTAGATCACCGCCATCGTGACGACGATGATGCCGGCCATGACCGCCAGTTCGGGACCGGCCATCCACTGCGGCGCGCCATCCGGGCCCGGCTCCTTGAAGTGGTTGAACTGGGCCAGGAAGATCACCAGCGCCAGGCCGTTGACGAAGCCGAGCATCACCGGATGCGGCACCATGCGGATGAATTTACCCAGGCGCGCGGCGGCAAACAGCAGTTGCAGCACGCCCATCAGCACCACGGCGGCCAGCAGGTATTGCGCGCCATGCTGGACCACCAGCGCCACCATCACCACCGCCAGCGAACCGGCGGCGGCCGAGATCATGCCGGGCCGGCCGCCGAAGCACGACGTGATGAAGGCGACGATCACCGCCGCATAGAGGCCGGTGAGCGGGGACAGGTGGGCGACCAGGGCGAAGGCGATCGCCTCGGGCACCAGCGCCAGCGCGACGGTCAGGCCGGCCAGCAGATTGATCTTGAGGTAAGCGGGGGTAAGGGACGGCACGGCGGCTCCAGCGGCAAGGATGACAATCCCCTCGCTGCACTGCAGCAGAGGGGAGCGCATGTTACCAGTTGCCGCGCAGCCGCGTAACGACAGGCCTACTTCTTGATCACCAGCTGCGACGGCAGGCTGGCGAGATACGCGCCGAGATCGGCCATATCCTGGTTCGACAGCGGCTGCACCAGGCCGGCCATGATCGGATTGACGCGGCCGTTGGCGCCGGCGCCGCGCTTGTAGGCGCGCAGCGCATGCGTGAGATAGTCGGCATGCTGGCCGGCCAGCTTCGGATAAGTCGGGTCGATCGGCTTGTTGAAGTCGGCGCCGTGGCAGGAGGCGCAGTTGTATTTCTGGGCCAGGGCTTCGCCGCGCTTGACGTCGTTGGCGCTGGCGCCAACCGAGATGGCGCCGAGGACCAGCAGGAGCATCGTGTTCTTCATGGCGGTCCTCATCGCTTGGCGGTCGTCTGGTTCGACGATTGCTGGGAATAATAGGCCGCCACGTCGGCGATGTCCTGGTCGCTCATCGAGCGCGCGATGCCGGTCATGGAAGGATGCTTGCGGTCGCCCTTGCGATAGGCCTTGAGTGCGGATTCGATGTACTTGGCCGACTGGCCGCCGATCATCGGCACGCGGTACACCTCGGGGAATGCCGTCTTGTAGCCGCCGGGGATGGCATGGCAGCCGATGCACATCTCGATCTTGGCGGTAGCCGCCTGGGGATTACCGACCACTTCCGCGGCGGATGCGCTGCCGGCGGCGCCGGCAAGGAGCGCCAGCGCCAGTGGTACCAGAGTTTTTTTCATGGGCGTCTCGTTAGTTATATGTCGAAAATCGCAACCGCACAAAAACTTAGCAAAGGCTTACCAACCGGCCGATTCTATCTGAAGACTTGACACCAGTCTACAAACCGGCGTCCGGCGCCGCGACGCCTGTTCTGTCATATACTCGGCCCATCTTCTTCGATTTCGCTCCTACCCGCCATGCATGCATCTCCCCGCTTCGAAGGCAGCGACAACTACGTCGCCACTCCCGACCTGAAACTGGCCGTCAACGCCGCGCTCACGCTGGGCCGCCCGCTCCTGATCAAGGGCGAGCCGGGCACCGGCAAGACCATGCTGGCCGAAGAGGTCGCGGCCGCGCTGAACATGCCGCTGCTGCAGTGGCACGTGAAGTCGACCACCAAGGCCCAGCAAGGCCTGTACGAATACGACGCGGTCTCGCGCCTGCGCGATTCGCAGCTGGGCGACGAGCGCGTGCGCGACATCCAGAACTACATCGTCAAGGGCGTGCTGTGGCAGGCGTTCACGTCGCCCGAGCCGGTCGTGCTGCTGATCGATGAAGTCGACAAGGCCGACATCGAGTTCCCCAACGACCTGCTGCGTGAGCTCGACCGCATGGAGTTCTACGTCTACGAGACGCGCGAGATGGTGGTGGCCAAACACCGCCCGCTGGTGATCATCACCTCCAACAACGAAAAGGAACTGCCAGACGCCTTCCTGCGCCGCTGCTTCTTCCATTACATCCAGTTCCCGGACCGCGAGACGATGGCCGATATCGTGGGCGTGCACTTCCCGACGCTCAGGCAGGACCTGTTGGCGGCGGCCCTGCAAAGCTTCTATGCGCTGCGCGACGTCCCCGGCATCAAGAAGAAGCCGTCGACCTCGGAATTCCTCGACTGGCTCAAACTGCTGCTGGCCGAGGACGTGCCGGCCGAAGCGCTGCGCGCCGAGAACGAGGCCCCGCCGCTGCACGGCGCCCTGCTCAAGAACGAACAGGACATCGCCCTGTTCGACCGCCTGATGGCCATGGCGAGGAACCGGCGATGATCACGGTGTCGCCCATCACGCTGGAACTGAACGGCGTGCGCCTGGAGCCGCTGGCGCCGCACCACGCCGACGGCTTGCGCGCGGCAGCCAGCGATGGCGAGCTGTGGGACCTGGTCGTGACCAGCGTGCCGGCGCCGCAGGACGCCGGCGCCTATATCGACACCGCCCTGGGCATGGCCAACCGCCGGGCCTGGGCCGTGCTCGATGCCACCAGCGGCGCCGTGATCGGCAGCACCAGCTACCACGACATCGTGCCGGACGTCGACCGGGTGGAAATCGGCTACACCTGGTATGCCAAAAGCGCGCAGCGCAGCCACGTGAACACCAGCTGCAAGCTGATGCTGATGCGGCACGGCTTCGACACGCTCGGCTGCGCCGTGGTGGGCCTGCGCACCGATGGCGAGAACTTCGCCTCGCAGGCGGCCATCGAACGCCTCGGTGCGCACAAGGATGGCGTGCTGCGCCATCACGCCGCGCGCCGCAACGGGCAGCCGCGCGACACCGTCATGTACAGCATCCTGCGCGCCGAATGGCCGCGCGTGAAGGCGCACCTGGAGGCGCGTCTGGCGCATCACGCCGGGAGCTAGGCCATGCTGATCGACTTCTTCCGCGCCCTGCGCGAGGCCAAGGTCCCGGTCTCGATCCGCGAATTCCTGACTCTGCTCGAAGCCCTGCAGCGCCAGGTGATCCCGCCCTCGCTCGACGAGTTCTATTACCTCGCGCGCCTGACGCTGGTGAAGGACGAGGCGCACTTCGACAAGTTCGATCGCGTGTTCGGCCTCTGGTTCAAGGGCGTCGATGCGGTATTCGACGAGAAGGCGGAGATCCCATTGGAATGGCTGATCAAGCGCTTCGAGCGCGAGCTGACGCCGGAACAGAAGGCGCAGCTGGAAAAATTCGGCTACGACAAGCTGCAGCAGCGCCTGCAGGAACTGCTGAAAGAGCAGAAGGAGCGCCACGCCGGCGGCAGCAAGTGGATCGGCACTGGCGGCACTTCGCCTTTTGGGCACGGCGGCACCAATCCGGAAGGCATCCGCATTGGCGGCACGGGCCGCAACCGCAGCGCGGTCAAGGTATGGGAACAGCGTACCTTCCGCGACTACGACGACGAGCGCGAACTGGGCACGCGTAATTTAAAAGTCGCGCTGCGCCGCCTGCGCCGCTTCGCGCGCCAAGGCGCGGCGGACGAACTGGCGCTGGACGACACCATCCGCGCCACCGCCAGCAATGCCGGCTGGCTCGACATCCGCATGCGGCCCGAACGCAAGAACCGGATCAAGGTGGTGATGCTGCTCGACGTTGGCGGCTCGATGGACGACCACATCGAGCGCACCGAAGAACTGTTCTCGGCTGCCAGCAGCGAATTCAAGAACATGGAGTTCTATTACTTCCACAACTGCGTCTACGACTACCTGTGGAAGAACAACCGCCGCCGCCACAGCGAGCGTTTCGACACCTGGGACGTGCTGCGCAAGTATCCAGCCGATACGCGGGTGATCTTCGTGGGCGACGCCACCATGAGCCCCTACGAGGTGATGGCGCCGGGCGGCTCGGTCGAGTACAACAACGAAGAGCCGGGCGCGGCCTGGCTGGCGCGCTTCGTCTCGACCTTCCCCAAGTTCGCCTGGCTCAATCCGGAGCCGGAACACCTGTGGCAGTACCGGCAATCGATCGCCCTCATTCGCCAGATCATGAACAACCGCATGTTTCCGATCACGCTTGAAGGGCTGGAACGGGCGATGCGATTGCTCAGTAAATAAGCACCGTCTCCTTTTGCCTCCAGTGTAAAAACCGTCGTACCCGCGGAGGCGGGTACCCAAGCTTGCTTGCACCGTGACTACGTTCGACGAAGCCGGCTGTGCGAAGGGCTTGGGTACCCGCCTTCGCGGGTACGACGGTCTTCGCGCAAACAATCGACGTCTTCGAGGCAACAATTTATTTTCAGCAATGTAATTACGCACTGTGTTAGTGCGGACACGGACGGCCGTGCTGGAATCGCTATGATCGAGCCACTCGCCCGCCGCTCGCCGTGTCTCAACACAAGGCGCGTGGACGGGCGAGCCAGGACAATCGTGCGTGCCTCGTCCGCTTGTAGAATCCGCGAACGCAAGCGGCAAGCGCACGCCATATAAAAGAATCGAGGGGAAAACGAATGCCAGACCTGCTGTCCTTGTTGACTAGTCTCGCGTGGCCGCTGGCGATCGCACTCGCCTGGCTGGCCGGCGAATTCGGCCAGCGCTGGACCGGCCTGCCGCGCATCAGCTTCTATGGCCTGGTCGGCTTCGCCCTCGGCAGCACCCAGATCGGCGCCCTGCCCGCCCCCGATATGGGGCCGGTCTCGCTGCTGGCCAACGTCGCCTTCGGCCTCATCCTGTTCGAACTGGGCAACCGCATCAACCTGCGCTGGCTGGTCAACAATCCCTGGATCGGCGTGGCCGGCCTGGTCGAGGCGGCGCTGACCTTCATCCTCGTCTATTTCGTCGCCAGCGCCTTCGGCGTCGGCCGCCTGACGGCCCTCCTGATGGCGGCGCTGTCGATGGCGACCTCGCCCGCCACCGTGGTGCGGGTGGTCAACGAACAGAAAAGCTCGGGCCAGATGACGGAGCGGGTGCTGCACCTGTCGGCCCTGAACTGCGTGCTGTCGGTGTTCGCCTTCAACGCCATCATCGGCATCTGGCTGTTCCGCACCTATGACGCCGTCGGCGAAGCGCTGTGGCAAAGCCTGGTGATGCTGGCCGGCTCGATCCTGATCGGGGCCATCTTCGGCGTGATCGTGCCGGCCCTGCTGCGCGCGATCGGCAATCAGCAGCAGGACGCCACCGTCGCCTTCGCCCTTGCGATCATCCTGCTGGTGGCCGTGTGCGACAGCGCCGGCCTGACGCCGGTGGTGGCGGCGCTGGCCTTCGGCCTGACGGTGCGCTACCGGCGCGTCGCCTTCACCCAGACCCAGCGCAACTTCGGCGCGCTGGGCGAAGTGCTGACCGTGCTGCTGTTCGTGTACGCCGCCTCGACCCTCGACTGGCGCCTGGTCACCGCCGGCGCCCTGCTCGCCATCAGCGTGGTGCTGGCGCGCATGTTCGCCAAGGTGGCGGGCGTGACGGCGTTCGCCCACCTGTCGGGCGTCACCTGGCGCAAGGGGGCGCTCACCGGCCTCGGGCTGGCGCCGCTGGCCGTGTTCGTGATCCTGCTGCTCGAGCACGCGCGCTATGCGGGCCTGAAAGTGGTCGAAGAACTGTATGCGATGGCGGCCGTGACGATGCTGCTCGAAGTCTTCGGCCCGATCATCATCCAGCGCGCGCTGATCTGGGCGCGCGAAGCACCGGAGTCGACCCATGCCGCTTGAAGCCTTCACCCCCTCGCAGCCGCTCACCTTCGGGGTCGAGCTGGAACTGCAACTGGTCAGCCTGTCGGATTTCAACCTGACCGCGGCCAGCCCCGACCTGATGCACCTGCTGAAGCGCAAGCCGTTCCCGGGCAACGTTACGCCGGAGATCACCGAGAGCATGATCGAGATTAACTCGAGCGTGCACACGGCCTACGCGCCGCTGCTGGCCGAGCTGACCGAGATCCGCGACACCCTGGTGGCGGCCAGCGACGTGCTCAATATCGGCATCGCCGGCGGCGGCACGCACCCGTTCCAGCACTGGTCCGACCAGCGCATCTCGGCCAAGCCGCGCTACGAATACCTGTCGCAGCTGTACGGCTACCTGGCCAAGCAGTTCACGGTGTTCGGCCAGCACGTGCACATCGGCTGCGCCAACGGCGACGATGCCTTGTATCTGCTGCATGCGCTGAACCGCTATCTGCCGCACTTCATCGCGCTGTCGGCGTCGTCGCCCTTTGTACAGGGCCACGACAGCCTGTTCGAATCGGCGCGCCTGAATTCGGTGTTCGCTTTCCCGATGAGCGGCCGCGCGCCGTTCACGCTGTCCTGGCAGGAGTTCACTGACGTCTACTTCGCCAAGATGGAACGCACCAACATCATCAAGAGCATGAAGGATTTTTACTGGGACCTGAGGCCCAAGCCGGAATACGGCACCATCGAGCTGCGCGTGTGCGACACGCCGCTCACGGTGGAGCGGGCGGCGGCGCTGGCCGGCTACCTGCAGGCCCTATGCCGGCATCTGCTGCAGCGCAAGGAAGAAGCCCCGGTAGAGGATGACTATTTAGTCTATAACTACAACCGCTTCCAGGCCTGCCGCTTCGGCCTGGACGGCAGCATCACGCATCCGAAGACCTACGAGAATGTGCCGATGCGCGAAGACATCCTGGCGACGCTCGACACCATGCTGCCGCATGCCGAAGCGCTGGGCAGCGTGGATGCCCTGAAACACCTGGCGGCGGCGGTGCACGACGGCAGCGACGCCACCATCCTGCGCCGCCACGTGGAACGCGAAGGCAGCGTCGAAGGCATGGTCAATGCGGCGATCCAGCACTTCCGTGGCGGCCGCACGAGCTGACACAATTTCTATACATTCAGTATCCAAGTTGCATGATAATGGAAAATTGCCTACCTGCAGTTTTTCATTATTCATGCTCACATGGTTAAACTGACCGCCACCCTGCTTCTGCTTCCCGCCCTGCTGTGTTCCAGCCCCCTGTCGACTGCGGCCCCGTGGAGTGTGCCCGCCTCGACCATCCCCTTGCCGCGCGACCGCGCCTTCCCCGGCACCTTGCAGCTCGAGGTCGATGCCAGCGACACCGCGCAGCGCATCGTCCGCGTCAAGCAGCGCGTGCCGGTGCAGTCGGCGGGCCGCCTGACCCTGCTGTATCCGAAGTGGGACGGCGGCAGCCACGGCCCCACGATCCAGGTCCAGCGCATGGCCGGCCTCGCGATCCAGGGCGGCGGGCAGCGCCTGGCATGGCGCCGCGATCCCCTCGACGCGCATGCCTTCCACGTGCAGGTGCCGGCAGGCGTGCGCGAACTGGAGGTGACATTCGAGTTCCTGGCGCCGCTCGGCCACATGAGCCATATCAACCGCGACGTGATCAACCTGCAGTGGCAGAACGTGATCCTGTATCCCGCCGGATGGTTTGCCAGCCGCATCCCGGTGGCGGCCTCGCTGACCTTGCCCAAGGGACTGGTGGCGGGGACCTCGCTAGTGGAGCAAAGCCGCGCCGGCTCGACGATCACCTTCGCGCCGACGCCGCTCGACCTGCTGCTCGACTCGCCGGTGCTGGCCGCGCCCCACGTGGAGAAACGCACGGTGGCCGGCGGCCCGGTCCCGGTACGCGTGACTTATTTCGCCGGCGAGGCCGCGCAGCTTGCCGGTGCAGCGGCGATGGACGCGCCGCTGCGCGCCATCGTCGAACAGACCGCCAGGGTATTCGGCCAGGCGCCCTTCCCCCACTTCGACTACCTGGTGCCGCTGACGGACCGCCTGCCAGGACCGGGCGGCCTGGAACACATCCGCTCGGCCGAAGTCACGCTGCCGCCGGACTTCCTGGCCAACCGCGAAGCCTCGGCCGCGGAAATCGACCTGTTTGCCCACGAATACATCCATGCCTGGAACGGCAAGTTCGCCCAGCCCGCGGACCATCGCACGC
Source organism: Massilia sp. CFBP9026 (assembly GCF_034045165.1). Classification (NCBI taxonomy): domain Bacteria; kingdom Pseudomonadati; phylum Pseudomonadota; class Betaproteobacteria; order Burkholderiales; family Oxalobacteraceae; genus Massilia; species Massilia sp. CFBP9026. The sequence continues at coordinate 226,551 of NZ_JAXCWH010000002.1, forward strand.
CCACGCCCAACGTGCCCATGCAAAGCACGCTGCTGTGGGTGTACGAGGGGCAGTCCGAGTTCTGGGGGCGGGTGATCGGCGCACGCTCGGGCCTGCGCGGTTTCCAGGACACGCTCGATGCGCTGGCCCTGGACGCGGCCGCGATGGCGAACCGTCCGGGCCGCGCCTGGAAGGCGCTCGGCGACAGCGCGCTCGATTCGATCACGATGCCGGGCGGTGTCGGCGTCAGCTGGACCGACTGGCAGCGCCGTAAGGATTACTACGCCGAAGGTGTGCTGCTATGGCTGGACATCGACGGCATCCTGCGCGAACGCAGCCAGGGCAAATATGGGATGGACGACTTCGCCGCCAGGTTCTTCGCCGTGCAAGGAAAGACCAGCAAGGACTACACCTTCGACGACGTCTGCGCCACCTTGTCGAAGCTGGCGCCCTTCGACTGGCGCGGCTATCTCGAACAGCGCGTGCACGGCAATCGCGACGCAGGCCTGCTAGACGGCCTGGAACGCGCCGGCTACCGGCTGGTCTACAAACCGACGCCGAGCCGCTACGTCGAGCGCGCCCTGCAGGGCGAAGGAGTCCCCGACTTCAGCTACGGCCTCGGGATCGGCGTGAACGGCAAAGGTGTGGTGCGCTCGGTCGGCTGGAACAGCCCCGCCTTCAAGGCCGGGCTGGCGCCGGGCGCCACGCTGGTGGAGGTGGGAGGCGAGCCGTTCAGCATCGAGCGCCTGGCCGCGGCGGTGTCGCGCCGCGATCCGGCCGGCATCGCGCTCACCGTGCAACTGGATGGGCAGAAGCGCAAGGTCACGATCGCCTACGATGGCGGCTTGCGCTATCCTGCCCTGGAACGCATTCCGGACCGGGCCGATCGCCTGAAGGGGCTGCTGCAGGCGCGTTAGCCCGCCAGCGGCGCCGTCTTGCCAGCCCAGCTGCCTTTCATGAAGCGCGCCAGCAAGGGCTGGCGCGTCGGCGCCGGCGGTGGCAGCTTGGCGTCGACCACGACTGCCCACTGGTCGGCCAACTGTTCGCAGGTGGCGCGCAGCACGGGATCGATGTTGGGCAAGCGCGACAGCGCACACAGGTGGCGCTCGATCACCGAGGCCAGCTTGACGCACGGCTGCTCACCGTCGCCGCGCGTCGTGTAATTGGACATCAGGTGCAGGAGCGAAGCGACCAGCAACGCGTCCTGGCTGCGCGGCTCCGATGGCGTCGTGTGTGGGGTGGAAATGGTCATGCAAGCGTCTCCAAAAAAGCGGTTGCGGTCCGCAACGGTATAACGTGAATTGCAACGAGATGCGAATGATTCTCATTTCATTATTCACGCGTCACGCGGCGAAAGCAAGCGTTTTCGGCAAGCGAATCGTGGGCCGGCGGAGGTCGGGCGAAAGCGGGTTCTCTAAGGCAATTATTGCGAGAAATTACAGCCGGGTTTCACGCGCCGCGCGCAGGAATTCATCGAGCACTGGCGTGCAATCGAGCAGGTCGACGCCGCCGGCGCGGTGGAATTCGGGGTGCCACTGCAGGCCCATGACGAAGTTGGCGCGCTGGTAGCGGATCGCCTCGATGATGCCATCGGGCTCGGACATGGCTTCGACGCGGATGTCGCGCCCCAGATCCTTGACCGCCTGGTGGTGGATCGAGTTCACCATGGCCCGCTCGACCTTGGGGAACATGCGGCCCAGAGACGAGCCCTTGGGGAAGACGATGGCGTGGCGGTGCGCGTCATACACATCGTGCACGTGCGGCAGGGCCTCGGGCATGTCGGTGGCGACGTCCTGGTGCAGGGTGCCGCCGAAGGCGACGTTGATCAGCTGGCAACCGCGGCACACGCCCAGCACCGGTTTGCCGGCGTCGACGAATTCGTGCAGCAGTTCGAGCTCGTAGACGTCACGCGCGCGGTCGCCGCTCCACTCGGGCTTGGTCGGGGTTTCGGAATAGGTTTGCGGCGCCACGTCGGCCCCGCCCTGCAGCACCAGGCCGTCGAGGTGGCGCGCATAGTGGCGCAGGGTGATGTTGCTGGGGTGTAGCAGGCCGTTGGTATTCACGGTAGGGATCATGAATACCAGCACGTCGCGCGACATCACCCACTGGGCAATCGATTCCTCGAGATACTGCAGGTTCTTGCTGAGCAGCCCCTTGGCGCCGGTGGCAGGATGAAAAATGCGGGCCGAAACGCCGATGTGCAGCGTGCGCTGCATGAAATCGCGGTTGAAGCGTTCGCGCAGCGAGCGGAAACGTGAGGTGATGACCCGGCCGGCCAGGGCCACGGCATTGTCGCCATCGCGCAGGTAGCGGGCGGGACCGCGCGCGGTCTGGCCGCCGCTCGCGCGGCGATCGGGCACGCGCACGCGTGTTTCGCGGCGCTCGTCGACGTCCGCGGCCGGATCGTCCTTGCGCTTGATTTGATCGTCTTCAGCCATGGTTATTAATATAACTTCACCATTGCTTCGCACGATATAAAGTTGTTACAAAACGTCGCGTCCTCCCTACACCGGGAGATCCATCAGCTTCTGGAAGGTCAGCATCCAGTGGCGGCCGGCGACCGGCGTCGTGAGCAGGCCGCGCGCCCCGGCGCGGCGCGCACGCGCGCTATCGTAGTGAAAGGATTGCTCGACCAGGAACACCACCGGCGTGCGCTGCGCCCCGTCCTGCGACTTGATCGAGCTGCACACCTCATACGGTTCGATGCCGACCGCTGCCGTGTTGATCAGCACCAGCGATACCGGCGTTTCGTCGCACAGGCGCACCGCCGCGCACAGGCTGTCGGTCCATTCCACCGGCACCCGGCGCGGGCCGAGCACGCGCGCCACCTGGTTGCGCAGCTGGCACTCCTTGTCGACGATCAGGACGGCCCCATCTACGGGACCACGGCGCAGGCGCGTGTAGAATGCCGGCGTTTCGCAGTCCGGCGCCAGGCGCGGACGGCGGCGCCGCTCGGCCAGCACGCGCCGGACGGTGCGGGTACTCTGCTGCACCAGCACCTGGACCCGGGTATCGAGCAGTTCGGCCAGGGCTTCATACAGTTGCAGAGGGTCGATCGGCCGTGCCAGGGTGCGCCAGGGTTCGGCGCCGGGGTTGCCCGGGTTGCCGATCACGAGCGCCGGCTGCAGCGATCCCGGCGGCAGGCAGCCGAGCCGGGTCAGCGCGGTCGGGCTGTCGCCGTTGGCGATATACAGGTCCGGCTCTTGCAAACTATCGTCATGCAGGCAAGAATACGACGGCCCCACGCCCGGCGCCCGCGCCAGCAGGGCTTCGAGCCGCGCGCTTTCAGCCGGGGTAAACCCGATCAGGCGAATGGTGAACGGATAGCTGGACAAGTGCATCGGTAACGCCCCTCCCTGACATTGCCGTGATTATCTGGCTTAATCTAGCACAAACGTGCAAAGCGAAAAGCACGTCACAGCGCAAACTACTGTATATTTAAACAGTAAAAAAGCCTAACCTTTTCCTCCCGACAAGTTAGAATGCCGGAGCATTCGACAATCAATCTTCAAGATGGCCTCCAAGAAACCCGCTCCAGACTACAGCGAATCATCCATCCGCGTCCTCAAGGGACTCGAACCTGTGAAACAGCGCCCGGGCATGTACACCCGGACGGAGAATCCGCTCCACATCATCCAGGAAGTGATCGACAACGCCTCCGACGAAGCGCTGGGCGGTCACTGCAGGAACATCGGCGTGACCCTGAACCCTGACGGTTCGATCACGGTCGAGGACGACGGCCGCGGCATCCCGGTCGGCATCCACCCGGAAGAAGGCGTGTCCACGGTCGAGATCGTGTTCACCCGCCTGCACGCCGGCGGCAAGTTCGACAAGGGCTCGGGCGGCGCCTACGCCTTCTCGGGCGGCCTGCACGGGGTCGGCGTCTCGGTCACCAATGCGCTGTCGAAGCGCCTCGAGATCGAGGTGTGGCGCAAGGACGACCAGGGCAACGGCCAGCACAAGCTGGTATTTGCCAATGGCGACGTGATCGAGCCGCTCACTTCCAGCCCTGCCGAACGTGGCGGCAAGAAGAACGGCACCCGCGTCACCGCCTGGCCGGACGGTAAATATTTCGATTCCCCGAACATCCCGCTGGGCGACCTGCAGCGCCTGCTGCGCTCGAAGGCGGTGCTGCTGCCGGGGGTGACGGTTACGCTCACCAACGGCAAGACCGGCGACGTCCAGACCTGGCGCTACGACGAAGGCCTGCGCGGCTACCTGAACGAAGCGCTGGCGCAGAGCTCGAACGGCGAGACCCTGATCCCGCTGTTCGAAGGCGCGCAATTCGCCGCCGCGGGCGACGACAGCTTCGCCGAGGGGGAAGGCGCCGACTGGGTCGTGGCCTGGACCGAGGAAGGCGGCGTGGTGCGCGAGTCCTACGTCAACCTGATCCCGACCGTGAGCGGCGGCACCCACGAAGCCGGCCTGCGCGACGGCCTGTTCGGCGCGGTCAAGAACTTCGTCGAGCTGCACGGCCTGCTGCCGAAAGGCGTCAAGCTGCTGCCCGAGGACGTGTTCGCGCGCGTCTCGTTCGTGCTGTCGGCCAAGGTGCTGGACCCGCAATTCCAGGGCCAGACCAAGGAACGCCTGAACTCGCGCGACGCACTCAAGCTGGTGTCGACGTTTACCAAACCGCCGCTCGAACTGTGGCTGAACCAGCACGTCGAATACGGCAAGAAGCTGGCCGAACTGGTCATCAAGCAGGCCCAGTCGCGCCTGCGTTCGCTGCAAAAAGTCGAGAAGAAGAAATCGTCGGGCGTGGCGGTGTTGCCGGGCAAGCTGACCGATTGCGAATCGACCGACATCACCCGCAACGAGCTGTTCCTGGTCGAGGGCGACTCGGCCGGCGGCTCGGCCAAGATGGGCCGCGACAAGGAATTCCAGGCCATCCTGCCGCTGCGCGGCAAGGTGCTCAACTCCTGGGAAACCGACCGCGATCGCCTGTTCGCCAACAACGAGATCCACGATATCTCGGTGGCGATCGGCGTCGATCCGCATGGCGTCGGCGACTCGCCCGACCTGTCGGGTCTGCGCTACGGCAAGATCTGCATCCTGTCCGATGCGGACGTCGACGGTTCGCACATCCAGGTGCTGCTGCTGACCTTGTTCTTCAAGCACTTCCCTGCCCTGTTCGGCAACGGCAATATCTGCATCGCGCGTCCGCCGCTGTACCGGGTCGACGTGCCGGCGCGCGGCAAGAAGCCGATCCAGAAGCTGTACGCGCTGGACGACGGCGAACTGCTGGCGATCGAAGACAAGCTGAAGAAAGAAGGCCTGAAGGAGGGCGTGTGGAGCATCTCGCGCTTCAAGGGCCTGGGCGAGATGAACGCCGAGCAGCTGTGGGAAACCACCATGAACCCGGACACGCGCCGCCTGCTGCCGGTGGCCTTCGGCCAGTACGACCACGCCGAATCGGCATCGCGCTTCAATATGCTGATGGGCAAAGGCGAAGCCGCGGCGCGCCGCGCCTGGATCGAGGAACACGGCAATGAGACGGAGGCGGATATCTGATGAGGTTAGTGGTTTGTTAGCTGACTTGGGTTCCCGCCTGCGCGGGAACGACGGTCTTTCGGCCAGTGGCCCGAACACGTCGTCCCCGCGCAGGCGGGGACCTAAGTCAGCACCGCAGCCCCCAACGCCCACTAGAACACGAACAACATCATGACGAATCAACCAAGTCTCTTTGAACAACAACACGAGCCCTCGGACGTCGAGACGCTCACCCTGTCCACCTTCGCCGAGCGCGCCTACCTCGACTACGCCGTCTCGGTGGTCAAGGGCCGTGCGCTACCCGACGTGTCGGACGGCCAGAAGCCGGTCCAGCGCCGCATCCTGTACGCGATGAACGAACTGGGCCTGGGCCCGACCGCCAAGCCGCGCAAGTCGGCCGCGGTGGTCGGCGACGTGCTCGGTAAACTGCACCCGCACGGCGACCAGTCGGTGTACGACGCGCTGGTGCGCATGGCGCAGGATTTTTCGCTGCGCTACCCGCTGATCGACGGCCAGGGCAACTTCGGCTCGCGCGACGGCGACGGCGCCGCGGCAATGCGATATACCGAAGCCCGCCTGACCCCGATCTCGCGCCTGCTGATGGACGAGATCGACATGGGCACGATCGACTCGCAACCGAACTACGACGGTTCGACCACCGAACCGCGCACGCTGCCGGCGCGCCTGCCGATGGTGCTGCTCAACGGCGCCTCGGGCATCGCGGTCGGCCTGGCCACCGAGATCCCGTCGCACAATCTGCGCGAGGTCGCGGCGGCGGCGGTGGCGATGATCCGCAATCCCAAGATCACCCACGCCGAGCTGATGACCCTGATCCCCGGCCCGGACTTCCCGGGCGGCGGCCAGATCATCACCCCAGCCTCGCAGATCGCCGACATGTACGCGGTCGGCCGCGGCTCGATGAAGGTGCGTGCGCGTTGGAAGATCGAAGAGCTGGCCCGCGGCCAGTGGCAGGCGGTGGTGTACGAGCTGCCGCCGGGCTGCTCGTCGCAGCGCGTGCTGGAAGAAATCGAAGAACTGACCAACCCCAAGGTCAAGACCGGCAAGAAGGCGCTGCTGCCCGAGCAGCTGGCGCTGAAAAACACGATCCTGGGCGCGCTCGACGCGGTGCGCGACGAATCGGGCCGCGAAGCCGCGGTGCGCCTGGTGTTCGAGCCGAAGTCGAAGAACGTCGACCAGAACGAATTCATGCTGATGCTGCTCGCGCATACCTCGCTCGAGAGCTCGGCGCCGATCAATATGGTGATGATCGGCGGCGATGGACGTCCGCGCCAGAAAGGCCTGGGCACGATCATCCAGGAATGGATCGATTATCGATTCACTACCGTCAGGCGCCGTACCGAATTCAAGCTGGGCAAGGTCAACGACCGCATCCACATCCTGGAAGGCCGCGAGACCGTCCTGCTGAACATCGACAAGGTGATCGCCATCATCCGCAATTCGGATGAGCCGAAGGCGGCGCTGATCGAGGAATTCCGCCTGAGCGACCGCCAGGCCGAGGACATCCTCGAGATCCGCCTGCGCCAGCTGGCGCGCCTGGAAGCGATCAAGATCCAGCAGGAGCTGGCCGAACTGCGCAGCGATAAAGAGAAGCTCGAGGACATCCTCGAGAATCCATCGTCGATGAAACGCCTGATCATTCGCGAAATCGAAGCGGACGCCAAGCAGTACGGCGACGACCGCCGCACCATCATCGAGGAAGCGCAGCGCGCGGTGGCCGAGCAGAAGGTCATCGACGAGCCGGTGACCGTGATCGTGTCGGAAAAAGGCTGGGTGCGCGCGCGTACCGGCATCGGACACGATCCGGCGCAGTTCACCTTCAAGGCCGGCGACTCGCTGTATAAGGCCTTCGAGTGCCGCACGGTCGATCATCTGCTGGGTATTGGCGACAACGGCAAGGTGTATTCGGTGCCGGTGAATGCGCTGCCTGGTGCGCGCGGAGACGGCGTGCCGATTACCACGCTGGTCGATCTGTCGGGTGGCGTACGGATCCTGCACTACTTCGCGGGCAATCCGGAGACGCGCCTGTTGATCTCGACCTCGGATGCGTTCGGGTTCATTACCAAGGCTGGCGATATGGTCAGCCGCCTGAAGGGTGGCAAGTCGTTCATCACCCTGAACGAAGGCGCGGCGCCGTTGCCGCCGCGGGTCGTTACCGACACCGCCGGCGCGATTGCCTGCCTGTCGGAGAAGGGCCGCGTGCTGGTGTTCGGCATCGACGAGATGAAGGTGCTGACCAATGGCGGGCGCGGTGTGATCCTGATGGAGCTGGAGCCGAAGGAGAAGATGCTGGCGGCGCAGCCGATCAACCAGAAGGGTGTGAATGTGGTTGGCACCTGGGCTGAAGGCAAGGCGCGGACGGTGGAACTGTTCGCGTCGGGGCTGGAGCCGCACTTTGGCAAGCGGGCGCGCAAGGGCAAGGCGTTGTCGGCGAGGTTGAAGGCGCAGGATTTGGCGATGCGGGCGGCTGACGCTTCGTAATTCCGACCGTTTTCTACGTTCAGACAAAAAAAATGCCGGCGCAAGCCGGCATTTTTGTTTCAAGCCCAGGGCTTAGTTACGGGCAGCAGCCTTGTGCACGTCGGCTTGTGCTTCAGCACGAACCTGTTCGGTCTTGGCCGCAGCGGTGGCCTTGTCGGCTGCCGCATCGACTTGTGCCTTCAGCACTTTTTCGTCGGCCTTGATCATTTTCTTCTCGGCTTTCAGATTGGCATCGGCCACTTTCTCTTCAGCCTTGGCCATTGCCTTGGCGCGGTCTTCCGGATCGGCCTTGGCCACATTCGCAGCAGCGTCGGTGTGCGACTCGACCAGATTTGCGTGGGCCTTTGACTTGGTCTCGGCGGCCTTGGCCATGGTCTTGTTCACTTTCTCGTCCGCTTTGACGGCGGTCTTGATTTCTTTCTGCTCTGCCTTGATCACGTCTTTCTCGGCATTGGCTTCCGCCTTGACGATGCGGTTGTCGGCAGCGGTGGTCGCTGGTGCGGTGGTTTGAGCGTGAGCAGCGGTAGCCATCAGGCCAGCGATGAGGGTAGCGATCAGTTTGTTCATGATGTGTTTCCTTTCTGGTTGGTCTCTGCACAGATCAGCTTGCCTGTGCAGTCGTTGTTGTTCTTCAGTGATTCCAGAATAAGCCGATCGCAGCGCCGGGTCTGTTAGACAGCCCACAGTCAAATTGTCAGAGTTGTAAGCAAAGATTACCGCTGAACAGCGCCTGCATAGAGGTCGATGATGTCGCTGATGCCGTCCTGGCACACCGGGCAGAACTTGTCGCTGCGGTCGAACATCAGGCATTGCATCGCCGGCCGGTAGTAGCCGCTGGCCTCGTAGTTGGCGCCTTCGAAGGCGCCGATCGTGTGCCGGTGCGGCTGTTGCGCAAACAGCGCGTTGGTACGCTTCAGGTCTTCATGGAACAAGGCGCTCATCTCGGATTCCGGGCGATTCTCGGCGCGCAGCGCGGCGCGCTTCTTCTGGTAGGCGCGCGATTCTTCCTCGTACTGCTCCTTGGGCCACGGCGTCGGCAGCGGCGTGCCGTCCTTCACGTGATGCTTCCATTTGAGCTTGGCGGGATCGCGCAGCGCGGTGACGTTCGGCTCCCACGGTTCCATGCGGCCGCTGGCCGATTGATAGGCTACGGGCGAGGTGTAGTACTCGTCGGCCAGGCCGGCGAAGTGGTGTCCGAATTCGTGCACGAACAGGTAGTCGGCCCAATCGTTGCCGGCCGCCGCGGTGCTGAACTGGCCGAAGATGCCGCCGCCGCCATAGGTCTCGTTATTCACCAGGATCTCGATGAATTCATACGGCGCGTGCTGGGCGATGTCGCGCAGCGCGCGGTTGTCGAGCGTGAGCACATAGCGTTCGCTGCCGAAGATGTCGTAGCGCGTGCCCAGCGTGGACGGATTGTGCACGCCGGTCGACGGGCGGCTGATGCCCGATTGTTCGGTCGGCACCGCCATCGCCCACACATTGAAATCCTTCGCGCGCTCGCGGAACGGCGACACCGTGAACAGATGCTTCGTCAGGCGGCGCGCATCCTGCTCGAACTTCTTCATGTCTTTCTGCGTATAGCCGTCGCCCAGGATCAGGAGGTCGACCTTGTCAGGCGACGGTCCGCTGGAGTGGATCGCGATCGGTTTCGCCAGGGCCGGCGGCTGGCGCCGGATGACGTCCTGCGCATTCGGATCGACCTCGATGCTCCAGGCCACCGAGAACCCGTTGCGCTCGTCGCGCTTGAGGATGCGCACCCGCACCGGCTGCGCGAACTGCGGGAAGCGCACCGATTCCTGGAACGAGCGGCTGATCCGGTTCGCCTCCTCGGTGGTGCGCCACTCTCCGAACACGGTCGAGAAGCCGCGCGAGTACAGCAGATCGCCGGTCATGGCATCGACCACCTCTACGCGGTTCTGGCCACGGTTGGTGTCGTCGAGGTTGCGCGCCATGCTGCCCGGCCAGGGCAGCGGTTCGATCACCACGCGCTCGATGGCGTAATGATCGGACAGCGCATTGCCGCCATGGGTGTAGTCGAGACGGACCGTGGCCGGCTGGGCGGCGCTGGCGATGGAGGCAAGCGCGCCAAGCAGCAGCGCGACGAAGGAGTGGAACAGGCGCATTGCGATTCCTTGAAAGTAGATCGGGATATTGTAAGCCTGGCATCCACCGCCGCGACAGTCCCTCTTTTTCGACCGCCATGCATGGCGCATTGACGCGGGAATGTGCCGCCGCCAGAATCGATCGATCCTCTCTACCAATCGGTATATCCATGCCCCGCCTGCGCGCCTGTCCCCTCGTCCTGCTCTTCGCGGCCTCGGTCGCCCACGCCGCACCCGCCTGCAAGCCCGGCCAACCCGTCGAAGAAAGCGGCTTCGTGAAGATCGGCGGCATCGAGCAATGGGTTACGGTCAGCGGCGACGACTGCGCCAATCCGGTCCTGCTGTACGTGCACGGCGGCCCGGGCAATCCGACTTCGGTATTTGGCGCAGGCCCTTACGCGTCGTGGCGCAAGCATGTCACCGTGGCGCAGTGGGACCAGCGCGGCAGCGGCATGACCTGGGGCCGCCACCGTCCCGGCGAGGAAGTGCCGCTGAGCGTCGAGCAGATCCGCGACGATGGCATCGAGGTGACGCGCTACCTGGCGCAGCGCTTCGGCAAGCGCAAGGTGATCCTGCTGGGCAGCTCGTGGGGGTCGATGGTCGGCATCCATATGGCGAAACAGCGGCCGCAGCTGTTCTGCGCCTATGTCGGCGTGGCGCAGATGGTCGGCTACCGCGAGAACATGACCACCTGGGGCACAGTGCTCGAGCGCGCAAAAGCGGCCGGCGACGCGGCGACTGTCGCCCAACTGGAAGCGCTTGGTCCGCCGCCCTGGACCAATCCACGCAACTTCGGCATCGTACGGCGCGCAGTGCGCAAATACGAGGCACAGACAAGCGATCCAACGCCCACGGCCTGGTTCCAGGTGCTGCCGCACTACGCAACGCCGCAGGCCAAGGCTGACTACACCGAGGGCGAGGATTATTCGTTCCTGAAATTCGTGGGATGGAAAGGCGACGGCATGGCATCGACGACCGATCTGTACCGCCTGGGCACGCACTACGAGCTGCCCGTCTATCTGGTGCAGGGCAAGGAAGACTTGCTCACCGAGCCGCAAGTCACCCGGCGCTTTTTCGAGGCCATCACGGCGCCGGACAAGGCGCTGTTCGAGGTGGCGCGCGCCGGTCACGATCCCAATGCGCCGCTGATCGACGCCCAGAAGCGGGTGCTGGCCGAACGCCTGGAATGGCGCTGCGATTGACTATCGCGGCTAGCTACCGGTACTGATACAGCGGCCGTTGCACCACGATCGGCCGGATGTCGAGCCGCACGTTATACACCGAATAGGCTTCGCTGAACGCCGACTGGTAACCCACGCTCTCGCCGACGCGACTGAGCTTGAACTCGAAGCCCAGGTCGGGCCGCTCGGCATTGGGACTGTCCAGCGACAGGCCGATCGCGTCCACCTGGTCGCTGTCGATCAGCTTGGCCATCAGGTCGACCACCGTGCCGTTGCCGAGGATGTCGGCCGAGAACAGCGGGCCGCGCCAGTACGGTTTCTTGGCGTCGACCTTGCCGTGCGCTTTCTCGGGCGCCGGCGTGAAGGTCTTGGTGGCCAGGTTGAAGCGGTCGCCATTGTCGAGGTAACTCAGGCGTCCGTTGGCGAGATTGAAGCTGCCGTCGCGGGTGGCGGCCTCGCTCAGGTCGACCAGAAGCGCGCCGCGGTAGCCGATCACTTCGACGTCGCGCTTCGGCCCCACCACCATCGCCGTGTTCTCGTCGATCCCGAGGCCGATCTTGTAGCCCTTGGCCAGCATGGCCGGCAGCATGCGCGCGAAGCGTCCGCGTACCAGCAGGTGCTGGTCGATGAAGACGTCGTCGCCGATGAAGCCCAGCCCGCGCGTGATCTGGCGGCCGTCGTCGACGCCATGCTGGAGGGTGGACAGGATCGAGCGCGGGTGGCCGAACATGGTGCTGCTCATGATGGCGGCGCCGGCGCTCGAGCCGGCGATCACGCCACCGCGCCGGTACATGTCCCACAGGGCGTCGAGCACCTGCGTGTTGCTGCCGTCGGGCCGGCGCAGGACGCCCGTGATGCGGCCCTGGTCGCCACCCGAGAAATAAGCGCCGCCGGCCGTGCGCACGGCCTCGGCCAGCTTGGGGTCGTCGGCCGCGGCGCGCCCGTCGGCGCCATCCAGGCGCTCGGCGACCGGGACGAAGAAGGCGTCGGCGCCATGGCGGTTCAGGCGCTCGACGAGATAATTGCCGGCCCGTTCGGGACTCGCCGAGGCGGAGGCGAACACGGCAACCCGGGCGCCTTTGCCGCCAGCGAGCTGGACGATGCGTTCCCACACGGCATCGTTATCGGAGCGCAGGGCGCCGCCGATGATGACGAGCGAGCCTTTCGGCGGGACGGGTTCTTTGTCAGCGGCATTGCTGGCACTGCTCGCCAGCAATGCCAACGTGATTACGGCATGGACGACGAATCGGAACATAGGGCTTCCTCTGATGAGCCATCAGAGTAAGCCTGATTCCAGATTCACGTCGCCATGTTGAGTACGCTCAGGATAGATAGATGTTGGGAAAGTAACGTTCCATCAATGTCTCTGGACGCAACGGTGGAGTGAAACCGAAGCGTTCGTACAAGCTGTGCGAGTCCTTGGTGGCCAGCGTGAAGCGGCGCAGTTTCTGCAGGCTGGGGTGGCCCAGCACCACGCCGATCAACTGCTTGCCGTAGCCATGTCCCCGGAATTCTGGTACGACGAACACGTCCACCAGGTTGGCAAAGGTGGCGTAGTCGGTAATCACGCGCGCGAACGCGATCTGGCGGCCGTCGAGGTAGCCGCCGAAGCACAGCGAATTCTCAATGGCGCGCTCGACGATCGGACGGGAAATGCCCACGGCCCAGGTCGACTGCTCACTGAGGAAGCGGTAGATCATCGGGATATCGAGCCGGGACTGGTCAGTACTGACCTGGAAGCTGGAATCGTTCGTAATCATTGGGCTTGCAAAGCTGGCAAAAAAACCATTTTAGCGCCGATTGGTCCCCGCCTCCGCTTCAATTGGGCTCTTCAGGCGGCTTTTTTTCGCGAGCTTTCCCTGAGTAATCTGCCCACCGGATGGCGTGGCGGCGACGCAGTTTATAATCGCTGGATCCCCAACCGGAATTCCACCATGACCGAACAATTCTCCAAAAAAGCCGAAGCCTGGTCGGCCCGCTTCTCCGAACCCGTCTCCGATCTCGTCAAGCGCTACACCGCGTCCGTGTTCTTCGACAAACGCCTGGCGCAATACGACATCCAGGGCTCGCTGGCGCACGCCGAGATGCTGGCGGCCCAGGGCATCATCAGCGAGCACGACCGTGCCGAGATCGAGCGCGGCATGACGCAAATCCGGTCCGAGATCGACGCCGGCAGCTTCGAATGGCTGCTCGACCTCGAAGACGTGCACCTGAACATCGAGAAGCGCCTGACCGAGCTGGTCGGCGACGCCGGCAAGCGCCTGCACACCGGCCGCTCGCGCAACGACCAGGTCGCGACTGACATCCGCCTGTACGTGCGCGCCGCCATCGACGACATCCTGGCCCTGCTGAACGGCCTGCGCGGCGCCCTGACGGATCTCGCCGAACGCCACGCCGACACCATCATGCCGGGCTTCACCCACCTGCAGGTGGCGCAGCCGATCACCTTCGGCCACCACATGCTGGCCTACGTCGAGATGTTCGGCCGCGACGCCGAGCGCATGCAGGATGCGCGCCGCCGCGTCAACCGCCTGCCGCTGGGCGCCGCCGCCCTGGCCGGCACCACCTTCCCGATCGACCGCCTGCGCGTGGCCAAGACCCTGGGCTTCGACGACGTCTGCCACAACTCGCTCGACGCCGTATCCGACCGCGACTTCGCGATCGAATTCACCGCCGCCGCCTCGATCCTGATGATGCACGTCTCGCGCTTCTCGGAAGAGCTGGTGATGTGGATCAGCCCGCGCATCGGCTTCATCGACATCGCCGACCGCTTCTGCACCGGCTCGTCGATCATGCCGCAAAAGAAAAACCCGGACGTGCCGGAACTGGCGCGCGGCAAGACCGGCCGTGTGTACGGCCACCTGACTGGCCTCTTGACCCTGATGAAAGGCCAGCCGCTGGCCTACAACAAGGACAACCAGGAAGACAAGGAACCGCTGTTCGACACCATCGACACCGTGACCGACACGCTGCGCATCTTCACCGACATGGCGTCGGGCATCACGGTCAAGGCCGAGAACATGCGCGCCGCGGCGCTGCAGGGCTATGCCACCGCGACCGACCTGGCCGACTACCTGGTCAAGAAAGGCCTGCCGTTCCGCGACGCCCACGAAGCCGTGGCGCATGCGGTGCGCGCCTGCGACCAGGCGGGCTGCGATCTGTCCGAGATGTCGCTCGAAACGCTGCAGGGCTTCTCGCCGCTGATCGGGCAGGACGTGTTCGAGGTGCTGACCCTCGAGGGTTCGGTGGCGGCGCGCGACCACGTGGGCGGCACCGCGCCGAACCAGGTGCGTGCGGCTATCGTGCGCGTGCGCCAGCAACTGGCCGAGTAATCTAGCACGTCGTTCCCGCGAAGGCGGGGACCCAAGTTTTTCGCGTTACGACGACGCTGATAGCACTTGGGTTCCCGCCTGCGCGGGAACGACGTGTATGGGCCTCGTCCAGGCTCCATCATCCCTGTTCCCCTTTCTAGTAACGATTCAATGACCGCCCTCCCCACCCGCGATTACGCCGCCTTCCTGTTCGACATGGATGGCACCATCCTCACCTCGATCATCGCCGCCGAGCGCGTCTGGGCTGCCTGGGCGCGCAGCCATGGCCTGGACGTCGATGTCTTCCTGCCGACCATCCACGGCAAGCGCAGCATCGACACGGTGCGCGGCGTCGGCTTGCCCGATATCGACGTGGAAGCCGAAGCGCAGCGCATCACGCTGGCCGAGATCGAGGATGTCGAAGGCATCGAGGCGATCGCCGGCGTGGCGGCTTTCCTGGCCACCCTGCCGGCCGACCGCTGGGCCATCGTCACGTCGGCCCCGCGCGCGCTGGCCGAGGCGCGCATCGCCGCTGCCGGGCTTCCGACGCCGCCTGTGATGGTGGCGGCCGAAGACGTCCAGCGCGGCAAGCCGGCGCCGGATCCCTTCCTGCTGGGCGCCGAAAAACTGGGCATGCGACCGCAGGACTGCCTGGTGTTCGAGGATACGCTGGCCGGCCTGCAATCGGCCGAGGCAGCCGGGATGGACAGCATCGTCGTCACCGCCACTCACCACGAGCCACTCGCAACCCGCGTGACCGGCGTTCCGGACTACGACGACCTGCGCGCGATCCGCACGCCGGAAGGACTGCTGCGGCTGCAGCGCACGCGGTCTTGAATCGTGCGTCCTGCATGACGCTTGCATGGTTCCATATCGACATGCACCATGTCGAGGAGGGACCATGCAACGCTATGCAAATCGCAGCGGCGAATCCGGCGTCGTCGCCTACGCGCTCGGGAAGGATTCGATCACGGTGAAATTCATCGGTGGCGGCCGCTATGAATACACCGAAGACAGCGCCGGCGTCGAGCACATCGCCCGCATGCGCGAGCTGGCCGCGAACGGCCGCGGCCTGTCGACGTACATCAGCCAGCATGTGCGCGACCGCTATGCGCGCAAGCTAGACTGACCCGGTTCAGCCGCGTTTCAACACCAGCGTCAGGATGTCGTAGCTCGCCACCAACTCATCGCGCTGGTTAGTCACCTGCACATCCCACGCCACCACGCCCTGTCCCCTGCCCTGCTCATCCGCGCGGTTGCGGTCGACCTTGCGCTTGCAGGTCAGGCGCGCGCGGATGGTGTCGCCGATCGCCACCGGCGCCACGAAGCGCAGGTTGTCCAGGCCGTAGTTGGCCAGCACCGGCCCCGGCGCCGGCGACACGAACAGGCCGGCCGCCGCCGACAGCACGAAGTAGCCGTGCGCGATGCGCTGGCCGAACTGCGTGTCTTTCGCTGCAATCTCGTCGAAGTGCATGTAAAAGTAGTCGCCCGAGACGCCGCCGAAATTGACGATGTCGGCTTCGCTCACCGTGCGGCGGTGGGTCAGCAGCGAGTGGCCCATCTCCAGGTCTTCGAAGTAGCGGCGGAACGGGTGGATCTCGCTTTCCTTGACGGCGCCGCCGCGCACGTATTCGCCCGTCACGGCGCCAAGCATGGTCGGCGAACCCTGCACCGCGGCGCGCTGCAGGAAGTGCTTGACGGCGCGGATGCCGCCCAGCTCTTCACCGCCACCGGCGCGGCCCGGGCCGCCGTGTTTCAGTTGCGGCAGCGGCGAGCCATGGCCGGTGCTGTCCACGGCTGCTTCGCGGTCCAGGATCAGCACGCGGCCATGCGAAGCCGCCGCCACCGGCACGGCGTAGGCGGCGATCGCAGGGTCTTTGGTGGCGAGCGTCGTCACCAGGCTGCCCTTGCCGCGCGTGGCCAGCTCCAGTGCCTCGTCGATGTCGCGGTAGGTCATCAGCGTGCTGACCGGGCCAAAGGCTTCCACGTCGTGCACGGCGTCGTTGTCCATCGCATTACGGCACAGCAGCAAGGTGGGCGAGAAGAACGCGCCGCTGGCGACGTTGTCGCCGACCGGATTGAAGCCGTCGCGCGCGCTGAACAGGACCTCGTTGCCACGCGCGAGCAGCTCGACCCGCTCGCTGACGTCGCGGTGCTGGTCCATCGACGCCAGCGCGCCCATGCGCACCCCCTCCACTTTCGGATTGCCGACCGTGGTCTTGGCCAAGCGCTCGCGCAGGCGTTCGCCGACCGCATCGACCAGCGTTTCCGGCACGATCACGCGACGAATCGCGGTGCACTTCTGGCCGGCCTTGCCGGTCATCTCGCGCGCCACTTCCTTTACGAACAGGTCGAACTCCGGATCGTCGGGCGTGACGTCCGGCGCCAGGATCGCGCAGTTGAGCGAGTCGGCTTCGGCCGTGAACGGCACCGATGCGCGGATCAGGTTCGGGTTCGAACGCAGCTTGGCGGCGGTGTCGGCCGAGCCGGTGAAGGTGACGGCATCGAAGCCACCCAGGCGATCGAGCAGGTCGCCGGTGCTGCCGATCACGAGCTGCAGCGCGCCGTCCGGCAGCAAATTCGACTCCATCATCATCCTGACCACGGCATGGGTCAGGTAGCTGGTAGCGGTGGCCGGCTTGGCGATGCAGGGCATGGCCGCCAGGAAGCTCGGCGCGAATTTCTCGAGCAGGCCCCAGATCGGGAAGTTGAAGGCGTTGATGTGCACCGCCACGCCGCCGCGCGGCACCAGGATGTGGGTGCCCGAGAAGCCGCCGCGCTTGCCCAGCGCCATGGCCGGGCCTTCGTGCAGCACGTTCGATGACGGCAGCTCGCGCGAGCCCATGCTGGCGTAGGCGAACAGGGTGCCGATGCCGCCTTCGACGTCGACCCAGCTGTCCTGGCGCGTCGCGCCGGTCAGGTGCGAGATCTCGTACAGTTCTTCCTTGCGCTCCATGAGGTACAGCGCCAACGCCTTCAGGCATTGCGCGCGCTTCTGGAAGTCCTGGCTCATCAAGCTCTTGATGCCGGTCTTGCGGGCGAAGCTCAAGGCCTCGTCGAAATCGATTTTCTCGGCGTGCGTGTGATAGATCAGCGCGTTGTCGAGGGCGCTGTGCAGCGCGGTGTGCGATTCCTGGCCATGCCAGCGGCCGGCGATCAGGCTTTGTAGTGTCGGGATGTTACCCATATTCTGTCTCCTCGTTTGTCTCTTCAGGCTTTCGGCTTGTGCATGCCGTCGGCGTCGAATGCGATGCGTTGTCTGTCCGGCTCCACTTCGGTATCCGCCTCGACCTCACGCATGGTGTGCAGCGATCGCACGGCCAGTTCCTGGTACTGGCGGGTGCCGAAGCTTTTCCACTGCACGTCTTCATCGGTAAGTTCGCGCATTACCTTGGCCGGCGCACCCATCACCATCGAGCGCGGTGGAATCACCATGCCCGCTTTCACGAAGCTGGATGCGGCTACGATCGACTCTTCTCCAACTACGGCCTTGTCCATCACCACCGCATTCATGCCGACCATGGCGTTGCGCTTGACGCGGCAGCCATGCAGCACGGCGCCGTGGCCGATGTGGCCGTCGACTTCGACCACCGTATCTTCCCCCGGGAAGCCGTGCATCACGCAGGTATCCTGCAGGTTGGCGCCCTCTTCCAGGATCAGGCGGCCGAAATCGCCGCGCAGGCTGGCGCAGGGGCCGATATAGCAGCGCGGGCCGACGATCACGTCGCCAATCAGCACCGCCGACGGGTGCACGTAGGCGGTCGGATGCACGACCGGTCGCACGCCGTCGATTTCGTAGACCTTAACCATATCTTTTACACACGCTCCACGATCATCGCGATGCCCTGGCCGACGCCGATGCACATCGTGCACAAGGCGTAACGTCCGCCCGTGCGGTGCAGCTGGTTCACGGCCGTCATCACCAGGCGCGCGCCGGAGGCGCCCAGCGGGTGGCCGATGGCGATCG
Source organism: Massilia sp. CFBP9026 (assembly GCF_034045165.1). Lineage (NCBI taxonomy): Bacteria > Pseudomonadati > Pseudomonadota > Betaproteobacteria > Burkholderiales > Oxalobacteraceae > Massilia > Massilia sp. CFBP9026. Next base: position 245,083 of record NZ_JAXCWH010000002.1, read on the forward strand.
CGCCACCGTTCGGGTTGACGCGGGCGTCGTCGTCCGCCAGGCCGAGGTCGCGCGTGACGGCCAGGCCCTGGGCGGCGAAGGCTTCGTTCAACTCAATCACGTCCATCTGCTCGAGCGTGAGGCCGGTCTGGGCCAGCAGCTTCTTCACCGCCGGCGCCGGGCCGTAACCCATGATGCGCGGCGCCAGGCCGACGGTGGCCATGCCGACCACGCGTGCGCGCGGGGTCAAGCCGTAGCGGGCGGCGACTTCGCCGGAAGCCAGCAGCAGCGCACACGCGCCGTCGTTCAGGCTCGAGGCGTTGCCGGCGCTGACCGAGCCATCCGGAGTGACCACGCCCTTCAGCTTGGCCAGTGCTTCAATGCTGGTATCGGGGCGCGGCTGCTCGTCGGTGTCGACCACGCGCGATTCACCTTTCTTGAGGGCCACCGTCACCGGCACGATCTCGTCCTTGAAGAATCCTTCTTCGTTCGCGCGTGCCCAGCGCTGCTGGCTGCGCAGCGCGAATGCATCCTGGTCGGCGCGGGCGATGCCGAACTCGCGCGCCACGTTTTCGGCGGTTTCGGGCATCGAGTCGATGCCGTACTTTGCCTTCATCGCCGGATTGACGAAGCGCCAGCCCAGGGTCGTATCCTCCATCTTCGCCGCGCGCGAGAATGCGCTGTCGGCCTTGCCCATCACGAACGGCGCACGGGTCATGCTTTCGACACCGCCGGCGATCACGAGTTGCGCCTCGCCGGCCTTGATGGCGCGCGCGGCGGTGCCCACGGCATCCATGCCCGAACCGCACAAGCGATTGATGGTGTTGGCGGGCACGTCTTGCGGCAGGCCGGCCAGCAGCGCGGCCATGCGGCCGACGTTGCGGTTGTCTTCGCCGGCCTGGTTGGCGCAGCCGTAGAGCAGGTCGTCTACCGCGGTCCAGTCGACGCCCTGGTTGCGGGCCATCAGCGCCGCGATCGGCAACGCGGCAAGATCGTCGGCGCGGATGCTGGACAAGGCGCCGCCGTAGCGGCCGAAGGGGGTGCGGACGGCGTCAACGATGAAGGCGTCGATCATGAATTTCTCCTTTTATTGTTTTGGACGGCGGTCGACCACGCGCCGGGCCTTGCCGGTCAGGGTGCGTTCGATGCCTTGCGGCGGCAGCAGGGTCACGCGAGTGGTCACGCCGACATAGGTCTTGATGCAGTGCTGGAGGTCGCGGCACAGCGCATCCACGCTGTCTGGCGGCAGAGAGGCATCACGCAATTCACCCAGCACTTCGAGCGTGTCGAGATGGCCGTCGCGCGCCACCACCAGCTGGTATTGGGGCGCCAGCGTCGGCATCTTGAGGATCAGTTCCTCGATCTGGCTCGGGAACACGTTTACGCCGCGGATGATCAGCATATCGTCCGAGCGGCCCGTGATGCGGCCCATGCGGCGCATCGCGCGCGAGGTCGGCGGCAGCAAACGGGTCAGGTCGCGCGTGCGGTAGCGGATGATGGGCAGCGCTTCCTTGGTGAGCGAGGTGAATACCAGTTCGCCCTCTTCGCCGTCCGGCAGCACTTCTCCGGTGTCGGGGTCGATGATCTCGGGATAAAAATGGTCTTCCCAGATGACGGGGCCGTCCTTGCTCTCGATGCATTCGCTGGCCACGCCCGGCCCCATCACTTCGGACAGGCCGTAGATGTCGACCGCATCGATGCCGGCGCGCGTCTCGATCTCGCGCCGCATGGCGTCGGTCCACGGCTCGGCGCCGAAGATGCCGACCTTGAGCGACGAGGTGGCAGGGTCGATCCCCTGGCGCGCGAACTCCTCGATAATATTGAGCATGTACGAGGGCGTGACCATGATGATCGACGGCTTGAAGTCGCAGATCAGCTGCACCTGCTTCTCGGTCTGGCCGCCCGACATCGGGATCACGGTGCAGCCCAGGCGCTCGGCGCCGTAGTGGGCGCCCAGGCCGCCGGTGAACAGGCCATAGCCGTAGGAGATGTGCACCAGGTCGCCCTTGCGCCCGCCGGCGGCGCGGATCGAACGCGCCACGACGTTGGCCCAGGTGTCGATATCGTTTTGCGTGTAGCCGACCACGGTCGGCTTGCCGGTGGTGCCGGACGAAGCGTGCACGCGCACCACCTCTTCGCGCGGCACGGCGAACAGGCCGAACGGGTAGTTGTCGCGCAGCGTCTTCTTCTCGGTAAACGGGAATTTCGCCAGGTCGGCCAGCGTCTTCAGGTCGCTCGGGTGTACCCCTGCTTCGTCGAAGGCGGCGCGGTAGTGCGGCACGTTCTCATAGGCGTGCTTGAGCGTCCACTGCAGGCGCTGCAGCTGAAGCGCCTGTAGCTCGTCGCGGCTGGCGCGTTCGATCGGTTCCAGCTCGCCGTCGGCGGGAATACGTTGGACCATCTCAATCTCCTTTCAGTGTTGATTCACGCGTCCATCGGCACCAGGGTGCCGGCGACGCGGTGCGACTTTCCGCGGAACAGCGCGATCCTGCGCCCGTCCTGGTCCGTCACGGCGACGTCGTAGACGCCGGTCTTGCCCTGCAGCGCCTGCTCCACCGCCTCGGCCACCAGCACGTCGCCGGGACGGCCCGGCGCGAGGTAGTCGATGGTGCAGCCGGCGCCGACGGTATTGAAGTTGTGCGAGTTGCAGGCGAAGGCGAAGGCGCTGTCGGCCAGCATGAAGATGTAGCCGCCGTGGCAGGTGGCGTGGCCGTTGAGCATATCGTCGCGCACCTTCATCGACATGCGCGCATAGCCGGGGCGGATCTCGAGCAGTTGCATGCCCAGGCCCTGGCTGGCCGGATCGCGTTCGTACATCGTGCGGCCGGCCAGTTCGGCCAGCCGTTGTGGATCAACGTGCATGGAAACGTGCCCCCTGCGGATCGGCAGCCAGCTTGCGGCGCAGCAGCGGCGACACGCGGTAGCGGTCTTCGCCATAGGTGGCAGCCAGGTTGGCCAGCACGGTGACGACCTGGCGCAAGCCCATGCTGTCGGCCCAGGCCAGCGGGCCGCGTGGATAATTGACGCCTTTCTGCATCGCGATGTCGACGGCGCGTGCGCTGCACACGCCCTGGTTGACGGCATCGGCGGCCTCGTTGGCCAGCATCGCCACTGTGCGCATCACGGCCATGCCGGGAACGTCGTCCATGCGCGTGACGGCAAAGCCGGCGGCCTGGAACAAGCCAACCGCGGCCTGCCAGGCAGCGTCGCCGCACTGGTCGGCACGCGCCAGCGCGATGCGGGTGGCGCCCGCGGGGTCGAGCAGAAGGTCGAACAGGATCGTGTCGCGGTGGCCGTCCGCTTCGGCGCGCTCGGTGGCGCTGCGACCATCGGTGAGGTAGATCGCGGCGCCTTCGCAATACAGGCCGGGCGCGGCCTCGATGGCGACCGGATCGAAGCCGGCGCCACGCAGGCGATCGGCGAGCGCATCGACCGCACCGAGGCCGCCGGCATGGCGCAGCGCAGACGGTTTCTGGCCTGGCGCCTCGGTCTGCGGTGCCGGTTTAACAACGTCGTCACCGTAGCGGTAGAAGCCGCGTCCGGTCTTGCGGCCCAGGAAGCCGGCGCTGACCAGTTCCTGCTGCAGGATCGAGGGCGTGAAGCGCGGGTCGTTGTAGTAGGCGGCGAATACCGAGTTGGTGACCGAGAAGTTGACGTCGTGGCCGATCAGGTCCATCAGCTCGAAAGGCCCCATGCGGAAGCCGCCGCAGTCGCGCATCACGGCGTCCAGCGTCGCCACGTCGGCGGCTTGCTCCAGCAGCAGGCGCAGGGCTTCGGCGTAATACGGCCGGGCCACGCGGTTGACGATGAAGCCGGGCGTCGATTTCGCATGCACCGGGCTCTTGCCCCAGCTTTCAGCGGTGGCATGGACGACGTTCGCGACGTCGCGGCCGGTGGCCAGGCCGCTAATGACCTCGACCAGTGCCATCAGCGGCACCGGGTTAAAGAAGTGCATGCCGACCAGGCGTTCCGGGTGCTTCAACTGCGCGCCGATGGCTGTGACCGAGATCGACGAGGTGTTGGTGGCCAGGATGCAGTGCTGGCCGACGATGCCTTCCAGCTCGGCGAACAGGGCGCGCTTGGCGTCCAGGCTCTCGACGATGGCCTCGATCACGAGGACGGCGCTGGCGGCTTCGTGCAACGACGCGATGCGCTTGAGGCGTTCGCGCGCCAGGTCGGATTCGACCGCGCCCATGCGGCCCTTCTCGACCAGCTTCGCATAGGTCTTGCCGATGCCGGCGATGGCGGTGTCGGCGGCGTCCGCGCGGGTATCGAACAGCAGGACCTGGTGGCCGGCAGTGGCCGCGACCTGCGCGATGCCGGCGCCCATGGCGCCGCTGCCGATGACGGCGACCGTGCTGCCTGGAGGGATGGCGTGCATGCTCACTCTCCCTTGAAATGCGGCGTGCGCTTGGCCATGAAGGCGGCCACACCTTCGCGGTAATCGTGGCTGTAGCCGAGTTCGCGCATCATGCCGGCTTCGAGCTGCAGCTGGTCTTCGAGCGAGTTGGCGTAGCTGGCCTGGAAGGCTTTCTTGGTGAAGGCCAGTCCCTTCGTCGGCGCGGCGGCGAAGTGTTCGGCCATGGCCATCGCCTCGTCCATCAGGGCTTCGTCGGGCACGCAGCGCCAGATCAGGCCCCATTCCTCGGCTTTCTCGGCGCTGAGTTTTTCGCCCAGCATGGCCAGGCCCATGGCGCGCGCATGGCCGATCAGGCGCGGCAGGTGCCAGGTGCCGCCGGTGTCGGGGATCAGGCCCAGTTTGCTGAAGGCTTCGATGAAGCTGGCCGATTTGGCGGCCAGCACGATGTCGCAGGCCAGCGCCAGGTTGGCGCCGGCGCCGGCCGCCACGCCATTGACGGCGCAGATGACCGGCATGGGCAGATTCTTCAGGGTGAGCACCAGCGGGGCGTAGAATTTTTCGACCGATGCGCCCAGGTCGACGCTCGGGGCGCCGGGGTCGACGGCGCGGTCGGACAGGTCCTGGCCGGCGCAGAAGCCGCGGCCGGCGCCGGTCAGGACCAGCACACGGACGGATTTGTCGGCCTGCAGCTTGTCGAGGGCGTCGCGCACTTCGAGATGCATGGCCTGGGTGAAGCTGTTCAGGCGGTCGGGCCGGCTCAGGGTCAGCAGCGCGATGCCGTTTTCGATCTTGAATTGTATGGATTCGTAGGTCATTGTTGTCTCCACTATTTTCGTTATCGTTTGCACGTCGTTCCCGCGAAGGCGGGAACCCAAGTTCGCTGCTACGCCACGAAATTCACCTTAGGTTCCCGCCTCCGCGGGAACGACGGTGTTTGGGCTGCGGGCTATCGATCGATTCGCTTATTCGTGGATATCGAAATCGACCACCACCTTGTCGGTGACCGGGAAACTCTGGCAGCTCAACACAAACCCTCGCGCCACTTCGTAATCCTCGAGCGCGTAGTTCACGTCCATTTCGACTTCGCCATCGAGCACCTTGCAGCGGCAGGTCGAGCACACGCCTCCCTTGCACGAGTAGCGCATGTCGAGCCCGGCGCGCAGGCCGGCGTCCAGCAGCGATTCTTTGTCCTTGTCCATTGTGAAGCTGGCGGCGTTGCCGTCCATGATCACCGTCACTTCAGTCAGGTTTCGTGCTGCCGATTCGACCGAACGCGGCTTGCGCTCGCGCGTCGGCGTGCTGGCGGCGAACAGTTCGATGCGGATCTGCTCCTTCGGCAGGCCGGCGTCCTGCAGCGCGCGCGAGACGCCGTGCATCATGTCTTCCGGGCCGCAGATGAAGGCGACGTCGATGTCTTTGATATCGATCCAGTGGCGCAGGAACTGGCTGCACTTGTCTTCGGTGATGCGGCCGTTGAACAGTTCGATGTCCTGCTGCTCGCGGCTCATCACGTACACCAGGCGGAGGCGCCCCATGTACTGGTCCTTCAGGTCGGTCAGTTCGTCGCGGAAGATCACGCTCGACGAGGCGCGGTTGCCGTAAACGATGGTGAAGCGGCTCTCGGGCTCGGCCTGCAAGGTGGTCTTGACGATCGACAGGATCGGCGTGATGCCGCTGCCGGCGGCGAACGCCAGGTAGTGGCGGCTGCTCGCCGCGTCGAGCGGCACGTTGAAGTTGCCGCTGGGTGGCATTACGTCCAGCGTGGCGCCGGGCTGCAGGCTGTCGTTGGCCCAGCCCGAGAACAGGCCGCCGCTGCAGCGCTTGATCGCCACCCGCAGCTGCGCGTCCTGCACGGCCGAGCAGATCGAGTACGAGCGTCGCACCTCTTCGCCATCGATGGTGGCGCGCAGGGTCAGGTACTGGCCCTGGCGGTAGGCGAAGGCCTCTTTCAGCTCGGGCGGGACGTCGAAGGTGACGGCGATGGCGTCGCGCGTCTCGTGCTTCACCTTCGATACGGTCAATGGATGGAACTTGCTCATGCAGACCTCAGTGGCATTTGAAGTAGTCGAACGGCTCGCGGCAATCGAGGCACTTGTACAGCGCCTTGCACGGGGTCGAGCCGAATTCGCTGGTCAGTTGGGTGTGGGGCGAGCCGCAGTGCGGGCAGGCGACGTCGGGCGCCGCGCGGCGGCGGATGCCGGCGTGCAGGCCGCTGATGTCGATCGCCTGCTGCACCGGCGGCGCGATGCCATAGCCTTTCAGGGCAGCCTTGCCGGCCGCGCTCATCCAGTCGGTGGTCCAGGCGGGAGACAGACGGCTCTCGATACGGACATCCTCGATGCCGTGCGCGCGCAACGCTTCGCTGACCGATTCAGAGATCACCTGCATCGCCGGGCAGCCCGAATACGTCGGCGTGATCGTGACCACGCATGTCTCACCCTCCAGGCGCACGGCGCGCACGATGCCCAGGTCGACTACCGAGATGACAGGGATCTCCGGATCGGCGACCTCGCCGAGCCAGTCCCACACCTGTTCGACGGAGACATCGAGTGCAGTCATTACCAGGCCGCTCCAGGGTAGGCGCGCTGCAGGAACTGCATCTCGGCCAGGATAAAGCCGAGGCGTTCGCTGTGGCGCCCCTGCTTGCCGCCGCGCTGCATCCAGGCGTCGGGCGATGGCATCGTCAGGGTGGCCTCGCTGAAGATGTCGGCCATGTGGTCGAGGCATTGCTTGCGAATCGAATCGACGGCCGGAGCAACTCCCTGCTCCACCATCGCATTGTCGATCTCGTCGTAGAGGAACATCTCGCCGCTATACATCCACAGCTCGTCGAGCGCGGTCTGCATCATGGCGCGGCTCTTGTCGCTGCCATCGCCCAGGCGCACCACCAGGTCGCCGCTGCGGCGCAGGTGATAGGTTACTTCCTTGATCGACTTGGCGGCGATCTCGCGGATGCGCTCGTCGCTTGACTTGGTCAGGCCATCCATCAGGAAGTAGTGCCAGGTATCGAACAAGAATTGGCGCGTCAGGGTGTCGGCGTAGCTGCCGTTGGGCTGCTCGACCAGCAGGCAGCTGCGGTAGTCGTGGGCGTCGCGCAGGAATGCCAGGCGGTCTTCGTCGCGGCCTTTTCCTTCGAGCTCGCCCGCATACGTCAGCCACATGCGGGTCTGGCCCAGGAGGTCGAGGGCGACGTTGGACAGGGCCATATCTTCTTCGAGCGCAGGGCCCTTGCCGACCAGTTGGCACAGTTGCTGCGACAGGATCAGGGCGTTGTCGCCCTGGCGCAGCAGGTACTGGAATTTGGCGTCCATCTGCAGGCTCACAGGTTCTTGACTTCTTCCGGCATCGGGAAGAAGGTCGGGTGGCGGTAGACCTTGCTGTTGGCCGGCTCGAACAGCGACTCCTTGTCGGAAGGGCTGCTGGCGACGATGTCGGCGGCGCGCACGACCCAGATCGAGACGCCTTCGTTGCGACGGGTGTAGACGTCGCGTGCGTTGTTGATCGCCATTTCGGCGTCAGGGGCGTGCAGGCTGCCGACGTGCTTGTGGGCGAGGCCGTGCTGGCTGCGGATGAAGACTTCCCACAGGGGCCATTCTTTGCTCATTGTTGTCTCCGTGATGGCGTTCGGGTAGGTCGAGCGTGTGTTGAACGCGTGGACGGCGGAGCCGTCCACCCTACGCTGCGGCTTTTTTGGCGGCTTGCTTGTCGGCGTGGGCGACGAGGGCATCGCGGAACCATTCGCCGTCGTCCCAGGCTTTGACACGCGTGCGCAGGCGCTCGCGGTTGCAGGGGCCGTTGCCCTTCAGGACGTTGTAGAACTCGGACCAGTCGATTTCGCCGAAATCGTAGGAGCCGCGTTCGGCGTTCCACTTGAGGTCGGGATCGGGCACCGTCAGGCCCAGGTATTCGGCTTGCGGCACGGTCTGGTCGACCATGCGCTGGCGCAGCTCGTCGTTCGAGAACAGCTTGATGCGCCACGCCGTCGATTGCGCGCTGTTGACCGATTCGGCGTCGGACGGACCGAACATCATCAGCGAAGGCCACCACCAGCGGTTGAGCGCATCCTGGGCCATCGCCTTCTGCTCCGGCGTGCCCTTGGCCAGCGCCATCATGATGTCGTAGCCCTGGCGCGCGTGGAAGGATTCTTCCTTGCAGACGCGAACCATGGCGCGCGCATACGGGCCATACGAGCAGCGGCACAGCGGGATCTGGTTGATGATGGCCGAGCCGTCCACCAGCCAGCCGATCGCGCCCATATCGGCCCAGCTCAGCGTCGGATAGTTGAAGATGCTCGAATACTTGGCTTTACCGGCGTGCAGGGCCTGCAGCAGCTCGTCGCGCGAGACGCCCAGCGTCTCGGCGGCGCTGTACAGGTACAGGCCGTGGCCGGCCTCGTCCTGGATCTTGGCCAGCAGGACCGACTTGCGCTGCAGGGTCGGCGCGCGCGTTACCCAGTTACCCTCCGGGAGCTGGCCGACGATCTCGGAATGCGCGTGCTGCGAAATCTGGCGGATCAGCGTCTTGCGGTACGCTTCCGGCATCCAGTCCTTCGGTTCGATCTTGATCCCGGCGTCGATGCGCGCCTGGAACGCCTGCTCTTCGGCGCTCATGTCCTGTTCTGTGCGGACTTTCTTGAGGCCGGTCTCCACCATTTGTGCGTACATAGCTTCCCCCGTGGTTCTCTACAATTGCAAACCCGTCCAAATCATAATACGATACAAAAAACTTGATGTACACAATAATTTTGAATCATATCGCAGCACGAAAAATTGACCGCAATCATGAAACGACTGTCCAGCACTGAGTGGATCGCCCACAACCTGGCCCTCGATCCGCCACGCCACAAGTCGCTGGTGGTGACCGTGTGCGGCGACACGATCGCCCCGCACGGCGGTGCCTTCTGGCTGGGCAGCATGATCGAGCTGGTGGGCCCGCTCGGCGTCGGCGACCGGCTGGTGCGCACCAGCGTGTTCCGCCTGGTGCAGGAAGGCTGGCTGACGGCCAGCCGTGAAGGCCGGCGCAGCCGCTATGCGATCGAGCCGAAGGCGCTGCCTCGCTTCGAGCGCGCCAACCGCCGCATCTATTCGGCGCCGGGCCTGGACTGGGATGGGCGCTGGACCTTCGTGCTGGCGCCGCATGGCAAGAGCGGCAGCATCGACAGCGAGCTGCGCACCCTGCTGCGCAAGGAACTCGAGTGGGAGGGTTTCGCGATGCTGGCGACGGGGGTGATGGCGCATCCGGCGCCCGAGCGCGACACGCTGCGCGAGATCCTGGCGCGCGCGGACGCCACCGACAAGGTCTTCGTGTGCCAGGTCGACGAGCTGCCCGGCATGGGCACGCGCCCGCTGCCCGAGCTGGTGGGCGACTGCTGGAATCTCGACGCGGTGGTGAATGCCTATCGCGGCTTCATCGAGCGCTTCGCGCCGCTGCCCGACATGCTGGGCCAGGGCGACGTGAGGCCCGAGGATGCGTTCGCGATCCGCACGCTGCTGATCCACGCCTACCGGCGGGTGCAGCTGCACGACCCGATGCTGCCGCTGGCCCTGCTGCCGCAGCCGTGGCCAGGGACCGACGCTTATGCGCTGGCGCGCGATATCTACCGCCTGTGCCACGCGCGCGCCGAGGAGCACGTGCTGGCCATGCTGCGCAAGGAAGACGCGGCGACGCCGGAAGCCGACGCCGCCTATCACGGCCGCTTCGGCGGCCTGCGCGATTGATTACGCCGGGCTGGCGACGGTGAAGCGCGCCCGCAGGTGGCGCGGCTGTTCGATCTCGTCGGCGATCGCGAGCGCCAGGTCGGCCACCGCCATACCGGCCGGCTTGTCGCCGTCCATCAGCAAGTCTTCGCCGCCGACACGGTAGCCGCCGGTCGCCTCGCCCTGTCCCAGCATCGCGGGCGGGCTGAGGAAGGTCCAGTCCAGCGTGGTATTTGCGCGCAGCGTGTTCAGCGCGTCGCGCGCCGCCTGCGCGCCCGGCACGATATTGGCCGGCACGTGGTCGACAAATTTGGGCGTGTCGACCAGTTGCACGCCAGGCGCCACGAACAGGCTACCGGCCCCGCCGACCACCAGCAGGCGCCGCACGCCGCCGAGTTCGACGCCACGCTCGATGGCCGCGCTGCCGCGCATGAAGTTGTCGTACAGGGCGGGATCGTTCCAGCCCGGATTGAAGGCCGAGACCACGGCGTCGTGACCGCGCACGGCGGCGGCGACCGCGTCGGCGTCGTAGGCGTCGCCCACCGCCGCGGTCAGGCCGGGCTGCGGCGCCAGCTTCGACGGATCGCGCACCAGCGCGGTGACCTGGTGGCCGCGTTGCAGGAGGGTGGAAAGGACGGCGGCGCCGACGAAGCCGGTGGCGCCGATCAGGGCGATGTTCATGCGTGACTCCAGTGATGTGTTCGAGCTAACCACGATACCGGCTTCACGATAAGGCGATAAGATGGCTGGAAGCACTATCACCTTGAAGCCAGGCTAATAGATGAACGACCTGAAACCCTATGCGGTATTCGCCGAGACGGTCTCGAGCGGCTCGATGAGCGCCGCCGCGCGTCGGCTCGGCATGAGCCCGTCCGCCGTCAGCCAGACCATCCGCGCGCTCGAGCGGCAGGCCGGCGTGACGCTGCTGCACCGCTCGACGCGCAAGCTGACCCTGACCGAGGCCGGCGCCCGCTGCTACCCGCACTGCCTGCGCTTGCTGGAAGCAGCCAATGCCGCCAACGACTCGCTGCTGCATGCGCGCGACGCGCCGAGTGGCGAGCTGCGGGTGGCGGCGCCGGTGGGCTTCGGCCTGCACATCGCGCCGGCCCTGGCGCCGGTGCTGGCCGCGTGGCCGCAGCTGCGCCTGCGGCTGCTGGTCGACGACGCCATGATCGACCTGATCGACGCCCGCATTGACATCGCCATCCGCGCCGGCCGCCTGCCCGATTCGGGCTGGATCGCACGCCGCCTGTGCCGGTTCGAAGTGATCCTATGCGCGGCGCCGGCCTATATCGAACGCCACGGCATGCCGGACACGCCGCGTGCGCTATCAAACCATCACTGGCTGGGGTCGATGCGCCAGGCAGTCGAGCCGAAAGGCGACGACGGCGTGCCATCCATGGAGCTCGACCTGCGGCAGGGGGAGCAGCGCGAGCACATGCGCGTCGGCGTGCGCATCGTCAGCAACAACCAGCTCTCGCTGCAGCAGATGTGCGAACAGGGAATGGGGCTCGCGCTGCTGGGCCATGCCGACGTCCACCCCGCCCTCGAACGTGGCGCCCTGGTACGCGTGCTGCCGCACTGGCAGTTGCCGGCACTGCCGGTGGCGGCCATGACGCCGCGGCGCGACGGCGATCCGGCCAAGGTAAAGGTTGCGCTGGACGCCCTGCAGCGTCATTTCGCCGCCCTGCCCGGCGCCAGGCCCGCCTAGCGAGGGATTATCGAAAACGGGTATCATCGATGCTTCAACGTACCTTCCCAACACAGGACAACACCATGTCTATCAAGATCAGCAGCCAATTCGACGCTGGCGCCATCGAGGTCGTGAACGCCACCAGCGCCAACGCCATCGACCTGAACATCCGCAAGGACTCGCACGCCGACATCATCCAGTGGTTCTACTTCCGCCTGCAGGGCGCGCAAGGCGAAGCCTGCTCCATCCGCCTGCTCAACGCCGGCAACGCCGCTTATACGGCCGGCTGGGAAGGCTACCAGGCGATGGCGAGCTACGACCGCGTCAACTGGTTCCGCGTGCCGACCTCGTTCGATGGCCAGGTGCTCACCATCGAGCACACCCCGGGCATGGACAGCGTCTACTACGCCTATTTCGAGCCATATTCGTGGGAACGCCACCTGGAGCTGCTGGACCGCGCCCAGATGGCCGAGAACGTGCGCATGCTCGACCTGGGTTCGACCGTCGACGGCCGCGACCTGAACATGCTGGTGATCGGCGAGCCGGCCGAGGGTAAAAAGAAGGTGTGGGTGATCGCGCGCCAGCACCCGGGCGAAACGATGGCCGAATGGTTCGTCGAGGGCATGCTCGACGCGCTGCTGGATCCGGCCCACCCGTTCGGCCGCCAGTTGCTGAAGGAATCGGTGTTCTACGTGGTCCCGAACATGAACCCGGACGGCTCGGTGCGCGGCAACCTGCGCACCAATGCGGCCGGCGCCAACCTCAACCGCGAATGGCTCAAGCCGAGCATGGAGCGCAGCCCCGAGGTGTTTTTGGTGCTGCAGAAAATGCACGAGCTAGGGGTCGACCTGTGCCTGGACGTGCACGGCGACGAAGGCCTGCCCTATGTGTTCGTGGCCGGCAGCGAATCGCTGCCGAACTTCACCAAGGAACAGGGAGAAGCACAAGACCGCTTCATCGCCGACTTCAAGATCGCCAGCCCGGACTTCCAGGACGTGCACGGCTACGGCGCCACGCCGTACACCGAAGAAACCCTCACCATGGGTTCGCCGCACATCACCCACGCCTTCGGCTGCCTGTCGCTCACGCTGGAACTGCCGTTCAAGGACAACGCCAACGACCCGGATCCGCAAGTCGGCTGGGATGGCGCACGCAGCGCGCGCCTGGGCGCCGCGGTGCTGCAGCCGGTGCTGAACGCAATCCGCGCGGTCAAGTAATTCAGATCCGCCAATAAAAAAAACGCTCCGCAAGACGGAGCGTTTTTTTCGCGCTGAGCCGGAGGCTTACAGATCCACGCCCAGGTGGGTCTTGACCCACGCATTCGCATCCGCGATGCTGTCGAAATGCAGGGTCGCGATCGCGGTTTTATCGGACGCCAGGAAAGTAGCGTAAACCTTGCGGCTGTCCGCGCCGGCCGAACTGAGCAGGTCGGATTGCGGGGCCAGCTCGACGGTGGCCACCAGGTCGAGATTGAGCAGCACCGTCTTGGGGCTGCTTTCCTTGTCGATGCGGACGAATCGGCCCATGGCGCGCTCCTCTTTCAGTTACCGGCCACGACCATCTTCTCGATCAGGATCGAGCCGGTGGTCTTGTTGCCGCGTACGAGGGTATCGTTACCGACGGCAACGATTTGCTGGAACATCTCACGCATATTGCCGGCGATGGTGATTTCTTCGACCGGATACTGGATGACGCCGTTCTCGACCCAGTAGCCCGACGCGCCACGCGAATAATCGCCGGTCACGTAGTTGACGCCCTGGCCCATCAGTTCGGTGACCAGGAGGCCCGTGCCGAGTTTACGCAGCATGCCTTCGAAATCGTCGCTGCGGCGGGTGTCCTTGGAGACGATCTCGAGATTGTGCGAGCCGCCGGCATTGCCGGTGGTTTTCATGCCCAGCTTGCGCGCCGAATACGAGGACAGGAAGTACCCCTGCAGCACGCCGTCGGCGATCACCTTGCGGCGCACGGTCTTGACGCCCTCTTCGTCGAACGGCGCCGAGCCGACCGCGCCGACCAGGTGCGGGTCTTCGACGATCTGGATGTGCGACGGGAAGACCTGCTTGCCCAGGGTATCGAGCAGGAAGGTCGACTTGCGGTACAGCGCGCCGCCCGACACGGCTTGCACGAAGGCGCCCAGCAGGCCCGCGGCCAGCGGCGCTTCGAACAGCACCGGGCAGGTGCGGGTATTCAGTTTGCGTGCGTTCAGGCGCGCCAGTGCGCGCTCGGCGGCGTAGCGGCCCACTTTCTCGGGCTTGGCCAGTTCCTTCGGGTTGCGCGACGAGGTGTACCAGTCGTCGCGCTGCATCTGATTGCCCTTGCCGGCGATCGGCGCCACCGAGATCGTGTGGCGCGAGAACGGGTAGCCGCCGATGAAGCCGCGCGAGTTGGCGCCGACGAAATGCGATTGCTGCACGTAGACGCTGGCGCCTTCGCTATTGGTGATGCGCTTGTCGACCTCGAAGGCGGCGTTTTCGCAGCGCTTGGCCAGCTCCACCGCTTCTTCGGTGCTGATCTGCCATGGGTAGAACAGGCGCAGATCACGCGGCGCCAGCTCCAGCAGATCGGCATCGGGCAGGCCGGCGCAATCGTCCTCGGCGGTGAAGCGGGCGATATTGGCGGCCGCCTCCACGGTCGCCTTGAGCGAACCGGTCGAAAAATCGGAGGTGCTGGCATTGCCGCGGCGCTGTCCAACGTAGACGGTGACGCCCAGGCCCTTGTCCTTGTTTTGCTCGATCGTCTCGATGTTGCCTTTACGCACAGAAACCGACAAACCGCTCCCTTCACTGATCTCGACCGAGGCGTCGGTCGCGCCCTGCTCGCGGGCGAACGCCAGTACGTCGCGCGCCAGCTGTTTGAGCTGATCCTGGGTGTGGGTAAAAGCGTTGTCGTTCATAGGTGTTTTTCGTGGCAGGCCCTAAAACAGTTATCATAGCAGCCGTTTACAGTTTTCACTGATCGGCCCCGCGCCAATCAAATCCATTCATATCATGCCTAATCCAAATCGCGGCTCCGTCGGCTTCCAGTCGAACGAGTTCGAACCCGAATACGACCGCCCTTCCAAGTCGGAACTCAAGCGCCAGTCGAATGAGTTGCAAAAGCTCGGCGAACAGCTCGTCGAGGCACCGCGCGACCGTGTCAAGCGCGTGCCGATGCCGGAAGACATTCGCGATGTCATCCTTGAAACCCAGACCATCACCAACCACGAAGGCCGTCGCCGCGCCATGCAGTTCGTGGGCAAGAAGATGCGCACCCTGGACGAGGAAGAAGTCGCCATCATCCAGCGCACCATCGACAGCTGGAAAGGCGCATCGAAAGCCGAGACGGCGTCGCTGCACGCGCTCGAGCGCCGCCGCGAGAAGCTGCTGGCCGACGACAAGGCGCTGACCGTCCTGCTCGAAGAGAATCCTGAACTCGACGTCCAGCACCTGCGCACCCTGATCCGCAACGCGCGCAAGGAAGTGGCCGAGTCCAAGCCGCCGAAGGCCTACCGCGAAATCTTCCAGATCCTGAAGGACCTGGGCAAGAAGAAGAAATCCGACGCTGAAGAAGAGGCCACCGATGACGAGTCAGACGACGAGTAATCAGGAACTGGTGATCGGCCTGGTGTCGGTCTCCGACCGCGCCAGCGGTGGCGTCTATGAAGACAAGGGCATCCCGGCGCTGAATGAATGGCTGGCGGGGGCGATCACCACGCCATTTCGAGTCGAGACGCGCCTGATCCCCGACGAGCGCGCCGCCATCGAGGCGACCCTGGTCGAACTGGTCGATAGCGCCCGCTGCCACCTGGTGCTGACCACCGGCGGCACCGGTCCGGCGCGGCGCGACGTCACGCCCGAGGCCACGCTGGCCGTCGCCACCAAGGAAATGCCCGGCTTCGGCGAGCAGATGCGCCAGATCAGCCTGCGCTTCGTGCCGACCGCGATCCTGTCGCGTCAGACCGCCGTCATTCGCGAAAGCGCAGACCATGCGGCACTGATCATGAACCTGCCGGGCCAGCCGAAGTCGATCAAGGAAACCCTCGAGGGACTGAAGGACGACGCCGGCAACACGGTCGTCGGCGGCATTTTTGCGGCCGTTCCCTACTGCATCGACCTGATTGGCGGTCCGTACATGGAAACCGATCCGGCGGTGAGCAAGACCTTCCGTCCCAAATCGGCGCTGCGTGCGCCTGCTGTTTAAACAAGAGAGCCTATGAGCCAGCTGCTGGAAAACATTGAAGTCGAGACCGCGCCGAACCCGGAAATCGCCATCATCTGGCTGCATGGGCTGGGCGCCGACGGCAACGACTTCGTGCCGATGGTGCGCGAACTGGACCTGGCCGGCCTGCCGGGCATCCGCTTCGTGTTCCCGCATGCGAACACGATGCCGGTGACGATCAACGGCGGCTATGTGATGCGCTCCTGGTACGACATCGTCGCCACCGACCTGGTGCGGCGCGAAGACGAAGCCGGCCTGCGCGCCTCGCAGCTGCAGGTCGAAGCGCTGATCGCCCGCGAAAAATCGCGCGGCATCCCGGCTTCGCGCATCATCCTGGCCGGCTTCTCGCAGGGCTGCGCGATGACCCTGCAGACCGGCCTGCGCCACCCGGAACCGCTGGCCGGCATGATGTGCCTGTCGGGCTACCTGCCTCTCGCAGGCGTGGCCGGCGCCGAGCGCCATGAAGCCAGCCTGGCCACGCCGATCTTCATGGCGCATGGCGTGCAGGATCCGGTGGTGCCGTTCGCACGCGCCGAAGATTCGCGCAAGGTGCTCGAATCGCTCGGCTACCAGGTCGAGTGGCATGCCTATCAGATGCAGCACACGCTGTGCCTGGAAGAGGTGCAGGATATTGCGAAGTGGATTCGCAAGGTTGTCGCGTAATTTTGCGGTATTGGTTTGCGGGCTGACTTGGGTTCCCGCCTACGCGGGAACGACGTGTTGATGGTCGTGATTCGGTCATACGTCCGCAGTCCGCTACCTCTGAACGTCGTTCCCGCGAAGGCGGGAACCTAAGTTTTTACCCCACCACAAGCGCCGCCTCCACCGCATCGCTCAACCGCGACACAATCTCCGACAAATCCGCCGGCGTCGCAATGAACGGCGGCGCCAGCAGCACATGGTCGCCGTGCTGCCCATCGATCGTTCCCCCCATCGGATAGACCAGCAGGCCGCGCGCCATCGCCTCGGCCTTGATCGCCGCATGCAGCTTGCGCTCGGGATCGAACGGCTCTTTCGTTTGCCTGTCGCGCACGAATTCCAGCGCCAGCAGCAGCCCGCGTCCGCGGATGTCGCCCACGTGTTCGTGCACCCCGAACACGTCGCCCAGCATGCGGCGCAGCACCGCGCCACGGCTGCGCACGCGCGCCAGCAGGTCGTCGCGTTCGATCACCTGTTGCACGGCCAGCGCCGCGGCGGCGGCCACCGGATGGCCGATATACGTGTGCCCATGCTGGAACATGCCGCTGCGGCTGCGCAGGCACTCGACGATCGCCTTGTGCGCCAGCACCGCGCCGATCGGCTGGTAGCCGGCGCCCAGGCCCTTGGCCACGGCCACGATGTCGGGCGCCACGCCGTCCTGCTCGATCGCGTACATGGTGCCGGTGCGGCCCATGCCGCACATGACTTCGTCGGCGATGAGCAGGATGCGATGGCGGTCGCATATCTCTCGCACGCCCTGGAAGTAGCCGGGCGTGGGCGGGATCGCGCCGCCGGTCGCCCCCACCACCGGCTCGGCCACGAAGGCGATGATGTTCTCGGGCCCGGCGCGCAGGATAGTCGTCTCCAGTTCATCGAGCAGGCCGGCGGTGTAGTCGTCGACGCTGACGCCGTCGGCGCGGCCGCGGTACTCGTAGCAGGCCGATACCCGCAGGGCATCCTTCAATAGCGGGGCGAAGGCGCGCCGCCGCCACTCGTTGCCGCCCACGCCCAGCGCGCCCAGCGTGTTGCCGTGGTAGCTCTGGCGCCGCGCCAGGAAGCGCGTGCGCTGCGGCTCGCCCATCTCGACCCAGTACTGGCGCGCCAGCTTGAGCGCGGTTTCCATCGCCTCCGAGCCGCCGGAGACGAAATAGACGCCGCCCATATCTTGCGGCCCACCCTCGACCAGGCGCTTGGCCAGCTGCTCGGCCACGTCGGTGGTGAAGAAGGCGGTGTGGGCATAGGCGCAGCGGTCAATCTGGCGGTGCATGGCGGCGATCACGTCGGGGTGGCCGTGGCCCAGCGAAGAGACGGCGGCGCCGCTGCTGGCGTCGATATAGGTCTTGCCATTGGTGTCGACGAGCGTGATGCCCTCGCCGCCGGCCGCGAGGGGCGGCACCTGGCGCAGGCTGCGGTGGATGATGTGGCTCATGAACGCTTACCTCCAGTGGGGTCGACACTTGACGATAAGCGCGCGGGCGACGGCTTCTTTTGATTTTTAGCGCGGGCCGTGCGAATATTTCTGTGGATTCACTTTTGGTGCAACACATGAGTGAGCAGATGAGCGAACGCCTGGGCCCCATCCCGGATCACGCACTGAGCGAGGCCCAGCGCACCGCCGCGCAGGAGATCGCCGCCGGCCCGCGCGGCGCCGTCTACGGCCCCTTCGTGCCGCTGCTGCGCAGCCCCGAGCTGATGAGCCATGCGCAGCGCATGGGCGAGTACCTGCGCTACCGCAGCGCGATCGGGGTGCGTTTGTCGGAGCTGGCGATCCTGGTCACGGCACGCCAGTGGGACCAGCAGGTGGAGTGGGCGATCCATGCGCCGATCGCGGCCCAGGTGGGGATTCCGTCGTCGGTCATCGCGGCCATCGCGGCGCGCGAGCGGCCGGGGGACATGCTGGTGGACGAGGCGGTGGTGCACGACTTCTGCGTCGAGCTGCACGAGCACAAGGCGGTGTCGGACCGGGTGTATGCCGATGCGCTGGCGCTGTTCGGCGAGCAGGGCGTGGTCGACCTCATCGGGATCAACGGCTATTACACGCTGCTCGCCATGGTGATGAACACGGCGCGCACCAGCGTGCCCGAGGAGGGCGCGTGGCGCATGCCTGATTAAGAATTACTTCGGAAACGCCACCACTTCGGCCTGCTGCTCACCCAAACCCGCGATCCCCAGGCGCAGCTGGTCGCCCTTCTTGAGGAAGCGCTGCGGCGAGCGGCCCATGCCCACGCCCGGCGGGGTGCCGGTGGTGATGATGTCGCCCGGTTCCAGGGTCATGAAGCGCGATACATAGCTGACGATTTGCGCCACGCTGAAGATCATGCTCGCCGTGTTCCCGGTCTGCATACGCTTGCCATTCAGCTCCAGGTAGAGGTCGAGGTCCTGCACGTCGTAGATCTCGTCGCGCGTGACCAGGAAGGGGCCGACCGGGCCGAAGGTGTCGCAGCCTTTACCTTTATCCCACTGCGAGCCCATCTCGAACTGAAAAGCGCGTTCCGAGACGTCGTTGACCACGCAGTAGCCGGCCACGTGCTTCAGCGCGTCTTCTTCGCTCACGTACTGCGCGCGCGCGCCGATGATCACGCCCAGCTCGACTTCCCAGTCGGTCTTCTTCGAGCCTTTCGGCAGCTGAATCGCATCGTCCGGGCCGTTCAGGGAGCTGATCGCCTTGGTGAAGAACACCGGCTCGCTCGGCATCGTGGACTTGGTCTCGGCGACGTGGTCGGCGTAGTTCATGCCGATGCCGATGAATTTGCCGACGCCCTTGACCGGCACGCCCAGGCGCGGATTGCCGCGCACCAGCGGCAGGGTTTTGTGGTCGATCTTCGCCAGCTTGCGCAGCGCCTTGTCGCCCAGTACCGACGCATCGATGTCGTCGATGATGCCGGACAGGTCGCGCAGGCGGCCTTCTTCGTCGAACAGGCCCGGTTTCTCTTTGCCCGGGCGGCCATAGCGCACCAATCTCATTGTGGTCTTCCTCGTCGTGAACGCGCGGGCCGTGGCGGCCCGCGTCAAACCGGGGATGATACCAAGGATCGGCCTATTGACTGAGTAGATAGGCGCTGATGTCGATCGCATCGCGCTCGCTCACGCCCATGGCCGGCATCGCATTGCCCGGGTCGATGGCCTGCGGATCCATGATCCAGCGCACCAGGTTGTCCTGGGTGTTCGGCACCTTGCCGGCGATGTAGCGGCGCTCGGCCATGTCCTCGAGCGGACGGCCGACATAGACTTTCGAACCGGCGATGCCGGGCACCGCATGGCAGGAATGGCAGGCGTACTGGCTCAGCGCGACCATGCCGCGTTCGGGATCGCCCTGGATGCCGGGCGCCGGCCGCGTCGGGCCGCAAGCGGCCACCAGCATGGCCAGCGCCATCATGGCGGGAATGCGTGCTGCGGTCATGGCGCCTCCCCCTGGGTTACGGTTGCCGCCGCTGCCCCGGTAGAGGTCATGCGGCGAAAATCTTCCTGCGTCATGTTCGGCATGGACGACACGAACGCCACCACGGCCCAGATATCGTTGTCGCTCAGATGGTATTCCCAGGCCGGCATGCCGCTCATCTTGATGCCGTTGCGCGTGATCCAGTACAGCTCGCGCGTTTCCCAATTGAGATCGGCGTCGACCAGCGGACCGGGCACCGGCTGCATGCTCATGCCCTGCTTGAGCGGCGCCACACCCGGCCCGCCATGGCACTGGATGCAGTTGGCCTTGTAGACGGCGGCGCCGCGCAGCAGCTGCTCCGGCGCGCCCAGTCCCTCGGGCACCTGGATATCGCGCGCATGGTTCTGCACCGAGTACTGCAAGCCTTCCTCGAAGACGGTATAGATCAGCGGGTAGTGCTGCTGGGTGGCGGCGATGTTGTAGAAGCCGCCGCGCAGGACGATCAGTCCGATGACGGCGCCGATCAGTCCTGCCCCCAGCAGGGTCAGCACCATGGTCTTGACAATAAGTCGTGCGCGATTGGATAGCATAACCTAGGGCGTTCAGTTAAAAAAATGACATCTAATTTCTTGTATTATAAAAGCCACAGCTTTTTCACGAAAAATCAACCGTGCGCATGAATATCTGTCAATACGGCCGTCCATCCCCGCTCCGCGCCGGCACCCTGCTGCTGTGCGCGGCGCTGGCGAGCGCCTGCAGCAGCCAGGACCAGCCCAGCCGTGTCGAAGGCGGCGATCCCGAGCGCGGCCGCCTGCTGACCCAGCAATACCAGTGCGCGGCCTGCCATTTCATTCCCGAGGTGCAGGGCACGAACGGCGACGCCGGCCCGTCGCTGCAATACATGGGCCGCCTGAGCTATATCGCGGGCAGCATCCCGAACCAGCCCGAGAACATGGTGCGCTTCCTGCGCAATCCGCCCGCGGTCAAGCCCGGCACGCTGATGCCGGCGCTCGGCATTTCCGAAGAAGATGCGCGCCACATGGCCGCCTTCATGTACACGCTGAAATGAGCCAGCTGCGATGAACGACCTGCAATCCGTCCTCCACCCGGCCGGCGCCGATGCCGCCATCATTCACCAGTTCACCTGGGTGCTGTTTGTCGGCGGCACGCTGATCTTCATCTTCGTGATGGCCTTGCTGACGCTGGCCATGCGGCGCCAGGCGCGCCCGATCCGGCCCGCCATCTGGATCTTCGGCGCCGGCATCGCCTTCCCGGTCGTGGTGCTCACCGCCCTCCTCGCCTGGAGCACCTGGCGCAGCGCGCAGCTGGCGCCGCAGACCTCGCACGACGCGATGACGATCTCGGTCACCGGCAAGATGTGGTGGTGGGAGGTGCGCTACCGCGACCCGGCGACCAACCGCGAGATCATCACCGCCAATGAAATCCACATCCCGGTCGGCGAGTCGGTCTACCTCGGCTTGACGGCGTCCGACGTGATCCACAGCCTGTGGGTGCCGGCGCTGGCCGGCAAGCGCGACATGATCCCGGGCCGCGTGACGGGCCTGACCCTGCGCGCCGACAAGGCGGGCGTCTATCGCGGCCAGTGCGCCGAGTATTGCGGCGAGCAGCACGCGCGCATGGCCTTCCACGTGATCGCCCTGCCGCGCCCCGAATTCGACGCCTGGCTGGCGCGCCAGGCCGGGCCCGCGCTGCCGGCCGACACCACGGTGCTGCAGCGCGGCCGCGAAGCCTTCCTGGCGCAGCAATGCCAGGCCTGCCACACGATCCGCGGCGTCACCGACGTGCCGCCATTCTCCGAGCAAGCGAGGATCGCAGACACCTCGCGCCTGGGCCCCGACCTGACCCACGTCGGTAGCCGCCGCGAGATCGCGGCCGGCACCCTGCGCAACCACCGTGGCACGCTGGCCGGCTGGATCGCCGACCCGCAAGCCATCAAGCCGGGCGTGTTCATGCCGCCTTCACAAGACCTGGACGGCGAAACCCTGCGCGCACTGGCCACCTACCTCGAGCACCTGAAATGACGACGCGCGACGCGACCTTACCCGATCAGTTACCGAACCCCGTGCCCCGCCCACCGCTGGAGCTGACCCGTCTCGAAGAGATCTGGGAAACCCCGCGCGGCTGGCGCTTCTTCAAGTCGGTCAACAACACCAATATCGGCCTGATGTACATCGGGACCGCGATCCTGTTCTTCATCCTGGCCGGCATCCTGGCCCTGATCATGCGGGTGCAGCTGGCGGTGCCGGACAACGACCTGGTGGCGGCCAGCACCTATAACCAGATCTTCACGATGCATGGCACCGTGATGATGTTCCTGTTCGCGATCCCGATCGTCGAGGCGATCGCGGTCTACCTGCTGCCCAATATGCTGGGCGCTCGCGATCTACCCTTCCCCCGCTTGTCGGCGTATGCCTTCTGGGCCTATGCCTTCGGCGGCCTGGCGTTCTTCTGCACCCTGTTCTGGGGCCTGGCGCCGGACGGCGGCTGGTTCATGTATCCGCCGCTGACCGGCATGAAGTATTCGCCCGGGCTGAATGCCGACTTCTGGCTGCTGGGGATCGGCTTCATCGAGATCTCGGCGATCGCCGGCGCGATCGAGCTGATCGTCGGCATCCTGTTCACCCGCGCGCCGGGCATGACCCTGCGCCGCATGCCGGTCTATGCCTGGGCGATGCTGGTGGTGGGCGTGATGATCATCATCGCCTTCCCGGCCGTGATCGCCGGCACCGCGCTGCTCGAACTCGAGCGCGCCTTCAATATGCCGATCTTCGATCCCGAGCGCGGCGGCGACCCGCTGATCTGGCAGCACCTGTTCTGGTTCTTCGGCCACCCCGAGGTCTACATCATCTTCCTGCCGGCGGCCGGCATGATCTCGACCATGATCCCGACCATCGCCCAGAACCGCCTGGTGGGACGGCGCGTGATCGTGGTGGCGCTGGTCGGCGTCGGCATCTTCAGCTTCGGCCTGTGGGCCCACCACATGTTCACCGCCGGCCTGGGCGTGCTCGAGATGAGCCTGATCTCGGCGGCCAGCATGGCGGTCGCGATCCCCACCGGCATCCAGGTGTTCGGCTGGATCGCCACATTATGGAGTGGCCGCATCAAGCTCAATGCTCCTACTCTTTTCATGCTCGGCTTCATGTTCATCTTCGTGCTCGGCGGCTTGACCGGCGTGATGGTGGCCGTGATCCCGTTCGACTGGCAGGTGCACGACACTTATTTCATCGTCGCCCACCTGCACTACGTGCTGATCGGCGGCATGGTGTTCCCGGTGTTCGCCGCCATCTATTACTGGCTGCCACTCATCAACGGCAACCAGATGTCGGAGCGCTGGGCCAAGCCGATCTTCTGGCTGCTGTTCGGCGGCTTCAACATCACCTTCTTCCCGATGCACTTCACAGGCCTGTACGGCATGCCGCGCCGGGTCTACACCTACTCGCACGAGATGGGCTGGGACTGGCTCAATATGGTCTCGACCGTCGGCGCCTTCATGTTCGCCCTCGGCATCCTGGCCATGATCGTCGACGCCACCCGTACCCTGCGCCGCCCGACGAAAGAGGTGGGCAATCCGTGGAATGCGGCGACCCTCGAGTGGCTGCCGTCCGAAGACTACGGCAACCGCAGCATCCCGATCGTCACCTCCGACGATCCGCTGTGGGACCAGCCTAACCTGTCGAAGGAAGTCGAAGAAGGCCGCCACTACCTGCCCAATACCGTCACCGGCCGCCGCGAGACGATCGCCACCAGCCCGGTGAGCGCGACGCCGAGCTACCTGATGATCCTGCCCGGCGACAGCTGGCTGACCGTGATCGGCGCCGCCGGAACCGCCGGCTTCTTCCTGCTGCTGACCGTGAAGGCAATGGTGCTGGCCACTATTTGCGGCATCATCGCCGTCGCCTCCATCATCGGCTGGCTGTGGCAATCGGACCGCAGCGTGAACATGCGCGAGGCGCCGATCGGCGGCGGCATCAAGCTGCCGATCGGCGCGGTCGGGACGGCCTCGCATTCGTGGTGGGGCACCTTCATCATGCTGATCGTGATCTACGGGATCTTCTGGTCCTTCGCCTACACCTACATCCACACCTCGATGCGGCTCGAGATCTGCCCGCCGCCGGGCGCCTCGCTGCCCGACGGGACGTACACCATCGGCGCGGCCATCCTGCTGCTGGCCGGCTCCGCCCTGGTCTGGTTCGGCGGCCGCCTGAAGGGCCACGGCATGGCCTGGACCACGCTGGCGGCGCTGGCCTGCACCACGGCCGCCTTCCTGCTCGACGTGCACAGCTGGCGCCTGGTACACCTGGACGGCACCAAGGATGCTTGGAATGCCTCGATCTCGATCATGCTCGGCTTCCAGGGCGTGATGCTGTTCGTGCTGCTGCTGGCCGCGCCCTACCTGTGCGTGCGCGCCTGGCGCGGCCTGGTCAAGCCGGAAAACCGCGCCACGCGCGACAATATCGCGCTGATCTGGCATTACGTGACGCTGCAGGGCCTGACCGCCATGGTGGTGATCCGTGGCCTGCTGCTGGTGATGGATTGACTATGGACGACCGATTCTTCCAGCGCGCCACGCGCGCCTCGCTTCCCCTCCTGGTCTGGGCCGCGCACTTTGGCTTGAGCTATATCGTGGCCGCGGCCCAGTGCACGCCGGGCGCCTGGCGGCCCGAGGGGCCGAACCCGTGGCTGCTGGGCGGCGTCACGCTGCTGGCGCTGGCCATCTGCGTATGGAGCGGCGCCGCCGGCGGCAAACGCCTGCGGCAGGGGTCGACCGAGTTCGTGGATTATGTGGCGGCGGCCAGCGCGGTGCTGGCCTTCGTAGCGATCGCGTGGACCGGGATGCCGGTGTTGCTGGTCACTGGATGCGCCTGACGGCGCATCAGCCCGCGTCCGGCACCACGCGCCAGATCACGTTGCCGACGTCATCGGCCACCAGCACCGCGCCCTTGCGGTCGACCGCGACGCCCACCGGCCGGCCATGGGCCTCGCCATCCTTGTTGACGAAGCCGGTCAGCATGTCGACCGGCTTGCCGTTCGGCCGGCCATCCTTGAACGGCACGAACACCACGTTGTAGCCCGAGCGCGGCTTGCGGTTCCAGGAGCCGTGGTTGCCGATGATGGCGCCGTGCCTGAACTGCGCCGGCAGCAGCGAGCCTTCGTAGAAGGCCAGGCCCAGCGCCGCCACATGGGCGCCCAGCGCGTAATCCGGCACGATCGCCTTTTCCACCAGGTCGGGACGCGGCGGCTCGACGCGCGTGTCGACGTTCTTGCCGAAGTAGCTGTACGGCCAGCCATAGAAGCCGCCATCCTTCACCGAGGTCAGGTAGTCCGGCACCAGGTCGCTGCCGATCAGGTCCCGCTCATTCACCACGGTCCACAGCACACCGGTCTCGGGATGCCAGGCCATGCCGTTCGGATTGCGCAGGCCCGATGCGAAGACACGCGTCTTGCCGCTGGCGACGTCGATCTCCAGGATCGCGGCGCGGTTCTGCTCCTGGTCCATGCCATTCTCGGCGACGTTGCTGTTCGAGCCGGTGGTCGCGTACAGCTTGCTGCCGTCCTTGCTGGCGATGATGTTCTTGGTCCAGTGGTGGTTCAGCGGCCCGCCCGGCAGCGGCGCCACCTGCTGCGGCTTGTCCAGGATCTCGGTCACGCCTTCCTTGTACGGAAAGCGCACCACGGCATCGGTATTGGCCACATACAGCACGTCGCCCACCAGCGCCATGCCGAACGGCGAATTCAGGTCTTTCAGGAACACGCTTTTCAGCTCGGCCACGCCGTCGCCATCGGC
Source organism: Massilia sp. CFBP9026 (assembly GCF_034045165.1). Classification (NCBI taxonomy): domain Bacteria; kingdom Pseudomonadati; phylum Pseudomonadota; class Betaproteobacteria; order Burkholderiales; family Oxalobacteraceae; genus Massilia; species Massilia sp. CFBP9026. The sequence continues at coordinate 270,892 of NZ_JAXCWH010000002.1, forward strand.
GTCGCGCAACAGGCTGATACGGTTCGCGCTCGGCACGCCGGCGCCGGCGCGCGCCATGACCTTGCCCGTCACCCAGTCGCCGATGCCCTTCTTTGCGGGACGCTGCGGCGCATTGGTCTCGGCCACCAGCACGTCGCCGTTCGGGAGTACATAGATCCAGCGCGGGTGATCCAGCGCGGTGCCGAAGGCGTTCACCGCCAGGCCGGGCGCCGGGGTCGGCGTCATGTTCGCCGGCCAGCTCTTGGCCGGGGCGATGTGGACGGTCGGGATCAGGGTCCTGTTCGGCTCCTTCAGGGTCGGCTGCGAACCCATGTCGGCGCCGGCCGGCAAGGTCGATTTATCGCCGCAGGCGGCCAGCAGCAGCATGGCGGCGCCTGCGCACATCAACGGAAGTGGTTTGCCCATGGCTTTCCCCAGGAATATTGAATGGGGAAAGTGTATATGACAAGTCGCCCTTGCACGTTACGGCTGAGAAAGCTCAGCCGTGCGCCGGCGCGCGAAGCGCCACAGGCCGGGTAGCTGAATCGCCACCAGCAGGGCGAAGGCGGCGCGGTAGGCTTCCGGCGGCGCGCGCCCGAGTACATCGGGTGTCCACAGCCCGATCACCAGCCCGAAACCGGCCTGCACCAGGAAGGCGCCGATGAAGATCAGGAGGTTCAGGAAAGTCGCGGCGCGTCCCGTCAGTTCGCGCGGCATCGATTGCGCCACGATGGCGTACTCGATGCCGGTGATCGTGCCCACCAGCGTGAACATCACCGACAGCATCGCGAAACTGGGCCGGTAACCGACCACGAAGGCGGCCTGCACCAGCACGAAGAAGGTGATGCCGCCGGCCGCCACATCGAGCGGCGGCATGCCGTGCCGTCCGGCCCATTCGGTGATCATGCCGACCGCGATCGCGCCGAACACCACAGCCGCCATCCCCAGGTAGAGCAGATAGGCGACCGCGGGCTCGGGATAGCGCCCCACGTCGGACAGCCAGCGCCCGATCCACAGGCCCTGCACGCCGAAGAAGACCGCATGCGGGATCAGCACCAGCGAAGCCACCGCGCGAAAGCTCGATGCCCGCCAGACTTCGCGCAGGGCCGGCAGAAGCGGACCGCGCTGCGCGGCCGGGCCATCTGTCTTGGGGTATAGCAGCGCGATCAGCAGGCCGGTACAGGCCACCAGCGCCGCCAGCAGGAGGAACAGGCCGCGCCAGTCGGTGTATTCCAACGCCGCGCGCACCGGCATGGTGGCGCTGGCGGCGCCCATGCCGCCCACCGCGATCAGGTAGCCGTGCACCGACGGCAGCCGGTTCGGCGCGATCCAGGTGGAGATCGCCTTGACCGCCGCCATGAAGCAGCCGCCCAGGCCGCAGCCCATGACGGCGCGCGCCGCCAGCAGGCCATAAAAGCCGCTGCAGTTCGCGAACAGCAGCGCGCCGCAGGAAGCCAGCAGCAGCATCGCCACCTGCACCCGGCGCGGCCCATAACGGTCCAGCGCCATCCCGACCGGCAGCTGGACCAGGGCGAAGGCGAAGAAGAACGCGCTGGTCAATAATCCGAGCTGGCCCGGCGTGAGCGCCAGCGCACCCACCAGGTGCGAGGCCAGCACCGCGTTCACGTTGCGCAGCAGCGAAGACAGGAAGTGCCCCAGCGCGAACGGCAGGAACACGTAGAAGAACACCCCCACGCCGGACAGGCGCAGGGGTGCCGGGCAAGCCAGGCCGGCTGGCATCATCGGACCGGGGACTGGCATCAAGCCGCGTCGGGCTGGGCTTCGCCGCGCTGGCCGGCCGGGACCAGCGGGATCACGCGTCCGCCGGGGCCGCGCAGCGGACCGCCGCTTTCCATCTCGAAGAAGAAGCGGTCGCGCCCGAACGCGGGCTTGAGGTGGTCGAGCCAGGTCGCATTGGGATCGAACCTGGCGAAGAACGGGCGGCGCACCCATTCCGGATTGCGCGCCTGCAGGAACTGCAGCGCGAACAGCTTCTCGCCATTGATGGTCACTACCCCGTCGATCACGACCTTGCCCGGGAAGGCGCTCATCGACGGCCCGCGCACGGTGCGCGACAGGCCCGAGACCATCGAGTACGCTTCCTGGAAGATCTCATGGGCGCGCGCCAGCGGCAGCGAGAAGTAGTCGCGCGGGCCGGTGTCGCGCTCGACGAACATGTAATAGGGGATGGCGCCCAGGCGTACGCCGGTGGTCCACAGCTCGGCCCAGCTCTTCGGGTCTTCGTTGATGTGGCGGATCAGCGGGCCTTGCATGCGCAGGGTGGCGCCGGTGCCGACGATGCGCTTGACCGCCTGCTGGGCGATCGGCGCGCGCAGCTCGACCGCGTGGTTGTAGTGGCCCATGATGGCCAGGTTCTTCCCGCTCGCCACCACCTTCTCGAACAGGCGCAGCAGGTCGTCGCTGTCCTTGTCCGACACGAAGCGCTGCGGCCAATAGGCGACCGACTTGGTGCCGATGCGGATGTTCTGGATGTGTTCCAGCTCGGGCGCCAGCAGGGGTTCGAGGAACTCTGCCAGCGAGCGGGTGTTCATGATCATCGGGTCGCCGCCGGTGATCAGGACGTCGGTCACGTCCGGATGCATCTTGAGGTAGGCCACCAGTTCGCTGCACTCGCGCGCATCGAACTTCATCTCTTCCATCCCGACGAACTGCGGCCAGCGGAAGCAGAAGGTGCAGTAGGCGTGGCAGGTCTGGCCGGCGCTGGGGAAGAACAGCACGGTTTCCTTGTACTTGTGCTGCAAGCCCTTGAGCGGCGCGTCGTTCACGCGCGGCACGTTGTGCGTCATCTGGCCGGCCGGGTGCGGGTTCATGCGCATGCGGATGTCGTGCACCAGGCGCGCGATCGCGGCATCGTCCTTCTTGTACAGCACCAGCTCGCGCAACTGCTCGTATTCCTGGGCCGGCAGCATGTCGCGGTGCGGGAAGGTCAGGCGGTAGATCGGATCGTCGGGCACGCGCTTCCAGTCGATCAGCTCATCCATGACATAGGCGTTGGTGCGGAACGGCAGCACGTGGGATACCACCTGTACGGCTTCCTGCAGCTCGGGCGTGAGCCATTCCCATTGGCGCGCAGTAACGATGGACTGGCGCGTATACGGCTTGAACTTCGAGGGCGTCGATGCAGTCGTGATCACGTCGATTCTCCGGAAACGAAAGATGAAGCCGGCGGGGAATAAAAATTGCCGGGAAGTACCCATCTTAGGTAACTGAGCTACTGCTCAATTGCCGTGAATCAACATAACCAAGCCGGACGCCCGAGTTAAAACAAGGAAGGCACAAATCCCGGACAACGCCGGGCAGCGCCGCCCCCTGCCGCGGCAGGAGGCAGCCACGCGCTATGGCGCTGGACTGAATGGCGGGCGCCTGGCGAAATGCCGGCTGACGAGGTAGTCGCCGTCGAGGCTCAAGTGATTGTTATCGCGGTACATCAGACGCCCGTCGATCATCGCATGGCACTCACGTTCGTCGCACAGTGCCTCGGACGCATCGAACCATTCGACCTGCGGAAACTCGCGGGCCAGGCCGGCCAGGACTTCCTTGTGCTGCGCGATCTGCGTGTCCCATTCTTCGCGCGTAATGGAGCACGGAAAGCGCGTGGCCGAGGAAGCCACCCCGGCGCGCTTGATGCACGCGCGCGGATCGAAACCGATGGTCGGGACATCGCTGATGAAGATCACGTGCTTGCCCGCGCCCAGGAAGCGGCGGAAGGTTTCGCGCGCGGCCTCGATGACGACCTTGCCGCCAGGGGCGGCGCTGAAGCGCGCATGGGTCGAGATCAGCACGGTTTTCACCGAGTCCATCGCGAGTGCTTTCTCGAGCAGCGGCTGGGTCGCCTGCTGGTACGGATCGTCACCCGGCTCGATGCCCCAGTAGGGATAGCGGGTGCCCAGCTTCAGGAGGTTGTCGCCGAGTCCGTCGTAGTACTTCATCAGGCCGTACACCAGGTGATAGGCATGGCTGTCGCCCAGCAGGACCACGGTCGGGTCCCTGGCGGGGTCGGACATGATGCAATAGTCATACATCGACTCGAAGCCATAGCGCGCCTTGCATGCCGCCGCCTTGGCCTTGTCCTCGAACACCACCAGGGCCTGTTGGTTGGCCAGGTTGTCCTGGACCACCTCGCGCTCGGGCAGGCCTTGCCTGAACCACAGATAGCCGCCGGTGGCGGCGCAGGCGAGCATCAGCCCGCACAGGACGGCGATCACGGTCTTTTCCCTGGCTGCGCGCAGCGGGAGCTCCACGACGCGCCAGGTCAGCCAGGCCAGCATGAACGCCAGCGCCACCACGCCGGCCCGGATCGTCGGCGCCGGCGTCCCCGACTCGATGATCTGGGCGAAGGCCAGCAGCGGCCAATGCCACAGGTAGAGCGGATAACTGATCAGTCCAACCCACACCATCAGCCGGTTCGACAGCACCATGCGATTGAACCACGCCCTGGGGCCCGCCGCGATGATGAGCAGCGCGCCGACGGCCGGCAGCAGCGCCGGCCATCCGGGGAAGCGGTGATCGCGCGTGATCGACGCCAGGCCGGCGCCCAGCAGGACCACGCCGGTCCAGGCCAGCTGGTCAGGCGACAGCCGCGGCAGCCGCCGCGCCGCGCCGCGCGCAGGGAGCAAGGGCAATCCAGCGGCCGCCCGCGCGTGCACGCAGGCCAGGCCTGCCCCCAGGAGCATTTCCCAGGCGCGGCTGGCCGGCGAATAGAAGGTGGCGCTGGGATGGTGGATGACGCCGACGACGTTGACGAGAAAGGACACCACGCCCAGCGCCGCCGCGACCAGCAGCAGGTTCATGCGCCGCTTCCAGGCCAGCAGCAACACGACAGGCCACAGGATATAGAACTGCTCCTCGATCCCGAGCGACCACAGGTGCAGCAGCGGCTTGGTTTCGGCCGCGGTATCGAAGTAGCCGATCTGGGCCCAGTAGAAGAAGTTGGCGGCAAACCCGGCGCCGCCGACCACGTGCTTGCCCAGTTGCGCGTATTCGTCCGGGAACAGGGCCAGCCAGCCAAAGGCCAGGCAGGCTGCCAGCACCACGACCAGGGCCGGAAAGATGCGGCGCACGCGCCGCGCGTAAAAGCCGGCGAAACTGAACGCGTCCTGGCGCAGCTCGCGCAACAGGATGCTGGAGATCAGGAAGCCGGAGATCACGAAGAAGACATCGACCCCGATGAAGCCGCCGCGCAGCCAGGTCGGAAAAGCGTGGAACAGCACCACCGCCAGCACGGCGACCGCACGCAGGCCATCGATATCGGGGCGATAAGCAAGATGGACGGGGGCAGGATGGGGCCGTTCGGTCCGGTCCTCGAAGATGGCGGGTTGTTCCAGTTTCATTACTGCAAGTTCCGAAAAAAAAGGATTTTAGCCCAGCCAGCCATACCGGGCTACTGCCGCGTTCGATTAAGCAACAATGGGTTCCCGACAACCCACAGCGGCGCCCGACGCCCTCGACATCGCCTGAGACCGGCACGCAACGTTCCGGCCCTACCCTGTCTCGATATTGCGCGGCCGCAATCCGTCTCCTTTCCGCCCCGGTACATTTGCCAATGCACTTAAGCAATATGAGCCCAAGAAAACACTTGAAAGGGAACTGCCATGAAACTGATCTTTACCGCTGCCGCCCTGTGCCTGGGCCTGGCCGCAAGCGCCGCCCAGGCCAATGAACCAAACGAGAAGGACGCCATCGCGATGGCCGAGCGCGGCGCCGCCGTGATCAAGGCCAAGGGCAAGGCCGAGATGATGAGGTTGATCAATGCCAAGGATCCGAGCTTCGTCCAGGGCTCGCTGTATGTCGACCTGCGCGACGTCAAGACCGGCATCGTGCTGGCGCACCCGTACAACCCGTCGATCGTCGGCAAGGACCTGACCGACGTGCCCGATGCGAACGGCAAGAAATACCGGCGCGAGATCATCGAGCTGGCTGCGGCCAAGGGCAAGGGCTGGGTCGATTACCAGTACAAGAATCCGACCACCGGCAAGATCGAGCCGAAGACCACGTACATTCTGCTGGTCGACGACGTGGTGCTGGAGGCGGGGATTTATAAGAAGTGAGTTTCGGCTGGCGCTCTCGGGGTGCCGGCAAACTTGGGTCCCCGCCTGCGCGGGGACGACGGCTATTCTCGCTGCGTCTCCTGTCCAGCGATGGCCACCTCTCACGGAGTAATCCATGCTGAACAAACTGCGGATCGGCCAGAAACTGCTGCTGGCCCCGGGACTCGTGCTCGTCCTGCTGACCATGCTTTCGGCGGCCGCCTACTACGGCATGGTGCGCCAGAACGCCTCGCTCGAACACATGGTGCAGGTGCGCGCCGCGCGCCTGCAGGCGGTGGCCGACGTCGCCGGCGAGGCGCGCTTCGCGCATGCCAACGCCTACCAGCTGCTGGCCTGGGTCAACGGCAGCTTCGCCCAGAACCGTCTGACGGCCCTGACGGCCGACATCGGGCGCAGGCACACCGCCATCGGCGACAAGCTGGGCAGGTTCGCGCAAAGCGCCGAAGCGGACGAGCGCGCGCCGATCGAGGCCTCGCAGGCGGCGCTGGCAAGCTACCGCAAGGCGGTCGGCGAGACCATCGAGATGGCCTCGGTCGACCAGTCGATTGCCACCAACTCGATGCAGAAGGCCGAGCAGCAGTTCGTCGCCCTCGACGCCGAACTGACGCGCCTGGCCCAGTTGGAAAAAAAGATGAGCGAAGACGCCCACGCCGCCGCCAAGGCCGAGTTTCGCAGCCTGGGCCTGAGCATGGCCGGCCTGGTGCTGCTGTCGATCGGGCTGTCGCTGGCGGTGACGATGCTGGTGCGGCGCTCGATGCTGGCCGGGATCAACTCGATCGCGCGCACGGTGGGCGAACTGGCCGAGGGCCGGCTCGACGCGCCACCGCTACAGGCGAAAGGCCGCGACGAGATCGACGACACCGCGCGCGCGCTCGACCACACCATCGCGCGCCTGAACGCCGCCCTGCACAGCGTGATGAACGCGGTGCGCTCGATCGACACGGCGTCGCAGGAAATCGCCAGCGGCAACCTCGACCTCTCGACCCGCACCGAGATGCAGGCCGGCTCGCTCGAGCAGACCGCCAGCACCATGGAGACCCTGACCACGGCAGTGAAGGACAATGCCAGCAATGCGCGCCAGGCCTCGGAATTGTCGGCGACGGCGGCGCAACTGGCGGCGCGCGGCGGCCAGGCGGTACAGCAGGCGGTGACGACGATGGAATCGATCCAGGCCAGCTCGCGCAAGATCGTCGAGATCATCGGCGTCATCGACGGCATCTCGTTCCAGACCAATATCCTGGCCCTGAACGCGGCGGTAGAAGCGGCGCGCGCCGGCGAACAGGGACGCGGCTTCGCGGTGGTGGCCTCCGAGGTGCGCACCCTGGCCCAGCGCTCGGCGGCGGCGGCCAAGGAGATCAAGGGCCTGATCGCCGATTCGGTCAACATCATCGAGCGCGGCAACGCCTCTGTCAGCGAGGCCGGCGCCAGCATGGGCGACATCGTGTCTTCGGTACGCCAGGTAAACGACATCATCGGCCGCATCAGTATCGCCAGCACCGAACAGGCCGACGGCATCGCCGAGGTCAATCGCGCGGTCGGGCAGATGGACGGCATGACGCAGCAGAACGCGGCCCTGGTCGAGCAAGCCGCGGCGGCCGCCGAAAGCCTGCACGAGCAGACCGTCAACCTGGCGAAGGCGGTGGCGATCTTCCGCATCGCGCCGGGTCTGGACGCCGATGCGGCCGGCGTCGAAGCGCAACAGGAGACGATCGTTGAAGAAGCGCCGGAAGCCGGCTTCCAGGGCGTGGGCGAACGGCGCGCATCGGGCAGCGCGATGCGGAGCGGCCCGGTACGCGCCCTGCCCGCCGCCCCGACGCGCCGACGCGCCTGACATCACCTACATTGACAAAGCAGCCACGTCGCACCCGCGAAGGCGGGTGCCCAAGTACTACCTGAACGGCCGACTAACGAACTTCGACCCCGCCAACCCAAACCGCCACGGCACATCGACCGCCTTCGAAATCCCAATACGCGGCCCGGCCACGAGCGTCAATCCCGGCGCGGCCGGCAGCAGTTCGAATGGTCGTTCCGACAACGCCATGCCATTGTGCGCACGGGTCACGCCCAGCGCCTGGCACAGCTTGCCCGGCCCGGAACACAGCAGGCGCTCATCCACCGCATCGCGCCGCACCCGCATGAGGTCCAGCCCCGCCACCGGCTCGAGCGCGCGGATCAGGACACCGGCGCCGTGACCGGCCTCCTGGCACACGAAATTCAGGCACCAGTGGATGCCGTACGACCTGTAGACATAGGCATGCGCGGGCGGCCCGAACATTGACGCATTGCGCTCGGTCGGCCCGGAATACGCATGCGAGGCCGGGTCTTCATGGTCATAGGCTTCGGTCTCGACGATGCGGCCGCCGACGCCGTCAATCAGCACCGTGACCCCAATCAACTGCTGCGCAACCGTCTCTGCCGGCGCCGAAAAATCGATCCCTGCAATTGTAGAAATAGCCATGCGGCGATTCTAGCCTGGGACAGCGCGACCCGCCGTTTTGGTGAAATTGATACAAGAACAGAGTGATAATGGCATTGCCTTGCTGCAATAAAGAAATGACTCGGGTATAGTGGCAGGGTCCTCCGCATTTCCGCGAAGCCCATTCGCGCCTCTACCTCCATGAACACCGTCGTCGAGCCCATTCCGCAGATCGACCAGGTCGATGCCCTGATCAAGTCGATCCGCATCCCGCCTCGGCCCAGCCTGCTCGCCGACCTGCAGCGCGAACTGGCGGCGGAAGATCCGTCGCTGGACGCCATCGGCAAGATCGTGGCGAGCGACGTCGGCATGTCCGGCGCCCTCCTGAAACTTGCCAATTCGGCCATCTATGGCGGCCGGCGCAAGGCCAAGTCGATCGAGCAGGCCATCCTGTTCCTCGGTATTAACCAGGTGGCGGCCCTGATGACCGGCCTGCTGGCGCGCCAGGCGATTCCCGCCAACAGCGCGGCCCTGGCCAGCTTCTGGGACATCTCGACCCGCCGCGCGCACGCGATGGTGTTCCTGTCGCGCCGCCTGCGCATGGGCGAGGCCGACGTGGCCCACACCTTCGGCCTGTTCTGCGATACCGGCGTGCCGCTACTGATGGAGCGTTTCAAGGATTACAACGTCACCTATGGCGCGGCCTCGCTCGAAGCGGTCCGCCCCTTCACCGCACTCGAAGTAGAACGCCACGACACCAGCCACGCCGCCGTCGGCTGCCTGCTGGCGCGTAACTGGGGCCTATCGGACCACGTGTCGTGGGCCATCCTGCACCACCACGACTACGCCGTGATCGACGACGCATCGACGGCATCGCCGGTGCGTTCGCTGGTCGCGCTGTCGCTGTTGGCGGAGAACGCGATCTGCCGCTACCAAGGCCACGCAGAGTCGAACGAGTGGAACAAGGGCGGCGCCGCGGCCTGCGCCTATCTGGGTTTGTCGGACGAAGAAACCGCCGAGATCCTGGACGAATTGCTGGAAGCCTTCCACGAGGATTGACGCACTTTACTTCTGCCTGACGCAAGCGGATACTGGGATGTAAATACCCGCGCGTACAGGGAGGAGACATGAAGCGCCTCGTGACCGGACTGCTGTCGCTGTCCTTGCTGCTGGGCGGCTGCGCCAGTACCGCCCCCACCTCCCCGCCACCCGCGCTGTTCGCCGATGAGCGCTTCGCGCCGCCGTCCGAAGCGGTCGGCGCACAAGACCTGTTCGCGCTCAGTCCCGCGATGCGCGACTACCTGCACAGCGCCACCTTCACCCAGCGCCTGCGCAGCAAGGGCATGCGCCAGGGCCTGCTCGACGCGCTGTACAGCAAGACCGACCTGAAACTCGAATACGAGTCGCGCATCACGCGCACCGCCAGCGAAACGTATGAGGCGCGCATGGGCAACTGCCTGTCGCTGGTCATCATGACGGCCGCCTTCGCGAAGGAACTCGGGATGCCGGTGCGCTTCCAGAGCGTGGAGGTGGCGGACAGCTGGAGCCGCACCGCCGGCATCTATCTGTCGAGCGCCCACATCAACATCGGCCTTGGACAGCATGCGTCCGACGTCCTGCGCGGCTACGACCCCGAACGGGTGCTGGTGGTCGATTTCATCCCGCGCGACGAAGCCGCGAGCCTGCGCACCCGCGAGCTCGAAGAAGAAGACGTCGTCGCCCTCTACCTGAACAACCGCGCCGCCGAAGCGCTGATACAGGACCGTATCGATGACGCCTACTGGTGGGCACGCGCGGCGGTGGCGGCGCGTCCCGGAACGGCGACCACGCTCAATACGCTGGCCGTGATCTACCACCGCCATGGCGAACTGGCGCTGGCCGAGCGCACCTTCCAGGCCGCGCTGGCGCGCGAACCCGAGAACCTGTCGGTGCTGCGCAACCTGGAGCCGCTGCTGCTGACGCTGGGCCGGCCGCTGGAAGCGCAGGCGCTGGCCAAAAGGATCGCGTCGATCGAACCGACGCCGCCGTATCATTATTTTGATAAGGGCATGGTGGCGCTCAAGGCGGGCGACTTCGACCAGGCCGTCGTCGACTTCGCACGCGAGGTGAAACGGGCGCCGTACAACGACGAGTTCAGGTTCTGGCTGGGGATCGCACACTTGAGGCTCGGGCATCTGGCCGACGCGCGTGAGCATATTGCGCTGGCGGTGGATCACAGCACGCGGGGGGATATGCGGGAGGTGTATTCAGCCAAGCTGGCGCATTTGCGCAAGGTGGCGACAACGGGGACGCGGCTTCGCTAGCCGCGCTGCTCGTCGCCCCGCAGTCGCGACCACACATCCAGCTTCTGTTCGAACGACATCGCCATATGCGCTGGCGAACTCGATGGCAACACGACGGTACGATAAGCAGCTGCTGCGAATTGCGACGCGAATTTGCCCGACGCCTGGCCGTTGAAGCCGACCGTCTCGAGCAAGGGGCACAGCTCGCGCAGTCGGTCGAAGTCATTGGCAGCCGGCTTGCGGATCGCCGAATCCAGACTGCCGACCCGCTCGCACTCGCCCAGCACATCCCACAGGCCGATACCATGCGCCAGCAGGCGCGGCAAGCGTTCGATGTAAGGCAGCGCCGCCAGGTCGTCGTCCACGACGCTGGAAATCAGGCGCCAGAATTGGTTGCGCGGATGGGCGTAATACTGGCCGGCGGCCAGTGAAGCGGCACCAGGGAAACTGCCCAGGACGAGGATGCGTACGCCGGCATCGAGGACCGGCGCCAGGCCGGTGAGAGTGGGGACGGTTGCGTTCTGCATGGAGGCATTGTAGCGATAGGCAGCCCTGACAGCTTGAAACCCGGCGCCAACGACGGGCCTATCTGCGCCAGCGTATCGAGGACAGTCAGGTTCGCAGGCCTGGCAAAAAACCGTGGAAAGAATGATCTACCCGGTTGTGTTGCTGGCCGGATTTGCACGTACCACTGATTTCTTGCTTAGAAAGGTAGTCGGCCACCGCGTGGCAGCCGGTTCAGAGACGGATCTTACTTGATCCACACCGCGTAATTATTCCCCGACGTCTGCAGCACCCACCCACTTCCCGCCGGACTCCAGCTGTTCGGCCCGATCTTCATCGCCAGCTGGCGCGTATTGCCGCTGATGATCGCCGCATACAGCCCCTGGGTCGCCTGCTGGATCGCCACCGGCGACGTCGAATGCACGCCCGCCGCGCGCCGCGCCGCCATCAGCGCCGAAATCGGCGTCTTCAGGTTCCAGTTATAGATGTGCGGGTAATACACGGTCGGGATGCCCGGATGGCTCAGCACATAGGCATACCCTTCCATCACCGAGCCGCACGGTACCGACCAGTGGTTCTGGCCATTGCCGCAGCTTTCGGACGGACCGGTGTCGTGGTTGTCCACGAAGGTCACCGCCATCGCCGGCCACCAGCCCAGGGCGCCTTGCGGCTTGCCAGACGCATCGCGCAGGCGCCAGTAGTTGCCGTTGGCCAGCGCATCGTTGAGCAAGCCCTTGGTGGTGAAATCGAAGGCGCCGCAGCTGCTCCCGGTGCCGTCGATCCAGTTCATGATCTGCTGGCGATGGGAATCGATATTGTTCAGGTTTAGGTCGGTCCACAACTCGCCCACGCAGAACTCGGCGCCGAAGGCGTTCGCATACTGGCCGGCGTAGCCCGGACTGAAGCCCTTCACGTAATCGAAGCGGATGCCGCTGAAGCCGACCGGCTTGAGGGTGTGGTTGAGCCAGTTGATGATGCCGTTCTGGACTTCGCCCACATTGCGATGGTCGATGTCGCGGGCGGCACTGAAGCCGTCGCCGGTGTCCGGGTTACCGAGTCCGCAATTGCACTCATCGTTATTGACGATGGCGTGCGTGGTCCAGTTCGGGTTGGTGAGATCCGACCACCCGGTGCTGCCCACGCGGTGGTTGACCACGATGTCGGCCACCGCCTTGATGCCGTTATTGGTGAAGGCCCGCACCACATTGGTCAGCTCGGCCGAGCTGCCGTAGCGCGAGCTCAGCACATTGAGCTGGCGCGGCAGGTAACCCTCGGCCGCCGCCGAGTCGGATGGCGGTGGGAACCAGACGTGGGTGAACCCCATCGTTTTCAGGTCGCCCACGTTGGCGTGGAGCGTGTTATACCAATTGGGACTGCTGTAATTGGCGGAATGCCAGTGAAAGCCCTGTAGCAGGACGGCCTGGCTGTTACCGGACTGCGCCGGCGGGGTCGCGGCGCCAGCGCCGGCGCATACGCCCATGACGCTTGCCGCGAGCATGGCGGTGATGCTCTTCTTCATAATTTGTCTCCTCTTATTTTATGTACGATTCGAAGGGATTCCTTCAACATCGCTTGCCGTCGGCGCTCCTCCTCACTGCGTAGATTAACTACCTGCTGCTTGAAGCCATCCCCGCTATCAACGAGCTCGACAGGTAAAGTCTCGTTCCACCTCATCAATGTGTCAATTGAATCCGGGTGAAATATGTAGTTTTGCTACCTCAAGCATAAAAAAGCGGCGGTACGCTCACACGCACCGCCGCAAAGGGCAAAACAAACGCCAGGGGTATTTAGATCAACGCTGTGCCAGGTTCGTAGTGCCCGCCTGCGCCGCATCCCAGCCGCCACCCAGCGACCGGATCAGCGCCACAGTCGTCAGCGCGCGGTCGCCGCGCAGCTGCACTGCAGAACGCTCCACCGCCGCCAGGTTACGCTGCGCATCGAGCAGTTCCAGGTAGCTCGAGCGGCCCGCGTCATACAGCTTCTGCGCCAGGTCGGCCGAGCGGCGCGCCGAGACCACGGCGGCGTCGATCTGGGCCGACTGGCCGGCCAGGATGCGCAGGCCGGCCAGGTTGTCCTCGACTTCGGCAAACGCCACCAGCACGCTCTGGCGATAGGTGCCCACCGATTCCTCGAGCGCCGCTTCGCTGCGCAGCACGTTGTTGCGGTTGCGGCCACCGTCGATCAGCGGCATCGATGCCAGCGCGCCGACCACCCACGAGCGGCTGCTCCACTTGAACACTTCCGAGAACACGCCGCCCACGCCGCCGCCATCGGCGCTGATGGTCAGCGCCGGGAACATGGCGCCGCGCGCCACGCCGATGCGGGCATTGGACGCTTCCATGGCACGCTGGGCGGCGACGATGTCGGGACGGCGCTCCAGCAGCGACGACGGCAGGCCGGCGGGAATCGCCGGCATCAGGCTCGCATCGAGCAGAGGGCTCGGGCCGGCCACGTAGTCGGCCGCCGGCTTGCCCAGCAAGACGGCAAGCGCGTGCTCGGTGGTGGCGCGCTGGCGCTGTACGCCGATCGCTTCGGCGCGGGCAGTCGCCAGCTCGGTGCGGGCGCGCGACAGGTCGAATTCGCCGATGTCGCCCAGGTCGAAGCGGCGCTGGGTCACGCCCACGCTCTCTTCACGCAGGCGCACGGTCTGGTCCACCGTCACGAGTTCGGCGTCCAGCGCGCGTAGCCTGAAATAGGTCTGGGCCACGTCGGCCTGCAGCGCCAGCAGCACCGAGCGGAAGTTCGCCTCGGACGTCGCCGCGTCGCCGCGCGCCGCCGACACGCCGGCCGCCACGCGGCCGAACAGGTCGACCTCGTAGCTTGCCGAGAGGCGCGCGGTATAGCTGTTGCGCGCTTCGGTGTCGGTGCCCTGCGGCAGGTTCGATTCCAGCGGCGACAGGCGTGCGCGCTGGGCGCCGATGCCGATCCCCACTTGCGGGATGCGGTCGGCTTCGGCAATGCCGGCGATGGCCCGCGCCTGCTTGACGCGGCTGGCCGCGACCGACAGGTTGGCGTTGTTGGCGGCGGCTTCCTCGATCAGCGCGGTGAGCGCCGGGTCGTTGAAGGCCAGCCACCACTGGCCGCGCGGCTGGGCTTCGGCCGGCTGCGCCGGCTTCCAGCGCGCGCCGTCGACGCCTGCGACTTCCACGTCGGCCGCGGCCGGCGCCTGCGACTCGCGGAAGGCGGTCGGGGTGGCGACGTGCGGCTGGACGAAGTCCGGCGTGGCGCAGGCGGTGAGCAGCAGTGCCGCCAGCAGCGGCGCGACGCCGCGTCGAATGAATGGATTATTCATCTCAATGTACTCCTTCCGTGCTATGCGCCACGGCGGGCGCCTTCGCAGGTTTTTCAAAGCGCTTGGCCAGCATGCGCAGCAGCACGTAGAACAGCGGCGTCAGGAACAGGCCGAAGAAGGTCACGCCCAGCATGCCCCAGAACACGGCGATACCGATCGCGTGGCGCATCTCCGCGCCGGCGCCGCTCGAGAACACCAGCGGCACCACGCCGGCGATGAAGGCGATCGACGTCATCAGGATCGGACGCAGACGCAGGCGGGAAGCTTCCAGCGCGGCGTCGATCACGCTGCGGCCATGGTCTTCGAGTTCGCGAGCGAATTCCACGATCAGGATCGCGTTCTTCGAGGCCAGCCCCACCAGCACGAACAGCGCGATCTGGGTGAACACATTGTTGTCGCCACCCGACAGCTTGACGCCGGCCAGCGCGCACAGGATCGACATCGGCACGATCAGGATCACCGACAGCGGCAGGGTCCAGCTTTCGTACTGTGCGGCCAGCACCAGGAACACCAGCAGCACGCACAGCGGGAACACATAGATCATGGTGTTACCCGACAGGATGTCCTGGTAGGTCAGCTCGGTCCATTCATACGACACGCCCTTCGGCAGCGTCTCTTTCGCGATCTGTTCCATGATGGCTTGCGCCTGGCCCGACGACACGCCCGGAGCGGCGCCGCCATTGAGCTCAGCCGACACATAGCCGTTGTAGCGCGTCACGCGGTCCGGACCATAGGTGTCCTTCACCCGCATCACCGACGACAGCGGAATCATCTCGCCGGTATTGCTGCGCACCTTCAGCTGCTCGATCTGCTCGCGGTGCGAACGGAACTCGGCGTCAGCCTGCACGCGCACCTGGTAGGTACGGCCGAACTGGTTGAAGTCGTTCACGTACACCGAACCGAGATTCACCTGCAAGGTCTGGTTGATCGCGGACAGCGGCACGCCCAGCTGCTTGGCTTTCACGCGGTCGATGTCGGCGAACAGCTGCGGCACGTTGATCTGGAAGCCCGAGAACACGCCGGCCAGCTCAGGGGTCTGCCAGGCGCGTGCCTGCACTGCCTGCACCGCGTTGTTCAACTCGTCGTAGCCGACGTTGCCGCGGTCTTCGATCATCATCTTGAAGCCGCCGGTGGTGCCCAGGCCGTTCACCGGCGGTGGCGACAGCACCAGCACGAAGGCGTCTTCGACGGCGCCCATGCGCTTGTTGATCTCGGCCGCGATGGCGTCCGCGCTCATGTCCTTGCCCTTGCGATCCTTGAACGGCTTCAGGCTGGTGAACACGATGCCGGCATTCGGCGCATTGGTGAAGCCGTTGATCGACAGGCCCGGGAAGGCGATCGACGATTCCACGCCCGGGATTTCCTTGGCGATGGACGACATCTGGCGGATCACGGCTTCGGTACGGTCGAGCGAAGCGGCGTCCGGCAGCTGGGCGAAGCCGATCAGGTAGGCTTTATCCTGCTGCGGCACGAAGCCCGGCGGCACCGCCTTGAACATGAATACGGCGGCCACGGCCAGCGCCAGGTAGACGCCGATGGCGGCGGTCTTGCGGCGCAGGACGCCCTTCACGCCGTCTTCGTACTTCTCGGACGAACGGGCGAAGAAGCGGTTGAACACGCCAAAGAAACGGCCGAACACGGCGTCGATCATGCGCGTCAGGCGGTCTTTCGGCGCGTGATGCGGCTGCAGGATCGAGGCCGACAGGGCCGGCGCCAGGGTCAGCGACACGAAGGCCGAGATCACGGTCGAAATCGCGATGGTCAGGGCGAACTGGCGGTAGAACTGGCCGGTCAGGCCCGCCACGAAGGCGATCGGCACGAACACCGCGCACAGCACCAGTGCGATGGCGATGATCGGACCGGAGACTTCCTTCATCGCCTGGATAGTCGCATCGTGCGGCGTCAAGCCATTCGCGATATTCCGTTCGACGTTTTCCACCACCACGATCGCATCGTCGACCACGATACCGATCGCCAGCACCAGGCCGAACAGCGACAGGGTGTTGATCGAGAAGCCGAAGGCCAGCATCACGGCGAAAGTACCCACCACCGAGACCGGCACCGCCAGCAGCGGGATGATCGAGGCGCGCCAGGTTTGCAGGAAGATGATGACGACCAGCGCCACCAGCACCACGGCTTCGAGCAGGGTCTTGACCACCGAATCGATCGATTCGCGCACGAACTGGGTCGGGTCATACACGATCGAATACTCGACGCCCTGCGGGAAATCCTTCGCCAGCTCGTCCATCGTGGCGCGCACGTCGCTTGATAATTGCAGGTCGTTGGCGCCAGGGGCGGCGAAGATCGGAATCGCTACCGCCGACTTGTTGTTCAGCAGCGAGCGCAGTGCATACGAGCTGGAACCGAGTTCCAGGCGCGCCACGTCCTTGAGCAGGGTGGTGCCGCCGTCGGCATTGGTCTTGAGGACGATGTCGCCGAATTCCTCGACGCTCTGCAGGCGGCCCACCGTGTTGACGGTCAGCTGGAAGTCGGCGTCCTTGGCCGGACCCTGGCCGATCACGCCGGCCGCGACCTGCACGTTCTGTTCGCGGATCGCGTCGACCACATCGCCCGCGGTCAGGTTGCGCGCTGCCACCTTCTGCGGATCGAGCCAGACCCGCATTGCGTATTCGCCGGAACCGAACAGCTGCACCTCGCCCATGCCATTGATGCGGGCCAGCTGGTCCTTGACGTTCAGCACCGCGTAGTTGCGCAGGTACAGGTCATCGTATTGGCCATTGGGCGAATTCAGGTGGACCACCATGGTGATGTTGGGCGACGATTTCACCGTGGTCACGCCGATCTGGCGCACCTCTTCCGGCAGGCGCGGCAAGGCGCGCTGGACCCGGTTCTGCACCGCGGTCTCGGCCTGCTCGACGTTGGTGCCGATCTTGAAGGTGACGGTCAGCATCAGCGCACCATCCGAGGTGTTTTGCGAGGACATGTACAGCATGTCCTCGACGCCGTTGATCTGTTCTTCAAGCGGCGTGGCCACGGTTTCGGCGATCACCTTCGGGTTCGCGCCAGGATACTGGGCGCGCACCACCACCGAAGGCGGCACCACTTCCGGGTACTCCGAGATCGGCAGCTGGAAGATCGAAATCAGGCCGCCGACGAAGATGATCACCGACAGCACCGCCGCGAAGATCGGCTTGTCGACAAAAAATCTGGAAAAGTTCATGTTCGATTACTCCTTGACGTCGGCCAGCGCCACTTTGGCGTCCTTGGCCGCCGGGGCTGCGGCCGCGGGGGCCACCATCGGCACGGTTTGGGCGGCGATCGGCGCGCCGGGACGCACGCGCTGCAGGCCGTTGACGACGATCTTCTCGCCCGGTTTCAGGCCTTCGCGCACCACGCGCAAGCCATCGTCCAGTGGTCCGAGCTTGACGGCGCGGTATTCGGCCTTGCCCTCTTTGTCGACCACGTAGACGAATTTGCGGTCCTGGTCGGTGTTGATGGCGCGGTCCTGGATCAGGATCTGCTGGGTCGGCGCACCGCCGGCGATCTGGACGCGGGCGAACAGGCCTGGCGCCAGCTGGCGGTCGGCATTGGCCAGGGTGGCGCGCATGCGCACGCTGCCGCTGCGGCTATCGAGCTGGTTGTCGACGAATTCGAGCTTGCCGCTGTGCGGGAAGCCTTCTTCGCCGGCCAGGCCGACCTTCACGTCGACCGGCTGGCCGGCGTGGGTACGGCGGCTCACGCGCAGATAGGTGTTTTCGTCGCCGTCGAAGCTGGCGTAGATGCGGTCCAGCGACACCACCGAGGTCAGTACCGCGCTGGCGTCGACCAGGTTGCCGAGGGTGATTTCGGCTTTCGAGACGCGGCCGTCGATCGGGGCGGTGACGCGGGTATAGGCCAGGTTCAGGCGCGCGGCTTCGTGTTCGGCGGCGGCGGCGCGGGCGGTGGCGTCGAGTTCCTTCTGGCCGGCGTCGCGCTCGTCGAACTCGCGTTGGGCAATGGCTTTATCGCCCAGCAGACGCTCGGCGCGCTGCAGCTCCAGGCGCGCCAGGTCGGCGCGGGCGCGGGCCGCGGCGGCGGCGGCCTGGGTGCGGTCGGACTCGGCCTGGTAAGGACGCGGGTCGATCACGAACAGCACATCGCCCTTCTTGACTTCGGCGCCCGGTTTGAAATTGACGGCGGTGATGTAGCCCGAGACGCGCGAACGGATCTCGACCACGTCGATCGCTTCCAGGCGGCCCGAGAATTCCTGGGTCTCGAGGACGGGTTTTTGCAGGACCACGGCGGCGGACACCGGCGGCGCCGGAGGTGCGGCCGGTGCATCGTTGCTATTGGCGTCGGCGCAGCCGGTCACACCGGCGCCGACCACGCCGGCAAGCGCCAGCGCAGCGACGATCACGCGCAGGTTGCCCTGCAACAGACCTTTTGTTTTGCCCAGTTCTGGTTGGTTATTCATGATTAACCCTTCTTATTAAACACGATTGAAAAGACAATAAAACCCCGTCCGGCGTCGTCGACTTGTCGAGTCGAGCGAAACGCTGGCGAAAAGAAGCCCCTTCCGCGCCGCAGCGCGGAAAAAAGTTCAGTATCTGGATGGAGCGCGGCCGGTCAGTTCATGCCGGCGGCGCCGGGCTCAGGCCCGTGGACAGTCGCGCGCTGCTTGCAACCGCCGGCCCCGTGCCTGCTCGTTGTGATTCATGGCGACCCTCCTTTGTAGATTTACTCTTACTTACCCACATAAACTGCGAAAGACGCAGTTACAGCGGTTCCCCCACCAGTGCGCCTGGCACGGTGTCTTGCGATACGATTGTGTGCCCGGCGCGGCCAGGCGTCAGGTGGACTGGTGCTGAGCGGTCAGGCGCCTCCGCGCCCTTCCAGCCGCGCGAGGAAGCTGGAGATTTCAAGCATTGCCTGCACCTTGCAGGCGCACTCGTTGCGCCCGTTCGGATCCTGCAGGTCCGGTGCGGCCATGCGGCGCACGGTGGTGCAGATGCCGGCATTGATCAGTTTTGCGCCGTATTGTTCGGCCTCGTCGCGCAATGGGTCGTCTTCGGCCGACAAGATCAGGGCCGGGGCCAGGTTCTTGAGACGGCTCGAGTGCAGCGGCGCCGCATACGGATGCGAGCGGTCGGCCGCATGCGGCAGATAGCCGCGGTAGGCGGCCGCACATACGGTAGCCGCTTTTTCGCGATCGGCACAATAGGTCATTTGGCGCATCGAACCGGTAGAGAGGGCCGGGTCGAGCATCGGCATGACCAGGATCTGGCCGGCAAGGGCCGGGCCGCCGCGGTCGCGCGACATCAGCGCGCACACCGCAGCCAGATTGGCGCCGGCTTCGATGCCGGCCGTAACCATCTGCTTGCCATTCCAGCCCAGCTTGGTCTTGTTCTTCTTGGCCCACTGCAGCACGGCGTGGGCATCCTCGACCGCGGCCGGGAACGGGCTCACAGTCGCCAGCGTATAGGTGGTGGCCAGCACCAGCGGCAGGTGGTCGCATTCGGCCAGGCTGCGCAGGAAGTCGTCGCACTCGTCCAGGTCGCCGCTGTCGAAGCCGCCGCCGTGGAAGTACACCACCAGCATGTCGCGTTTGGCGGCAGGGCCGGCGGCATACAGCCGTGCGGCCAGGGGGCCGGTGGCGCCACCGACCTCGAGCTCGCGCACCTTCAGGGTGCGGTCGACGGCTTCCAGCACGGCGCTCATCGGGCGCCGCCCTGTTTCTGGAGCTCGACGATGCGCTCGTCGACGCCGGCGCAATCGCCCACGCAGCTCATCTGCATTTCGAGGGACAGCGCATGGAAACCACGTGCCTCGGCGCCGGCGGCGCGCGAGTAGGCATCGGTGCAGAGCAGTGCCGCCAGTGCGACGCCGCTCAAGGCGACTGCTACCGTGGTAAAGATTCCGTTCTGAATGTTCCGATGGCTCATGGCCTGCTCCGTCTTCCTGGTCAATACATTGTTGCGATGCACACATAATAGTCTTCATCTACAATCAGATAAAGATGGCAATACCGAATTGATTGTTCGGATTGCTGAACAATCCTCGCATTTTGCTCTACCCTTTGATCCGGAGAACAGGATATGAACAAACTCCAGGCCATGGAAGTATTCGTGCAAGTGGTCGATGCCGGCAGCTTTACGCGCGCCGCCGAGACCCTGCAATTGCCCAAGGCGACGGTATCGACGCTGATCCAATCGCTGGAATCCTCGCTCGCTTCCAAGCTCTTGCACCGCACCACGCGCCATGTGTCGGTGACGTCGGACGGCGCCGCCTATTATGAGCGCTGCGTGCGCATCCTGTCGGACGTGCGCGATGCTGAGGAATCGCTGTCGCGCCACCGCTTCAGCCCCAGCGGGCGCCTGCGGGTGGATACGCCAACCGGCCTGACCTCCGAGATCCTCATCCCCGCCCTGCCCGACTTCTTCGAGCGCT
Organism: Massilia sp. CFBP9026; assembly: GCF_034045165.1. Classification (NCBI taxonomy): domain Bacteria; kingdom Pseudomonadati; phylum Pseudomonadota; class Betaproteobacteria; order Burkholderiales; family Oxalobacteraceae; genus Massilia; species Massilia sp. CFBP9026. The sequence continues at coordinate 291,820 of NZ_JAXCWH010000002.1, forward strand.
ATCCGGACATCACGCTCGAGCTCGGCACCACCGACCGACCGGTCGACCTGATCGAGGAAGGCGTCGATTGCGCCGTCCGTGGTGGGGAGTTGCTGGACACCAACCTGATCGCACGGCGGGTCGGGGTGATCAACTTCGTGACCGCCGCCTCGCCCGCCTATGTGGAACGGTATGGCATGCCGATGCACCCGCGCGACCTCGAGCGCCATCGCTGTGTCAATTATTTCTCGGCCAGGAATGGCAAGATCCTGAATTGGGACTACAGCCACGATGGCGAGCGCATCGAGATGACCTTGCCCGGCGTCATCGCCCTGAACGATTCGAGCGCCTATGTCCAGGCGGGATTGTCCGGCTTGGGCGTGATCAATATGACGGACTACCTGCTCAACGAATACCTGGCCACCGGCAAAATGGTGCGCCTGCTGCCCGAATGGCGCTGCGACCCGCTGCCGGTGCACGTCGTCTATCCGCACAACCGCCACCTGTCGGCCAAGGTGCGGGTGTTCGTCGAATGGATCTCGGAACTGTTCGCGAACCATCCGAACCTGCGCCTGCAGCCGGCCGACACCGCGGCGCCCGTGCCGGCTCTGCCATCAGGGGCGCGGTAGACGGGACAAGGTAACTGAAGCGGGCGTAGAATCGTCGGCATAACAACCGGAGACCGCCGTCATGGAATTTTCCTCTACGCCGCGCGATATCGACGTTTTGCTGGCCCGCTATGCCGAGAGCCACCGCAATCCCGTCAACGAACTGATCCACTTCGTCTGCATCCCCGCCATCGTGTTCAGCCTGCTGGGCATCCTGTGGGCAATTCACCCGATTGTGGCCCTGACTGTCGTGGCCGCCGCGCTGGTCTATTACGCCAGGCTGTCCAGGCCGTTCGCGCTCGGGATGGCGGCGATGGCCGCGCTGATGCTGGGTCTGCTGAACATGCTGCCGGAGGGCACCGTGCTGGTGACCTCGATCGGGGTGTTCGTGCTGGCCTGGATCGGGCAATTCATCGGCCACCATATCGAGGGCAAGAAACCGTCGTTCTTCGACGACCTGCGCTTCTTGCTGATCGGGCCATTGTTCGTGCTGAGCTTCCTGTATCGGCGGATGCGGCTGGCCTATTGATCACCCGGATGACGATGTTGCGGTTTTGATACAACACAGCGTGCCGCCGCCTTAAAAGATGCCGGCAGGAACAAAGCGGGAGGACTATACTCCCGCGAATGTCTTCTCCCGTCCTCTTTATCGTCGCCTCACTGATCTGGGGCTCGACCTTCTGGGCCATCACCTTACAGCTGGGACACGCCGCTCCCGCCGTGTCGGTCGCCTACCGTTTCTTCCTGGCCGCCGCCGCCCTGTTCGCCATCTGCCTGGTGCGCCGCGACAGCCTGCGGCTGCCCTGGCGCACCCATCGCTGGATGGCGCTGCAGGGCGGGCTAACCTTCGGCATCTCGTATATCTGCACCTATGAATCGGAGCAGCACATCGTGTCCGGCCTGGTGGCGGTAATGTTCGCGCTGATGGTGTTCTGGACGCCGATCTGGAGCCGCATCTTTTTCGGCACCGCCATCAGCCGCCGTACCTGGGCCTGCGGCGCCGTCGCCACCGTCGGCGTGGCCCTGCTGTTCTGGCACTCGATCAGCGATGCCTGGCAAGAATTGAAGACGGGCGGCGACGGCCATTTCCTGGCTGGCGTGGTGCTGGCGCTGGCCGCCACCCTGGCCAGCTCGGCCGGCAGCATCGTGGTCAACAAGGTCAAGGAACAATCTTCCAACCTGCCACTGACGATGGCCTGGTCGATGCTGTGGGGCGCGTCGATGGTGGCGGTATGGTCGCTGGCCAACGGCGACGCCTTCGTCCTGCCCGATAGCGCCACCTACTGGGCGGGCCTGGTCTACCTGTCGATCTTCGGCTCGGTGATCGCCTTCTTCGCCTATTTCACGCTGATCGGCCGCCTCGGCGCCAACAAGGCCGTCTATATCGGCGTCGTCACGCCCGTGCTGTCGGTGCTGCTGTCGGTCCAGCTCGAAGACTACCGCCCGGGCCTCCTCGAATTCCTGGGCATGGTGCTGTGCCTGGCCAGCGTCGCCTGGGCCGTGCGCGCACCTGCCGCCAAGAGCGTGCAATCCGCTAACCTGAACAATGCCATCGAATCGCCATGACTGTTAATTTCTCCATCCGCCCCGCGCAGCCGCAAGACGTTGTCCACATCCACGCCATGATCGTGGAGCTGGCCGTATTTGAAAAACTCGAACACATGGTGGTCGCCACCGAAACCCTCCTGCACGAAGGCCTGTTCGGCGCGCATCCATCGTGCGAAGCGATCGTCGGCGAAGAAAACGGTGAAGTCGTTACCTTCGCCCTGTTCTTCCACAATTTCTCGACCTTCCTCACCAAGAAGGGTCTGTACCTGGAAGACCTGTATGTGAAGCAGGCGCACCGTGGCAAGGGTTATGGCACGCAGATGCTGCAACGCCTGGCGCAACTGACGGTCGAACGCGGCTGCGGCCGTTTCGAGTGGTCGGTGCTCGACTGGAACGAACCGGCCATCCAGTTTTATAAAGCCATGGGGGCGGATGTCATGCCGGATTGGCGGATCTGCCGCGTTACCGGCGACAGCCTGGTAGCACTTTCGCAGCGCAGCTAAAGTATTCGCAGTTAAAGCACTTAATAAAGCGACGCACAAAGAAAAACCCACGGGCCGTAGCACCGTGGGCAAACCCATTTTGGCAAATGGGGAGGGGAGATGGGAATCACATGAATGACTATAGTCGGCCATTCTTAATGATCCATTAAGGCTTACATTTGCTTACCGCTGTAACCGCCGCTGTAACTATCAGTCTTTATTGCGTCTTGAATCCATCATCAACCAGGCGCGAAACCCAGGCTTGAGGGCGATCAAGCACCTACCCACTGTGACTGCGGGTGTTGCGACAAGGGGACAGGTGTTGCCGGACTAGACAGCAAGATGAGGCGCGCGCAGCACGCCGCCATTGACCACGGCCTGGCAGGGATTGAAGCCGATCGCATACGCCAGGTCGGCGGGACGGGCGATCTTCCATAAGGCCAGGTCGGCGCGCTTGCCGACCGTCAGCGTGCCGACCTCGGCCTGCAGGCCCAAGGCCAGCGCGCCATAGGCGGTCGCGCCCAGCAGCGCTTCTTGCGGCGTCAGGCGCCACAGGGTGCAGGCCATATTCATCGCCAGCAGCAGTGAAGTCATCGGCGAGGTGCCGGGATTGCAGTCGGTGGCCACCGCCATCGGCACGCCGGCTTCGCGCAGCGCGTCGATCGGCGGCATCACGGTCTCGCGCAGGAAGTAATAAGCCCCCGGCAGCAGCACCGCCACGGTGCCGGCGCGCGCCATCGCCGCGATGCCTTGAAGGCTCAGGTGTTCCAGGTGGTCGGCCGACAGGCCCTCGTAGCGCGCCACCAGCTCCGCCCCGCCCTGGTCCGACAACTGCTCGGCATGCAGCTTGAGCGGCAGGTCGAGCTTGCGCGCGGCGTCGAATACGCGCTCGGTCTGGGCGCTGGTAAAACCGATCCGTTCGCAGAAGGCGTCCACCGCGTCGACCAGGCCTTGTTCCGCCAGCGCCGGGAGCATGCGTTCGCACACTTCGGTCACGTAGTCGTCCTGGCGGCCGGCGAATTCCGGCGGCAACGCGTGCGCGCCGAGGAAGGTGGTCGCCACCCGCACCGGAAGCAGCTCGCCTATGCGGCGCGCGGCGCGCAGCATGCGTTCTTCGGCGCCTTGTTCGAGGCCATAGCCGGACTTGATCTCGAGCGTGGTCACGCCCTCGGCCAGCAGGGCGCGCACGCGCGGCAGGCTGGCCGCGACCAGTTCGTCGATACTCGCTTCCCGGGTCGCGCGCACGGTCGACATGATGCCGCCGCCCTGGCGCGCGATGTCTTCATAGGTGGCGCCGTTCAGGCGCGCTTCCCACTCGTTGCTGCGGTTGCCGGCGTGGACCACGTGGGTATGGCAGTCGACCAGGCCCGGCGTCATCCAGGCGCCGCCGCAATCGTGTACCTGGCTTGCCTGCGGGGCGTCGGCGCGCTTGCCGATCCAGGCGATGCGGCCATCCTTCACCGCCAGCGCGGCATCTACTATCTCGCCGTAGCCGTCCTCCATTGTCGCCAGGTGGACGTTGGTGAAAAGCAGGTCAGTCATACATCTCTGCGTCGTCATCTTCCGAATAATAGTGGACGTCGACGATGAAGATCGTGGCCTGCCCCGCTTCCAGCGACCACACCGTGCCCTGGTCGAGGATCACGGCGTCGTAGCGCACCAGGCCGATGCGCTCGTCGTCGCTGGCCAGTTGCAGGCTGTCGCCCTCGGCCAGGAACAGCACCGTCACCTCGGCGCGCGCGACGAAGGTGGAGTCGCCGCTCAGGCGCCGCCGCCCGAACTGGTGCCAGCAACGCTCGCTGCGCGACATGACATTGAAATCCAGGGTCGGCCCGCGATTGAGCCGGGCCTGCACTTCCGAGGCGCCGTCGAACGCGATCACCGGTTCGGCATCGCTGATCAGGGTCGGCTCGCCGTCGATCTGCAAGGTCAGGCCATGGCCGTCGACCAGCGCCAGGGTGCGGTCCACGCCGGGGAACTGCGAGAACGCGCCGTCCTCGGAAATGGTCGCCAGGCTGACGCGCCAGTCGAAATCGTCGAAGCCCGCGTCAGGCGGGCCGATCGCGATCTCGATCGTGCTGCCGCCGCCGTTCTTCCACGGCACCGGGGACAAGCCTGCAAATGGAATCAAGACAGTCATTTCGCCACCTCCTGGGACACTGCGCGCAACTCCTTCAGCGCTTGCCGGTAACGTCCGGCGATCGCCTCCTGCGCCATGTGGCGCCCGTTCTCGACCACCCAGCGGCCGCCGCACAGCACGTCGCGCACCAGGTTATCGTTGCCACAGAATACAACACGTCCGAGCACTTCGGCCTCAATGATGCCATCGAGGTTAGGATGATCCTCGTCCAGCACCAGCAGGTCGGCGCGGCTCCCGGCCTCGATCCGCCCGACGCGCCGCCCCGCCGCGGCCGCGCCGCCGCCAAGCGCAGCCTGCCACAGGAAGCCGGCCACGTCGCGCTGGGCGGGCTTGTGCGCCACATTGCGCTTCTGGTGCAGCAAGCGCTGGCCGTACTCGAGCCAGCGCAGCTCTTCCACCGGGCTTTGCGATACGTGGCTGTCGCTGCCGATGCCGAAACGTCCGCCCGCTTCGATGAAGGGCGCCAGCGGGAACAGGCCGTCGCCCAGGTTGGCCTCGGTGGTCGGGCACAGGCCGGCGACAGCGCCACTGCGCGCCAGCGCCGTCACTTCGGCGTCATTCAGATGGGTTGCATGCACCAGGCACCAGCGCGCATCGAGCGCCACGTGGTCCATCAGGTACTCGACCGGTCGCCGTCCCGCATGCGCCAGGCATTGTTGCACCTCGCCCTGCTGCTCGGCGATGTGGATGTGCAGCGGACGGCCCGGCAGGCCGGCCGCCAGCTCGCGGATCTGGCCGATGGTGGCCGCGCGCAGCGAATGCGGCGCGGCGCCGACCTCCAGCTGTCCGCTACGCAGCGCCCCCAAGGCCTCGACGATGCCGAGCACCTCATCGACGTTCGTGCGAAAGCGCGCCTGCGCCGGCGCCAGCGGCTTTTCACCGAAACCGGCGTGGCTGTACAGCACCGGCAGCAGGGTCAGTCCCATGCCGGTCGCCTGCCCCGCCGCCGCCACGCGCTCGGCCGTCTCGGCCGGCCGCGCATAGGCGGCGCCGTCGACGTCGCGCTGCAGGTAGTGGAACTCGCACAGCGAGGTGTAGCCGTGGCGCAGGCACTCGGCGAACAGCTGGGCCGCGATGGCCTCGATCTGGCTTGGGGTGATGCGGGACGCGAAGCGGTACATCAGGTCGCGCCAGGTCCAGAAGCTGTCCGGCCCGTCGCCGGCGACTTCGGTCAGGCCGCCCAGCGCGCGCTGGAAGGCGTGCGAATGCAGGTTGACCATGCCGGGCAGGACGTATTGCGCCTGCCGCGTGCCGGGGGACGCCGTGGCGCCGGGCGTCACCCGCGTCAGGTCGCCCTGCGCATCCCATTCGAGCAGCACGTCGCGCCGCCAGCCCTGCGGCAGCAGCGCATGGCGCGCGAACAGGGCGGTCGTCATGAACGCACCCAGTTCACCGCAGCGCCGACCATGTCGCGCAGCAGCGGTTGCAGCTGGCCCGCGACGTCAGGACGATAGTCGAACGGCGGCGCCTCGTTCATGTACAGGCACTGGCATTTCTCGAGCTGGATCGCGTGCACGCCGTTCGACGGCTGGCCGTAGTGGCGCGTGATGTGGCCGCCCTTGAAACGGCCGTTCAGGGCGATCGTGTAGCGCTCCTGGGCACGCGCCACGCCGAGGATGGCCTCCTCGAGTCCCGGATCGCATGACTTGCCTTCGGCGGTGCCGAAGTTCAGGTCCGGCAGCTTGCCCTCGAAAAAGCGCGGCACGATGGATGCAATGGAATGCGCTTCCCACAGCACCACGCGGCCGTGCTGCGCCTTCAGGCGCTCCAGCTCCGCCCCCAGCTGCTCGTGGTAGGGCCGCCAGTAGCGTTCCAGGCGCCGCTGCACCTCCGCCGCATCGGGCTCCATGCCCTCCTTGTACAGACGCTCGCGCCCGAAGGTGTCGAGCGGGCACAGGCCGGTCGTGTCCAGGCCGGGATACAGATTGGTGTTCTCCGGTGGGCGGTTCAGGTCGATCAGGTAGCGCGACCAGCGCGCCGAAATGGTCGAGACGCCCATCTCTTCCAGGAAGCCGTACAGTTCCGGCAAATGCCAGTCGGTGTCGGCGCGCGCCACGGCGCAAGGCGCCAGCGTGTCCGCCACCTCGTCGGGTATGTCGGTGCCCGCATGCGGCATCGATACCAGCATGGGAAGCCTGCCTGCCTTGAACCGGAACTCCATCACGACTCCTCTCCGTTATCGGTTTACGGGTGCAGCACGGTGAACAACTCCTTGCATGACGCCGACAGCGCGCCATCGACCACCAGCTTGCGCGCAGCCTCGATATCGGGCGCGAAGAAGCGGTCGGCATCGTAGGGGGCGACGTGCTGGCGCAGCTGGGCATGTACCGACTCCAGCGTCCCGGAGCTCTTCAACGGGCGGTGGAATTCGATTCCCTGGCTGGCTGCCAGCAGCTCGATCCCGACGATGACCGCCGTATTGTGCGCCATCTGGTCGAGACGGCGCGCAGCGAAGGTCGCCATGCTCACGTGGTCTTCCTGGTTGGCCGACGTCGGCAGGCTGTCGACGCTGGCCGGATGGGCCAGCGACTTGTTTTCGGAGGCCAGCGCCGCGGCGGTCACGTGGGCGATCATGAAGCCGGAATTCAGCCCCGGTTCGCGCACCAGGAAGGCCGGCAGGCCGGACAGGTTGGCGTCGATCAGCAGCGCGATGCGGCGCTCGGCCAGCGCGCCGATCTCGGCGATCGCCAGCGCCAGCGTGTCGGCGGCAAAGGCCACCGGCTCGGCGTGGAAGTTGCCGCCTGAAATAATTTCTCCGCCCTCGAACAGCAGGGGATTGTCGGTCACCGCATTCGCCTCGATCAGCAGGGTGCGGCCGGCATTGGCGATCAGGTCCATCACGGCGCCCATCACCTGCGGCTGGCAGCGCAGGCTGTACGGGTCCTGCACCCGCTCGTCGCCCACCAGGTGCGAGGCGCGGATCGCGCTGCCGGCCACCAGTTCTCGGTAGATCTTCGCCGCCGCGATCTGGCCCGGCTGGCCGCGCACCGCGTGGATGCGCGGATCGAACGGCGCATCGCTGCCGCGCGCCGCATCGACCGACAGCGAGCCGGTGACCATCGCGGCTTCCAGCAGGCGCTCGGCCATGAACAGGCCGTGCAGCGCCAGCGCGGTCGAAACCTGCGTGCCGTTGATCAGGGCCAGGCCCTCTTTCGCCGCCAAGGTCACCGGTTCGATGCCGGCCGCGAGCAGCGCGTCGCCCGCCTCGACCAGCACGCCGTTGTGGCGCACCGGGCCCACGCCCAGCATCGCCAGGGTCATATGGGCCAGCGGCGCCAGGTCGCCCGAGGCGCCGACCGAGCCCTGGCAGGGAATCGCCGGCATGATGTTGGCGTTGTACAGGGCGATCAGGGTCTCGACGATCACTGGACGCACGCCCGAATAGCCGCGCGACAGGCTGCCGATCTTGGTCAGCAGGATCAGGCGCACGATGGTGTCCGACAGCAGTTCGCCGGTGCCCACCGCATGCGACAGGATCAGGTTGCGCTGCAGGGTGGCCAGCTGGTCGTTGGGAATATGGGCCTTGGCCAGGATGCCGAAGCCGGTGTTGATGCCATAGGCCGGGTCGCCCTTGGCGACGATGGCCTCGACCGTGGTGGCCGATGCCGCGATGGCGTCCCAGGCGTCGGCCGCCAGGCTCAAAGGCTGGCGCGCGGCCCACACGGCGCGCAGGTCGCTCAGCGCCATCTGGCCTGGTTGCAGGGTGAAGTTGTTGGTGTCGTTCATCAGCTTGTGCTCGCGTTACTTGATCATTGGGAGATTCAGGCCATTGCGCTTGGCGCAGTCGATGGCGCTGTCATAGCCGGCGTCGGCGTGACGCATCACGCCCGAGGCGCTGTCGTTCACCAGCACCCGCGCCAGGCGCTTGGCCGCGGCGTCGGTGCCGTCGGCCACGATCACCACGCCGGAATGCTGCGAGTAACCCATGCCCACGCCGCCGCCATGGTGCAGCGAGACCCAGGTGGCGCCACCGGCCGTGTTCAGCAAGGCGTTCAGCAGCGGCCAGTCGGACACCGCATCGGTGCCGTCGCGCATGGCCTCGGTCTCGCGGTTCGGGCTGGCCACCGAGCCGGTATCGAGGTGGTCGCGGCCGATCACGACCGGCGCTTTCAGCTCGCCCGTGCGCACCATCTCGTTGAATGCCAGGCCGGCCAGGTGGCGCTCGCCCAGTCCCAGCCAGCAGATACGCGCCGGCAGGCCCTGGAAGGCGATCCTTTCGTTTGCCATGTCGAGCCAGCGGTGCACCCGCGCGTCGTGCGGGAACAGTTCCTTGATCTTGGCATCGGTCTTATAAATGTCTTCCGGGTCGCCCGACAGCGCCACCCAGCGGAACGGGCCGCGGCCCTCGCAGAACTGCGGCCGGATATAAGCCGGCACGAAGCCCGGGAAGTCGAAGGCATCCTGCACGCCCTCGTCCTTGGCCACCTGGCGGATATTGTTGCCGTAGTCGACGGCATGGGCGCCGAGCGCCTTGAAGTCAAGGATGGCGCGCACGTGGATCGCGCACGATGCCGCCGCTTCCGCCTTCAGGCGCGGGTGTTGCGCCGGGTCTTGTTGCGCAGCCTTCCACTCCTCGACGCTCCAGCCGATCGGCAGGTAGCCGTTGATCAGGTCATGGGCCGAGGTCTGGTCGGTGACCAGGTCCGGCACTAGGCCTCCTTCCTGCGCACGGCGCACCAGTTCCGGCAGCACCTCGGCCGCATTGCCGAGCAGGCCGATCGAGATGGCGTCGCGCGCGTCCTTGTGCTGGCGGATCATGGCCAGGGCTTCGTCGATGTCGCGCGCCTGCTTGTCCAGGTAGCGGGTGCGCAGGCGGAAGTCGATGCTGCTCTGCTGGCATTCGACGGTCAGCGAGACGGCGCCGGCAAAGGTCGCGGCCAGCGGCTGGGCGCCGCCCATGCCGCCCAGGCCCGCCGTCAACACCCAGCGGCCTGCCATATCGCCGCCGAAGTGCTGGCGTCCCGCCTCGGCAAAGGTTTCATACGTGCCCTGCACGATGCCCTGGGTGCCGATATAGATCCAGCTGCCGGCCGTCATCTGGCCGTACATGAACAGGCCCTTGCGATCGAGTTCGTTGAAGTGTTCCCAGTCGGCCCATTTCGGCACCAGGTTCGAGTTCGCCAGCAGCACGCGCGGCGCATCCGGGTGGGTCTGGAACACGCCGACCGGCTTGCCGGACTGGATCAGGAGGGTCTGGTCGTCGTCCAGCTCACGCAGCGAGGCCAGGATCTGGTCATAGCACTCCCAGTTGCGGGCGGCGCGGCCGATGCCGCCATAGACCACCAGGCGCTGCGGGTTTTCCGCGACCTCGGCGTCGAGATTGTTCTGGATCATGCGGTAGGCGGCTTCGGTCAGCCAGCTCTTGCAGCTGAGCGTGCTGCCGCGCGGGGCCTGGATGATGCGCGAGGGGTCGAAACGCGGGTCGTCCAGGGGACGGGTATCTTGGGACATGGCGGCTCCTTCGGTCGGTGACACGGCGCACGCCAGCGGCGCGCGCCGTAAAGCTGCTCTGAAGTCTAGGTTGTCTATACAACCTCGTCAAATCATTTCTTGAAGACCTGGCGTCCGGCAACCCAGGTTTCCAGCACGCCGGTCTTGTGGATGTCATAGGTCGGCATGCGGAACAGGTCCTGGTCGATCACGATGAAGTCGGCCTGCTTGCCCGGCTCCAGCGAACCCAACTCTTTTTCCTGGTGCCCGGCGTAAGCGGCATCGAGGGTGAAGCAGCGGAAGGCTTCCTTGAGCGACATCGCCTGGTTCGGATACCAGCCGGCCACCGGCTGCCCCTGCGCATCCTGGCGCGTGACGGCTGCGTGGATGCCGAAGAACGGATTCGGCGACTCGACCGGGAAATCCGAACCGCAGGCGATGCGCGAGCCCTGGTGCAGGAAGCTGCGCCAGGCATAGGCGCCCTTGATGCGGTCCGGCCCGATGCGGGTCTCGGCCATATTCTTGTCCGACGTTGCGTGGGTCGGCTGCATCGATGGGATGATGTCCAGCGTCTTGAAGCGCGGGATATCGGCCGGGGTCACGACCTGGGCGTGCTCGATGCGGTGGCGTTGCGCGCCGCTCTGCGTCGCCTTCAGCTCCTTCTGATAGATATCGAGGATCTGCTTGTTGCCGGCGTCGCCGATCGCATGCACGTTGACCTGGTAGCCCTTGCGCATGGCCTTGGCCATCATCGCATCCATCTGCGCGGTTTTATAGAACAACAGGCCGTGCGAGTGCGACTCGTCGCTGTAGGGCTTGATCAGGGCCGCGCCGCGGCTGCCCAGCGCGCCGTCCGAATACAGTTTCACGGAACGCAGCGCATACATGCCATTGCCGTAATCTTTCAGCGGGCCCTTGGCGGCCAGCTGGTCGAAGTCCTTGTCGGTGCCGGCGATCATGCCGTACACACGGGTAGTCAGCTTGCCTTGATCCGCATAGGCGCGGTACAGGCGGTCCTGGGCCACGTCGACGCCGGCGTCGTGCACACTGGTCAGTCCCACGCGCGCCAGCTCACCGAGCGCGCGGTCGAGCATCAGGCGCCCCTCGGCCTCGGTCTGCTGCGGCAGCACGCGGGTCAAGAGTTCCTGGGCGGTGTCGACCAGCACGCCGGTCGCGTCGCCATTGGCGTCGCGCACGATCTTGCCGCCGACGGGGTCCGGCGTCGATTTCGTGATGCCGGCCAGCGCCAGCCCGCGGCTATTGGTCCAGCCGGCGTGGCCGTCGACGCGCTCCAGCCACACCGGGCGGTCCTTGATAACGCCGTCGAGTTCCTGCGCGGTCGGGAAGCGGCCCAGCTTCCAGTTTTCCTGGTTCCAGCCGCGGCCGCGGATCCATTCGTGGCCAGCGTTCGCCCGCGCGTAGTCGCCGATCGACTTCAGGGCGCCGTCCAGCGAGGTGCTGTGGAACAGGTCGAGCTGGGTCAGTTGCTGGCCCAGGCCGAACACGTGGCCGTGGGCGTCGATCAGGCCCGGCAGCACGGTGCGGCCTCCCATGTCGACGCGCTTCGCGTTCGGCGCTTTCGCGGCGACGTCGGCGCCGCTGCCGACGGCGATGATGCGGCCCTTGTCGTCGAAGGCGATCGCCGTGAACTGGACCAGCTCACCCTTCCCGTTCAGCGTATAGCCGTTGGCGTTGTCGATCAGGGTATCGGCATGTGCCGACAGGCTGCCGAGGGCAGCCAGGACGAGTAGGGAACACTGCAGGGATATCTGGCGCGCGCGCATGCTTTTTTTCTCTCTCCGAAATGGGTTTCCGCGCTTCGTGGGCACGGTTCGACAGAGTGTACTGCATGCGTGGGCGACAGCCCTTCAGGTGGCGTCGTGGAAGATGATCCCCAGGGTGTGGCGCAGGCCCTGCCGCACGCGGCTGACGCCATGCCGCATCGCCACCCCGTAGACGCCGCGCGTGCCCTGCACCGGCCGCTGGTTGACGACAAATACGACGGCGTCGCCCTGATGGAGGCTCACGACTTCGGCGCGCGACTGCATGCGCGGCCGCTGTTCGGTCAACACGAACTCGCCGCCATCGAAGTCTTCGCCTGGCCGCGACAGCAGCACCGCCACCTGCAGCGGAAACACCTGTTCGCCATACAGATCCTGGTGCAGGCAGTTGTAGTCGCCGGCGCGGTAGCGCAGCAGCAGCGGCGTCGGACGCAACTGGCCGGCCGCGTGGCATTTCTCGAGGAAGTCGGCGTGAGCAGGCGGGAAGCGCGTATCCAGCCCGAGCGCCGCCTGCCAGCGGTTGGCGATGCGCGCCAGCGGCGGATACAGGCTGGCGCGCAGCGCGGCCAGCGGCTCCGGCAGCGGATACCCGAAATACTGGTATTCGCCGCGGCCGAAGCCGTGGCGCTCCATCACTACCCGGCTGCGAAAGCGCTGCGGCTCGTCGTAGGCGCTAATAAAGCGCGCGCATTGGCGCGCATCGAGCAGGCCAGGAATCACGGCGCAGCCGGCGGCGTCGAGCTGGACGCCGACGTCATCCCAATCGATGACGGTCACTGCTCTGCCTCGCGCTCGAGCAGTGCGCGCTTGCGCTCGATCCCCCAGCGATACCCAGACAGCGCGCCGCCGGTGCGCACCACGCGATGGCAGGGAATCGCCACCGCCACCGGATTGGCGGCGCAGGCGCCGGCCACGGCGCGCGCGCCATCGGGCAGGCCGACCCGTTCGGCCAGTTCGGCATAGGTCACGGTCTCGCCCGAGGGAATCGCGCGCAGCGCCTGCCACACGCGCTGCTGGAAGGCGGTGCCGCGCACGTCGAGCGGCAGCTCGAGACCGATGCGCGGTTGCTCGACCAGGCCAATCACCAGCGCCACGGTGCGTTCGAAGTCTTCTTCGGCGCCGCGCAGCTCGGCCTTGGGAAAGCGCGCCTGCAGGTCTTCCACCAGCGGTTCCGGTTGATCGCCGATCAGGATCGCGCAGATGCCGCGCCCGGTGGCCGCGACCAGGATGGCGCCCAGCGAGCATTCGGCCACGGCGAAGCGGATCGTTTCGCCCTGCCCGCCGGCGCGGTAGTTCGAAGGCTGCATGCCCAGCACCTCGTTCGACGCCGCATAGAAGCGCCCGCTGGAACCATAGCCGGCGCCGTACAGGGCGTCGGTGACCGAGGCGCCTCCTTCCAGTTCCTGGCGCACGCGGGCGCCGCGCCTGGCCGCGGCATAGGCCTTGGGCGTGATCCCGGTCCGGGCCTTGAACACGCGGTGGAAGTGGAAGCGGCTCATGCCGGCAGCCTGAGCCAGGGCATCCAGGTCTGGCTCCTCCTCCGATTCCTCGATCAGGCGGCAGGCGCGCGCCACCGCGTCCGCCTGGCGCTCAGCCAGCGGCGGCAGGTGCGGCGCGCAGCGCAGGCAGGGCCGGAAGCCCGCCGCCTCGGCCGCCTGGCTGCTGGCATGGAAGGCGACGTTGGCGCGCTTCGCGCCGCGCGACGGGCACGAGGGCCGGCAGTAGACGCCGGTGGTACGCACCGAATAATAGAAACTGCCGTCGGCGCCGGCGTCGCGCCGCTGCACGGCGTCCCAGCGCGTGTCATCAGTCTCGTCGCTATCCCTTGTTGTCATGATGGTGTCCTCCTTCAGCAATAGCGCCATCCTGAAGCCGCAGCCACCAGGCCACACTCCGGGTCTTGCTTTCGAATCGCGATGCTAGAATCGGGCGTGGTCCCAGAGGCCAGGCATTCGGAGATTGAGTTTGGAAGCACAGACCGCGCAAGACAGCATGCAGGAAAAGTCGCCCATTTTCCAGCAGATCAAGGATTACCTGGTTGGCGAAATCGCCTCCGGCCGCTGGAAGGAAGGCGAGCTGGTGCCGTCGGAGCAGGCGCTGGTGCGCCAGTTCGGCGTCTCGCGCATGACCGTCAACCGCGCCGTGCGTGAACTCACCGCCGAGCAGGTGCTGGTGCGGCGCCAGGGCTCGGGCACCTATGTCGCGCCCCAGAAGTACCAGGGTACCCTGGTCGAGATCCGCAATATCGCCGACGAGATCCGCGCGCGCGGCAAGCAGCACACCAGCCGCGTGCTGGCGCTGGACGAAAAAAGCGCCGACGACACGCTGGCCGCGGAGTTCGACCTGGAGCCGGGCGCCACCCTGTTCCACTCGCTGATCGTCCACTTCGAAAACGAAACGCCGGTCCAGCTCGAAGACCGCTGGGTCAACCCGGTCTGCGCCCCGGCCTACCTGGAGCAGGATTTTTCGCGCATCACGCCCAACGAACACCTGATGGCGAGCGCGCCGCTGCAGGGGGCCACCTATACGATAGAGGCCCAGCCGGCGCCAGAGGAAGAGGCGCGCCTGCTGGCGATCGGGGCCGGCGCCCCGTGCCTGGTGCTGCACCGGCGCACCACCTCGGCCGGCCGGGTGGCGTCGGTGGCCACCATGTGGCATCCGGGGCACCTGGCGCGCTTCACCGGTAGCGTTTGATAAATAAATACGGATTCGGACAACCCGGCTTGCCAGTTTTTCGAGATAATGGCCGTCGATCTACCCATTCCAGATAATGACGCACATGCCTCCCGACGCCGCCGCCGATTCGCCTTTCGCGCAACTGCGCGTGCTGGTGCTTGACGACGATCACCTGCTGCTGGAGGTCATGCGCGAGATGCTCGGCGCCTGCGGGCCGTGCGAGATCGTCCTCGAACTCGATGCGCGCCAGGCCCTGGCCCGGCTCGACGAAGCCATGCCCGACGTCCTGATCTGCGATCTGGTGCTGCCCGAGATGGACGGCATCGAGTTCCTGCAGGCCGCGGCCAGCCTGGGCTATGCCGGCAAGGTGATCCTGCTGTCGGCCCTCGAGGACGAGGTGCGCGAGGCCGCCGCCGAACTGGCGCGCGCCCTTGGCCTCCGGGTGGTTGGCTCGTTCCGCAAGCCGCTCACGCCCGAGCAATTGCGCCATGCGCTGGCATGTTGAGATTTTGTACAAAGCCCCGAACACTTTTTAAAAAAATGGGGTATTATTCGCCTCATTCCCCGCCTGACACCCTCTAGCCGTTCTTCCAATATTGAAATTCGCACACAGTGCCTCCACCATTGTGTAGCAGCAATATTTGGCAAGGAAGTACACACGGTAGCCGGTCGAGACATTCCGCATGACGAGTCTCAAGGCGTTAATAACGATTCTTACCTCACATTGAGGAAACCATGAGCGAAAACATCAAACACATCAGCGATGCATCCTTCGAAGCCGACGTGCTCAAGTCCGAGCAGCCGGTGCTGGTCGATTTCTGGGCCGAGTGGTGCGGCCCTTGCAAGATGATTGCCCCGATCCTGGAAGAAGTAGCCAAGGAATACGCAGGCAAGATCACGATCGCCAAGATGGACGTCGACGCGAACCAGGCCGTGCCGGCCCAGTTCGGCATCCGTGGCATCCCGACCCTGATCCTGTTCAAGAATGGCCAGGTCGCAGCCCAGAAAGTCGGCGCCGTCGCCAAGGGTCCGCTGACCGCTTTCATCGACAGCAACATCTGATACAAGTAATATAGCGGCGACGGCGCGCCCGCGCAGTCGCCACGCAGTCACAATACTGGCCGGGAGTCACCCTCCCGCCTCGATTAACCCACGCAGTCCCCTCCCCTACCTAATTCACCCGTCACGGGTCACCCACACACATGCATTTATCTGAACTGAAGGCGATGCACGTTTCCGCGCTGCTGGAAATGGCAATCGGCCTCGACATCGACAACGCAGCCCGCCTGCGCAAACAGGAACTGATGTTCGCGATCCTGAAGAAGCGCGCCAAGCAGGGCGAGCAGATCTTCGGCGACGGCGCCCTCGAGGTGCTGCCGGATGGTTTCGGTTTCCTGCGCTCGCCGGACGCGAGCTATATGGCTTCGACCGACGACATCTATATCTCGCCGTCGCAGATCCGTCGTTTCAACTTGCATACGGGTGACTCGATCGAAGGTGAAGTGCGTACGCCGAAGGACGGCGAACGTTACTTTGCACTGGTCAAGGTCGACAAGGTCAATGGCGAATCGCCGGAAGCCTCGAAGCACCGCATCCTGTTCGAGAACCTGACCCCGCTGCACCCGAACGAGCCGCTGCGCCTGGAGCGCGACATGAACGGCGCCGAGAACATCACCGGCCGCATCGTCGACCTGATCTCGCCGATCGGCAAGGGCCAGCGCGGCCTGCTGGTGGCGTCGCCGAAGTCCGGCAAATCGGTCATGCTGCAGCACATCGCACATGCGATCACCGCGAATCATCCCGACGTCACCCTGATCGTGCTGCTGATCGACGAGCGTCCGGAAGAAGTGACCGAGATGCAGCGTTCGGTGCGCGGCGAAGTCGTCGCATCCACGTTTGACGAGCCAGCGACCCGCCACGTGCAGGTCGCCGAGATGGTGCTGGAAAAAGCCAAGCGCCTGGTCGAAATGAAGAAGGACGTGGTCATCCTGCTGGACTCGATCACCCGCCTGGCGCGCGCCTACAACACCGTGATCCCGGCCTCGGGCAAGGTGCTGACCGGTGGTGTCGACGCCAACGCGCTGCAGCGTCCGAAGCGCTTCTTCGGCGCCGCCCGTAACGTCGAGGAAGGCGGCTCGCTGACCATCGTCGCGACCGCGCTGATCGAGACCGGCTCGCGCATGGACGACGTGATCTACGAAGAATTCAAGGGCACCGGCAATATGGAGGTGCACCTGGAGCGCCGCCTGGCCGAGAAACGCGTTTATCCGGCGATTAACCTGAACAAATCGGGCACCCGTCGCGAAGAACTGCTGATCAAGCCCGACCAGCTGCAGAAAATCTGGATCCTGCGCAAGCTGCTGTACTCGATGGACGAGATCGAGGCGATGGAGTTCATCCTCGACAAGATGCGCGCGACCAAGAACAATGTCGAGTTCTTCGACATGATGCGCCGCGGCGGCTGATCCGCCCCAGCGCAACGCGTGCACAGGCAGCCTTCGGGCTGCCTTTTTTGTTGGCGCTGTCTATGTGGGGTGGACGGCTTGCCGTCCACGCGTTCAATCACACGGTAATCGGCCCGTGCGCGGTGACTCGCATTGCAACTATCACCGCGTGGACGGCGTAGCTGCCCACCCTACGGCTTGTTGCATCGAGATGCAACAAGCCTTATAATCTCCGGTTCAGTCCAACCCCTGGCAAGTGATCGGCAATCGGGTCAAGAAGCAGGACGACCGCCGAAGTGCTGTTTGGCTACCAACTCAATAGAAAGCAATACCATGAAGACCGATACCCATCCAGAATACCGCGAAGTCGTCTTCCACGACCTGTCGTGCGACTTCAAATTCATCACCCGTTCGACCATCAACACCCGCGAAACGATCAACCACGAAGGTAAAGATTACCCACTGGTCAAGATCGAGGTGTCGGCTGAGTCGCACCCGTTCTTCACCGGCAAGCACAAGATCGTCGACACCGCTGGTCGCGTCGAAAAATTCCGCCAGAAGTTCGGCGCAGTCGGCTCGAAGACCTCGGTCGCCAACGGCTAATTGCCGCAGTAGAATCTTCGAAGCCCACCCGGGCTTCGCCAAAGAAGCCGCCTCAGCGGCTTCTTTTTTTTCGCAGCTATACTACGCAGTTATTCCATCCATCCGATTTGCCGATGAAACCAGTCCGTCTACCCGCCGCCGCCACCCTGGCGCTGCCCCGCTGGGCCCTGCTTGCGCTGGGCATGCTGTACATCCTGCCCGGCATCATCGGCCGCGATTTGTGGAAGGAAGACGCGGGCAGCTTCGGCATCATGTGGACCATGGCGCATGGCGGCCTGGATGACTGGCTGTACCCGAACATCGCCGGCCTGGCCAGCGTCGACGAAGGTCCGCTGGCCTTCTGGCTGGGCGCCATCTGCATCAAGCTGTTCGGCTGGATCCTGGGCGACGTGCTGGCCGCGCGCGTCTCGACCATCGCCATCTTCGTGCTGGGCACGATGTCGCTGTGGTACACCGCCTTCCACCTCGGCCGACGCGCCGAGGCCCAGCCGCTGCGCCTGGCCTTCGGCGGCCAGCCCGAGCCCGACGATTATGGCCGCACGCTGGGCGACACCGCGGTCCTGATCTACCTCGGCAGCCTGGGCCTGCTGCTGCAAAGCCACCTGACCCTGGCCGCCACCCTGCAGGGCGCGCTGCTGGCCTATTTCCTGTACCGCGCCGTGCGCTACGTCGAGCACACCAGCACCCGCAACGCGGTGCTGGTCGGCCTCGCGCTGGGCGCCCTGACGCTCACCCAGGGCTTCCTGCCGCCGCTGGTGCTGATCGTGGCTCTGTTCGCCTGCACCCGCTACCTCGACATGCCGGCGGGCCAGGCGCTGCGCCACTTGGCCGTCGCAACCGGCGTCGGCGTTGGCCTGACCATGGTATGGATCCTGCCCGCCATCGTCGTGCAGCCGTTTGGCCTGCCGCCGGTGGCCGACTGGCTGGCCTGGAACGCGGAGCAGATTGGCGTGCCCGGCTGGGTTGCGGTGAAGACCTTCTTCCGCACGGGCGTCTGGTTCTTCTGGCCGGCCTGGCCATTCGCCATCTGGGCGGTCTGGGCCTGGCGCCGCCAGCAGCAGATGCTGCACATCGTGCTGCCGGTGTTCTTCTTCCTGGCCCTGGTGCTGCAGCTGCTGTGCGACCCGGTGCCCGAGAACAGCGACTTCCTCAAGATGCTGCCGCCGCTGGCCCTGATGGCCGCCTTCGGCCTGCCGACCATGAAGCGCGGCGCGATCAACGCCATCGACTGGTTCTCGGTGATGGTGCTGACCATGCTGGGCGCCACCATCTGGCTGTTCTGGATCGCCAAGCTGACCGGCTGGCCGGCCCAGCTGGCCAAGAACGCGCTCAAGCTGGTGCCAGGCTTCACGCCGGAAATCGGCATCGTCACCTTCACCGTGGCCGCCGCCGCCAGTGTGGGCTGGGTCGTGCTGGTGCACTGGCGCCTGTCGCGCCAGCCATCGGTGCTGTGGCGCGCGGTGGTGCTGTCGTCCGGCGGCCTGATCCTGCTGTGGGTGCTCCTGATGACGCTGTTCCTGCCGGATCTGAACTACGGCAAGAGCTACGCCGGCGTGGCCCAGCAGATCGCGGCGCGCCTGCCGGCCGACACCGACTGCATCGAGACCAATGTCGGCCCGGCCCAGCGCGCCTCGCTGGCCTATTACGGCCGCCTGCCCTTCGTTACCCTGGACGGCGGCAAGTGCGACTATGTGCTGCTGCAGGACAGCCTGCGCAACCGCAATGACCGCGCGCTGCTGCGCAAATGGAGCGTGCGCAACACGATCCCGCTGTGGGAAGGCCGGCGCGCCTCCGACCGCGACGAGCGCTTCAGGCTGTTCCGCCGCAATCAATAAAATGCACTTCGACAAGCCGCACACCGTGCGGCTTGTTTCTTTATGAGGCTCGCGAGCAACGATATTCACCTGTGCGCGGCAAGTGTTGCCAATATGAGAACCTATTCGCAAAGAATGCGTGTTTGCGCGGAGTCAAGCACCGGCCTGGTGCCGCTCGTCACAATGTGCGAGTCGATGCAGATCAATTACCAGGCTGAATGGGGTGTTGCGTCAGTTTAAGTATTGGCCAACATGGACCGTTGCACGAGATGCTGTGAGGGAGAGATCACCATGAAAAGTGTGACGTTTTCAGAGATCGTGCGCGTCCGGGAGCGGCCCGGATTCCTGCGGCGCATCGACACCTGGCGCCAGTCCCTGCCTTGGGCGCTGACGCTGCTGGGCGGCCTGCCGCTGCTGGTGCTGACGCTGCACCTGATCGACCCCGACACGCCGCTGCCCTTCGTGGTGCTGCCGGCCATCGTGGGCGGCTTGCTGCCGGTGTATATGCTCGGGCCGGGCCGCTTCGAGATGCGCACCCGCTTCGATGCCCACTATATGATCAACACGCTCGACGAAGCGCTGGGCGCGCTGGGTTACCGGCGCACTGCGGCGGACAGCACCAGCATTCGGTACTTCCGCCCGCGCCCCTGGTTGCGGGGGCAAGAAGGCGCGATCAATGTCGCGGTGCGCGAGCATGTGCTGGAGATCGTCGGGCCGGTGGGGAGTTTGCGGTTGTTGCAGCATCGGATTGCGCGCTGAGCCACCGCTCTGGGTCTGGGGTAGCGGCATATATCAGGGCTACCGTATGCCGTGTTCTGCCAATTTCTTGCGCGCACTGGTCAGTTGTGTGTGCGATGTGCTAAGATTCGCGCCTGCTATTGGGCCTCTGTGGCGGAATTGGTAGACGCACTTGACTCAAAATCAAGCGCCGTAAGGCGTGCCGGTTCGATTCCGGCCGGAGGCACCACCAGTAGCAAGCAAGTCGGTTCAGCGTGAAACCCGCCACTTCCTAGGAAGCGCGGGTTTTTGCTTTCTGGCGCGGCGAGTTTGTCAGACCCTCCGGATGATGTGACCCTCCGGATGATGGGCCTCCGGATGACCGCCGACAGCGACCTGATCACGCGACTCGCAGCCGAGCTGGCGAAGCAACTCAAGCCAGCACTTCCCATCGAAATCGACTTGTGGCACATCGCCGCGATCGCGACCTATCTCAAGCGTAGTGAGTCCGTAGTACGAGAGCGCATGGCATGCCTGCCCGATTTTCCGAAGTCGATTCGGTTGCCATCGACTCGCTCTGTACGTGGCAGGCGCTGTGCAGGGCTAAGGAAGTCATTTAGTGGGCAGCAAGATACCAAGATCGAAATTAACGCAGTGCACGAACCAGAATTAGAAAAGCCACCCTCAGGTGGCTTTCAACGAAGCATGCATACTGACTACCGTGTCGCGTGTCGCTTTTGTGGACCAGTCATCACTACAGGCACTCTTGAAGGAAGAGCACGTTTTGCACTCTCGACCTGTGTTGCAAAGGTGCCCCGGTTCGACTCAGCATAGGCCCTAACCCGTTCAATCTGAGTAGTCAGATCCCTAGCAGCCACCGACACGCCCGATTTCGTTCCGAGCTTCACAACTTTCAGCTTGACGAACTGTTGCTTACGATTTGAGGTTGCATTTTTCATAATCCTCACCTTTCTTCAGATCAACAATTCAGACAATTTCGTACTTTAAGCCTACTATCTTACCTCGCTTTACCATTTCAGTGGTAAATCCCAGCGCTTTGTAGTAGTCAATTAGCTCTGATGCCGGCTCCCATACAACAGCTTGACGACATTTGGCAATGCGACCGATGTAGTCTAAGTAACGCTTAGCAACCACCCCAACGGAAGCGATTTGATCGTCGGATACATTCGGGTTACGCTCGATTCGATCGATCCGAGCAGCTACTCTACCATCTGTTATTTTGCCTAAGACCAGGCAACACAACGTCGGGTCGATCCAGATCGCTAACGCAATATGGCGAGGCCGACTAGACCATTTTTTGTAGAGCTTTTCCCAACTCCAGTCCACTAACCGCTCGGCGTCGTCCTCCCAGAGAGTAGCGTAACGCAGCGCTTCGGGCCCAATGTCAGCCAATCGAATTTCTGACATCCCTTCCGCCGCCAAGTCTTGCATCAGGATATTCCGCGCCTCGACACGCATTGTACGATACAGGTCTGCGAGTTCTCGTCGTTTGCTATAGGACATATGTAGCGGTGCAAAAATTACAATGCTGCACCTCGCTACGTGCCTCGTCAAGCACAAATTGGAAGTCTTCTTCATAACGAAAAGAGCCACTCCAAAATCACGCATTGCTGTCACAAGTCATTGTTTTTACTACGATGAAGATTCCAGCCGGAGGCACCAAACCAGCAAGCTAGAAACCCGCATCCATCACCGGACCAGCGGTTTTTTTGTTACCCAGCCCGGCCTGTGGCACGAGATACAGCCTCCTTGACCCTCGCCCGCCTCATACCCTAATGTAGCGCCATGAGCACGCCCCCCCCCAGCGCTGACGTCCGCCAGATCGTCGACCAGGCCATGCAGGCCGCACACCTCGAAACCGAGGCGGGCAACTTCGACCAGGCGCTCGCCCTGTACGGGGCGGTACTCGATCTCCAACCCGGCCACGCCGGCGCCCACCACGCCGTGGCCGTGCTGGCCATCCGCGCCGGGGATGCGGAGGTGGCGATGCCCCATTTCGCCGCCGCCCTGGAAGCCGACCCCGACCAGGAGGCCCACTGGCTGGCCTATCTCGACGCCCTGATCTCAGCGCGCCAGTTCTCCGCCGCCGCGCAATTGCTCCAGCTCGGCCGGACCCACGGCCTGCAAGGTCCGGTCATCGACGACATCGAACGGCAGCTGGCAAGCTCGGGCGCGCCCGACAGCGCCGAGATCGACGCCGCCGCAGCGCTGTTCGCCGAGGGACGCAGCGAAGAAGCGTACGAGGTCGCGCGCGCGCTCGTCGAGCGCTTCCCCCAGCACCCATTCGGCTGGAAATTATTGGGCGGCATTTATCACCGGCGGGGCGAGGCGCAGGGGGCCCTGCATGCGATGGCGATGTCCGCCAGGTTCGACGACGACGATCTCGAAACGCTCAACAACCTGGGCACGCTGCTGATGCGTGCCAACCGGCTGGACGAGGCCGAAAATGTGCTGCGGCGCGTGATCGCGCGGCAGCCCGGGAATGTGGATACCCTTAACCAGCTGGCCATTACCCTGTCCGAGCAAGGGAACCTGTCCGAAGGGTATGCCACCGCCACCGCGGTGCTGGCGCTCGATCCACAGCATGAGAATGCCACCATCACACTCGCGCTGATCTTGCAGGCCCAGGGTCGGGCGGCCGAAGCGGTGGCTGTCTATCGCACATTGCTGAAGCGACGCCCGGAGAATATCGGCGCCCGCAGTAATATGTTGTTTTGCATGAACGAAATGCCCGGGCTCACGCCGGACGCGCTGTTCCGCGAGCACCTGCACTATGGCGAGCTGGTCGAACGCAACACCTCGCCGTCGCTCCACTGGGACAACACGCCCGAGCCGGAGCGGCGCCTGCGCATCGGCTTCGTATCGGGCGACCTGCGCAACCATGCGGTCGCCGCCTTCATCGAGCCGGTTTTCGAGCGCCTGGGACAGCGTCCCGGACTGGCGCTGCATGCCTACTACAACCATACCCTGAATGACTCGGTCACCGCGCGCCTGCGCGGCCACCTGCCCCATTGGCGCGACATCACCGAGCTCGACGACGATGCGCTGGCGCGGCTGGTGCGCGCCGACGGCATCGACATCCTGATCGATCTGTCCGGCCACACTTCCTTCAACCGGCTGCCCGCCTTCGCGCGCCGGCTGGCGCCCTTGCAGGCATCCTGGATCGGCTACCCCGGCACCACCGGCCTGGCCGCGATGGACTACTACCTGGCCGAGCGCAAGTTCCTGCCGCGAGGGCAGTACGACCACCTGTTCACCGAAAAACTGGTGCAGTTGCCATTGTCGCTACCCTTCCACCCGGTCACCACCGCGCCCGACGTCGGCCCGCTGCCCGCCCTGGCCAACGGCTACGTCACGTTCGGCAGCTTCAACCGTCTCAGCAAGTTCAACCGCGAAGTGATCGGGGCCTGGGGGGCGCTGCTGCGCGCCCTGCCCGATGCGCGGCTGCTGATGGCCGGGATGCCCGAGCAGGACGACCATGCCCTGCTGCGCGCCTGGCTGGAACAGGAAGGCATCGCCGCGCACCGCGTCGAATTCCATGGCCGCACCGGGATGCACGACTACCTGGCGCTGCACGGGCGGGTCGACCTGTGCCTCGACACCTTCCCCTACCCGGGCGGCACCACGACCATGCACGCCGGCTGGATGGGCGTGCCGACCCTGACCCTGGATGCGGGCACCGTGACCGGACGCCAGACCGCCTGCTTCCTCGAGTACTGCGGGCTGCACCATTTCGTCGCGCACGATGTCGACGATTTCGTCGCCAAGGGCCTGGCCATCTGCGCCGACCTGCCGGCGCTGGCGGCAGTGCGCGCCACGCTGCGCGAACGTTATGCGCTGCCCACGTCGGACTCCAGGACCCGGATCGCCGACGGCATCGAGCATACGCTGCGCCTGATCTGGCGCCGCTGGTGCCAGGGTCTGCCGCCAACCGGTTTCGAGGCGACGCTGCCAGCTTCCCCTGCCGACGCACCGCCGCGATCGGCGTAGCCCCATGCAATCTGCGAGCGAACGTGGTTGCTCAACCACGCCCGCAGCAAAATGGTCGCTTGGAAGCTACATTACATCGCTAAAAATCCAGTAAATCCAGTAATCACTACATTTCCACGCGGGAAGATGCCATACTTCGCGGTCATGCCTTATGGATAGAGTTTTCCTATCCTGACTACCCGCGAATTCATGTTGCAATTATTTAACGCCCCTGCCGACCCATCCATGCTGACCTATGGGGTCTATGAGCCACGCCTGGTCGTGCTGTCGCTGCTGGTGGCGATTTTTTCTTCGTGGATGGGCCTGCAGATCACGGGCCGCGCCAGCAGCAATCCGGCGCACCGCGCCATCGTGCTCGGCGCCGGCAGCCTGGCCCTGGGCGCCGGCGTATGGTCGATGCACTTCATCGGCATGCTCGCTTTCAACCTGTGCACGCCGGTCCATTACGACCATGGCATCACGCTGCTGTCGGCACTGCCCAGCATCGGCGCATCCTGGGTCGCGCTGAACCTGATTTCGCGTCCCCAGCTGCGCCTGGCGCACCTGCTGGTGGGCGGGGTGCTGGTCGGGGCCGGCATCGGCGCCATGCACTATACCGGCATGGCCGGCATGCGCACGCGCCTCGACCTCTACTACGATCCGGCCATGTTCGCGCTGTCGATCGTGGTCGCGGTGGTGCTGGCCACGCTGGCCCTGGGCGTGCGCCATGGCCTGTCGCGCTACAAGTCGATGACCGATTCGCGCCGCCTGCTGATCGCGGCGGTGGTGATGGGCTGCGCGATCGCCGGCATGCACTATA
The DNA here is from genome assembly GCF_034045165.1 of Massilia sp. CFBP9026. Lineage (NCBI taxonomy): Bacteria > Pseudomonadati > Pseudomonadota > Betaproteobacteria > Burkholderiales > Oxalobacteraceae > Massilia > Massilia sp. CFBP9026. The sequence continues at coordinate 316,852 of NZ_JAXCWH010000002.1, forward strand.
CCGGCATGGCGGCGGCGCGTTTCGCGGGCGAAGTCGATCCCTATGGCCTGTCGGGTTCCAACAGCGACTTCCTGGCGCTGTCGATCACGCTCATCACGGTGGCGCTGTCGCTGGGTGTGGTCGCCGCCAACGGCCTGCTGCGCTACCGCGAGCTATACCTTGGCCTGGAGCGCAGCGAAGCCTGGATGCGCGCGCTGCTCACCACCACCGTCGACGGCGTGATCACGGTCGGGCGCGACGGCACCATCACCGAATTCAACGCCTCGGCCGAGCGCATCTTCGGCTGGCGGCGCGACGAGATCGTCGGGCGCAATATCGCCCTGCTGCTCAATGAGCGTGACCGCAGCGCCGAACGCGGCCTGCTGCACGTGCTGCGCAAGGGCAGCCTGGAAGGCCTCAACACCAGCACCGAAACCTTCGGCCTGCGCAAGGACGGCAGCCTGGTACCGGTGCGCGGGGCGCTCGGCCACGCGCTGCTGGATGGACAAGACCTGTTCGTCTGCTTCGTCACCGACATCAGCGAGCGACGCGCCATGGAAGGGGCACTGCGCGACAGCGAACAGCAGTTCCGTTCCCTGATCGGCAATATTCCCGGCATCTCCTACCGCAGCAAGCTCGATGGCGACTGGCCGATGGTCTTCGTCAGCGAAGCAGTGGAGCGCGTCACCGGCTACCCGGCCGCCGACTTCCTGGGCGAGCCGCCGCGGCGCGTGTTCGGCGCCATGATCCATGCCGAAGACCGCGTCCGGGTCGCCAGGGAGACCGGCGCCGCCTTGCGCGAAGGACGGCCCTACCTGGTGGAATACCGCCTGCTGCATGCCGATGGCGGCGTGCGCTGGCTGTGGGAAAACGGCACCGGTGTGCGCAACGAGGCCGGCGACGTGCAGTGGCTGGACGGCGTCATCCTCGACATCACCGAGCGCCGCCAGATGGAAGAAGCGCTGCGCGCCGCCAAGGAAACCGCCGAGCAGGCGGCCGCCGCGCGCGCGACCTTCGTGGCCAATATGAGCCACGAGATCCGCACCCCGATGAATTCGATCCTGGGCTTCACCGACGTGCTGCTGGACGGCGACCTGGACGTGGAGCAGCGGCGCCACCTGGACACCATCCGCAGCGCCGGCCGCGCCCTGCTGCGCCTGCTCAACGAGATCCTCGACACCGCCAAGCTCGAAAAAGGCGCGGTGGAGCTGGAGCAGAACGACTACAACCTGCTGTCCCTGATCGACGAACTGTCCTCGACCCTGGCCGCGAACGCGCGCGCGAAGGGCCTGCACCTGGACATCCAGTACGATCCGGCGCTGCCGACGGGCCTGCGCGGCGACGAGCTGCGCATGCGCCAGGTGCTGACCAACCTGCTCGACAATGCGATCAAGTTCACCGCCAAGGGCAGCGTGACGCTCAAGGTCGGCGCCGAAGGCGACCAGCTGTGCATCGCCGTGATCGACACCGGCATCGGCATCGCGCCCGAGCGCCTGACCGCCATCTTCGACCCATTCACCCAGGCCGACGCTTCGATGACGCGCCGCTTCGGCGGCACCGGCCTGGGCACCACGATCAGCAAGCAGCTGGTCGAGCTGATGGGCGGCCGGATCTGGGCCGAGAGCGAGCTCGGATGCGGCACTACCTTCCACGTGCGGGTGCCGCTGGTGCTGGCGCGCTTTGCGCAGCAGGCGCCGCGCGTGCGCAGCGCCGCCGTGCTGCCGCCGCTGCGCGTGCTGGTGGCCGACGACGTGCCGCAGAACCTGGAACTGATGCAGCTCCTGATGAGCCGCCGAGGCCACACCATGACCGCCGTCCGCGACGGCGCCGCCGTGGTCGAACTGGCCGTCGACGGCGGGTTCGACCTGGTGCTGATGGACTTCCAGATGCCGACCATGGACGGCCTGGCCGCCACCCGCGCGATTCGGGCCAGTGAAGCACAAGAGGGCCGCCCGCGTTTGCCGGTGATCGCGATGACCGCCAGCGTGCTGCAGGAACACCGCACTGCCAGCGTCGATGCCGGCATGGACGGTTTCGCCAGCAAGCCGGTGGACTGGTTCGCGCTGTCGCACGAGATCGCGCGCGTGCTCGGATTGTCGAGCAGCGCGCCGGATGCGCCTGGTGCGGCCAATGCGCCGCGCGAAGTGCTGAACCGGCGCGCCGGCCTGCACCGCTGGAGCAACCGCGAGGACGCCTATGCCGAGGCGCTCGAGCACTTCGCCCGCCAGTACGCCGACCTGGGCCAGGCGCTGCGCCTGCACGCGGCCGGCGGCGAACACCAGCAGCTGCGCATGCTGGCGCACAAGGTGCGCGGCGCGGCCGCCAACGTCGGCCTCGAGCTGCTGGCCGACGCCCTGGCCGCCCTGGAGCAGGCCACCGATACGATGCCGACCGATGCGCGCCGGGTCGCCAATACCGTGGTGGTGGCGAACAATGCGCTGGACGCCGCGCTCGAGGCGCTGAGCGCCGTGGCGACGACGCCGGCGCCGGTGGCGCAAGGCAGCACGGTCGACCTGGCGCGCGCGCGGCGCGCCGGCGGCGTGCTGCTCGAGGCCCTGCGCCGTGGCGCCCTGAACGACGGCGCCATGGCCAGCCTGGCCGCGGCGCTGGCGGCGCATCCGGCCGCCACCCGCGTGACCCAGGTCCAGTCGGCGATCGCCGACTTCGACTTCGACCTCGCCCTCGGGCACCTGGAGACCGTCATCGGCCTGCTGGGTGATGGGGCACTTGACGACGTTTCCGACGAATCCCCAGCATGAGCCAACCGAATACCCGCCCGCTGATCCTCGCGGTCGACGACGAAGCCAGCAACCTGCAGCTGCTGCGCCAGATCCTGCAGGACCACTATCGCCTGCTGTTCGCCAAGGACGGCGCGCGCGCGCTCGAACTGGCGCGCCAGGAGCAGCCCGACCTGGTGCTGCTGGACGTGATGATGCCCGGGATGTCGGGCTACGAGGTGTGCGCCGCCCTCAAGGCGCATCCGGCCACCGCCTCGGTACCGGTGATCTTCGTGACCGCCCTGACCGAGACCGCCGACGAGGTCGAAGGCTTCGAGGCCGGCGCGGTCGACTACATCACCAAGCCAGTCAGCCCGCCGGTGGTGCGGGCGCGCGTGCGCACCCACCTGTCGCTGGTGCGGATGGAAGAACTGCGCGCCAGCCGCCTGGAGATCGTGCAGCGCCTGGGCCTGGCGGCCGAGTACAAGGACAACGAGACCGGCCTGCACGTGATCCGCATGAGCCACTTCTCGCGCATCCTCGGCATCGCCGCCGGCATGACGGAGATCGAGGCCGACGACCTGCTGCACGCGGCGCCGATGCACGATGTGGGCAAGATCGGCATCCCCGACCGCATCCTGCAGAAACCGGGACCGCTCGACGCCGACGAATGGAAGATCATGCAGGGCCACGTGACGATCGGCGCCGAGATCATCGGCGAGCACGATGGCGGCATGCTGTCGCTGGCGCGCCAGATCGCGCTGACCCACCACGAGAAATACGATGGTAGCGGCTATCCGAACGGCCTGGCCGGGGAAGACATTCCCCTGGTGGGCAGGATCGTGGCGATCGCCGACGTGTTCGACGCGCTGACTTCGGTGCGGCCGTACAAGAAGGCCTGGACCGAGGAAGATGCGGTGAATTTCCTGCGCGAGCAGAAGGGCCGCCACTTCGACCCGCAGCTGGTGGACCTGTTCGCCGACCAGATGCCGGCGATTCGCGAGATCAGGCTGCGCTGGGCCGAGACGGCGTAACAATCCATCTTCGTTAGCCTTGAAACGTCGTTCCCGCGGAGGCGGGAATCCAAGTCTCGTCACACAGTGGCAGGGGCAAACGTAGCCGCGTAGCACGCAAACTTGGGATCCCGCCTGCGCGGGAAGTCGTTGCTGCCAGTGGCAGGAACGACGTGCTGGCGCTAACGAATGAACTGCGATTTAGGCTGTTCAACCGCCGTATCGACTTCCTTGGGCAAACGCCTTGCCACCAGCTCGTGGTACAGCGCCGTGTAATTGGCCGCCATCTTCTCTGACGTAAACAATTCTTCGAAACGCGCCTCGGCGCGGCGGCCCATGGCGCGCGCCATGTCCGGGTTGTCCCACAGGGTGCGCATCGCCGCGCGCAGCGCCTGCGCGTCGGACGGCGGCACCACCAGGCCGGTGTCGCCATCGACGTTGATATAGGTGGTGCCGGTGCCGATCTCGCTCGAGATCATCGGCTTGCCGTACATCGCTCCTTCGAGCAGCGAGATGCCGAAGGCTTCCGAACGCAGGTGCGAGGGGAAAGACACCGCATAGCACAGGGTCAGCAGCGCCGCCTTGTCCGGTTCGTCGATCGCGCCGACGAACATCACGTTGGACAGGCCCAGGCGCGCAGCCTGTTCCTTGAGCTCCTGCTCGATCGGCCCGGCGCCGACGATCACGATCGGATAGTCGAGCCCTTGCGCCGCCTCGAGCAGGATGTGCAGGCCCTTGTAGTAGCGCAGCACGCCCACGAACAGGAAGAACTTGGGGCCCACGCGCTCGCGCCAGTGCGCCAGGCGGTCGGGCTCGGGCTGCGGATAGGTGCCGCGGTCCAGGCCGAAGGGAATGACCGAGGTTTTTTGCTTGTAGCGCGCCAGTACGGTCGATGAACCGAGGTAGTTGGGCGAGGTGGCGACGATCGCGTCGACGCTCTTGAGGAAGCGGTGCTTGAGCGGCTGGTACAGGCGCAGCAGGTGGCGCTGGCGCACGATGTCGGAGTGGTAGGTGACCACCGTCGGCTTGTCGACCCGGGCCATGAAATGGGCCAGGTCCATGAAGGGCCAGGGGAAGTGGTAGTGCACCACGTCGGCCTGCTTCGCCAGGCGCGCCAGCGCGCCGATCGACTGCACCGAGATGGCGTTGGACGCGATCTCGGCATTGAGCGGCACGCGGTGCACCATATGGCCTTCGAATTCGAACGGAACCAGGTTGTCTTGCCGCGACAGCGACAGCACCGTATTGCTCACGCCGAGGCGGCCGGTACCCACGCACATCTGGCGGATCACCTGTTCGACCCCGCCCACGGAATCCGGGTGGTAGGTCTTGTAGAAATGAAGGACACGCATAATCAACTCAGCTTACTGCGAAAGGACGGCACGGTACACTTCCGCCGTCAGGCGTGCGGTGTTTTGCCATGTCAGTTGTTCGGCGCGGGCGCGTCCGGCGGCGATACAGCGCGCGCGCGCAACACCGTCCGTGGCCAGGATGCGCATGGCGTCGGCGATGGCGCCGCTCGACAAGGGGTCGACCAGCAGCGCCGCGTCGCCCGCCACTTCCGGCAGCGAGGTCGTGTTCGAGGCCACCACCGGCACGTTCGAGGCGAAGGCTTCCAGTACCGGAATGCCATAGCCCTCATACAAGGACGGAAAGACGAAGACGCCGGCGCCGGCATACAGGTCGCGCAATTGCCCATAGTCGGTCAGGCGATCCAGCCAGACCACGTTCTCGCCCGCCGCCTGCGCCGCCTTGATCGACGCCACCAGGGCTCCGCTGCGCGCGCCGGGTGCGCCGACGATTACCAGGCCGCGCTCGGCGCGCAAGGGCGCGGGCAGCGCCAGATATGCGTCCAGCAGGCGCTCGACGTTCTTGCGCGGTTGCAGGGTTCCAACAAAGAAGAAATAGCCAGGCTGCAGGCCATAGGCATCCAGGGTCGCCTTGACGGCCTGCGGTTCGGGCGCGGTGAGCCATTCCTCGTCGACGCCGCAGGGCACCACCGAGATGCGCCGCTCGTCGACGCCGAAGCATTCGACCAGTTCTTCGATGGCGAAGTGCGACAGCGCGATCACGTGATCGGCCTTGCGCGCCGCCCGGGCTTGCAGCCAATTTTTGACCTTGCGCAGGCGCGGATTGCACCATTCCGGGTGCTTGATCGGCAGCGCATCGTGCAGGCTGGCCACCACCGGGCAATCCATGCGCACCACGCGGTAGTCGGTCACGTGGAAGATGTCGACTGGCATGTGGACACGGTGCGCGCCCGGCGTCACCAGGTCGGTCAAGGTCGCTGACTCAAAAGATTGAGGGAATGCCTGGCCGATGGAGATACCCGCATCGCCCTGGCGCAGGCGGGGCCAGGAAAACGGCGCCACCTCGCAGCCCGTTGCGGGCAGGTGCTGCATCAAGGCCCGGGTGTAGACGCCGATGCCGTCCAGGCGGCCACCGGTCAAACCGGGCTCGACCATGGTCGTGCCCAGACCGACCTTGATGACTGCCGGTTTCACGCCCGGTACATCCAGTCCAGCGTCTCGTGCAGCGGCGTCGGCGCCAGGTCGCCGATCACGGCGGCCAGCTTGCTATTGCTGCCAGTCAGTTGAAGCACGTCGTTGGCGCGCACGAAGGCGGGATTGACCTGCACGTCGATACGGTAGCCGGCAATCTCGCCCATCGTCTCGATGACGCTCGACAGCGAGTGCGGGGTGCCCGAGCAGACGTTGAAGGCCTCGCCGGCGGGCGCTGCCGCCAGCAGGCGGCGGTAGCTGCGCGCCACCATGCGCACGTCGGAGAAATCGCGCGCGATGGCAAGGTTGCCCAGTTCGATGCGTTGTTCGTTGCGGCGGAAGTGGTTGACGATCTTGGGCAGGAGGAAATTCTCGGCCTGGCCCACGCCGGTGTAATTGAATGGACGCACGATCGTGATCGGCAACTTGTCCATCCACAGGCGCGCCATGTACTCCATCGCCAGCTTGCTGACCGCGTAGTCGTTGGCCGGCGCCGGCGGCACGCTTTCGTCGATCACCGGCACGTTGGCATTGCCGTAGATATTCGCCGACGACGCCAGCAGCACACTGGTGGGGCGATGCGCGCCGGCCGCCAGTGCTTCCAGCAGGTTGCGCGTGCCCACCACATTGACGCGGTAGATCGCCTCGACGTTGGCATGGCCCACGAAGGCGATGCCGGCCAGGTGGGCCACGACGTCGGGCTTGACCTCGGCGACCATGGCGGCCACCGCATCGCGGTCGCACAGGTCGACCGCAAACAGATCGGGCCCGGTTTCCTCGCCCGGCATCACGGTGCCGAACACACGGTAACCCGCGGCCGTGAGTTCTTGCGCCAGGTAATGGCCGGTGAAGCCGCGCAGGCCCGTGATCAGGGCGCGGCGGCCCTCCCCTTCACGCCCGCTCGCCTGCTTGGCGAGGGCGGAAACGTCATCCGTGGCCAGGCGCGTCATATCAGAACGAGAAGCCCTGTTCGTTGCGACGCAGGTCGGCGTCGACCATCATCTGGCACAGCTCTTCGAGCGTGGTCTTCGGCTCCCAGCCCAGCTCGCGCTTGGCTTTTTCGGGGTCGCCGATCAGCAGCTCGACTTCGGCCGGACGGTAGAACTTGGGCGAGACGCCCACCAGCTGTTTGCCGCTCTGGCTGCAGTGGGCGACTTCTTGCTCGCCCGAACCGCTCCAGTCCAGCGTGACGTTGGCGGCCTTGAAGGCCATGGTGACGAAGTCGCGCACGGTCTCGGTGCGGTTGGTCGCCAGCACATAGGTATCGGGCTTGTCGGCCTGCAGCATGCGCCACATGCCTTCGACGTATTCCTTGGCGAAGCCCCAGTCGCGCTTGGCGTCCATATTGCCCAGTTCCAGCAGTTCCAGCTTGCCCTGCACGATCTTGGCCACCGAATCGGTGATCTTGCGGGTCACGAACTCGCGGCCGCGCAGCGGCGATTCGTGGTTGAACAGGATGCCCGAGGAACCGAAGATGTCGTAGGACTCGCGGTAATTGATGGTCATCCAGTGCGCGTACAGCTTGGCCACGCCATACGGGCTGCGCGGGTAGAACGGCGTATCTTCTTTTTGCGGGATAGCCTGCACCTTGCCGAACATTTCCGAGGTCGACGCCTGGTAGAAGCGGATCTTCGGATTGACGATGCGGATGGCTTCGAGCAGGTTGACGGCCCCCAGGCCGGTAATCGAGGCGGTGGTCACCGGCTGGTCGAAGGACACGCCGACGAAGCTCTGCGCCGCCAGGTTGTACACCTCGCTCGGCTGGGCGGTTTCGATCAGGCGCAGGCTCGAGGCCAGGTCGGTCAGGTCGTATTCGACCAGCGACAGGTTCGGGTGCGAGGTGATGCCGAGTTCATCGATGCGCCAGAAATTGACCGAGCTCGAACGACGGTAGGTGCCGGTGACGTGATAGCCTTTTTCCAGGAGCAACTGGGCCAAATAGGCGCCATCCTGGCCGGTGATACCGGTGATGAGGGCTCGTTTGTTTTGCATGTTCTTGGATGGATATGAAGGTGGTCTTGCGGGCGCCACGTATTACCTGACGAGCCCGGCGAAGCTAGGATTGTAACAGAGGAGGTCGGTTTGCCTAATTGCACATCAGAAACGAGTGCAAATAAATCAACACTTATCTGAACATTATGACCCGAAAATGACGCTCATCGACGGTCGCTTACGGTTTGTTACCAGTGTCTTTGCAGGACGACAAACCGCGACAGCTGAAGACAGGTCCAGACAAAAACGCCTGCCCGGGCGCAAGGCGCTCGGGCAGGCGTCAGGTACAAACCGGCTAATTATTACCGCTGAGAAACAGCGTCCACCACGGCCAGCGCCGTCATGTTGACGATCCGGCGGACGGTCGCCGACGGGGTCAGGATGTGGACCGGGCGCGCGCAGCCGAGCAGGACCGGGCCGATCGCGATGCCGTTGCCGGCCGCCGTCTTGAGCAGGTTGTACGAGATATTGGCGGCATCGATGTTCGGCAGCACCAGCAGGTTGGCGTCGCCCTTCAGGGTCGATTCCGGCATGATCTTCGCGCGGTTCTTGGCGTCGAGCGCGGCGTCGCCGTGCATCTCGCCGTCGATTTCCAGTTCCGGCTTCTTCTGCTGCACCAGGGCCAGGGCGGCGCGCATCTTTTGCGCCGATTCCGAATTGGCGCTGCCGAAGTTCGAGTGCGACAGCAGGGCCGCGCGCGGCGCGATGCCGAAGCGCTCCATTTCCTCGGCCGCCATGATCGTGATCTCGGCCAGTTGCTCGGCGTTCGGATTCTCGTTGACGTGGGTGTCGACCATGGCCAGCTGGCGTTCCGGCGTGATGATGAAGTTCATCGCCGCATAGACGTTGGCGCCGGCGCGCTTGCCCAGCACCTGGTCGATGAATTCCAGGTGCATCTGGGTGGTGCCGTAGGTGCCGCAGATCATGCCGTCGGCTTCGCCCTTGTGGATCATCATGGCGCCGATCAGGGTGTGGCGGCGGCGCATGGCCAGCTTGGCCAGGTCTTGCGTCACGCCCTTGCGCATCACCATCTGGTGGTAGCTCTGCCAGTAATCGCGGTAGCGCTCGTCGAAGTCGGGGTTGATGACGTCGAAGTGCACGCCCAGCTTGAGGCGCAGGCCGAACTTCTCGATGCGCTGCTCCAGCACCGCCGGACGGCCCACCAGGATCGGGCGCGCCAGCTTTTCGTCGACCACCACCTGCACCGCGCGCAGCACGCGTTCATCCTCGCCCTCGGCGTAGACGATGCGCTTGAGCTCAGGCGGCGCGCTCTTGGCGACCGTGAACAGCGGCTTCATGAAGGTGCCGCTGCGGTACACGAACTGCTGCAGCGTTTCGGCGTAGGCTTCCAGGTCTTCGATCGGACGGGTGGCGACGCCGCCATCCATCGCGGCCTTGGCCACGGCCGGCGCGATATGGGTCAGCAGGCGCGGGTCGAACGGCATCGGGATCAGGTATTCCGGACCGAAGGACAGGTTCGAGATGCCGTAGGCCGAGGCCACGATGTCCGACTGCTCGGCGTGGGCCAGGTCGGCGATCGCGTGCACCACGGCGATTTCCATTTCGCGCGTGATGGTGGTCGCGCCGCAATCCAGGGCGCCGCGGAACATATAGGGGAAGCACAGGACGTTATTGACCTGGTTCGGATAGTCCGAACGGCCGGTGGCGATGATGGCGTCGCCGCGCACCGCCTTCGCGTCTTCCGGCAGGATTTCCGGATTCGGGTTGGCCAGCGCCAGGATCAGCGGGCTCGGGCCCATCTTCGCGACCATGTCCTGCTTGAGCACGCCGCCGGCGGACAGGCCCAGGAAGATGTCGGCGCCAGGGATGACGTCGGCCAGCGAACGGTGCGGCGTGTCTTGTGCGAAGCGTTCCTTGTCCGGGTCCATCAGTTCGACGCGACCTTTATAGACCACGCCGGCCAGGTCGGTGACGAAGATATTCTCGATCGGGAAGCCCAGGTCGACGATCAGGTCGAGGCAGGCCAGCGCGGCCGCGCCGGCGCCCGAGACCACCAGCTTGCATTCCTTGATGTTCTTGTTGACGACCTTCAGGCCGTTCAGGATGGCGGCGCCGACGATGATCGCGGTGCCGTGCTGGTCGTCGTGGAAGACCGGAATCTTCATGCGCTCGCGCAGCCGGCGCTCGATGTCGAAGCACTCGGGCGCCTTGATGTCTTCCAGGTTCACGCCGCCAAAGGTCGGCTCGAGCGAGGCGATGATGTCGACCAGTTTATCGGGATCGGTCTCGTTGATCTCGATGTCGAACACGTCGATCGCGGCGAACTTCTTGAACAGCACGCCCTTGCCTTCCATGACCGGCTTCGATGCCAGTGGACCGATATTGCCCAGGCCCAGCACAGCGGTGCCGTTGGAAATCACGGCGACCAGGTTGCCGCGCGCGGTGTATTTGTAGGCGTTGGCGGGGTCCTTGACGATTTCCTCGCAAGGCGCGGCCACGCCCGGGGAATACGCCAGGGCCAGATCGCGCTGGTTCAGCAGGCCCTTGGTGGGCGCCACGCTGATCTTGCCGGGACGGGGAAACTGGTGATACTCGAGCGCTGCTTGACGCAGTTGCTGACGTAATTCTTCTTTTTTGTCAGATGACGAATCCATGCTGGGCAGCCTTCCTGATACAAAACGGGACTTTCGATTCTATCAGACAGCATGTTGTCAATGGCTACGTATTTTCACCACACTTATGTGCGGTTGCAGCAATTTCTGGCAGACCAACCGAGGACGGTACAATCGTCGCCATGCTTTCCGAATTCGACCTCATCAAGCGCTTTTTCCACCGCGAACGCCCCGGCCGCCATGACGTCGCGCTGGGCATCGGCGACGACTGCGCCCTGCTGGCCCCGACGCCTGGCCGCCAGATCGCGATCTCGTCCGACATGCTGGTCGAAGACCGCCATTTCTTCGCCGGCGCCGATCCTGTCATGCTGGGCCACAAGGCCCTGGCCGTGAACCTGTCGGACCTGGCCGCGATGGGCGCGCGGCCTATTGCATTCACCTTGGCGCTGGCGCTGCCGCGGGCCGACGAGGCATGGCTGGACGGCTTCTCGCGCGGCCTGTTCGCGCTGGCCGACGAACATGGCTGCGAACTGATCGGCGGCGACACCACCAAGGGGCCGCTGAATATCTGCATCACCGTGTTCGGAGAAGTCGTCCCCGGCCATACGCTGCGGCGCGCTGCAGCCAAACCGGGTGACGACATCTGGATCTCGGGCACGCTGGGCGATGCACGCCTGGCGCTGGCAGGCTGTTGGAAAGAGGTCGAACTCCCCCCTGAGACACAGGAGCAAGCCGCGCCGAGGCTGCACATGCCAACGCCGCGCGTGGCCCTCGGCTTGGCCCTGGCCGCGACGCCGATTGCACACGCCGCGCTCGACATCTCGGATGGCCTGGTCGGCGACCTGGGACACATCCTGGCGGCATCCGGCGTCGGCGCCACGCTCGACGTCGACGCTCTGCCGGCTGGCCCGGCGCTGGCGCGCCAGGACCTCGCGCTGCGGCGCCGCTTCACTGCGGCCGGCGGCGATGACTATGAATTGTGCTTCACAGCCCCGAGCGACCAACGCGCGGCGGTGCTGGAAGCGGCGGCGCAGGCCGCCACGCCGGTCACCCGGGTGGGCACGATCGAGACCGCACCCGGCCTGCGCCTGGTCGATGCGCACTGCGCGCCGCTCGACCTGGGTTTGACGGGCTGGGATCACTTCAGCGCGGGTTAAGCTGCTGAGATTTCCCGGTATTACTTTCCTGGTTTGAGCACCACCTTGGTCCAGCCCTCGGCACGTTTATCGAAGTTCTGGTAACCGGTCGGCGCCTCATCCAGCGCCAGTTCATGCGAGATGATCTGTGACGGCTTTGCCTTCCCGGCATGGATCAGCTTGGCCAACTGGCGGTTGTAGTGCTTGACGTTGGCCTGTCCCGTGCCGATCTTCTGGCCCTTGAACCAAAAACTGCCGAAGTCGAAGGCCAGCTTGCCTTCCTTGGCCAGTTCATCGTGCGCACCCGGATCCTCCGGCAGGAACACGCCCACCACGCCGATGCCGCCGGTCGCCTTCACCGTCTGCACCAGGTTGTTCATCGTGAGGTTCGGCACTTCCTTGCCATGCTTGTCGCAGCATTGGTAACCCACGCATTCGCAGCCGCGGTCGGCCCCCTTGCCATCGGTCAGGTCGAGCACTTTCTGCACGCCGGCGCCTTCGGTATCGTCGATCGCGATGGCCCCCATCTTTTCGGCCAGGGCCAGTCGATCCTTGTGTGTATCGACCACGAATACCTGGCTGGCGCCCTTGATGAAGGCGGACATGGTCGCCATCAGGCCGACCGGCCCGGCGCCGTAGATGACGACCGATTCACCCGCCTTCACGCCGGCCAGTTCGGTCGCGTGATAGCCGGTTGGGAAGATATCCGACAGCATCACATAGTCGTTTTCCTTTTCCTTCGCATCGTCCGGCAGCACCAGGCAGTTGTAGTCGCCATAGGGCACGCGTAGCAGCTCGGCCTGGCCGCCGCTGTATGGACCCATGCCGGCGAAACCGTAGGCCGCGCCCGCGGTGCCGGGATTCGCAGTCAGGCAATAGCCTGACAGGCCGCGCTCGCAGTTTTCACAAAAACCGCAGCCGATATTGAAAGGCAGGCAGACGATGTCGCCGACCTTGACGCGGTCGACCGCCTTACCCACCTCGATCACCTCGCCCATGTTCTCGTGCCCGAGGATGCGGCCGGTTTCCATGCTGGTGCGGCCCTCGTACATGTGCAGGTCGGAACCGCAAATATTCGTGGTCGTGATCCGCACCAGCACGTCGGTGGGTTTCTCGATCTTCGCATCCGGCATGTTCTTGACCTGGACGTCGCAGGGGCCGTTGTAAACAAGTGCTTTCATGGATATCCTTTTTCGCTCGTTGAGCAAGGCGCATTACAGCGCATCGCTATGTAATTCAGGATATAGCGCGCACCATCACAGCGGTGCACGGTTGCCCGATAGAACGTTACATACCTGGATATGCAAAGCCGCCAGATCGTCGACACGGCCTTCCGCCTGGCCGCACCGTGGCATCATCGTCAATGCGATGACACGAAGGCCGGATTGGCCTGCGGCGGCAGCGCGAAGCTGGAACGCATGCGCCTGGCTTCCTGCGCCGGACTCAGGCCGAACAGGCGCTTGAACTCGCGTCCGAATTGCGAGGCGCTTTCATAGCCCACTTCCGATGCCGCGACCGCCGCGCTGCGGTCGTTGCGCACCATGAGCAGCCGCGCCTGGTGCAGCCGGATCGATTTCAGATACTGGATCGGCGTGGTGCCGGTGACCGTCTTGAAATGCTGGTGGTAAGTCGGCACGCTCATGGCGGCGTCCAGCGCCAGCTGTTCCACCGTCAGCGGCTCGCGGTAGGCCGCGTGGATGCGCCGCAGGGTCTTGAAGATCTGGCCGAACTTCCCCTGCCGGGCCAGCGCCGCGCGCATGGCGCTGCCCTGCTCCCCGGTCAGCACGCGGTAATACAGCTCGCGCAGCAATCCGCGTCCCAGCACTGCCGCCTCCAACGGGTCGGCCAGCGCCTGCACCAGGCGCAGCACGGTCGCAGCGAAGGCCGCATCGACCGGCGTCGACACCATGCTCCTCGCGCCCGCCTCGGCCAGGCCGCCATGCTGCTGGACCTGCAGCAGCACGTCGGCCGCCAGTTCGAGGTCCAGGTGCAGGTAGATGGCCAGCAGCGGCTCGGCCGCGCTGGCCTGGGTCTCCATGGTGAACGGCACCGGCGCCGCCACCGCGAGGTAATGCTGGGCGTCGTAGCGATACACCTCGCCGCCGAAATACCCCTGCTTGCTGCCTTGGCAGACGATCACGATGCCGGGATCGTACAGCACCGGCGTGCGCGCCAGCGGGCGGTCGGAACGCAGCAGCCGGACATCCGGCAGCGGCGTCAGGTTATAGCCTTCCAGCGGCGACAGGGCGGCCAGCAGTTCGACGGTTTGTTCGCGGACACTCATAGGATTGGGCCAGAAATCGACCATTTCAGGCATCAACAGCCTGGAGCTGAAGAATATTATGCCAGTCATCGCAAACAAGGAGGACATATGGGCAAGCTATTCTTCATTACCGGCGTCAGCAGCGGATTCGGGCGGGCACTGGCACAGGCCGCGATCGTGGCAGGTCATCGCGTGGCCGGCACGGTGCGTGGCACGGAGCAGGCGAGCGCCTTCGCGGCCCTCGACCCGGCGCACGCGCATCCGCAGTTGCTGGACGTGACCGACAGCGCCGCCATCGAGGCGGTCGTGGCCCGCGTCGAGCGCGAACTGGGCCCGATCGACGTGCTCGTCAATAACGCGGGCTACGGCCACGAAGGCGTGCTGGAAGAATCGCCGCTGGACGAGATGCGCCGCCAGTTCGACGTCAACGTATTCGGTGCGGTGGCCGTGATCAAGGCCGTGCTGCCCGGCATGCGCCGGCGCCGCCAGGGCCACATCGTCAACATCACCTCGATGGGCGGCGCCATCACGATGCCGGGCATCGCCTATTACTGCGGCAGCAAGTTCGCGCTGGAGGGGATCTCGGACACGCTGAGCAAGGAACTGGCGCCGTTCAATATCGCGGTCACCGCCGTCGCGCCGGGATCATTCCGCACCGACTGGGCCGGACGTTCGATGGTGCGCAGCCCGCGTGCGATCGGCGACTACGACGCCAGCTTCGAACCGGTACGGCGAGCGCGCATCGAGAAAAGCGGGAAGCAGCCCGGCGATCCAGCCAGGGCGGCGCAAGCCATCCTGCGCCTGGTCGACAGCGAGAGCCCGCCGGCCCACCTGCTGCTCGGCAGCGATGCGCTGGCGCTGGTGCGCACCGCCCTCGCCGGGCGGATGGCCGAGATCGATGCGTGGGAGGCCGTGACCCGCTCGACCGACGGCTGAAGGGATCGGCACGGGCCCGGAAACTCTGCTTGACGATCCTCCCTACCAGAAGGTAGGATACTCGCATGAAGAAAATGTCCAACACCTCCGAAGACATCCTGACCTGTGCGCGCGCCCTGATCGTGGCCGGTGGCTACAACGGCTTCAGCTACGCGGATATCGCCGACGTGGTCGGCATCCGCAAGGCCAGCATCCACCACCACTTCCCGAACAAGGTCGACCTGGTGAAGGCCATCGTGGTGCAGCACCGCCAGGCGACGGCCGACGGGATCGAGCGGCTGCAGCAGGCGATTCCCGACCCGCTCGCCATGTTGCGCGCCTATACCCAGTACTGGGAAAAGTGCATCGAAGACCTGAGCGCGCCGTTCTGCGTATGCGCCCTGCTGGCCGGGGAACTGCCGATCCTGCCGGCCGACGTGGCGGTGGAGGTGCGCGGCTACTTCCGCTTCCTGTCGGCCTGGATGGCCTCGGTGCTGGAACGGGGCGTCCAGCAGGGCACGATCCGGCTGGCGCAGCCGCCCGAGGTCGAAGCCGAGGTCTTCATGGCCACGGTGCACGGCGCCATGCTGTCGGCACGCGCCTATGGCGATGCGAAGGTGTTCGGCGCCATCACGGCCGCCCAGCTGGCGCGCATCCAGGCGCCGGCATGAGTGTCACCCGGGCGTTCCAGAGAAGAACGCCCGGATCCGGTCCGGTCCCGCCAGTCATGGCGCAGCGTGCGGGCACCGGCATTTTTTTGCGCCCTCAATCTACCAACTAGTAGGTATATACATGAACAATATTCAATTCCGTCGTTTCATCCCATTGCTGGCCGCCGCGACGCTGGCCGCAGGCGCCGTGTCACCCGCCCTGGCTGCGGGCAATGCGCAGGACAAGGTCAATGTGCGCGGCAAGATCATTGGCCTGTCCGCCAACACCCTGCAAGTGAAAAGCCGCGAAGGCGAAACCGTGACGGTGACGCTCGCCGAAGGCTACAAGGTGGCCGGCGTGGCGCGCGCCACCATGGCCGACATCAAGCCGGGCAGCTTCGTCGGCATCGCCTCGCTGCCGAAGGCCGAAGGCGGCGACGGCGCGCTCGAAGTGCTGGTGTTCCCGCCCGCGATGAAGGGCATCGGCGAAGGCAGCTACGCCTGGGACCTCAAGCCGAAGAGCAATATGACGAATGCGACGGTGGCCAATGCGGTGCAGGGCGTCGACGGCCATACCGTCACCGTGACCTACCACGGCAAGGAAAAGAAGATCGCCATCCCCGACGGCACCCCGATCGTGACGCTCGGACCGGCCACGGGCGCCGACCTGAAGCCTGATGCCGTCGTCTTCATTCCGGCGCAGAAGGACGCGAAGGGCAAGCTGGTCACGCAGCAGATCGTGGTCGGCAACAACGGCATCGTGCCGCCGATGTAATCGCCACCGAGGTTCCCATGCACATCCACCAGGCAGCCCAGGAAAAGGCGGCGCCGCGCGTCGTCATGATCCAGCGCCACGCCGTCGTCACGCGGCTCACCCACTGGCTCAACGCCGTCTTCTTTTGCGTACTGGCGGCCAGCGGCATGCAGATCTTCAATGCATGGCCGCAGCTGTACTGGGGCCAGGCCGGGGCCGACAGCGCGCAGGCGTGGCTCGCGCTCGGCCCCTTCCCCGCCTGGCTCACCTTGCCCTCGGCGCAAGACCTGGCCGCCGGGCGGCGCTGGCACCTGTTCTTCGCCTGGTGCTTCGTCTTCAACGGCGCGGCCTACCTGGCGTACGGCCTGCTGAGCGACCACTTCCGGCGCCACCTGCTGCCGCGCCGGAGCGAACTCGCCGCGCGCCACCTGTGGCGCGAAGTGCTCGACCATGCCCGCCTGCGCTTCGCGCACGACGAGCGCGCGCGCGACTACAACGCGCTGCAAAAACTCAGCTACCTCGCCGTCATCGGCCTGCTGCTGCCGCTGATGGTGCTGACCGGCCTGACGATGTCGCCGGGAATGAACGCCGCCGTACCCTGGCTGCTCGACCTGTTCGGCGGGCGCCAGTCGGCGCGCACCCTCCATTTCATCAGCGCCGCGCTGCTGGTGCTGTTCCTCGTCGTGCACCTGGCCATGGTGCTGCTGTCGGGCCCGTGGAACAACCTGCGCTCGATGCTGTCGGGACGTTATGCGGTCCAGGAAGGAGGCTCCCATGACTGATTTCCTTGCCGGTCGGCGCCGCTTCCTGGCCGGCGCCGGCGCCCTGGCCCTGGCCGGCTGCGACCTGGGCGGGCCGTCCGCCGGAACCGGCGACGTCCTGCGCCTTGCCGAAAGCCTGACGATGGGCGCGCAGCGCCGGCTGCTGGACCGCACGGCACTGGCGCGCGAGTACACCGAGGCCGACATCTCGCCGCGCTTTCGCGTCAACGGCACCAGCATGCCCGACAGCGACACCTATGCCGCGCTGCTCGCCGGCGGCTTCGCCGACTGGCGCCTGCAGGTCGGTGGGCTGGTCGCGCGCCCGCAGTCGTTTTCGCTGGCCCAGCTCAAGCTGCTGCCTTCGCGCACCCAGATCACGCGCCACGACTGCGTGGAAGGATGGAGCGCGATCGGCAAGTGGACCGGCGTGCCGCTGGGCTTCCTGCTCGGCGCGGTCGGCGTCATGCCGTCCGCGCGCTACGTGGTGTTCCACTGCGCCGACGAACTGGAAACGACGCTCGACGGCAGCGGCCGCTATTACGAGAGCATTGACCTGGTCGACGCCTTCCACCCGCAAACAATTCTCGCCTACGGCATGAACGGCGCCGACCTGGGCGTCGGCCATGGCGCGCCGCTGCGGCTGCGCGTCGAGCGTCAACTGGGCTACAAGCAGGCCAAGTACCTGATGCGGATCGAGCTGGTGGACAGCTTTGCCGGCCTGTGGGGCGGCAACGGCGGCTACTGGGAAGACCGCGGCTACGAATGGTATGCCGGCATTTAATTTCAACCGAAGGGGGACACCATGAACAAACTACCTGCCCACCACGCCGCCGATGAAGGCTGGCTGAAACGCTACTACTTCGTGCGCGCCGGCTTTTCGATCTGCTGGGTGATCGCGGTGCTGGCGCTCGCCAGCCAGTCGGCGGTCGCCAGCGCGGTGCTGCTGGTCGCCTATCCCGCCTGGGACGCGCTGGCCAATATGGCCGACGGCCGCCGCAGTGGCGGGCTGGCGGCCAACCGCACCCAGCTCCTGAACGTCGTCGTGAGCCTGGCCGTCGCGCTGGCGCTGGCCATCTCGCTGCCCGACATGCACCGCGTGCTGGCGGTGTTCGGCGCCTGGGCCGTCCTGTCCGGGCTGCTGCAGCTCGGCACGGCGCTGCGCCGCTGGAAGTCGTTCGGCGCCCAGTGGGCGATGGTCCTGAGCGGCGCGCAGTCGGCGCTGGCCGGCGCCGTCTTCATCGGCCAGGCGCGCATGCCGGCCGAACCCACGGTCGCCACGGTGGCCGGCTACGCCGGCTTCGGCGCCTTCTACTTCCTGATGTCGGCGCTGCTGCTGCAGTTCCGCCCGCGGCGCCTCAGGGCCGGCTAGCGCATGGCGCTGGCTTTTCATCCGCTGGTCACGCCGCTCGGGCCGCGCTTCATCCATGGCGCGGTCGAGGTCGAGAAAACGGATGCCGGCTTCCTGCCGCACCGGCTGCCCGCCTGGGCCAGGGTCCGCTCGCGCGATCCGCAGCTGGCGCTGGCCGCGGCGCAGGGCGCGGGCGTGCGGCTGGCGTTCCAGACCGCGTCGCGCTGGCTGGAACTCGTGGTGCGCGCGACCCGGCCCGCGAGCGGTCCGGACGGCGTCTATGACCTGCTGGTCGACGGCCGCCTGGCGCGCCGTGCCAGCGCGCGCGGGACGCGCTCACTCAAGATCGACGTCCGGTCCGGCGCGACCACGCCGGTCGGCGCCGGGATGCAGACCGTGCGCTTCGACGACCTGCCGGGCGGACGCAAGACGGTCGATATCTGGCTACCCCACGACCAAGTGACCGAGGTCGTGGCGCTGCGCTCGTCGGCGCCGGTGGCCGCGCTGCCCTCGCTGCGCAAACGCAGATGGCTGCACCATGGCGGCGCGATCAGCCAGGGCGCGAACGTCTTGCACCCCACCGGCACCTGGCCCGCCGTCGCCGCGCTGCGCGCCGGCGTGGACCTGCTCAACCTGGGATTGAGCGGCAACGCCCTGCTCGATCCCTTCCTGGCGCGGACCATCCGCGACCTGGATGCCGACCTGATCAGCCTCAAGATCGGCATCGACCTGGTGCACACCGACCTGATGCGCCTGCGCGCCTTCGGCCCGGCGGTGCATGGCTTTCTCGACACGATCCGGGACGGCCATCCGACGACGCCGCTATTCGTCGTCTCGCCGCTGTGCTCTCCGATCCACGAAGACGTGCCGGGTCCGACGCAGTTCGAGACCGAGGCGCTGGCCGCGGGCCGGGTGCTGTACCGGGCCACCGGCGACGTGAACGAGATCGCGCAGGGCAAGCTGACGCTGGGGGTCATCCGGCAGGAGCTGGAAGCGATCGTGCACGAGCGGGCCGCCGTCGATCCCAACCTGCATTACCTGGATGGCAGGCGGCTGTATGGCCTGGCCGACAGCGCGCGGCTGGTCCTGCGCGACGAGCTGCATCCGGACGGCGCCGGCCACCGGCTCATCGGCGAGCGCTTCGCCGGGCTGGTGCTGGCGCCCAGCCATGCGCCGGTGGCGTATCGCGAGGTCGGGCTTCAGGCCGGCAGCAGCCCGCTCGCCCGATAGGTGTCGAATTCACCATGAGATCCTTTACATGATAATTTGAATGTCATATGATATTCACCATATCATCCAAAGGCACGAAAAATGCGTTTTTCAAAAACAGACATGCAGGAACAGCTGCTTGCTTTCCTCTCGGCATATGGCGAGGAAATCACCAGCCTGATTGGCGCAAATGGTCCGCCAGAACCGGAGGCCATCCGCGCCTCCGCGCTCTGGAATGCGGTGAGCGACATGTATGACTACGGAACGGCCGGCGTGCCCAACGGTGAACTTGGTCCGGGAAACGCCGTCGATGGAACCTATGCCCGCGCCGAGGCGTTCTTTCGCACGCTCGACACGCCTGCCATGAAAGTCTACCTCGATACATGCGGCGCTCCTTTTCCTGCAATGGCGCTGCGCACCGTGCACGGCGCCATTGCGCGGATCGTTCTCGACGGTGGCCGCCGCCATCGCGATCATGCGATGGATGTGTATGGGCTCGGCAAGGGCGATGGCGACGACCTGACGTTGCCCGAAATTGCACTGCTGGCGAATATGGATGAGCGTAGCGTGCGCAATGCCGCCAACCCCAGGCTCGCGGATCCGTTGAAAACGCGGCAGGTCGGGAACCGTTCCCTGGTCACTGTGGAAGAAGCGCGCCGCTGGCTGGCTGGCCGCAAGGGATTCGTACCGACCATGAGCGGCATGGAGTACGTCCAACGGCCCCCCGTCGATTTCAATATCAGCGTCCCCCAGGAGTTCCATGACCTGGTCCAGCGCATGGCCGAAGAGACCGGCGCTCCGATCAGCGTCATCGCCATGGAACTCTTCCTCAAGGCGAGCGAGGCCGCAATGGGCGACGCCAAGAAGTCGTAACACGCGCAACACGATTCGCCGCAGCCGCCCTGGCGGCGCCCCGCCCGCTACCGGGCTACCCATTGAAAGGAACATCATGGCAAGGACACCACTCGTGCGTATCGCCTATGTACAATTCGGCCCAGGTGGAAAATCCTACCCGACCCGATGCCATCGCCCGGACATCGGCGCGGGACAGGCGGTGACGGTATTGATGCGCGCCGGGACGCCCGGGGAATACTGGATGGACGGCTTCGTCACGGACATCGGCTTCCAGCGCTGGAGTTGCAGCTCCCACACGCTCCACCGCGCCGACGAGGCGCCGGGATTTCGGCTGGTCGACGACGTGCCTCCGTCCTCGTCGTCGCCGGCGCAGGCTGTACGCTGACGCATTTTTTCATCTTCACGACCACTAAAGCAGACAATGACATCCCCGGCGACAGGCAGCGACAGCGGACAGGTACGACAATATGGCACAGTGAAATGGTTCGGCGGACACAATAAAAATACCGGTCGCGAGAACCAGTTCGGTTTCATCCAGGCAGTCGACGGCAGAGATGTTTATCTTCACAAACGCGAATGGCGGGAAACGCAGTTGCCGGAGGAAGGTGAATTCGTCACCTACTTCGAAGAGTACAAGGATGGGAAATGCAACGCCCGCAGGGCGGCGCGCCTGGCCATCGGCAACGTCAGCCTTGTCGACCTGGCCAGCATGCTGCGCGGGCTGCTGCCGAACCCGGGCCGTATTCCAGTCCTGGACCAGAACGGCCGGCTGCAGCAGGCGGCGCGCAAGCTGTTCTGCGAACACCTGAAAGACGCGACGCCGGAAGTCCTTCAGCTGATTGTCCACGGTGACGCCGGCGGCGGGCTGCCAGCGCTCCTGCGCATCGTGGCCAACGAAAGCAACGAGAGCGAGAACTACGCGTTGCTGCTGGACGCCACCGGATCGCACATCATGGATGAGGCGCCATGGGCATGCGCCAGCCCCGGGGTCCTGCACCGCTTCGAGGCCGACATCGCCAGCCGTGTCGCCACACTGGATCCGCTGACTGCACGTGGCAGGCTCCAGGTCCATCTGGATATCCTGCCGGCTCCCCTGCTGACCTGCCTGCTGGCGCAGCAGGTCTATACCAGCACCGGCCAGCTCGGCCGCAACACCATACGCATCTACGATTACCTGAAATCGGTCATCGCACTGCAAGCCGCCACCTTCCCGGATTACCTGCAGACGCACTTCGCCGCGAGGACGAACTGCGACGACGACCTGCCGTCGAATCCGGTCCTGCGCGATATCGTCGAGAACCTGCTGTTCAAGAAGAGCCTGTTCGACAGGGATCTCGCGTTCATCACGCTGTACGCCGGCTCTACCCGCATGCCGCGCAATCTGGAGACCTTCGTCCTGTACCAGTTGTTCAGCCTGGTCGTGGCTGGAAACGACCGCGACACCGTCTACCAGGTGTTCCTGCAGCGCTTATGGGAAGCGCTGATGACGCAATCGCTGCCGCTCGAAGCGCAGGCTACCAGGCTGGAGGCGCTGTTTCCTTCTTGTCACACCCTGGGAGCGCTGTCGTGCGAGGCCGTCCATTGGGAGAAGCAAGACGTCTTCCTCTGCCGTCGCAAGATTTGCCACACCCCCAAGGTCCTGCCGCGCCCGAACCGCCACTACCTCGACTTCAGCATCTATGAATGGCTGGCCCATTACGGGATCGACTACCTCGCCCAGGGCAAACCGGCCAGCAAGGACTTCCCGATCAAGCTGGCGGGCTACTTCAACCGCTTGCGAGAGATCTTCCCGCTCCTGCATTGCCATGGGTGCGGTGAGCTGATGTTGCCGGACATGCGTTATGCGCGCACCGAATACAAGCAGGTGCGTGACGGCGTCGTCGAAACCGTATCCATGACCGCGGCCTATCGCATCACGGTCTTCCATTGCAACAACCAGCATTGCGGCCAGATCGGGGCCAGGCACTACATCAACCATTGCGTCGGCTTCGGCTGTCACCACATCATCGATTCGCGCGTGCTGGACCAGCGCTGCAGCGAAGGCCGCTACATCTGTACGGGATGCGGCAGCTGCTGTCCTGATCACGGACAATCGCATCCTGCCGGTTTCTGCGGCGTGTGCGGTAGCGGACTGAAGATCTACCAAGAAACGGTACAGGGCCGCACCGTCAGCTACACGAGGAAATATGCGCAGTGCGAGTCGGCTTCATGCGGATGCAGGATCGGTCCCGAGGACCTGCCCGCGCGCTTCAGCAACCTGCCTGCCGAAAACGAATCATAGACTTCCGCGAGGAGCGGGATACGGCGCGCGCGGCCGGCGGACTATTTCACCATCGACGCAACACAGGCCGGGATCGCCGAGAGCGACTGCACATCCGCATAGGCCAAGCCCGCCCTGATTTCGATACGCCATGTCGTGCCGGCGCCAGGTACGGAATACAAGGCGGCATCGGCCTGGATGAGCCGGGCGCGCTCCTCGATACCGCTCAGGCCCCAGTGACGGGGCTTTTCCCGATCGCCGGCGCCGATGCCGCGTCCGTCGTCCCGGATGGTCAGCACGAGCGCTCTCGAACCGTACTCGACGATCACTTCATGCTGTCTTGCATTCGCATGACGAAGGGCGTTGCATATGGCTTCCTGTCCAATCGCGCATAACTCTCGCTGTACGCCCGGATGGAGCGCTCGCGCCTCTCCCTTGCAGCGTAATATGAACTGCTGGCCAGGCACGGCCGCCTGCTCGCCAGCCATCCGCAGATACTCGTGCAAGAGGGGAGCATGACCCGGGCTGGCACGCAAGCTGGCGATCTTGTCGCGCCCCTCCTGGATGGCGATGGTGGCGTCGTTCAGGCACCGGCTCAGCGAGTTCCCCAACGCGGATTCGGATTCAGGCAGTAGCGCCGTCGCTTTCATCACGAAGCCCTGGAATGTCTGCAGCACGGTGTCATGCAGGTCGCGCGCGATGCGTTCGCGCTCTTCCCTTTCGGCCGCGGCCTTCAGTTCGTCCACCAGCCGGAGCATGATGAGCAAAAGGAGCACCCAGCTTCCGACAACGATGGTGAGTATTGCATTGACCCAGATGACAGCAATGACCGGGAAATTCCAGGGTGGGGATGGGACAGTCATTCCAGCACCGAACTCCAGGAGCGCGTGAATCGATGCAGCCGCAGCCTGGATCACCATGATGGCGGCGGCAATACCGTAGGCAAATCGCGCGTGTGGCTTGCGATACCTCCATAGGAGCCATGCCATCCAGGCATTCGCCCCAGCATACATTGGCGTCAGGGCCAGCACTCTCGCTGGCCTGTCAGGCACGACAATCGACCATGTTACCGTCAGGATGACAACCAGTGAAAGCGCCAGGGGTAAGGTATGTCGCTTGAAAGGACGATCCAGGAACTCGGCAGTCCCGAACAGAAAAAGAACCTGCCCGCTCACCAGCAGCGTGGTGAAGACAAGAGCGGCCAGATGCGAATTGTCGATGACATCCAGGGTATCGAACAGAACGGCAACGCCGACCGAGAAAGAGGCGGCAGCCCATAGCCAAATGCCCGAAATACGCGGGGCCGAGACGTGGAGCAGGTAGAAAATGACGCCGCCGATGATCGATTTGATACCCACTATCGCTGCCAGCGTGGACTGATCGAGTTCCATAAAGATAGTCCTAGGCCGCCTCGCCCTGCTGGTCTTCCTCGCGCGGCGTCTTGCGGTCGTCGTAGGGCCCGTACGTCATCCAGTAATGCCGGAACGCGAGGCGGACATTGTCGCGCAGCTGCTGGTCGTCCCATGGCTTGGTGTAGAAGCGGTAGATCGCGCCGCGGTTGATCGAATCGAGCACCGAGTCCACCCCGGTATAGCCGGACAGGATGATGCGGATGGTCTCCGGGTACATCTCCTTGACCTTGCTGAGGAATTCGGTCCCGCTCATCACCGGCATGCGCTGGTCGCACAGGATCACGTGCACCCGGTACAGCGCCAGCAATTCGAAGCCCTCGGCCGGCGAGGACGCGGTCAGCACGCGGTAGCCGTCGCGCCGGAACAGGCGGTGCAGCGCGCTCAGGACGTTCGGGTCGTCGTCGACGACGAGCAGGGTCTGCACCTTGTCGTCGGCGGTCTGTTTCTCGTCGGGCTTGGCGCGGTTGGATACCACCATCTCGGCCAGCTGGTCGGCCGGCAGCGCGCGCGAGAAATAGAAGCCCTGGATCTGATCGCAGCGGTTGCGCCGCAGGTAGGCCATCTGGGCGCGCGTCTCGACGCCCTCGGCGATCACCTGCATGTGCAGGCTGTGGGCCATGCTGATGATGGCCAGCGCGATGGCGGCGTCGTCCGGGTTGTTGACGATGTCGCGCACGAAGGCGATATCGATCTTGAGCTTGTCGATCGGGAAGCGCTTCAGGTAGGCCAGGCTCGAGTAGCCGGTGCCGAAATCGTCGATCGCGATCCGGATCCCGAGCGCCTTCAGGCGCGTGAGCACCTCGGTGGTGCGCTCGGCGTTCTGCATCAGCGCGCTCTCGGTCAGCTCCAGTTCCAGCAGCCCCGGTTCGACGTCGTGGCGCGCCAACGCGTCGCGGATCACGCCTTCCAGGTCGCCTTCGACGAACTGGCGGCTCGACACGTTCACCGCCACCCGCACGTCGCGCACCCCGTCCGCGCTCCAGGCCGCGATCTGGCGGCAGGCCTCGTCGATGATCCAGTCGCCGACCCGCACCACCAGGCCCGTCTCTTCCATGATCGGCACGAATTCGGCCGGATACACCAGGCCGTAGCCGGGGCGGTGCCAGCGCAGCAGCGCCTCGGTGCCGGCGATGCGGCCGGTGTTCAATTCCATCTTGGGCTGGTAGTGCAGCACGAACTGCGCATCTTCGAGCGCGCCGCGCAGGGCCAGTTCGAGGTCCAGGCGCGCCAGCACCTGCACGTTCATGCCGGCGGTGAAGAAGCGGTAGCCGTCGCGGCCGGCCTCCTTGGCGCGCACCATGGCGGTGTCGGCATACTTGACCAGCGCGCCCGGCTCGACCGTGTCGTCCGGGTACATGGCGATGCCGATGCTGGCCGTCAGCGCGGCCTGCTGGCCGTGCAGGTCGAACGGCATGCGCAGGGATTCGCGCACGTCGTTGGCCATGTTCACCGCATCCTGCTGCTCGCGCGGCATGGTGAGGATCAGCGCGAACTCGTCGCCGCCCAGGCGCCCGACCGAATCGCGCACCTTCGCGCAGCGCACCAGACGCGTGCTGAACTGGCGCAGCAGCTCGTCGCCGCCACGCGTGCCGAGCGTGTCGTTGATTACCTTGAAGCGGTCGAGCGTGATGCACAGGACCGCCACGCGCCAGTTCTTGTCCTGGGCCAGTTCGATGGTGTCGCGCAGGTTTTCGAAGAACAGGGTGCGGTTCGGCAGGCCGGTCAGGGCGTCGTAGCTGGCCGCGTGGCGCAGGTTTTCCTGGGCCTGCAGGCGCTCGCTGATGTCACGCGCTACCGCGATCAGCATGCGCTGCGCAGGGTGCTCGAGATCCGGTTCCTGCAGCTTCCAGCTGATCTCGACCGCCACCGAACCTTCGCCGCCGGCGCGCAGCAGGTCGGTCTCGACGATGTCGGCCTCGGACTCGCCATCGTGCGCGGCGCCGCCGCCCAGCAGGCGTTCGAGCTGGGTGCGCGTGGCCAGGCCCAGCGCCACCGGGTCGATGCGCAGCAGCGCGTCGCGCGAAAAGCCCAGCATGCGGCAGGCGCCTTCCGAGACGTCGACCATCGCCATGCTGGCGGTATCGATCAGGAACAGGGCGTCCTGGGTGGCGTCCATCGCGCCGCGAAAGCGCGCCAGCTCGGCGGTGCGCTCGCGCACCTGGCGCTCCAGCTGGCTGCCGTAGTCGAGCGACTCGCGGTGCAGCAGGCGCACCTCGAGCAGGTTGCGGATGCGGGTCATCACCTCGACCGTGTCGATCGGCTTGCCGATGAAGTCGCGCGCGCCCGCCTCGAGCGCCGCCAGTTTCTTGTCCGGCTCGGCCGTCACCACCAGCACCGGCAACCACGAATCGCTCTCCAGCGGCTTCAGGGCTTCCATCACCTCGAAGCCGTCCATGCCCGGCATGTGCAGGTCGAGGATGATCAGGTCGAAGCGGTGCTTGAGGTGCAGCGCCACCACCTGGCGCGGGTCTTGGGTGGAACTGACGTTCTCGTAGCCGGTGGTCTTGAGGAGGTATTCGAGCAGCTGCACGTTCACCGGCTCGTCGTCGACGACGAGGATGCGCGCGCGCCGGATGTCGGACAGGGAAATCATCTAGCCTTCCTTTCGCCTGGCTGGCCCGTCCTGGGCTGCTCTGCCAGCGTACTATTGATCGCTTCAGTGAATTTGTCGATGTCGATCGGCTTGGTCAGATAGCGGTGGAAGCCCGCGGCCATGCCGCGCTCGATGTCGCGCGGCATGGCGTTGGCCGTCAGCGCGATGACCGGAATCCAGGTGGTCTCGGGATCGGCGCGCAACTGGCGCAGCACGTCGTAGCCGCTCATTCCCGGCAGATTCAGGTCCATCAGGATGGCTTCCGGGCGGTGCGCCTTTGCCAGCTCCAGGCCAAGGTGGCCGTCGGGAGCCGACAGCAGGCGCAGGTCGCGCCGGAAGGCGACGATTTCTTCCACCAGCCGCAGGTTGGCCGGGTTGTCCTCGACGTACAGCACCAGGTGCGGCTCGCCTTCGTCGGGCAGGTCGCTCGACGCGCTCGCCGCCTCGGGGCCGCGCTCGGGCAGCGCCGACGCCAGCGGCGCGGTGCTGGCCAGCTCGATCCAGAACACGCTGCCCACGCCCGGGCTGCTGGTCACGCCGATCTCGCCGCCCATCAGTTCCACCAGGCGCTTGGTCACCACCAGGCCGATGCCGGTGCCCTCCTGGGCCCCGGCTTCCTGCCCCAGGCGATTGAAGGGCTGGAACAGGTTGGCCAGCTGCTCCGGGTTCAGGCCGTTGCCGGTGTCCTGCACCGACAGGCGCAGGCGGTCGGGGGTCGGATGTTCGCAGCTGACCACCACCGCGCCCTCTTCGCGGTTGTACTTGACGGCGTTCGACAACAGGTTGAGCAACACCTGTTTCAGGCGCGTGCGGTCGGCCATCACCACCGCCTCCGACGCATCCGGGAACAGGGCCCGCACCTTGCGGGTGGCGGCGATCGGCTCGATCATGGTGCGCACTTCGAGCAGGATGTCGGTCAGGGCCACCGGCTCCATCGACAGGGTGATGGTTCCCGATTCGACCTTGGCCAGGTCGAGGATCTCGTTGATCAGGGTGAGCAGGTGGCGGCCCGACTTGAGGATGTGGTTCGCGAATTCCTTCTTCTGCTCCAGGGTCGACGGCAGCGTGTCGGACGTCAGGATCTGGGCGAAGCCGAGGATCGCGTTGAGCGGCGTGCGCAGCTCGTGGCTCATCGAGGACAGGAAGGCCGACTTGGCCTGGTTGGCGCTCTTGGCTTCCTCGTTGGCGTTGGCCAGCTCGGCGTTGGCCAGCGCCAGCTGCAAGGTGCGCTCGTCGACGCGCTGCTCGAGCTGCTCGTTCAGGCGCATCACTTCCTGCTGCGCGCGCGTGCGCTGCTGGGCTTCGCGCAGGGTGGTGCTGTGCGAATCCTCGAGCTCGCGGGTGCGGCCTTCGATCTCGGTCAGCATGGCGTTGAAGGAATCGGCCAGCTCGGCCGCCTCGTCGTCGCCGATGCGCGGCGCGCGGCGCGAATAGTCGCGCGTGGTCACCACCTCGCGCGCGATCTCGGTGACGGCCACGATCGGCGCCGTGATCACGCGTCCCAGGCGCCACATCAGCAGATAGGCGATCGCCATCGCCAGCAGGGTCACCCCGGCCGCGATCGCGAGATAGTCGATGGTGCGCGCCAGCAGGCGGTTCTCGGCGCGCAGCACGACGGTGCCCACCGTGTCGCCATTCTCGACGATGGGCTGGCGCACCACCAGGTCGTCGGTGGCCCCCTCGGACAGGCCAGTCGCGTCCAGGCGCTGGGGAATATTGCGGGGTACGCCGACGGCGGCATAGGAGGCGAACAGCGCGCCTTTGGCATCGTAGATGGCGGCCGCGCGCACCAGGGGACTGGTGCGCAGCAGCGCCAGGTTCTCGTTGGCCAGGCGCGGGTCGTCGAAGCTCAGGGCGGCGGACGTCATGTGGCCGACCAGTTCGGCCTGGGTCGAGAGGTCGTTCACCAGGGCGCGGTGGTAGCTGCGCAGGTCATAGGCGATCACGATGGCGATCGAGACCAGCAGCGCGACGAACGTGGTCGTCATCACCACCGCCACCAGCTTCTTGCGGATAGAGCGCTGGCGGCTCATGCTTCCTCCACGGACCGCTCACGCATGCGCGGCATGTAAAAGTTCTAACAAAGACGAGAAATTGGTCATCCCAGCATAGCAGCACGCCCGTGCTGTGTGTCGCACGAAACATTTATCAGGCCGGGCCAGGATGAGAATGCGGCTGGCACTGTAAACGTTCGCCTGCGGTTTGGGTAGCAATTTTTGAAACTTTGACCTGCCGTTCGCTTCCCGTGCGCCCGCGCAGCGCGCTAGAATGAAGGCAGTCCGACCGGTTTCCCGACGTGGCACTCGCCCGGCCGGCGGCTTGCAAAGGAGACCCACGTGACGAACGAACTCATCGACCTTGCCCAGAAAGTCAGCGACACCCTCGGCCCCAAAAAATTGATGCTGGCCGCCGCCGAATCCTGCACCGGCGGCGGCATCGCCTACACGCTCACCGCCATCCCCGGCTCGGGCGACTGGTTCGACTGCGGCTTCGTGACCTATTCGAACACCGCCAAGAACGAGATGCTGGACGTGCCCGATGCCGTGATCGCGCAGTTCGGCGCGGTCAGCGAAGAAGTGGCCGCCGCCATGGCCGCGGGCGCCGTGGCCAACAGCAATGCCGACATCGCCGTCTCGACCACCGGCATCGCCGGCCCGACCGGCGCCGTGCCCGGCAAGCCGATCGGCACCGTGTGCTTCGGCTGGGCGCGCGGCGACCATGTTCACACCGAACGCCTGGTGTTCCAGGGCGACCGCCAGGCGGTGCGCGAGCAGTCCATCGCCCACGCGCTGCGCGGCATCCTGCGCTTCGTCGAGTAAGCGTCGCCTTGCCACAAGTTTCTCCGTATCCGGGATAATGGCAAGGCGTGCGCCGCTCGATCGCGGCAAGGGCATTGTCATTGAATTACGGAGAGTATTTGAACATTCCCACCCTGATGGTCCCGCTGATGCTGGCGGCCGCTCCCGCGGCCGGCCAGGCTCAGGACCAGCCCCCTGCGCCGGCGTCGGCGCCGATACCGTCGATCGCTTTTGAAAAGACGGTGCTGCCCAACGGGCTGCAGCTGATCCTGGTCGAGGACAAGCGCCTGCCGATCGTGGCCGTCAACCTGTGGTACCACGTGGGCCCGGCCAACGAGGCGCCCGGCCTGACCGGCTTCGCCCACCTGTTCGAGCACATGATGTTCGCCGCCACCGGCCACATCCCGCGCGGCGAGGCCGACCGCCTGCTCGAAGGCGCCGGCGCGACCGACAGCAATGGCGGCACCGGCTTCGACAGCACCAGCTACTACGACACGGTGCCGAGCAACCAGCTCGAACTGGCGCTGTGGGTGCATGCCGACCGCATGGGCTTTTTGCTGGACGTGCTCGACCAGCAGGCCTTGAGCAACCAGCAGGACGTGGTGCGCAACGAACGCCGCCAGACCACCGAGGGCGAGCCGTATGGCCTGGTCGAGGAAGCGCTGCTGCAAACGCTGTTCCCCAAGGGCCATCCGTACGCGGCTTCGATCATCGGCTCGCACGCCGACATCCAGGGTGCGCGGCTGGAGAACGTCCGTGAATTCTTTACCAACTACTACGGCCCCAACAACGCCAGCCTGGTGATCGCCGGCGACATCGACAAGGGCAAGACGCGCGAACTGGTGATGCGCTACTTCGGCGGCCTGCGCCGCGGCCCGGACGTCGTGCGTCCCAAGGTGGTCACGCCGCCGATCACGGCCGAGCGCCGGGTCGTGGTGCGCGACCGGGTCGAGCTGCCGCGCGTGTTCATGGGCTGGCTGACGCCGGCCGCCTACCAGGCGGGCGACGCCGAGCTGGCGGTGGCCGCCACTATCCTCGGCGGCGGCAAGTCGAGCCGCCTGTACAAGGCGCTGGTGTACGAGCGCCAGATCGCGCAGGACGTGTCGAGCACGCAGACTTCGCTGGCCTTGAGCTCGACCTTCGTGGTCGACGTCACCGCGCGCGCCGGCCACACGCCGCAGGAACTCGAAGCGGCGATCGACGCCGAGCTGGAACGGCTGCGCAAGGACGGCCCGAGCGAGCGCGAAGTCGAACGCGCCCGCAACAGCCTGGAAACGGCCCTGCTGGCGTCGCTCGAAAAACTCGGCGGCGACGGCCTGGCCGAACAGCTCAACCACTACAACCTGTACACGGGCGACCCGGGCTACCTGGCCAAGGACCTGGCGCGCCTGCGCCGCATCGACGCCGCCGCCGTGCAGCGCGCGGTGCAGACCTGGCTCAAGCCGGAGGCGCGCGCCATGGTGACTGGCTTGCCCGGCAAGCCGAAGATCGACGATCCGCGCGCGCCCAAGCCGGTCAAGACCGCGCCGCAGTCCGCCCAGGCTGCGCTCAACGAGGCCGAACCGTGGCGCGCGACGCCGCCCGTGGCCGGGCCCACGCCCAAGGTGACGCTGCCGCGCGGAGAGACCTTCAAGCTCGCCAACGGTTTGACCGTGATCCACCACCACAATCCGGCGCTGCCGCTGGTGTCGAGCCAGCTGGTGCTGAAAAGCGGCGGCGCGGCCAATCCGGTCGACCTGCCCGGCCTGGCCGGCTTCACGGCCCAGATGCTGGAAGAAGGCACGGCCACCCGCAGCGCGCCGCAGATCGCCGACGAGGTGGCGCAACTGGGCGCCTTCATGGATACCGGCAGCAGCGACGACGTCTCGACCGTGTCGCTGCTGGCCCTGCGCGCGACCTTTGCGCGCGCACTCGAGGTGGTGGCCGACATCGTCCAGCACCCGTCCTTCCCCGCGGCCGAGATCGAGCGCCAGCGGCAGGACCGCCTGGGCTCCCTGACGCAGCAACGCGACGATCCGGAAACGGTGGCGGCGCTGGCGGCGGCCGGCGCGCTATTCGGCAGCGCGCATCCGAAGGCCTACGGTCAGCTGGGCCTGGAGCCGGCGATCCGCGCCACCACGCGTGAGGACATCGCCGGCTTCTGGAAGCGCCACTACGTGCCGTCCAATGCGGCGCTGGTGGTCACCGGCGACATCACGCGCGCCGAGCTGCAAGCGCTGGCCGAGGCGCAGTTCGGCGCCTGGCCGGCGGCCGACGCGCCCGAGGTCAAGCCGGCCGAGACCCGTCCCACGCCGGCGCGCCTGGTGCTGGTCGACCAGCCGGACGCCGGTCAGACGGCGCTGCAGGTGGCCTGCATGGGCCCGAGCCGCGACACGCCCGACTTCCCGGCCCTGCAGGTGATGAACGGCGTTTTGGGCGGCATGTTCTCGAGCCGCCTGAACAACAATCTGCGCGAGACCAAGGGCTATACCTACGGCATCTACTCGCACTTCGACTACGACCGCACCCCGGCGCCGTTCTCGGTCGAGGCCAGCGTGCAGCAGGACGCCACCGGCGCATCGGTGCGCGAGATCCTGCGCGAGATCGCGGCGATGCGCGAGCAGCCCTTGTCGCAGGCCGAACTCGATGCAGCGCGCAACGCCCAGCTGCTGTCGCTGCCGGGCCAGTTCGAGACCAATGCCGACATCGGCGCCAGCCTGACCGAGTTGTTCGTCTATGGCCTGGCGCCGGATTACTACGACGAGCTGGCGCGCAGGCTGGCGAAGGTCGGCGTGGAAGATGTGCAGGACGTGGCGCGCCGCTATCTCGATCCAGACAAGATGACCGTGGTAGCGGTCGGCGAGCGGCGCAAGATCCTGCCGCAGCTGCAGAAACTCGGACTGGGCCCGCCCGAGATCCGCGACGACGACGGGCAGGTGATGGACAAGAAGCAACACTGAACGAGACCGCGCTTGCCCGGCGCGGTTGTTTCACCTAACATATGAACACCTATTCACATGTTAGAGCCAAACTTGACTATCGCACACCCGCCTGCCCAGCCGATTGCCCCGCCGCCCGAGGAAGCGATCGGTCAGCTGGCCGACCTGTTCCACCTGCTGGGCGACCCGACCCGGCTGCGCATCGTACTGGCCTGCCTGGCCCAGCCGACGGCGGTGGGCGATATCGCGGCCGGGCTGGCGCTGTCGAGCTCGCTAGTGAGCCACCACCTGCGCCTACTGCGCGCGGCCCGCATCGTCAAGGCCGAGCGCCAGGGCAAGCAAGTCTTCTATTCGGCTGCCGATGCCCACATCAGCAGCCTGCTCTCCACCATGTTCGAGCACATCGCCGAACCCGCCAACGGAATGGACGCATGAGCCACGCACACGACCACAAGCACGGACACGATCACCACGACCATGACCACGGTCACGGCCATTCCCATGGCTTCGGCCACCACCACCACCACATGCCCTCGCCCGACGGCCATGGCCGCGCCTTCGCCCTGGCGATCGGCCTGAACCTGGCCTTCGTCATCGTCGAGTTCACCTACGGTTTCATCGCCCATTCCACCGCCCTGATGGCCGACGCCGGCCACAACCTGTCCGACGTGCTGGGCCTGATGCTGGCCTGGGGCGCCGCCCTGCTGGCCAAGAGCGCGCCCAAGGGCCGCTACACTTATGGCCTGCGCGGCTCGTCGATCCTGGCGGCGCTGGGCAACGGCCTGCTCCTGATGGTGGCCTGCGGCGCGATCGCCTGGGAAGCGGTGCAGCGCATCGCCGAACCGGCGCCGGTGGCCGGTGCGACGGTCTCGATCGTGGCCGCCATTGGCGTCGTCATCAATGGCTTCTCGGCCTGGTTGTTCCTGGCCGGCAGCAAGGGCGATCTGAACATCCGCGGCGCCTACCTGCACATGGCGGCCGACGCCGCGCTGTCGCTGGGCGTGGTGATTTCGGGGCTGGCGATCATGTATTCGGGCTGGACCTGGATCGATCCGATCGTGAGCCTGGTGATCGTGGTGGTGATCGTGATCGGCACCTGGTCGCTGCTGCGCGAGTCGGTGCAGCTGTCGATGGCGGCCGTGCCGCCAAACGTCGACGCGGGCAAGGTGCAGGCCTTCCTGGCCGGCCAGCCGGGCGTGACCGAAGTGCACGACCTGCATATCTGGGCCATGAGCACGACCGAGACCGCGCTCACCGCCCACCTGGTGATCCCGGGCGGTTACCCTGGAGATGCGACGCTCGACGCCATCGAGCACACGCTGCGCGAAAAGTATGCGATCCACCATTGCACGCTGCAGGTGGAACAGGGGACGATTCATCACCACTGCACCTTGCAGGGCCACGCCCACTAAGTTGAACGCGTGGACGGCGGAGCCGTCCACCCTACTGGCACGCATATCCAGTAGGGTGGACCGAGACGCGCAGTCGGGTTTCCCGTCCACGCGTTCAGCCCAGGTCAGCCGGCCAGGTTCGCGTACAAGGCCGTGCTGAGATAACGCTCGCCGAACGAGGGGATGATGACGACGATCAGCTTGCCCGCGTTCTCCGGCCGGCGCGCCACCTCGATCGCGGCCCACAGCGCCGCGCCCGACGAGATGCCGACCAGTAGCCCTTCCTCGCGCGCCGCAGCGCGCGCCGTCTCGAAGGCATCCTCGTTCTTCACGCAGATCACTTCGTCGTAGGATGCGGTATTCAATACCTGCGGTACGAAGCCGGCGCCGATGCCCTGGATCGGGTGCGGACCCTTGGTGCCCTTCGACAGCATTGGTGACGCCTCGGGTTCCACCGCGATGGCCTGGAAGCCGGGCCGGCGCGGCTTGATGACGTCGCTGACGCCGGTGATGGTGCCGCCGGTGCCCACGCCCGCCACCAGGATGTCGATCTTGCCGTCGGTGTCGCGCCAGATTTCCTCGGCCGTGGTGCGGCGGTGCACCTCGGGGTTGGCGGGATTGTTGAATTGCTGCGGCATGAAGGCGCGCGGGTCGCTTGCCACGATCTCTTCGGCGCGCCGGATGGCGCCCAGCATGCCTTCGCTGCCGGGGGTGAGCACCAGCTCGGCGCCGTAGGCGCGCAGCAGCATGCGCCGCTCGCTGCTCATGGTCTCGGGCATCACCAGCTTGCAGCGGTAGCCGCGCGCCGCGCACACCATCGCCAGCGCGATGCCGGTATTGCCGCTGGTGGGTTCGACGATGGTCGTGTCGGAGTCGATGAGACCGGCCGCCTCGGCGGCCTCGATCATGGCCAGGCCGATGCGGTCCTTGACGCTGTGCGCGGGATTGTGGAATTCCAGCTTGCCGACCAGGTCGGCTCCGCTGCCGCGCGCCAGCTTGCGGATGCGCACCAGCGGGGTATTGCCTATCAGTTCAGTGACATCGTTCGCGATTCTCATTACCGCCTCCGTTGCCGAACAAATATTGACGTTATTTGACGTCCAGCAGTTCCACGTCGAAGATCAGGTCGGAATCCGGCGGGATCATGCCGCCGCCCGCGCCGCGCTTGCCGTAGGCCAGCGCGCTCGGGATGATCAGGGTGCGCTTGCCGCCGACCTTCATGCCGGCCACGCCCTGCTCCCACCCCTTGATCACGCGGCCCGCGCCGAGCTGGAACTCGAGCGGATCGCGGCCGGCGTCGAGCGACGAATCGAACTTGCGGCCGCGCTGCTGCCGGGCCAGCGGCTTGTGGAACCAGCCGGAATAGTTGACCACGACATTGCTGCCCAGCGACGCTTCCTTGCCGGTGCCGACCACACGATCGACGATCTCGACCTGCGGCGCGGGCGCCTCGGCCACTGGCGCCGGCACCTGGTTGTCCGGCGGCGCGACCGGCGGGGTGCTCGACTGCTGCACGTCCGGCGGCGGCTGGGTGGTCGGCTTGCTGGCGTCCTGCGCGCCTTCCTGCGCCTGGACGCTCGCGGCGGCCAGCAGCAGTGCAATGAATGCGGATCGACGAATCATGTGTGCTCTTCCAAGAATACGCAACCGGACGGTTGCAACAATCTTATGATAACAAGGCCGCTTCTGCTTGCACAGTTTGCCCGACCAGGGCAGCCTGGGCCTCCAGGGCAGCCTCGGCCTCGGCATTGGCGGCCTCAGCCAGGCGACGCAGCACCTGGCCGGCCGTCACCATGCCAAAGGTGGCGGTGACCACCATGCTCGAACCGAAGCCGGCGCAGTTCAGGCCCGTGATGCTGTTCGGATCGACATCGCAGGCATCGCCGGCGTCGGGATAACGCAGCGGTTCCATCGAGAACACGGCATCGATATGGTATTTCTGTTTCTCGCCGCGCGAGAAACCATATTGTGCGCGCAAGATTTTGCGCACTTTCTTGAGCAAGGGCTCTTGTTCGGTACGGGCCAGGTCGCGGATCTCGACCTTGGTCGGATCGATCTGGCCGCCCGCGCCGCCCACCACCACCAGCGGCATCTTGTTGGCGCTGCACCAGGCGATCAGGGCCGCCTTCGGCTTCACGCTGTCGATGGCGTCGACCACGTAATCGAAATCCTTATCGCCGATCATTGCCGGGATATTCTCGGGATCGATAAAATCCTCGACCAGCGTGACCTGGCAGAACGGATTGATCTGGGCGATGCGCTGCTTGAGCGCCTCGATCTTGGCCATGCCGACGGTCGAAGTCAGCGCCTGGATCTGACGGTTGATGTTCGACTCTGCCACATTGTCGAGGTCGATCAGGGTCAGACGGCCGACCGCGCTGCGCGCCAGTGCCTCGACCACCCACGAGCCGACGCCGCCGACGCCGATCACGCAAACGTGTGCGGAACGAAAACGTTCCAGCGCGCGCTCACCGTAGAGGCGGGCGATGCCGCCAAAGCGCCGCGCGAAGTCGACTTCTTCGTCCAACGTTGCCGAAAAGAGCTGAGAGTTGATCTGGTTCATCCCAATATTGTAGCGGACACGCCTTTCGCATCTGCACTAAAATACCTCTTAGATAACCAAATAGTGATGAGCAAATAACTTGCCTGTCACCAAAATGCTACTGGAACGCCATGAGCTCCCTCCTGCACGACGCCGCCCCCGATTTCACCCAGCCGATCGCCGTGCTCAAGCACTGCCACGGACGCATCCGCAAGCAACTCGCGACGCTTGAAAAACTGCTGGAACACCTGCCGCAGCACGGCGCCGACGAGCAGGCGCGCCAGGCCGCGAGCGCGGTGCTGCGCTACTTCGACAAGGCGGCCCACCTGCACCACGACGATGAGGAACAGGACCTGATCCCGATGCTGCGCGCCACCGCCCAGGGCGACGACGCCGCCATCCTGCAGGCGCTGGCGCCGACCATCCTGCAAGACCACAAGGATATGGATGCGCTGTGGCAAGACCTGCACGAGCAGCTGACCGGCATTGCCGAAGGCACCGGCACGGTGCTGTCGGAAAACCAGGTGCGGCGCTTCGTGGCCAGCTATACCTCCCATATGGAGCGCGAAGAAAGCACCATGGCGCCGATGGCGATGCGCCTGTTCTCGCCGGAGCAGATGGCGCGCCTGGGCCAGGCCATGCAGCTGCGCCGCGGCATCGCAGCGCCAGGGGCAACGGTGGCCCCGCTGGCGCCGGTCGTGGGCCAGGCCGTGGCCGACCTGCGCAAGGACTACGGCCAGGCCAGCCTGGACGAAGCCGACGTGAGCGACGATCCGATCGCGCAATTCACCGCCTGGTTCGAGCAGGCCCTGAAAGCCGAAGTGAACGAACCGAATGCGATGTCGCTGTCCACCGTGGCCGTCAGCGGCAGGCCAAGCTCGCGCATCGTGCTGGTCAAGCAATTCGATGCGCGCGGCTTCTCGTGGTACACGAATTACGACAGCAAGAAGGGCGCGGATTTGCGCGACAACAGCTACGCCGCATTACTGTTCTTCTGGAGCGAACTCGAACGTCAGGTGCGCATCGAAGGACGTGTGGAGCGTACTGCGCCGGACGAAAGCGACCGTTATTTCCGCAGCCGTCCCCTCAAGAGCCGGTTGTCGGCGATCGCCTCGCGCCAGAGCGCGCCGATCGACAGCCGTGCGCAACTCGAACAGAACTACGACGTCGTGGCGCAGGGGGCTGGCGAAGATCCGGCGCGTCCCGACAACTGGGGCGGCTTCCGCCTGATCCCCGACCGTATCGAATTCTGGCAAGGCCGGCGTTCGCGCTTCCATGACCGCATCGTCTACGAGCGTCAGGAAGACGGCAGCTGGACGCGCCAGCGTTTGCAACCGTAACCGGCCAGGAGCCGCGGCCGGCTACGCCTTTATATAAAGGGGTGGACCGTGTTCGATCAGATCAAGCTGTCGGCCTGGCAATCGGGCCTGCGCGGCAAGTTGCCGCAACTGTCACTGCCACTGCGCGTGGAGCTGTGGAACGGTGAACGCATCGACCTGTCGCCCGATCCACCGCGGGTCACCATCCGCCTCCCCGGCCCCGCCGCGCTGCGCTACCTGCGCTCCCCTTCCCTCTACAGCCTGGGCCGCGCCTACGTCGAAGGCGCGATCGAGGTGATGGGCCGCGCGGCCGACATCATCGCGGTCGGCAATGCGTTGGCGGCGTCCGGCGCAGACAGCGGGCGCGGCCGCCTGGCCGACGCGCTGGGTTTCCGGCGAAACCACACGCGCGAATCCGACCGCGAAGCGATTCGCTACCACTACGACGTCTCCAACGAGTTCTACGCCGCCTGGCTCGATCCCGGCATGGTGTATTCCTGCGCCTACTTCGAGGGGGGCGA
This sequence comes from Massilia sp. CFBP9026, assembly GCF_034045165.1. Classification (NCBI taxonomy): domain Bacteria; kingdom Pseudomonadati; phylum Pseudomonadota; class Betaproteobacteria; order Burkholderiales; family Oxalobacteraceae; genus Massilia; species Massilia sp. CFBP9026. Next base: position 355,272 of record NZ_JAXCWH010000002.1, read on the forward strand.
CGAAGACCTGGCCACCGCGCAGGTCAAGAAGATCGACCACATCCTGCGCAAGATCGACCTGCGTCCCGGCCAGACCCTGCTCGACATCGGCTGCGGCTGGGGCGCGCTGGTGCTGCGCGCAGCCGAAAAATTCGGCGCACGCTGCGTGGGCATCACGCTGTCCGAGAACCAGGCCGCGCTGGCGCGCGAACGGGTCATCAAGGCCGGGCTGCAAGACCGTGTCGAGATCCGGATCCAGGACTACCGCGACGTCGATGGCCATTTCGAGCGCATCACCAGCGTGGGCATGTTCGAGCACGTCGGCGTGCAGCACCTGAAGGATTATTTCGCGCAGGTGGCGCGCCTGCTGGCGCCGGGAGGCGTCGTGATGAACCACGGGATCACCACCACTGACGCCGACAACGGCGCCACGCCCTATGGTGGCGGCCAGTTCATCGACGAATACGTGTTCCCGCAGGGAGAATTGGCGCACCTGGCGACCGTGGTGCGGGCGATGCAGGAAGGCGGCCTGGAAGTGCGCGACGTGGAAAACCTGCGCCGCCACTATGCGCACACCTGCGCGCTCTGGACCGACAATTTCGAGAGCAATGCCGCCCACATCCGCACCCTGACCGACCCGAAACGCTTCCGCATCTGGCACGTCTACCTGGCCGGCTGCGCCTACGCCTTCGCCCACGACCGGATCAGCCTGTACCAGATCGTGTGCGGCAAGGCGGGGAGCGACGTAGCGCAGTTGCCGTGGTCGAGGAGGTATATGTATGCCTGATGTCGATGTCGATCGATCAGGCGCATCGTCCCTATTACACGGCCTAAGCACGTCGTCCCCGCGAAGGCGGGGACCCAAGTCCTCAGCGCTGCCACGGAAAATTATTGCAGAGGCGGCTCATGCTTACTTGGGTTCCCGCCTGCGCGGGAACGACGTGGGCTGCTCGTATGGTGCTTATGCCTTCAAACGATCCGTGAAAGTCTTGCGGAACTTGGCCACCTTCGGCGCCACCACGAAGGCGCAATAGCCCTGCAGCGGGTGCTGGGCGAAGTAGTTCTGGTGATAGTCCTCGGCCTTGTACCAGGTTTCCTGCGGCTTCACCTCGGTGACGATCGGCGCATCCCACACCAGGCCCATCTCGCCGATCACCTTGTGCGCGATCTCGTCCTGTTCGGGCGAGGTGGTGAAGATTACCGAGCGATACTGCGTGCCGACGTCGTTGCCCTGGCGGTTCAGGGTGGTCGGATCGTGGATGGTGAAGAAGATCTCGAGGATGTCGCGGTAGGCGATCACGGCGGGGTCGAATTCGAGACGCACCACCTCGGCGTGGCCGGTGGTGCCGCTGCACACCGCTTCGTAGCTCGGATAGTCGACCTGGCCGCCCATATAGCCCGATTCCACGCGGGTAATGCCGCGCGCCTCGAGATATACCGCTTCGACGCACCAGAAGCATCCGCCGCCCAGGATGGCCACTTCGGTTGCTTTTTGCTCACTCATAGTTCACCTTGGCATTTGTAAGATTAGATATCTTTAATGTAGCGCAAAGCGCACCGTTCTGCATTGAACTGCCGGGATAGTGACCATGGCGACGGCCCGCTCGCGGCAAGGACACCCCCGACGATGGCATAATGAGCGCCAACGCTCAGGAACCGCATGAATACACTGTCCTCCCGCGCAACGACGCGCGGCTTCGATACAACACATTTCCGCCACGCCCTGTCGCAATTCGCGACCGGCGTGACCGTCATTACCACGCGCCTCGCCGACGGCAGCTTCCGCGGCCTGACCGCCAGCTCGTTCAACTCGGTCTCGCTCGACCCGCCGCTGGTCTTGTGGAGCCTGGGCGCCGGCGCCAACAGCATGCCCATCTTCAGCGGCAACTCGCACTACGTCATCAACGTGCTGTCCGCCGGCCAGGAAGAACTGGCGCTGCGCTTCTCGCGCCGCACCGAGAACCCGTTCGAGGGCGTCGAGTACGAACTGTCGCGCACCGGCCTGCCGATCCTCAAAGGCGTGTCGGCGTGGTTCGAATGCCACAACCGCAGCCGCTATCCCGAAGGCGACCACGTCATCTTCGTCGGCGAGGTCGAGGAATGCCAGGTCCATCCACAGTCGGCCCTGATCTTCCACGGCGGCAAATTCGGCAGCACGGCTGGTCAAAAATAGAAATTCCTGTCGCAGTTTCAAAAGATACGTGGGCGGCACGTTTCTATAATGTTCAGGCGCGCCTTACACGGCACCTACCGAACTAGAACTTAGAGACAGGATTTTGCGATGACCCGTACCGACTCGTCCAAGAAAGCTTCCTTCCACTGGGATGACCCGCTGCTGCTGAACAGCCAGCTGACCGACGACGAGCGCATGGTGCGCGACGCGGCCGCCGCCTACTGCCAGGACAAGCTGCAGCCGCGCGTCCTTGAGGCCTTCCGCCATGAAACGATGGACGTCTCGATCTTCCGCGAAATGGGCGACCTGGGCCTGCTGGGCCCGACCATTCCCGAGCAGTACGGCGGCCCCGGCCTCAACTACGTCGCCTATGGCCTGATCGCACGTGAAGTCGAGCGCGTCGACTCCGGCTACCGTTCGATGATGAGCGTGCAATCCTCGCTGGTCATGGTGCCGATCTATGAATTCGGCAATGAGGAAACGCGCCAGAAATACCTGCCGAAGCTGGCCACCGGCGAATGGATCGGCTGCTTCGGCCTGACCGAACCCAACCACGGCTCGGACCCGGCCTCGATGGTCACCCGCGCCCGCAAGGTCGATGGCGGCTACAGCCTGACCGGCAGCAAGATGTGGATCACCAACTCGCCGGTCGCCGACGTGTTCGTGGTGTGGGCCAAGGACGACGAAGGCGCAATCCGCGGCTTCGTGCTCGAGAAAGGCTGGAAAGGCCTGTCGGCGCCGGCGATCCACGGCAAGTTCGGCCTGCGCGCCTCGGTCACCGGCGAAATCGTCATGGACGAGGTGTTCTGCCCGGAAGAAAACGCCTTCCCCGAGGTGCGCGGCCTGAAGGGCCCGTTCACCTGCCTGAACTCGGCGCGCTACGGCATCGCCTGGGGCGCGCTGGGCGCGGCCGAAGACTGCTGGCACACCGCGCGCCAGTACACGATGGACCGCACCCAGTTCGGCAAGCCGCTGGCGGCGAACCAGCTGGTGCAGAAGAAGCTGGCCGACATGCAGACCGAGATCACCCTCGGCCTGCAAGGGTGCCTGCGCCTGGGCCGCATGAAGGACGAAGGCACGGCGGCGGTCGAGATCACCTCGATCATGAAGCGCAACTCGTGCGGCAAGTCGCTGGACATCGCCCGCGTCGCACGCGACATGCTGGGCGGTAACGGCATCTCGGACGAGTTCGGCATCATCCGCCACATGGTCAACCTCGAGGTGGTCAACACCTATGAAGGCACGCACGACATCCACGCCCTGATCCTGGGCCGCGCCCAGACCGGCATCGCCGCGTTCTAATCAAGGTCGGGCGACGCGCCGCGCGGCCTGGGCCTGCGGCGTGTCGCCCAGCGGCGCCAGCGCCGCTCCCGTGGCCAGCGCGCGCACCAGCGTCGCTTCGCCGAAGCGCAAGCCCCGCCCGCGCAGCTGCGGCAGCGAGCGCACCGGCTCGGGCGTGATCTCCACCGCGGCGCGCACCAGCAGCCGCTGCAATGGCCGCAAGGGCGCCGGCAGGATGGGCGCCTCGCCCATGATCCGCATGAAGTCCGCAAGAATCTCCGAGCCCTCCAGGGCCGGCGCGGTCTGCGCCAGTAGCGCTTCCCACTCTTTCCATGAACCCGGGGCGCCGGTCGCGCCGTACAGGCGCGCGGCCGGTTCCGACTCGGCGAAGGCGGCGTCCTTCTCCTGAGCGGACAGGGAACGGACATAGCGGTGATAGGCCTCGGTAAACCCGAACGAGGCGGTCGCCTGCACCCAATCGAGCAGGCGCGGATCGTTGGCCTGGTAGGCCACGCCATCGGGCGTAGTGCCCTTGACCCGGCCATGCATGCGCACCACGTGCGCGATCATTTTTTCGGCTGCCGAACGCGGGCCGTACACCGTCATCATCGCCGCGAAACCGGTGCGGCGCAGGCGCGTGCCCGGGTCGCGCTGGAAGCTGCTGTGGTCCCACACGCCGGAGCGCACCGACGGTTCGGCCAGTTCGAGCAGCACCGCCGTCACGCCGCCAACAAAGAGCCCAATGGGATTGGCGAACACCCGCCACGAGACGCCGTCATGCGGCGCCAGCGCCGCCTCGCCCGCCGGCTGACTGAAGTCGAAGGCCATGCCCGCCGGGGGCTGCATCAGGTCGCGTACCGCATCGAGCATTCCATTCCTCCTGATGATCCCGTCATCAACATGTCATGGCGCATTCATATCATCCCTTCAATTTTTGTGTTTCACAATTCATTGAAGGATTTCACATGCACCAGGTAGTCCAGCTGCGCCGTCTTCCCCTCGCCATCGCCATCGGCGCCGTCCTCGCCCTCTCCGCCTGCGGCGGCTCGGACCACCATGACGATGCCGACGTCGTGGTCGTCATCCCCCCGGCGCCGGCCGACCAGGGCGCGGCCGACAGCGCGCCGGTGCCGGGCGTCACGGCCTTCGTGGACACCGTCGCCACCAACCAGCGCGGCGACGCGCGCTACGCCACGCTGGCCACCAACGCCGGCGTGCGCGTCCTGGGCGGCATGCTCGACATCTTCAAGCCGGTGGCCGAGATCGTCGATGCCGGCGTGACCGCGCCGGCCGTGGACGGTTTCCCGGCCATCGTCGCCTCGACCTGGACCGGCGTGCCGAACGACGGCACCAACGGCGGCACGATCGTCAACGCGCAGGTGCATAACGCGAACATCGACTACGTGGTCAAGGCCACCGCCAGCCGCACGCCCGAGCAGACCTTGCTGGCCTACCTGGACGACCGCCGCGGCAAGGGCTACAGCACCGCCAGCGGCATGGGCCCGCTGACCAACGCATGGCGCAGCGCCGCGCGCCAGACCACCACCATCAACGACATGCCGCAGGACGCCGTCACCGTCAAATACGAAGACGGCGGCAACAACAACGGCGTCGGCGGCGACGCCAATCCCGAGTTCGGCAAGGTGATCGACCTGGTCAACGCGATGGGCGCCAACGGCTCGACCGAGCCGGCCAAGCGCTTCTACAAATACGCGCGCCCCTACCGCTGGAGCAGCGCGGTGCAGGTGGTGCCGCAGCTGGAACCGGCCAAGAGCACGACGCCGGGCACCGACGGCGGCTTCACCAGCGGCCACTCGGCCGAGGCGACCCGCAACGCCGTCGCCATGGCCTATGTGGTGCCGGAACGCTTCCAGGAACTGGTCGGCCGCGGCCTCGAGCTGGGCGAGAGCCGCATCTTCGCCGGCATGCACTCGCCGCTGGACGTGATCAGCGGCCGCGTGCAGGCGCAAGCCGTCGCCGCCGCCAACCTGATCGCCGCCGGCGCCACCACCCGCGCCGCCGCCCGCGCCCAGGCCCAGTCCACGCTGAGGAAGCTGACCGATACCAATGCCGGTAACTTCGCGAACTACGCCGTTTCCGGCACCCCAGCCAACGACCGCTTCGCCGACTATGCGACCAGCAAGGCCAATTACCTGCGCCGCATGACGTATGGCCTGCCGCAGATCGGCTCGACCACTGCGCCGGCCGTCGTGCCGAAAGGCGCCGAGGTGATGTTGGAAACCCGCCTGCCCTACCTGAGCGAGGCGCAGCGCCGCGTAGTGCTCAAGACGACCGCGATCCCTTCCGGCTATCCGGTGCTGGACGATCCTGAAGGCTGGGGCCGCCTTAATCTGTTCGCCGCGGGCGAGGGCTATGCCGTCTTCACCGGCAACGTGGTCGTGAACATGGATGCGAGCAAGGGCGGCTTCAACGCCGTCGACCGCTGGCGCAACGACATCAGCGGCAGCGGCAAGCTGGTCAAGCAAGGCAGCGGCAACCTGAAGCTGGGCGGCAAGAACAGCTGGACCGGCGGCGCCCAGGTCGAAGGCGGCACGCTCGAAGCCCTGTCGATGACGGCCTTCGGCACCGGCGACGTGTACGTCGCCAGCGGCGCCACGGTGGTGAACAATACGGCGGGCACGCTGGCCCTGGCCAAGCAGTACACCCAGCTCAAGGGCGGCACGCTGGAAATGCGCGTCGGCGCAGTGACCCACGGCCACCTGAGCGTCAGCGGCGCGGTGACCATCGGCGGCGGCACCTTGCGCATCGTGTTCCAGAACGGCTACAAGCCGGCGGCCGGCGCGACGCTCAAGGTGATCACGGCGGGCAGCCTGAAAGGCAAGTTCGAGACCATTACGGTCGAGGGCTTCACGGTGACGCCGACCTATACCGCGACCGGGCTGGAACTGCGCCTGGGCGCATGATGTAGAAAGGGCCGGGAGCGATCCCGGCCCTTTTCAGTTTGGCTTACTCGTCGAAGTCTTCGGCCAGGTTCTTCCAGCCGCGGCTCTTGGCGAAGGCCGCGAATTCCTCGGGCGCTTCGAGCACGATCAGGCGACTCTCCTGCAGGCCCGGATCGCTGTGGCCGAAGTCCGGCCCCTTGTAGCCGACCGCGCGCAGGCGGTCGACGAGCTGGCGCACCAGGACCGTGTCCTTGTAGGCGCCCGGTTCGAGCTTGGCCGCGAACTTCACGTACACGTCAATAATCCCGTAGCCCTCGTCGAAGATGGTGATGTTCTTCACGTCGAGGGTGCGGCCTTGCCCATCCTTGGCCTGGAAGGCGCCGGACAGTTCAATATCGGAATCGGTAGTCATGGCGCCAGCATATCACCGGCGCGCACGGCGCGGTGTCAGTGATCGTAGCTGAGCACGCGCAGCAGCTTCCAGGCGCCGTCCTCGCGCGCCCACACCATCGAGAAGCGATACACGCTGCAGCCTTCGGGCTCGCTGGCCGACGGCTTGTTGCAGAAGCGGTGCTTGCCGATGTGCATGGCGTGATCCGGCCCGGATGGGAAGACCTCGACTGTCTCCGGCATGGCCTCGCGACGGACCCGGTTCGCCGCCTTGAACATCTTCTCGAACGCGGCGATATTCTCGTCATAGCCGGTGACGCCGCTGCGGTCGTGATAGAACTCGAGGCGCCGGCTGAAGCCTTCTTTCATCGGCCCGATGTCGCGCGCATTGATGCCGCCGAACAGGCGCGCATCGGCGGTCATGATGTCCGCCGCCAGGCGCGCCCGGTCCTGGCCGTCATCGGCGCCCCAAGCCATGGCGCTTGCCGCCATCAGGCATGCCGCCAGCAATCCCTTACTCATGTTTGCTCCCTCCTCGTCATTGGGTACCCGTACTATGCCAGCGGGCACCGCCGCGGGATAGGGCCTAGACTTCCCACTGCAGCTTGAAGGTCAGCGACCTGCTCCGCTCATCCGCCAGCGGCAGCTTGTCGTCCACGATGCCGAACGACACCGTGCGCCCGACCCGCCACTGGTGGCGGTACAGCAGCGAACGATGGACCTGGCGGTCGTTCCACGCCTCCAGCTGGGTCACGCCATCGTCGCGCCGCGCGGCCCAGGTGTTCTGGGCCAGCAGGCGCAATGAATCGCGCGAGCTGAAGTGCAGCATCGCCAGCCAGCGCCAGGCGGTGTCGGAAAACGCGGGCTGGCCCAGCGTGCCCTGCACCCAGGCCCGGTTCACGTGGTGGTCCAGCTCCAGCGACCAGCCTCGGCGCAAGGGAAAGCGCAGCCCCACGTCCAGGATCACGTTCCCGCCCGGCCCCACGCGGTCGGCATCGACGTCGAGCTGGCGCCCCAGCGCGACTTCCGCCGCGATCTTCGAGATCCACGGCGCCGGCGTGGTCTCGACGCCGAAGTTGACGACCCGGGTATCGTGCAGGCGCCCGCCCGGCCCGGCGCGCTGGCGGTCGAAGCCCAGCTCGACCCACAGGCCGGTCTGCAGCGGCGCCGCCATCCATACGCCGGGCTGGAGCTTCCTCTCGACCGTCTCTCCGCCGCGCTGGCCGCTGATGTTGTCGGACAGGGTACGCATCTCGTGCACGATGAGATAGGTCTCGAATTCGTACAGTTCGAGCGCGCCCAGGGATTGCGGGCCCAGGATGCGGTTCATCGATCCCGTAATGCGGGCGATGCCGGCCTGCGGTACGAAGCCGTTGTCGTTCACGAAGCCCGGCGCGATCGCCTCCACCTCGGCCTCGTGCCACCAGCGTGCGGTCTTGTGCAGGTACTTGCCCCACAGGTAGCCGCCGGAACGTCCGTCCACCATTGCCGGCACGTCGTCGTCGGTAAAGCCCGCGGTCGTGCGCGAGGCCATCGCCACCCCGGACAGCTGGTGCTGGACGCCGTCGTCGGTCTCGCCACGCCATTGCGCATCGAGGCCCAGCACTTCATTCGACCCAAAGCGGTGGTAGTCGCGCTGCGAGACGAAGGCGCCCAGCAGCAGGCCGTCCTGGTGCCAGCGCGCACGCGCCAGGCTGGCCATCGTGCGCAGGGTCTGCGCGTACTGCAGCGTTTCGTAGGGACGCCCGCGCAGCACCAGGCCGCCCGGCTCATCGCGCAGGCTCATCGCGGTAGCGTCCATGTGCGCGCCGCGCCAGGTCGCGCGCAGGCCGTATTCCGGATCGTTCACGGTGCGCGAATAGAAGGCCGGCAGCGGCAGGCCCAGCACGTCGGCGCTCTCCAGGAAGAAGCCGCGCTTCTCGGGCAGGCTGAGCGCCACGTTGCTGGCGCCCTGCGACACCGGCTCGTCGATCTCGACCTGCGAGAAATCCGGGTTGATGGTGGCGTTGAACACCCAGTCGGCGCGCGGGCGGGCGTTAATCTCCAGGCCCAGCTCCGCCTGCGAGCCGCGCATCCGCTGGCCCGGACTCCAGGCGCGTGCGCTGCGCACCGTCAGTTCGGGACGCAGCTCGACGAAGCCGCGGTCGCGCACCGCTTCCACGGTGGCGTCCATGCCCGCGATCTCCTGCAAGAAGCTCAGGTGGCTCAGTGCGTCGATCCGGAACGGCGCCGTCACCAGCAACGCTCCTTGCGCATGCGGGATGCTACGCTCGACCATCATGCGCCAGTTGCGTCCGTCCGCGTACGGGAACCGCAAGTTCGACAACGGCCAGCGCACTTCCATGCTGTAGCCGTCGGGCAGGAGCTTGACGGCGGTCTCGACCGGGAAGTCCGGACCCAGGTCGGATTCGTCGTCGTCAGCGCGGTGGATGCCGTCGCTGACCACGCCCAGGGTATTGATGCGCACGAACTGGGCCGAGCGGCCGTGGCCGGCCGGGTCGATCCAGATACCGATGAAGTCCTGGTCGGCGGCGACCTTGTCGCGCCGCGCCAGCTGGCCGCGGCGCCGCTCAGGCGCCGGGTCCCAGGCACGGATGCCGAATACCAGCGCGCCATCGTCGACCAGCAGTTGCACCGTGGTGCGCAAGCCCCTTGGGGCAGGTTCCCCGTCGCGCGGCAAATGCTTGTGGAAATCGTCGTACAAGGGCGCGCGCTGCCAGGCCGCCTCGTCGAGCACGCCGTCGATGGCGGGCGCCTCGGGCGCGCCGATGCGCAGCGCGCGCAAGCCGTCGCGGTCGCCGGATGCATCCGCAGCGCTCGCGCCAAGGAAGGCGGCAAACAGGACAAGAAGTCGGCGCAGGGTCACGTCAGAGGGATCGCTCGGGATAGGGGCCGGGCAGTCTAGCATGGAGGTTGTTAAAAACAAAATACAACCACCATTCCATGCACCATGGGTTGCGACTGTGAAAGTGATTGTTGAACATGTCACATTCCGTGGTGTGGCGTTCTCATTTGACAATCTTTAGCGCTATCAGCCTCATGTCCACTCTGTGTGCATGGATATTTACGCTACCATCAATGCACGATGCATGGAGATCGTGCCAGTCTCTACTTCTTGAGCGTGAGGAAAAATGAGTGCGCAGACAAGTACGACGCCGCCGGATCCTTCCCTGCCCGAGCAGTCGGGCGCCCTGTCGCTCGACCTGCTGCTGAGTAACTTGCCGGGGGCCGTCTATCGCTGTCATAACGACCGTGACTGGACCATCGAATTCATCAGCGACGGCGTCGAAAAACTGACCGGTTATTCTCCCGCAGCCTTCACCGCGCGGCCCGGCCTGCCATTTGGCTCCATCATTCTTCCCGAAGATCGCACCCTGGTCGATGCTGCGGTCGCCCTGGCGCTGGCCCAGGGCCGCGCCTACCAGATGACCTACCGGATCCGTACCGCGAGCGGCGACATACGCTGGCTCTGCGAACAGGGTTCGCTCAACCTGTCGGGCGGCGCGCCCGGCATGCTGGAAGGGTTCCTGTCCGACTTCACGCGCCTGAAGAAGGCCGACCTCAAGATGCAGGAGCAGGCCTCGTTCCTGCAACGGGCGCGCGACGCCATCATCGCGATGGACATGCATTCCGTCATCAGCTACTGGAACCATGGCGCCGAGCGCCTGTATGGCTGGAGCGCCCAGGAGGCGCTGGGAAAGCGCTTCTGCGACCTGTTGTGCGACAAGCCCGCACTCTACGAGGCCGCCTTCAGGCAGACGCTCGAGTCGGGCGAGTGGGCGGGCGAACTGGCCCATATCCGGCGCGACGGCTCGACGGTCGACACCGATACCAGCTGGACCCTGCTGGGCGCGGACCACACCCTCGACGCCTGCCAGAAGATCCTGGTGATCGGCACCGACATCAGCGAACGCAAGATCAACGAAGCCAGGATCTTCCATCTGGCCTTCTTCGACCACCTGACCGACCTGCCCAACCGCGCCAACCTGCTCGACCACCTGCGCCGCGCCCTGCTCACCAGCACGCGCACGCGCAAGTGGGGCGCGCTGATGTTCTGCGACCTCGACAACTTCAAATTCCTCAACGACAGCCAGGGCCATGCGGCCGGCGACCAGCTGCTGCAGGCGGTGGCGCGCCGCCTCGAGCACTGCGTGCGCGAGGCCGATATGGTGGCGCGCCTGGGCGGCGACGAGTTCGTGGTGCTGATCCAGCCGGTGGAGGATGCGCGCGAATTGGCCGCGAACCAGGCTGAAATCGTCGCCGCCAAGGTGGTGGCGGCGCTGGCCGCGCCGTTCCAGCTGGGCGACCTGAATTACTCGGTGTCGGTCAGCATCGGCGTGGTCACGCTGTGCGGCGTCCACGACACGGTGGAATCGACCTTGCGCCAGGCCGACGGCGCGATGTACCAGGCCAAGGCCGCGGGCCGCAACACCTTCCGCTTCCACGATCCGGCGGTGCAGGCCGCCTGGTCGGCGCGCGCCGAGCTCGAAGGCAGCCTGCGGCGCGCGCTGCAACACGACGAGTTCATACTGCACTACCAGCCCCAGCTCGACCGCTCCGGCCGGGTGCTCGGGGCCGAGGCGTTGCTGCGCTGGCGCCTGCCCAATGGCAAGGTGCTGTATCCGGCCGAGTTCATCCGCGCCGCGGAAGAAAGCGGGATCATCGTCGAGATCGGCAAATGGGTGTTGCGCACCGCCTGCGCCGAGCTGGCGCGCTGGCAGCGCTCGCCCGACACGGCCGGCCTGACGCTATCGGTGAACGTCAGCGCGCGCCAGTTCAACCAGCCGGATTTCGTGCCCATGCTGCAGGGGATCTTCGAGCACAGTGGGGTGCAGCCATCGGGCCTGAAACTCGAGCTGACCGAAAGCCTGGTCATCACCGACTTTACCCAGACCGCGCATACCATGGCCACGCTCAAGCGGCGCGGCCTGAGCTTTTCGCTGGACGACTTCGGCACCGGATATTCATCGCTGGCCTACCTGCGCAAGCTGCCGCTCGACCAGCTCAAGATCGACCACTCCTTCATGCGCGACGTGCTCACCGACCAGAACGATGCCTCGATCGTGCGCTCCATCATCGCGCTGGGCGACAGCCTGGGACTGCAGGTGATTGCCGAAGGGGTCGAGACGCTGGGGCAGCGGCAGTTCCTGTCGGATGCCGGCTGCTATCTCTACCAGGGTTTCCTGTACCAGCATGCGCTCAGCGCCGAGCATTTCACGCAGTACGCGCGGGGGGTGCATTGAGCTTGCACCACAGACGTAAAAACGTCGTCCCCGCGAAGGCGGGGACCCAAGTTTTCCAGCGCAGTGGCTACGTAAAACGTAGTGGCTACACAAAGGAATTGGGTCCCCGCCTGCGCGGGGACGACGTATTGAAGCTAACGAAAAACGCTTAGAACTTGTAACCCACCGCCAGCACGATCGCCACCGGATCCAGTTTCATGAACTGGGTCTGGCCGGTCGAGAAGTGCACGTCGGTGCGCAGGCGGGTCTTGATGACGGTAGCGTCGGCGAACCAGCGCTCGTCGAAGTTCATCGCCACGCCGACTTGCGCGCTATAGGTCAGCTTGTTGTCGATCTTGAAGGTGGTCGGCACGTCGCTGCCCGGATTGGTGATCGCGGTCATCTTGCTCGAACCGCGTTCCTTCATGAAGTAGGCATAGGTCGGGCCGAAGCCGATGAAGGGACGGAACGCCGAGGTCGGCGCGCCGAAACGGTATTGCACGAAGGCGGTCGGCGGCAGCGCCTCGACCTCGCCCAGCTTGCCGGTGCCCTGGATCGCGCCGGCGCCGTAGATGCTGTGCTTGTACGGCGTACCGAGCGCGCCTTCGACCGAGATATTGTCGGTCAGGCTGTACGACAGGATCAGCACCGGCTGCATGTCGTTGCCGACGTCGGCCTTGGTGCCCGGCAGCGCAGGGGCGCTGATGTCGCCGCTCTCGACCTTCGGCATCAAGCGGTTGAAACCGACCTTGGCCGTGATCTGGCCGGCCGACTGCGCGTATGCGCCGGACGCGAATGCCAGCCCGGCAGCCACACCCAGCACCTTGATCATGCTGTTGAAACGAATATTCATACTATCTCCTGATGTGTGTGATGAGGCCCGCCATCGAGGCGGGCCTGCCGCTGCTTACAGCCAGCCCTTGATTGCCATGTCCTTGAAGACGTAGCGGGCGATGAGGTCGTTCTCGAACGGGGTCGGGTGGATCCCGTCGGCGAACATGTAGCGGCTCACATCACCTGCGACCGTGTTGTTCGCGGTGCAGATCAGCGAGGTGGTGCCCAGCGCGTTTTCGGCGCAGGCCGGGGCGCTGGTGTTGGTCAGGCCGTATGGGCCTGGGTTCTTCACCTGGTCGTTGCTGACGGTGTACAGGTCGGTGTACAGCACGCGCGCATCGTCGGCGCCCAAGCCGGCTTTCAGCTGGGTATTGAAGGCGTTGACCATGGCGGTCACCAGTTGCTGGATCGCCACAGGACGCGACTTGGCGGTCGGGGTGCTGGCGACGTCCGGCAGGTTGGCGACGATGACGTACTTGGCGCCCTTGGCCAGCAGTTCGCTCTTGACCAGGCCGGCCATCTGCGCGCCGGCGGTGCCGAGTGCGGTGACCATGGCGGTCGCGTTGGCGGTGGCGTAGGCGCCGGCCGCGGTATTGCCGGCGGCGGTGCCGTCGGCCTGGGCGGCGGCCACGATCGGGCCGTACACGGCCGGCTGGGCGACAGCCTGGTTACCTGGCTGGGTTGCGGCGGCGCGCACGGCGGCCTGCACCACGGTCTGGTCGGTCTTGCCCGGACGTGCGTTCTCGGTAGCGATCGCCACGCCGATGGCTTGCGCCGCGGCTTGCGGGTTGGTCGCGCCGGCCGCGAGGCGGGTGGCCAGGGCGGTGGCGAAGGCTTGCGCGCCGGCGGCGGTGCCGGCACCCGTCACGGCGGCCAGCTGCATCAGCACGTCGTTACCGCCCGACAGCACGGTCACCAGTTCGGTGCCGCTGAACTTGTTGCCGGTCTTGGTCAGGTGATTGGCGATCTGGGTCACCATCGGCGTGGTCATTTCGCCGATCGGCGAGCCGGTCGCGGCATTGCCCGGGCCAATCGGATTGACCACGCGCGAACCGCCTTGCGCATAGTTGAAGCAATTCGCATGGTTCACGATCGGCACGTTGAAGCCGAGCGACGCATCGCCCTGCAGGCCGGTCTGGGCGGCGCACGGCGCCGGCAGCTTGAGCTGGGCGGCCATGAAGTCGAGCCAGATCTTGCCGCTCAGGTCAACGTTCTTGGCAGTGCTGTCGCCATTAATGGTGAACTTGCCGCCGCCGGCCGCCGCAACGGCGCCGACGCGGTAGGTGCCCACGTCCGACAGGCTATCGCCGAACGACACCATATTGGTGAAGGTGAGCTTGACGGTCTGGTCGCCGCCGGCTGGGCTGGTGCCGCCGCCGCATGCGGTCAGGAGCGCGGCCGTCAGAACGGCCAGCGCGAATTTGGTATGACGCATTGTGTCTCCTGGATTGAAATTATTGTGAAACGAACGCCCGTGCTATTCGCCTCATGGTAACTATGCCAGCGTTGAAACCGCTTGTATAGCAAATTCAATTGCACGTTGGCATTTGGCTACCACACCTATCAAAAGAGATGGGTAAGCTAGAGGGAACGGATTATAACCAGCGTTTTCTTTGTAGAAAGAGACGAATTTGTAACGGAGGAGTGCGAAACGCGGAGCGTTTGAGCTCCGTCATTCGCTTTATTGATACAAATTAAACTTTTGCTTGGCTGTTGAGCAAACCGTGCACAATGCCCGTCGAGCCATGGGCTGCGCGGCGCAGGCGGTCATTCACGCCCAGCCAGTCCCCGCCCTGCGGCGGCGCCTCGACCAGGATCACGTCGGCGCCCTGCCCGTCCATCGCGCGCAGCGCGGCGTACAGCGCGTGGGCGAAGCCGTCGGGCGCGGCCGGCAGGCGCAGTGCGGCGTGGGTCGCCGGCATATCGCTCATATGGATCAGGGCCACCTTGCGGCCGGCGCCGTGCAGCGCGGCCACGGTGTCCAGCAGGGTCGCCCGTTCCTGCATCGCCACCGGCGTGTGCGGCGCGTAATGCGATTCGAGCGTGCCCGAGGCGCGCGGCGCCGCAGCATCCGGCGCGGCCGGCATCTGATCGATCACGGCGGCGATCGCCTCGGCACTGATCTGGCCGGGACGCAGCAGCACCGGGCCGTGCGTATCCAGGCGCGACAGGTCGACGATGGTCGATTCGATGCCGACCTGCGAGGGGCCGCCATCGAGCACCATGGCCACGCTGCCATCGCTCCCGAATTCCTGCTGCACATGCTCGGCCAGCGTCGGGCTGACATGGCCGAATTTATTCGCCGACGGCGCAGCGACGCCGCCCTTGCCACCCTTGAAGGCGCGCAGCAGCGCCAGCGCCACCGGGTGCGCCGGGCAGCGCAGGCCGACCGTGTCCTGGCCGCCGCTGACGGCGTCCGGGATGTTCGGGGCGCGCTTGAGGATCATGGTGAGCGGGCCTGGCCAGAAGGCGGCGGCGAGCGCTTGCGCCTGCGGCGGGATGTCGCAGGCCCAGTAATCGAGCGGCGCCTCCGGCGCCAGGTGCACGATCACCGGATGGTCTTGCGGCCGGCCCTTGGCGGCGTAGATGGCGGCCACCGCCGCCGGATTCTCGGCGTCGGCGCCCAGGCCATACACGGTCTCGGTCGGGAAGGCGACCAGCGCGCCCGATTCGAGTGCACGGGCGGCGGCGTCGATGGCCGCCGCGTCGAACTGCTGCGTGTCCATCTTAAGGCTCGATTCCCAGGATGGCGCAGGCGGCGCGCAGATTGCCCTGCGCCTCGGCCAGCGTCGGCGCCACGAAAGTCACGTGGCCCATCTTGCGGCCGCGGCGCGGGTCGTTCTTGCCGTACAGGTGCAGGTTGGCGCCAGGCAGCGCCAGTACCCGGTCCCAGGCCGGTTCGCGTGCGTCTTCGCGATCCCCTTCGAACCAGACATCACCCAGGATGTTGAGCATGACGCTGGCCGAATGCTGGCGCACGTCGCCCAGCGGCAGGCGCGCCATCGCACGGACCTGCTGCGCGAACTGGCTGGTGATGCAGGCGTCGATCGTGTAGTGGCCGCTGTTGTGCGGACGCGGCGCCATCTCGTTGACGACCAGCGTGCCGTCTTCGAGCACGAAGAACTCGATGCACAGCACGCCCACGTAACCCAGTTGGGCGACGATGGCGCGCGCCGCATCCTGGGCCTGCTGCGCGCAGACCGCGGACACGTTCGGTCCCGGCACGGTGGTGGTGAACAGGATGCCGTCGCGGTGCACGTTCTCGGCGATCGGGTAGACGACGGACTCGCCATCGTGGCCGCGCGCGGTCAGCACCGAGACCTCATAGGCCAGCGGCAGCATTTTTTCGAGCAGGCAGGTCACGCCATCCATGCTGTCGAAGGCGGCGCGCACGTCCTCGCGCGAACGCACGCGGACCTGGCCCTTGCCGTCGTAACCCATGCGCACGGTCTTGAGGATGCCCGGCAGCAGGTCGTCGCCGATGGCGTCGATATCGGCATGCGAGGCGATGGTCTTGTGCGGGGCCGGCAACACCTTCGAGTTCGGCGCGCAGTCGACGAAGAACTTCTTCTCGAGGATGCGGTCTTGCGCGATCTGCACGCACAGGCTCGATGGCGCGACGAAGCTGTCGGCGGCGAGCTGCGCCAGGCTGTCGGCCGGGACGTTCTCGAATTCGGTGGTGACGGCCGCGCACAGGGCCGCCAGTTCGTTCAATGCAGCGACATCGGCGTAATCGCCTTCGATGGTGCGGTCGGCTACGTGGCCGGCCGGGCAATCGGCGCTCGGCTCGAGCACGGCGACCTTGTAGCCCATGGCCTGGGCGGCGTGGGCGAACATGCGGCCGAGCTGGCCGCCGCCCATCACGCCAAGCCAGGTCGACGGATCGGCGGATGGGAGAAACGGTTGAGTCATATTACTTATACGGGAAGGGTCATGGCCTGGGCGGAGGCGGTCTGGTCGCGGCGGAACTGCTCCAGCTTGTCGGCCAGTGCGTCGTCATTGGCGGCGATGATCGCCACCGCGGTCAGGGCCGCGTTGGCGGCGCCGGCTTCGCCAATGGCGAAGGTCGACACCGGCACGCCTTTCGGCATCTGCACGATCGACAGCAGCGAATCCTCGCCGCGCAGGTATTTCGACGGCACCGGCACGCCCAGCACCGGCACGATGGTCTTGGCGGCCACCATGCCAGGCAGGTGGGCCGCGCCGCCGGCGCCGGCGATGATGGCGCGCAGGCCGCGGCCACGCGCCTGTTCGGCATAGGTGAACATCTCGTCCGGCATGCGGTGGGCCGAGATTACCTGCGCTTCGAACGGCACGCCGAATTGCTTCAGGATGGCGACCGCGTTCTGCATCACGTCCCAGTCGGACGAGGAACCCATGATCACGCCGACCAACGGCTTGGTTTGATCCGTCATCTGCTTACACCTTCAGCTTTTCGCCGGTCAGGCGTTCGATGGCTTCGAAATACTTGGCCTGGGTTTTTTCGATGACATCCGCCGGCAGCGCTGGCGCCGGTGCGGCCTTGCCCCAGTCGGTCAGGGTTTCCAGGTAGTCGCGCACGAACTGCTTGTCGAAAGACGGCGGCGACATGCCCGGCGCGTACGAGTCGGCTGGCCAGAAGCGCGACGAGTCGGCGGTCAGGACTTCGTCCATCAGGTGCATCACGCCGTTGTCATCGAGGCCGAATTCGAACTTGGTGTCGGCGATGATGATGCCTTTGGTGGCTGCGTATTCGGCGGCGGCGGTGTACAGCTTGATGCTGATATCGCGCATCTTAGCGGCCAGTTCGGCGCCGATCTTTTCTTCCATCTGGGCGAACGAGATGTTCTCGTCGTGCTCGCCGATATCGGCCTTGGCGGCCGGGGTGAACAGCGGTTCCGGCAGCTTGTCGGCCTGGCGCAGGCCGGCTGGCAGCTGGATGCCGCAGATCGCGCCGCTTTGCTGATAGTCCTTCCAGCCCGAACCGATGATGTAGCCGCGCACGACGGCTTCGACCATGATCGGCTTGAGGCGCTTGGCCACGACGGCGCGGCCGCGCACCTGCTCCACCTCGTTCTCGGCGACCACGCTCTCCGGCGCCACGCCGGTCAGGTGGTTCGGCACGATGTGACCGAGCTTCTCGAACCAGAAATCGCTCATCTGGTTCAGCACCATGCCCTTGCCCGGGATCGGCTCGTTCATGACCACGTCGAAGGCCGAGAGGCGGTCGGTGGTGACGATCAGGATCTTGTCGTCGCCGACGGCATAGTTATCGCGCACCTTGCCGTGACCGAGCAGTGGCAGGGACTGGATGGAGGATTGGTAGAGGCTGTTCATAGATGGGCTATCAGGAAAGCGGAAACCGGCGACAAGGGCCGCCGGTTGAGAAAGTCAGGCTGTGTGGGCCTGTGCAATGCGATATTTTACGTCAATTTGCGCTGCGGTCGATCGAAACCACTGACGACAATTACCGGCCCGCACCCCCTGAACGTCGTTCCCGCGCAGGCGGGAACCCAAGCCTGCATGCATTGTGGTGATATTTAATCTTGCCACTGCTCAGGGAAAATTGGGTTCCCGCCTGCGCGGGAACGACGTTGGTTGAGGACGGGGTGATGCTTACTGAACGATCTGCGCCAGTTCGCCGGCCTTGTAACGCTCGGCCATCTTGTCCAGCGGGATCGGCTTGATCTTGCTCGCCTGGCCTTCGCAGCCAAACGCCATGAAGCGCGCCTTGCACACTTCCATCGCCGCTTCGCGCGCCGGTTTCAGGTAGTCGCGCGGATCGAACTTCGACGGGTTCTGGAACATGTATTTGCGGATCGCGGCCGTCATCGCCAGGCGGATGTCGGTGTCGATATTGATCTTGCGGACGCCGTGCTTGATGCCCTCTTGAATCTCTTCGACCGGCACGCCATAGGTTTCCTTCATGTCACCGCCGAATTCGCGGATGATGGCCAGCAGTTCCTGCGGCACCGACGACGAGCCGTGCATCACCAGGTGGGTGTTGGGGATGCGGGCATGGATTTCCTTGATGCGGTCGATCGCCAGGATGTCGCCGGTCGGCTTGCGCGTGAACTTGTAGGCGCCGTGCGAGGTGCCAATGGCGATCGCCAGCGCGTCGCACTGGGTACGCTTGACGAAGTCGGCCGCCTGGTCGACGTCGGTCAGCAGCTGTTCGCGGGTCATCTTGCCATCCGCGCCGTGGCCGTCTTCCTTGTCGCCTTGCATCGTTTCCAGCGAGCCCAGCACGCCCAGCTCGGCTTCGACGGTCACGCCGATCGAGTGTGCGAACTTGACGACTTCTTGCGACACCTGAACGTTATATTCATAGCTGGCGACGCTCTTGCCGTCGGCTTCGAGCGAACCGTCCATCATCACCGAGGAAAAGCCCGAACGGATCGCGGCCATGCAGACGGCCGGCGACTGCCCGTGGTCCTGGTGCATGACGACCGGGATGTGCGGGTAGGCTTCGACGGCGGCGTCGATCAGGTGACGCAGGAAGGCTTCGCCCGCGTACTTGCGTGCGCCGGCCGAGGCCTGCATGATGACCGGGCTGTTGGCGGCATCGGCGGCGGCCATGATGGCCTGCACCTGCTCCAGGTTGTTGACGTTGAATGCCGGCAGGCCGTAACCGTTTTCGGCGGCGTGGTCCAGCAATTGACGCAATGATACGAGTGCCATGGTTGTACTCCAAAACAATAAAGAAACTTGTCCGGGAATCCCGAATGCCGAGCGCGGCGCCATCCGTCCTGGACGGCGCCGGGCAAATGTCGCTGTTCGCGTTAGGCTACTCGTTGATTCCCTTTAATCATATTCGCCAACGCGCACGATCTTGAGCGCATTGGTGCCACCAGCCTGCCCCATCGGCGAACCCCAGGTGACGACGATCAGGTCGCCCTTGCGTACGAACCCTTCTTTCATCAAGAGTTCCTCGGCCTTACGCAGCACGGCGTGGCTGCCGCCTTCCTGCGGCAGATTGAATGCTCGCACGTTGCGGTACAGCGATGCCTTGCGCTGCGTCGCCTGCAGCGGCGTCAGGGCGAAGATCGGGGTGTCGATGCTGTGACGGCTCATCCACAGGGCGGTCGAACCCGACTCGGTCAGCGCCACGATCGCCTTCACGGCCAGGTGGTGGGCGGTGAACAGCGTGCCGTAGGCAATGGTCTGGTCGATGCGGGTGAACTGCTTGTTCAGGAAGTCGACGTCGATCTTGTTGTATTCGGACTGCTCGGCTTCGACGCAGATCGCGGCCATCATCTCGACGGTCTCGATCGGGTACTTGCCCGATGCGGTCTCGGCCGAGGTCATGACGGCATCGGTGCCATCCAGCACGGCGTTGGCCACGTCCGACACTTCGGCGCGGGTCGGCACGGCGTTGACGATCATCGACTCCATCATCTGGGTCGCGGTAATGGCCAGCTTGTTCGAATCGCGCGCCATGCGGATCATGCGCTTCTGCAGCGCCGGCACGGCGGCGTTGCCGACTTCGACGGCCAGGTCGCCGCGGGCGACCATGATGCCATCCGACGCGTCCAGGATCTCTTGCAGCAGCGGAATCGCTTCGGCGCGCTCGATCTTGGCGATCATCATTGGCTTGTGGCCATACGGCTCGCCGGCGATGTTCGCCAGCTGGCGCGCCATTTCCATATCGGTCGCGCTTTTCGGGAACGAGATGGCGAGGTAGTCGGCCTGGAAGCTCATCGCGGTCTTGATGTCTTCCATGTCCTTCGAGGTCAGCGCCGGCGCGGTCAGGCCACCGCCCTGGCGGTTGATGCCCTTGTTGTTCGACAGTTCGCCGCCAACCTTGACCGTGGTGTAGATCTCGTGGCCCACGACGCGGTCGACGATCAGCACGATCAGGCCGTCGTTCAGCAGCAGCCTGTCGCCCGGCTTGACGTCGCGCGGCAGCGCCTTGTAGTCCAGGCCGACGCGTTCCTGGTTGCCCAGCTCGCCGTCATCGCCCCACTTGGCATCCAGGATGAAGCGGTCACCATTGGTCAAGAAGATCTTGCCTTCTTCAAACTTGCCGACGCGGATCTTCGGACCCTGCATATCGGCCATGATGGCCACTTCGCGGCCGCACTCGTCGGCGGCGCGCCGTATCAGGGCAGCACGATCGATATGGTCCTGCGCCTTCCCGTGCGAGAAGTTCAGGCGCACGACGTCGACGCCGGCGCGGATCATTTTGACGAGAATATCGAAGTCGGTCGAAGCAGGGCCGATGGTTGCGACGATCTTGGTGCCACGGTACATGGATTGTCCTTGTATAAAAACAAAGCGCAGACTGGCTGCGCTAGGGTCTCAGGCTAGTTCTAGTGAGCGCTGCGTTGCAGCAGGATGTCGACAGCTGGCAGGGTTTTTCCTTCCAAAAATTCCAGGAAGGCGCCGCCACCCGTCGAAATGTAGCCGATCTGGTCGGCAATCTTATATTTTGCAATCGCGGCCAGGGTGTCGCCGCCACCGGCGATCGAGAAGCCCCGGGACTGGGCGATGGCCAGCGCCAGGGTCTTGGTGCCCTCGGCGAACTGGTCGAATTCGAAGACACCGACCGGACCGTTCCACACAATGGTGACGGCCTTGGCGACCTGCTCGGCCAGCATGGCGGCGGTTTTCGGGCCGATGTCGAGGATCATGTCGTCGTCAGCAACGTCAGCCACGTCCTTGACGGTGGCGGCCGCGGTCGGGGCGAATTCCTTCGCGCACACGACGTCGACGGGAATCGGCACCTGCGCGCCGCGCTGGGACATTTTCTCGATGATGGCACGGGCTTCGTCGACCAGGTCGTTCTCGACCAGCGACTTGCCGATGTTCAGCCCGACGGCCTTCATGAAGGTGTTGGCGATACCGCCGCCGACGATCAGGTTATCCACTTTGTCGGCCAGGCTTTGCAGGATGGTCAGCTTGGACGAGACCTTGGAGCCGGCGACGATGGCCAGCAGCGGACGCTGCGGCTGGCCCAGGGCTTTACCCAGGGCGTCCAGTTCGGCGGCCAGCAGCGGGCCGGCGGCCACGACCGGGGCGAACTTCGCGATGCCGTGCGTGGTCGCTTCGGCGCGGTGGGCGGTGCCGAAGGCATCGTTCACATACACGTCGCACAGCTTGGCCATTTTCTGTGCCAGTTCATCGCTGTTTTTCTTCTCGCCTTTGTTGACGCGGCAGTTTTCCAGCAGCACGACCGAGCCGGGAGCAACGTCGACGCCGTCCACCCAGTCCTGTTTCAGTTCGACCGATTGGCCCAGCAGCTCGGACAGGCGCTTGGCGACCGGCGCCAGACTGTCTTCCGGCTTGAATTCACCTTCGGTCGGACGGCCCAGGTGGGACGTCACCATCACCGCCGCGCCAGCCTTCACAGCGGCCTGGATCGCCGGCACCGAAGCGCGGATGCGCGTGTCTTCGGTAATATTGCCAGCGTCATCTTGTGGGACGTTCAGGTCAGCGCGGATAAAGACGCGCTTGCCTTGCAGCGCTTGTTGGTCGATCAGGTCTTGCAGGCGGGTGAAACGGAGAGCGTCCATTTGGTCGGCGTGGCAATAGTGAAAAAACGTCATTGTACATTAGCAGGCCTCGAAAAATCGTCGCGAGCGGCAGCGGTGGCGGTTGAGAAGCGCAGCTGTACGGATGTACAGCGAGCATCGCAAACCGGCACCGCAACGCGCAGCAGATTTTTCGAGGCCTGCTAGCTGGCGGCGCCGAAAACGTGCATTACACGCAGCAAAGTAAATACAAGCATGCCGAATAAAATCGTTAGCAGCATGTTACGACGCCACATATAAAAGGCGAAGGCGGCGACGCCGGCCAGCAGCTTCGGGTTGGCCAACGTGAACTGAACGTCTCCCTGCGTATCGATCAGGAAGTCGGGCCCGATGATGGCCGCAAGCGCGCAGGCCGGGGCGTAGCGCAGCATTTCCTGCACCCGCGGCGGAATCGTCACACGGTGGCCGATCATCCAGAACGAACTGCGGGTGGCGGCGGTGGCCACGCTCAGCACGCCGATCACGACCCAGATTTCCCAATCAGCCACGGCGCACCTTCGCTTTCGCCAGCGTTTCTTCGATCACCATCGCGGTGACCATGCCCACCAGCACCGCCAGCAGCAATCCCAGCTTGTAGGGCAAGTCGTAGGCCAGCACCGAGATCGCCCCCGCCACAAGCACGCCGCACAGGGCCGCGTTATTAATCATCAATGGCACCATGATGCACAGGATGGCCAGGGTGCCGGCAAAGCCCAGTCCCCATTCGGCCGGCACCGCGCTGCCGAGGAAAATGCCGATGCAGGAACCGATTTGCCAGGCGAACCAGTTCGGATACATCAACCCTTTTAGATAAGACAGCTTGCCCGCCACCGGCGCCAGGGTCGGATAGCGCTGCAAAAAGAGCGCGACGGTCAGGTCACCCGAGATATAACCAAGATAAAAACGTTGCCGCCACGGCAAGTGGGCGAAATGCGGCCCCAGCAGCGCCGAAAAGATCACGAAGCGCAGGTTGACCACCAGGGCGGTGGCGAAGATGACCCAGATCGGAGCCTGGGCGGCGATCAGCGGCAGCGAGGCCAGCTGGGCCGAACCGGCGAACACCAATAAGGTCATGCCCAGTGCCTGCGGCACGGACAGGCCGCTCTTGACCATGGCGATGCCGACCACCAGGCCCCAGGCGGCGATGCCGAACAGGGTCGGCAGGCCGGTCTTGAAACCTTCGTTCCAGGCGTCGCGGTTCGGCGCGTCGCCGATGGCGGCGGTAAGCTGGCCCGGATCGTCGGACGCGCTCATGCAGCGCTCAGCACAGCACGCATTACAACAAAACGTGTGGCATTCTTGCAACGGCGACCAAGGATGTCTGGGAAGGCGGCAGGCTTGAAACGGTCGGGCATGAAACGCATGGATGGATGTGGCACGGGTGAGACGTCCAATATAACAGGCGTCGCTCTAGCTCTTTATGCTGAGCGCATTATTTTACGGTCATTTCGGCAATAGAGCGAATCCGTTAAAATCCAGTCTTTGCCCAACTTGCCTGACGGAGAAACAGATGAATCAAAAGACGATGCCTGTGGTGGAGCTCACGGCCAAGGACCTGCCGGCCTATTGCCCCAACCCGGCAATGCCGCTGTGGTCCTCGCACCCGCGCGTCTTCCTCGACTTCGACCACCACGGCGAGGCCAAGTGCCCCTACTGCGGCACCGGGTATCGCCTGGCGCCGGGCACCGTGCTCAAGCACCACTGATTTTGCTCCCACGAGGCACTGCGGTGCCTCTTTTTCATGCACTATCCCGCACCCTCGTGGCTGCCTGGCGGCCACCTGCAAACCATCTATCCGGCGACCTGCATCGCCAAGCCTCCTGTCGCCTACCGCCGCGAGCGCTGGCACAGCGCGGACGGCGACTTCGTCGACCTCGACTTCGTGGATGGCCAGCCCGGACAGCCGCTGGTGGTGCTGTTCCATGGCCTGGAAGGCAGTTCCAATAGCCACTACGCCCGCGGCCTGATGGCAGCGCTCGCCGCGCGCGGCTGGTCGGGCGTGGTGCCGCATTTTCGCGGCTGCTCCGGCGAAGCCAATCTGGCGCCACGCTTCTATCACTCGGGCGATGCGAGCGAAGTCGACTGGATCGTGCGCAAGCTGCGCGCATCCCATCGAGGTGCGCTGTATGCGGCCGGCGTCTCGCTGGGCGGCAATGCGCTGCTGCGCTGGCTGGGCGAATCGGGCCACGGCGCGGACATCGTCGATGCCGCCTGCGCCGTGTCGGCACCGCTCGACCTGGCGCGCGGCGGAGAGGCGCTGTCGTCCGGCTTCAATCTGCTGTACACCCGAATGTTCCTGCAGACGCTCAAGCCGAAATGTTTGGCCAAGCTGGAGCAATTCCCTGGCCTGTTCGACCGCACCGCCCTACTCGCGGCGCGCGACCTGTATGCCTTCGACAACGTCGTCACGGCGCCGCTGCACGGCTACCGCGACACCGACGACTACTGGCACCGCGCCAGCGCCCGCCACGTTCTGCATGACATCACGGTGCCGACCCTGGTGCTCAATGCCCGCAACGATCCCTTCCTGCCGGGCGTTCACCTGCCGACGTCGGCGTCGAACGCGGTGACGCTCGAGTATCCCGAACAGGGCGGACACGTCGGCTTTGCCGCCAGCCCGTTCCCGGGACGGATCGACTGGCTGCCGCGGCGCATCCTCCACCATTTCGACACGGTCAGTGGCACGCGCGCGCTGGCGCCGGCCGAACCGTGCGATGCTGCTAGAACCTGTCCCGGTGGGTGAGGGGAAGTTCATGGCGATGCATGGCGAACGTGAGCAAGGCGCGAGGAGGCCGCATGGCGAGCCATGCAACGACGAGCAACGCAGCGCACGCTTGCCAGGCGCGGCAGGAACGACTCTCACCCACCGGGACAGGTTCTAAAAACTATGGACGATATCGTAAAACAGGCAATGGCCAAGTGGCCGAACGTGCCCCACTGCTACGGCTGGCTCGCGCTCGACGCGCGCGGCGGCTGGCGCATGCGCGACGAAGCAGCCCAGCGCGCCAATGCGGCGGGCGACCGGCTGAACAATGAAAAGCTGGTGGGTTTCATCAACCGCAACTACCTGCACGACGAGCGCGGCAACTGGTATTTCCAGAACGGGCCGCAGCGCGTGTACGTGAACCTCGAGGCCGCGCCCTTCATCGCGCGCACCGATCCGCAGCGGGGACTGGTATTGCAAACCGGGCAGGCGCTGGCGGAGGTCGAACGGATCTGCCTGAGCGACACCGGCGCGCTGGTGTTCGTGACGGGTGAGACGGTGGCGCAGCTGGACGACCGCGACGTGGCCCAGGTGTTGGGTCTGCTCGAGCTCGATGGCGCCGCGGCCTCGGACGAGGCGGTGATGGCGTGGCTGGAAAGTGGCAGCGGCCGCCTGGTCCTGCCATGGAACGGCAAGCCGTTTGCCGTCGAGCGCGTGGTAGAAGAAGAGATACCGGCCAGGTTCGGATTCAACCGAATGCCGGCGCCGTAGGCGCGATCAGCGCTCTTCGGCCTCTTCCTTCGCCTTCTTCTGTTTCTCCTCCAGTTCGCGCACGCGGGCATCGATCACGGCCTGGTCGTAGAACGACGCATCGCTGGCCTTGCGCGCCAGTTCGAGCTGGGCCACTGCCGCCGGCACAGCGCCGGCCAGCACATACGACTCCGCCAGCGACATGTGCTGCAGCGCGATCTTGCCCTGCTTGGCATAGGTCCTGGCCAGCATGTCGTGCAGCTTGCGTTCTTCCCGATACTGCTGGGCCTGGTCGCGCAGGAACAGCGCCGCCTCGTCGAAGCGGTCGGTCGCGATCAGGGCCTGCGCGTACTGATGCGCGAGCGAGCGCGACAGTGGGTAGCGCTGGCGCGCCGCATCCGCTTCCTTGACCGCCTCTTCCAGCACGGACCTCGGCTGGCCCGGCGCCATCTTGATCTCCAGCGCCAGCCCGGCGAACATGGTCGCGCCATCGCCCACGTTCGACGGCGCCGCCGACAGCACCCCTTCACGTGGCTTCATGGTCTCGCGCGCCCTGTCGAGCCAGCGCTGGGCGCCGGCCAGGTCGTTCTCCTTGAGCGCCAGGTAGGACAGGCCATACTGGGCCCCGGCCTGCCACTGGCGGTGGGGCTGATCCCTGAGCTGGGCCTCGAAGGCGCTGCGCGTTTCGCGCCGGCCCTGCTCGCTCCCGTCCTGCAGCACGCGGGCGCGCGCCCGCACCAGATGAAAATCGAGGCTGTCAACGCGCTGTTTCTTGGGAATCTCGCGGATGCGCGCCTGCATGTCGGTGATCCGGTCCTGGGTCAGCGG
This sequence comes from Massilia sp. CFBP9026, assembly GCF_034045165.1. NCBI lineage: Bacteria > Pseudomonadati > Pseudomonadota > Betaproteobacteria > Burkholderiales > Oxalobacteraceae > Massilia > Massilia sp. CFBP9026. Next base: position 381,827 of record NZ_JAXCWH010000002.1, read on the forward strand.
GTGGCTGCTCAGGCTGGCCAGTCCGGGCGGCAGGTCGCCATACAACCTGGAGGCGGCCTGCAGGCGCCGGAAGAAAGCGACGATGCCGGTGGTATCGTAGCCGCCCGCCTCCATGATCTGGAAGCCGACGCGGTCGGCTTCGCGCTCGGCGTCGCGGCTGAAATTCAGCTGGCGCTGGACAGCCAGGCCCTGGCCACCCATCAGCACGCCCATGGCTGCATCCGAGCTGGCGCGGGCCGCCAGCGCCGCCAGGATCATCGACGCCAGCGGCAGCAGGATGTCCTGGCGCTGCTGGCCGATCCTGCGCGCGATATGGCGCTGGGTGACGTGGCCGATCTCGTGCGCCATCACGCCGGCCAGTTCCGATTCGGTCTGGGCCGCGATGATCAGGCCCGAGTGGGCGCCGATGAAGCCGCCCGGCATCGCGAACGCGTTCAGGGCCGGATCGCGCACGGCGAAGAAGTGAAAGTCGGCATTGGTCTCGCCGCGCGCGCCGGGCACGGCGGCGACCAGGCCATTGCCGAAATTGTTCAGGTATTCGGAGATCGGTTCATCGTCGAGGTAATCGCGATCGCGCCGCACGTCGCGCATGAACTCCTCGCCCAGCTTGCGCTCGACGACAGGCGACAGGTCGCCACGCGCGGTATCGCCGAGCGTGGGCAGGCGGGTCGAATCGGGCCGCCTGAACACGTCGGACTGCGCTGCGACGGGGAAGGCGGTCGCCATGCACAAGGCCATGACGGACAAGGAGGAGCGCCAGCGGCGCACCATTGCTGGACGGACGACGGATTTCACGGTGCTATCATACCTGCATCCGCGTGCATGTTGCTGCTCAGCGAACCTTTTTGTAATCCGAACACACCGACCTAGTAATGACGAATCCAATCCCGACCGCAGACCACTTGACCCACTTCGACGCCACCGGCCAGGCCCATATGGTCGACGTCGGCGCGAAACAGGACACGCACCGCACTGCGGTGGCGGCCGGGACTATCCGCATGAAGCCGGAGACGCTGGCCCTCATCACGTCGGGCAATGCCAAGAAGGGCGACGTGATCGGGATCGCGCGCATCGCGGCGATCATGGCGTCCAAGCGCACCAGCGACCTGGTGCCGCTATGCCATCCGCTGCCGATCACGCGCGTGGCGGTGGATTTCGAGATCGACGACGCGGCCAATAGCGTGCATTGCCGGGCCCAGGTGGAAACCATCGGCAAGACTGGCGTCGAGATGGAAGCGCTTACTGCGGTGCAGGTGGGCCTGCTGACTGTGTACGATATGTGCAAGGCGGTCGATCGCGGGATGGTGATGACCAATGTGCGGGTGATGGAGAAGCATGGGGGCAAGAGCGGGGACTGGACGGCCGACATCGACGCCTGACCAGTTCGACAACTTGCCCAATGCTGTAGACAACGTCAATACTCGGCCTATACTGATGGGCGACGCGCAATGCGTCTTTCCCTACTCCAACCAGCTATCTGCCCGAGAGGATGTGTCATGACGACCGCATACCCGCAGTTCACCGCAGCGACCGCCCAGCTGAACGCCCTGCCCTATCAAGATACATTCCTGAAAATCGCCAATGTCTACGCGGATTCGACCCGGGCCAGCCTGGAGCAGCTCTGGATCAGCTCGTCCAAGATCATCATGGAAGAGACGATGAAGGCCTTCATCGCCGCCTCGCAGTCGTGCGCCGAAGCCTTGACCAGGAATGCCGTGTCGGTCCAGCAACAGTCATTCGGCCGACTCATCAGCGCCAACCAGAAGGCGGTCGAGATCATGGGCCAGAGCTTTGCCGACGCCATGACGTCCGGCTGGAAACCCGCGCGTTGAGCGTCCCGCTTCATCACCCCTCGAAAGGAGTTGTCGATGGCACGCAGCATCACTCCATTCCTGATGTTCGAAGGTGCGGCCGAGGAAGCGATGCGCTTCTATGTCTCGCTGTTCGCCTGTTCCGAAGTCAAGCAGATCGAGCACTATAAAAGCGGCGAGATGGGGCCCGAAGGAACCGTCAAGCGGGCCGATTTCACCCTCGCCGGCCAGCATGTGATCTGCATCGACAGCCCGGCCAGGCACGCGTTCACTTTTACGCCGTCGGTGTCGCTATTCGTCGAGTGCGTGGACGAGGCCGAGTTCGACACCGCCTTCGCCCGGCTGGCGGACGGCGGCAAGCTGCTGATGCCGGCGGATAATTATGGATTCAGCCGCAAGTTCGGCTGGCTGAACGACCGCTTTGGCGTGTCCTGGCAGATCAACCTGAGCTGAGCCGGCGCGTTCGACCTCGCTGGTCTTTCAGGCCCAGCCTTTTGGCAGCGGCAATCCTTCCTGGAGAGCCAGGCGTTCCATCGCCGCTTCCAGCACGACCCGCGCGCGGCCCGAAGCCAGCGCAAGTTCGGCGTGCAGGGCAGCGTCTTCCGGATTGCGCGACGCGCAATGCTGGCTGTAGCGCTCGAAGCTACCCACCATCATCAGCAATTCGGTCAAGTGGCGCGGGCATTCGCAGGTCAGGCGGTTACCAGCGGCCGCGATATTGGCCAGGTCTTCGTCGGCAAAACGCGGCGGGGCGACGGCGGCGGCCACCGGCTCCTGTAGCGGCGGGCGATGGCCGGTCAGGGCGGACTGGCATAGCAGCGCCAGTTCGTTCAGGTCGGCCGGAATACGCGCGACCAGGCAGCCTTGCGCACGCAGGGTGCGGATCGTGGCGCTCGAGCAGAAGCGGTACAGCACGACGACCGCAGCAACGCCGCTCGCCTCACGCGCGGCGGCAATAGCCGGCATCACGCGTTCATCGAGTTCGGATTGCTCGATCACCAGTACGTCGGCGCCTGCGTCACGTGGTAACTCTTCCGCCATTGCAAGGCCCGCGGCGTTGCCGCGTACATCCAGGCCGAGGGCGCTCTGCCCCATGGCGGCGACGCGCCGCGCCAGCATGGCGCCCACCAGCAGCACACGCACCGGCGCTGCCTGGATGGCCCGTGCCTGTCCATCCAGGCCCAGCATCGATTGCAACTGATCACGGCTCAGGCCAGCAAGGACACCGATCGAGTGCCCCTGGTCTACCAGCTGCTTGAGCAGGCCGAGGCGCGCGACCTGTTCGGCCGAGTAGAGGCGCTGGCCACGCTCGGAGCGCTGGGCATCCGACAGACTGTAGCGGCGCTCCCATACGCGGAGTGTTTCAACTGGCAAGCCGGCTAACCGTGCCGCTGCGCCAGTGCGGTACATGATCCGCTCTTGTCCCGTTTTGAATGAATCCATGATTAAGTGTCCCAAATTGAACCAGATATTGACAACGAATGCTGTCATACACTGGAGAAAATGACGGTTACGTGTTCAACAGTACGCGGCAGTCCGACCAGTTGCTCGCGCACGAGTGCTCCCCTGCCTGGAGCTCACATCAAATGAACAAGGTTTGAACCCATTTTATAGGACAGATTCGATTCACACATTAGACTACGATACTAAATCCACGTAAATTGGCTTCAGGTCGGTTCATTGCGAACCTATTCAACCCAACTTCTGGAGCCAATATGAAAAAGATCTTGATTGCTTTGCCCCTCGCGTTCGCCTTCACCTCCGTCCAGGCGGCGGACATCGTGGATACCGCGAAATCGGCCGGCACCTTCAATACCCTGGTCACTGCGGTACAAGCTGCCGGCCTGACCGATACCCTGAAGGGTCCGGGCCCATTCACTGTTTTTGCCCCGACTGACGCCGCCTTTGCAAAAATCCCGAAAGCCAAGCTGGACGCCCTGCTGAAAGACAAGGCAGCACTGTCCAAGATACTGACCTATCACGTTGTGCCGGGAAAAGTCATGGCTGCCGACGTCAAGCCTGGCGACGTCAAGACCGTCGAGGGTAGCGCGTTCGCAGTAAAAGTTGCGGGCGGCAAGGTCATGGTCGACAAGGCCACCGTCACCAAGACCGACATCGCAGCCGATAATGGTGTGATCCATGTGATCGATACGGTCATCATGCCGAAGTAAACCTGGCCTCCTCGTCGAGATAGTTCCCATCCCGTTCATTTCCGGCGGTAGGAATATGTCGGCTTCATGCCTGATGACATCGTGGTAAATTGCCGGCTTGCCTGCGGCACCCGGCTGCGGCACTGATCGACGAGGATGGAATGAAATTTCGTTTGCTGACGATGGTAGCGGCCCTGCTGGCCGCGACCACCGCGACGGCCGCGCCGCGCGGCTTTACCGTGGAAGACCTGGTCAATATGGAACGGGTCGGCAGCCCGGCCGTGTCGCCGGACGCCACGCGCGTGATCTATACCGTGCGCAGCACGGACATGGAGAACAACCGCGGCAATACCCAACTGTGGATGGTCGACCTGCGCGCCGCCAAGCCGGCGCCGCAACGCCTGAGCCAGCATGCGTCCAGCAGCAGCGATCCGGAATGGTCGCCGTCGGGCGACGCCGTCTACTTCCTGTCGGCGCGCTCGGGCTCGTCGCAGGTATGGCGCCAGCCGGTGGCCGGCGGCGAGCCGGTGCAGGTGACGAACCTGCCGCTGGACGTCGACAACTTCCGCCTCGCCCCGAGCGGCGACCGCCTGGCCTTCAGCCTGGCCGTGTTCCGCGACTGCGCCGACCTGGCCTGCACGAAGTCGCGCCTGGATGCCAAAGAGAAGGACAAGGCCACCGGCAAGGTCTATGACCGCCTGTTCGTGCGTCACTGGGATACCTGGGGCGACCACCGCAATGCGGTGCTGTTCTCGGCGCCGCTGGGTGCGGATGGCAAGGTCGGCGGCGAGCCTGTCAGCCTGTCCGGCTCGCTCGACGGCGACGTGCCGTCGAAGCCTTTCGGCGACCGCGAGGAATACCGTTTCAGCCCGGACGGCAAGACCATCGTGTTCTCGGCGCGCATCGCCGGCAAGACCGAAGCCTGGTCGACCAATTTCAACCTGTACAGCGTGCCGGCCACGGGCGGCGCGGCGCCGCGCAACCTGACCCAGGACAATCCGGCATGGGATACCAAGGGCACCTTCTCGCCGGATGGCCGCACCCTAGCGTATCTCGCGATGGCGCGTCCCGGCTTCGAGGCCGACCGTTATCAGGTCATGCTGATGGACGTGGCCAGCGGCGAGAAGCGCAAGCTGGCGGCCGACTGGGACCGCTCGGCCGGCAGCCTGGTGTGGCGCGCGGACGGCAAGGCGCTGATCGTCGATGCCGAAGACATCGGCCAGCACCGCCTGTTCTCGATCGACGTCGCCAGCGGCAAGGTGACGCCGCTGACCGACAAGGGCGCGGTCGGCGCCTATGACCTGCGGCGCGATACGCTGGTCTATACCCACGCCAACCTGCAGTCGGGCGCGCAACTGTTCTCGATGAAACTGGGCGGCAAGCCGAAGCAGCTGACCGATGTGAACACGGAACGATTGAAGGACGTGCGCTTTGGCGAGTCGGAACAGTTCTCGTTTGCCGGCGCCAATGGCGAGACCGTGTATGGCTACGTGATGAAGCCGTGGAATGCGCAGCCGGGCCAGAAGTATCCGGTCGCCTTCATCGTCCACGGCGGTCCGCAGGGCAGCTTCGGCAACAGCTGGAGCTATCGCTGGAATCCGCAGGTGTATGCGGGCGCGGGTTACGCGGCCGTGTTCATCGACTTTCACGGCTCGACCGGCTATGGCCAGAAGTTCACTGATTCCATCAGCAACGACTGGGGCGGCAAGCCGCTGGTCGACCTGCAGAAGGGCTATGACGCGGCGGTGCAGAAATTCTCGTGGCTCGATCGCTCACGCGATTGCGCGCTGGGGGCGTCGTACGGCGGCTATATGATGAACTGGATCGCGGGCAACTGGTCGGATGAGTTCAAGTGCATCGTGAATCACGACGGCGTGTTCGATACGCGCGGGATGGCGTACTCGACCGAAGAGCAGTGGTTTACCGATTGGGAGAGCGGCGGGCCTTACTTCAAGGTGCCGGAGAACCATGAGCGCTTCAATCCGGTTCATCACGTGAACAAGTGGAAGACGCCGATGCTGGTGATCCAGGGTGATCTGGACTTCCGGATTCCTACCGCGCAGGCGCTGGGCACCTTTACCGCGCTGCAGCGCATGGGTGTCGAGAGCAAGTTGCTGGTGTTCCCGGACGAAAACCACTGGGTGCTCAAGCCGGCGAACTCGGTGCAGTGGCATCACAACGTGGTGGGGTGGCTGGATCAGTATCTGAAGACACAGCCTGCTGCGAAGTAAGGCCGGAAAGCAAAAAGCCCGCTGCGAAGCGGGCTTTTTGGCTAGGTAGAGAACTTCGCTTTTCGATTAAACACCAGTGCAGGTGCTGGTTGGCCCAACCAGGTTCTGCGCAACAGTGGTTGCGCAAGTCCATTGGCCCGTGGTCTCATCGCGAGTCAGCGTGATGGTCTCGCCGGCGACTGCCCCGGAACCGCCAACGATCGTTGCAGTGATAACGCCAGCAGCCGTGGCAGTGGTCACTTCAATCGTCGAGTTACCGTTAGTGGCTTGGACGCCAATGGCGGCTTCGCCTTCGCCAACAGCCGTACCAGCTTCAGGGATCACCGGCGTCAAACCGTCGTTCAACGCAACTTCAAAGCCAGTCTTGGCAGGCGACACTTCAGCCAGCGCAGAAGAGAACTTCGCCTTGGCCACGTAGTCCTGATATGCGGGAATCGCGACGGCGGCCAGGATACCGATAATCGCGACAACGATCATCAGTTCGATCAGGGTGAAGCCGCCTTCGGCTTTTTTGGTTTGCATTTGCTTGAAGTTCATTTTTCTCTCCAGGGTGGTATTTCAAAAGTTAGGACTACGTGTCTTGTGCTGCTCAGCTGCTACGCTTTCCTATATGCAAGCGGCGTGCCAGCCCGAAAGCAGCAAGAAACGGTCGATTTTATTAATCCTGAGATAAGAAAACCCTGTGCCGCGACAAAATTTGGCGCCTCGGGTGACAAAATTTGTCAGTGCCACACGGCAATTTTTGTCAGGCGACGAAGTTTGTCGACGAAAAATAGACTCATAAATACAAACGGGGAGCCGAAGCTCCCCGTCTTAGCTGTCGATCAAGAGATCGTCAGGATTACAGCATTGCCTTCAGCAGACGCGCCATTTCCGACGGGTTCTTGGTGACGGTGATGCCGCAGGCTTCCATGATTTCCAGCTTGGCTTGCGCAGTGTCTGCGCCGCCCGAGATCAGCGCGCCGGCGTGGCCCATGCGCTTGCCTGGAGGCGCGGTGACGCCAGCGATGAAGCCGACGACTGGCTTCTTCATGTTGTCCTTGATCCAGTAAGCCGCATTGGCTTCGTCCGGGCCGCCGATTTCGCCGATCATGATGACCGCGTCGGTGTCAGGATCGTCATTGAACATCTTCATGACGTCGATGTGCTTCAGACCATTGATCGGGTCGCCGCCAATGCCGACTGCCGACGATTGGCCCAGGCCCAGTGCGGTCAGCTGGCCGACTGCTTCATAGGTCAGGGTGCCCGAACGCGACACGACGCCGATACGGCCCTTGCGGTGGATGTGACCTGGCATGATGCCGATCTTGATTTCGTCAGGGGTGATCAGGCCTGGGCAGTTCGGACCCAGCAGCAGGGTCTTGGAACCAGCTTTGGCCATGCGATCCTTGATTTCCATCATGTCGCGGACAGGGATGCCTTCGGTGATGCAAATTGCCAGGTCCAGCTCGGCTTCGACGGCTTCCCAGATGGCAGCTGCTGCACCTGCTGGTGGGACATAGATCACCGACACGTTGGCGCCGGTTTCTTTCTTGGCTTCAGCAACGTTAGCGAAAATTGGAATGCCTTCGAAATCTTCGCCGGCTTTCTTCGGGTTCACGCCAGCAACGAAGGCTTCCTTGCCGTTCGCGTAGTCGCGGCACATACGGGTGTGGAACTGGCCGGTCTTGCCGGTGATGCCCTGGGTGACTACTTTGGTATCTTTGTTGATCAGAATCGACATTTTTATTTCCTTAGCGAATTAGGCTTTACCAGCGGCGGCGGCAACGACCGACTTCGCTGCGTCTTCCATCGTGTCTGCGGCGATGATCGGCAGGCCCGATTCAGCCAGCATCTTCTTGCCCAGATCTTCGTTGGTGCCCTTCATGCGCACGACCAGTGGCACTTGCAGCGACACGGCTTTCGAAGCAGCTATCACGCCTTCGGCAATGACGTCGCAACGCATGATGCCGCCGAAGATGTTGACCAGGATAGCTTTCAGGTCAGGGTTCTTCAGCATGATCTTGAAGGCTTCGGTCACTTTCTCGGCCGTAGCGCCACCGCCCACGTCCAGGAAGTTGGCCGGCTCGCCGCCGAACAGCTTGATGGTGTCCATGGTCGCCATGGCCAGGCCGGCGCCGTTCACCAGGCAGCCGATATTGCCGTCGAGCGAGATGTAGGCCAGGTCGAATTTCGATGCTTCGACTTCAGCTGGATCTTCTTCGTCCAGGTCGCGGTAGGCGACGATTTCTGGACGGCGATACAGGGCGTTGGCGTCGAAGTTGAACTTCGCGTCCAGGGCGATGATCTTGCCGCTGCCGGTGACGATCAGTGGGTTGATCTCGGCCAGCGATGCGTCGGTTTCCCAGTAGGCTTTGTACAGGCCTTGCAGGTTGGCGCGGGCATCGGCGATCGAGCCAGCAGGCACGCCGATCTTGGCGGCGACATCGTCAGCCTGCGCATCGGTCAGGCCGACTTTAGGGTCGATCACGACATTGTGGATTTTTTCTGGGTTGCTGTGCGCGACTTCTTCGATGTCCATGCCGCCTTCCGACGAGGCCATCAGCACGACTTTCTGGGTGACGCGGTCGGTGACTAGCGACACGTACAGCTCTTGTTTGATGTCGGCGCCTTCTTCGATCATCAGGCGACGCACTTTCTGGCCTTCAGGGCTGGTCTGATGAGTGATCAGCTGCATGCCCATGATCTGCTCGGAGTATTCCTTGACTTGCTCGATCGACTTGGCGACCTTGACGCCACCGCCTTTGCCGCGGCCGCCAGCGTGGATCTGTGCCTTGACGACCCAGACCGGACCGCCCAGCTCTTCAGCGGCTTTGACAGCGTCTTCGACCGACATGCACGGAATGCCGCGCGGAACGGTCACCCCGAATTTTCGGAGGATCTCTTTGCCCTGGTACTCATGGATCTTCATGCTGGCTTCCCTTCTTCTATTACTGAATTAGAAATACGGTTGAACTACAAAAGTAAAAACGACGAACGCTAACCCGAGACGGCCTTGATCGACCAGCGTGGGTAGTATTTGGCCACGGCAGGGCCGTCGCTGCGCAGGGCATGGCAACGGTCGAGCTCAAATGGACGGTCGGTTGACGAGCCGCCGAGCCCACCTGGGGCGTCGACATTGTCGTCAGCAAAGGCTTGCAAGGCTGCGGTCGGCAGCACCTGGGCCAATTCGGTCAAATGGGTGCAGCCGAGTACGCCGGATAGGCGGTCTTTCAGATGCAACCGGAAATGGTTCACGAGCGAGAGCCCGATCAACTTCTTGTAGGCAGGGCCGATGGTATCGCAGTAGCCCGGATACGGGACGGCATCGGATGCGGCTTCGGCATCGACGATGTTGAGGTCGCGGTCAATGGTTACACGCAGCTTGAGGTCGTGCACCGGCGTGCCGCCGGGCCGTTCGCCGGAAGCAAGCGCGACAGTACGCGTTTTCACATCGCGGATGCTGGCATCGAGGTCCCACAAGCCATCGTCGCGCGCGAACGCTTCGACTGTGATGGCGCGCGTATGCCGGAGCGAGCGCGATACGGGAGGTGACAAAGGCATAAATACCAGTGCCGTCGAGACGGCGGTTAGTGATGCAGCCGGTGTGCTACTTGCACGTTGCCGCAGCTTCTGCGACAACAACCGCTCATGCGGCGCTGCTTAAACCCGCAAAGTTTAGCACAGCGTCCACAGCGGCGCATGGGAAAGAAAGGTGGGTAAGGGTTACTACGAGGAGATGAAGGGACTTCAAGGGAATATGACGGCGCGTTTGCCGCTTATATTATTCGCCTGTCTTGAATGACAGCCCCCACCCTATTCACAACGTGAATGAAAGATATGTATTTGGGATAGGATCAGTCAGCGACCTGGAATGCCCAGACGGCAAAAAGCGCCAGCGTGCAGCGCCATCGCCCGTTGAGGAATATGCGTCTAAGCATATCGGGGATGACGCTCCACGCTGGCGCCTGGAGCAATCGGGCCGATGAACCGACATCCATCAGCTCACATCGAACTCATCGTCCGCAGGACTACCCTGCATCGCCACCCGTGCCGCACGCTGCGAAAAGCCGCGCTGCAACAGAAAGCGCATCTGCTTGGCCCGCATCGCCGCGTCGGTGGCGACCGTGCCGAACTTGCGCTGCCAGACTTCGACGGCGCGCGCCGTCTCGCTGTCGGACAGCCCGGCCTTGATCTCAACCAGCGCATCGCCGGTGACGCCATGGCTTTGCAGTTCGGCCACCACACGGCTATTGCCGTAGCGGCTGGCCTTACGGTTGATCAGGGATTCGGCGAAACGTTCCTGCGACAGCCAGTTATTCTTTTCAAGGAAATCCAGGAGGGCGTCGACGTCTTCGTCTTCCTGGGCATACTTGGCCAGCTTGCGCCGCAACTCGAACCGGCTGTGCTCGCGCTGCGACAGGTAGCGCAGCGCGCGCGCCTTGAGGCTTAGTGCAGGAGCTGGCATGGGGACACCGTGATCGACAACATGGCGAGAACGAACGGGTAGAAACCCGCGGCGCTACCCTGCCGCGCCGCCCTCGCCAGGCGATTACTCACCAACTGCCTGCAGCTTCGGCTTGTCGTCGCCACCGGCTGCCGCCGGCGGCAGTTCGCGCACGCCCAGGGCGGCACGGACCTTGTTCTCGATTTCACGCGCCAGGGCTGGACGATCCACCAGGAACTGACGGGCATTGTCCTTGCCCTGGCCGATGCGCTCGCCGTTATAGCTGTACCACGAGCCCGACTTCTCGACGATCTTGTTGTCGGCGCCCAGGTCCAGGATTTCGCCTTCGCGCGAGGTGCCAGCTCCGTACAGGATGTCGAAGTGGGCCTCCTTGAACGGTGGCGCGATCTTGTTCTTGACGACCTTGACCTTGGTTTCATTACCGATCACTTCGTCACCCGACTTGATCGAGCCGGTACGACGGATGTCCAGGCGCACGGAGGCGTAGAACTTCAGTGCGTTACCGCCGGTGGTCGTCTCCGGGCTGCCGAACATGACGCCGATCTTCATGCGGATCTGGTTAATGAAGATCACCAGCGTATTGGTGCGGTTGATCGAACCGGTGAGCTTGCGCAGCGCTTGCGACATCAGGCGTGCCTGCAGGCCCGGCAGCGAGTCGCCCATATCGCCTTCGATCTCGGCGCGCGGGGTCAGTGCCGCCACCGAGTCGATGACCACCAGGTCGACGCTGCCCGAACGCACCAGGGCGTCGGTGATTTCGAGTGCTTGCTCGCCGGTGTCCGGCTGCGAGATCAGCAGGTCGCTCAGGTTGATGCCCAGTTTTTGGGCATAGGTAACGTCGAGCGCGTGCTCGGCGTCGATGAAGGCGCAGGTGCCACCCAGTTTTTGCATCTGGGCGATGGTCTGCAGCGTCAGGGTGGTTTTACCCGACGATTCAGGGCCGTAGATCTCGACGATACGGCCACGCGGCAGGCCGCCGACGCCCAGGGCGATGTCGAGGCCCAGCGAGCCGGTGGAAACAGTCTGCACTTCTTCGACCGGCGCATTGGCATCCATGCGCATGACCGACCCCTTGCCGAACTGCTTTTCGATTTGCGCCAGGGCGGCTGCCAGCGCCTTGCCCTTTTCAGCGGCGTTCAATGCGGATTTTTTGTCGTCCATGGTGTACTTTCAATCGTGGAGTAGGCAAGGTGTGGGCGCGCACGCGCACTTCAATAGCCACTACTGTATAAAAATCCAGTGGTTTTTGCAAGCACTAATACGTAACCATTTTGTCAATAAATGGGGTGAGACTCGCATTGTTGCGACAAATCAAACACAATACACGTCATCCCCGCGCAGGCGGGGATCCAAGTTCTGCACCAACCGCTAGCGAAAACCGCAGTCACAGTGCATACGGATTGGGTTCCCGCCTGCGCGGGAACGACGTATCAACCTATAACCGAGGTGCCACCATGCGAATTCTGCTCGCCGAAGATGATAGCGTACTTGCCGACGGCCTGACGCGATCCCTGCGCCAGTCCGGCTACGCTATCGATTACGTCAAGAACGGCCAGGATGCCGACACCGCCCTCTCCACCCAGGAGTTCGACCTGCTCATCCTCGACCTCGGCCTGCCGAAGATGTCGGGGCTCGAAGTGCTGCGCCGCCTGCGCGCCCGCGCCTCGCTGCTGCCGGTCCTGATCCTCACCGCCGCCGATTCCGTCGAGCAGCGCGTGGAAGGCCTCGACCTGGGCGCCGACGACTACATGGCCAAGCCGTTCGCCCTGTCCGAACTCGAGGCGCGGGTGCGCGCCCTTACCCGCCGCGGCGCCGGCGGCGGCCCGACCGTGGTGCGCCACGGCCCGCTGGTCTACGACCAGGTCGGCCGCAGCGCCTACATCAACGACCAGATGCTCGACCTGTCGGCGCGCGAGCTCGGCCTGCTCGAGGTGCTGCTGGCGCGCACCGGCCGCCTGGTATCCAAGGAACAATTGGTCGACCATCTGTGCGAATGGGGAGAAGAAGTCTCGAACAACGCGATCGAGGTCTATGTGCACCGCCTGCGCAAGAAGATCGAGGTCGGCGGCGTGCGCATCGCCACCGTACGCGGCCTGGGCTACTGCCTCGAGAAGTTCTCCGAGGCCGCGGCGGCGGCCTTGGCCGAACGCGCCGCTGCAACGTCAGCGGCAACGGCAACCGTCGCCGACAGGTGAACGAACGCGACGCCGGTTTCACGGCCGGCCCCGAGTACACCCCGGCCACGACGGCCGAGCCGACCTACGTCCCGCCAAATCCAGAACCGGACGAGAACATCCGGCACTCGCTGTTCGGCGAGATCCTCGACTGGATGCTGGCCCCGCTGCTGCTGCTGTGGCCGATGAGCATCGCCATCACCTATCTCGTTGCCAAGTCGATCGCCAACCAGCCCTTCGACGATGCGCTCGAAGACCGGGTCACGGTGCTGGGCCAGCAGATCCGCAGCGTGGGCGGCAAGGCGGCCGGCCAGCTGCATCCGTCCGGCCGCGACATCCTGCGCGCCGACGACGTCGACAGCGTGTATTACCTGCTGGCCGGGCCCGACGGCGAGCTGCTGGACGGCGACCGCGACCTGCCGCGTCCGCGGATGGACGCGGCCGACGAGCATGCGCGCAGCGGCGCGGTCGAGTTCCGCAACGACAGCATCCATGGCACACCGATCCGGGTCGCCTACACCTATGTCAACCTCGACCCACTGCATGAACGTTCCCCGCAGCCGCCGCTCGAGCCGCCCCTTGCGCTGGTACAGGTGGCGGAGACGCTCGACAAGCGCGCGCACCTGGCGGGCGAGATCATCAAGGGCGTGATCCTGCCCCAGTTCATCATCCTGCCGGTGATCCTGGCGCTGGTCTGGTTCGCGCTGTCGCGCGGACTGACCCCGCTGGCCGAGCTGCAGCAGCGCATCCGCGCCCGGCCCCAGGACGACCTGTCGCCGATCGATCCGCGCCAGGTGCCGGAAGAGATCTCGCCGCTGGTCGGCTCCTTCAACGACATGCTCGAGCGCCTGGGCGAATCGATGGCGATGCAGAAGCGCTTCATTGCCGACGCCGCGCACCAGATGAAGACCCCGCTGGCCGGCATGCGCATGCAGTCCGAACTGGCCCTGCGCCAGCTCGACCCGGCCGAGATCCACCGCTCGCTGGAACAGCTGGCCAAGAGTTCGGAATCGGCCACGCGCCTGGTGAACCAGCTGCTGGCGCTGGCGCGCGCCGAAAACCAGCCGCAGGCCGGCCTGGCCTTCGCCGAGATCGACCTGCCGGTGCTCGCGCGCGAGACGGTGCGGGACTGGGTGCAAGCCTCCTTCGCGGGCGAGATCGACCTGGGCTTCGAGCCGCCGGCGGCCGACGAAGGCCCGGTCGTCATCGCCGGCCAGCCGCTGATGCTGCGCGAACTGCTGTCGAACCTGATCGACAATGCGCTGCGCTACACCCCGGCCGGCGGCAGCGTCACCGTGCGCGTGCGGCGCGACGGCGAGCGGGCGCTGCTCGAAGTCGAGGACACCGGCCCCGGCATCGCGCCCAACGAGCGCGAACGCGTGTTCGAGCGTTTCTACCGCATCCTGGGCAGCAATACCCAGGGCAGCGGCCTGGGCCTGGCGATCGTGCGCGAGATCGCGCAGCAGCACGGCGCTGAGATCGACATTTTCAACAACCCGCGCACGCAATCCAAGCGCTTCCCCGGCAGCCTGTTCCGCCTGACCTTCCCTCCTGTGCTCCATGAACCCGACGCCGCCCCCTGACCCCCACCAAGACGACGCGGCGCGCCGCCGCGCCGCCAACGCCACGCACTGGGAACGCACCCGCAAGATGACCCTGCTGCTGCTGGCGCTGTGGTTGGCGACCGGCTTCGGCACCGTGTTCTTCGCGCGCGAGCTGGCGCGCTTCGAGGTGTTCGGCTGGCCGCTGTCGTTCTATATGGCGGCGCAAGGCGCCTCGCTGGTGTCGCTGGCCATCATCGGCTTCTATGCCTGGCGCATGCGCCGGCTGGACCGCGACGCCGCCGCGCAAGCCAAGGCCGAGGTCGGAGCCGGGGCGGAGCCACGATGAGCGCCAAGCCACCCTATTTCAGCAAGCTGGCGCGCTACTATCTCTGGTACACCGGCTGCTTCGCGCTGTTCCTGATCGCCGTCGCCCTGCTCGAGCAGGAAGGCATGCCGCGCCTGTGGATCGGCCATCTGTTCATGTTCGCCACCATCGCCCTGTACGCGATCATCGGCGTGATCTGCCGCACCTCGAGCGTCACCGAATACTACGTCGCCGGACGGCGCGTGCCGGCCATGTTCAACGGCATGGCCACCGCCGCCGACTGGATCTCGGCGGCCAGCTTCATCAGCCTGGCCGGCGGCCTCTACCTGCAGGGCTTCGACGGCCTGGCCTTCATCATGGGCTGGACCGGCGGCTTCGTGCTGGTCGCGCTGCTGATCGCGCCTTATCTGCGCAAGTTCGCGCAATACACCGTGCCGGACTTTTTGGCGGCGCGCTACGGCGGCGGCGCCGGTGGACGCGGCGCCCCGGTGCGCGCGCTGGCGGTCGGCGCCACCATCCTGGTGTCGTTCACCTACGTGGTGGCGCAGATCTATGCGGTCGGCCTGATCGCTTCGCGCTTCACCGGCGTCGATTTCTCGATCGGGATCTTCCTGGGCCTGGCGAGCATCCTGGTGTGCTCGTTCCTGGGCGGGATGCGCGCCATCACCTGGACCCAGGTGGCGCAGTACATCATCCTGCTGGTCGCCTTCCTGATTCCAACGATGTGGCTGTCGGCCAAGCATGCCGACAACCCGATTCCCGCGGTGGCCTATGGCTCGCTGATGCCCAAGCTGACCGCGCGCGAGGCCGAACTGGCCAGAGACCCGCGCGAGGAACAGGTGCGCGCCGAGTTCCGCCGCAGGGCCGACGCCTACGCGGCGCGGGTCGATGCGCTGCCTGAATCGTGGGAGACCGGCAAGCTGGACGCCCAGCGCCAGCTGGCGGCGGCGCGCGCGCGCAATGCCTCGCTCACCGAGGTGCGCCAGGCCGAGCGCGCGCTGGCCACCTACCCCAACTCGGTGGACGAGGCGCGCTCGCAGTGGAGCGAGCGGCGCGACGCCAACCTGGCGCGCGCCCGGCCGCCCGAGCCGCACGCCGAACCCTTCCCCGGCGCCACCAAAGAGGAATCGGACAACCGCCGCAACAACTTCTTGGCGGTGGTGTTCTGCCTGATGTTCGGCACCGCGGCGCTCCCCCACATCCTGATGCGGGCCTACACCACGCCGTCGGTGAACGACACCCGGGTCTCGGTGTTCTGGACCCTGTTCTTCATCCTGCTGGTGTACCTGACGATTCCGGCGCTGGCGGTGCTGGCCAAGTACGACATCTATACCTCGCTGGTGGGGAGCGACTTCTCGTCGCTGCCCACATGGATCTCGTACTGGGCCAATGTGGACAAGGCCAATCCGCTGGTGAGCGTGGCCGACATCAACGGCGACGGCATCGTGCAACTGGCCGAATTCGCGATCGACGCCGACGTGCTGGTGCTGGCCACGCCCGAGATCGGCGGCCTGCCCTACGTCATCGCGGGCCTGGTCGCGGCCGGCGGCCTGGCGGCGGCGCTGTCGACCGCCGACGGCCTGCTGCTGGCGATCTCCAACGCGCTGTCGCACGACGTCTACTACAAGATGGTCAACCCGAGCGCCTCGACCCAGAAGCGGGTCACGATTTCCAAGCTGCTGCTGCTGGGGGTGGCCTTCATCGCCGCCTATGTGGCCTCGCAAAAGCCGGCCGACATCCTGTCGCTTGTCGCGGCGGCGTTCTCGCTCGCTGGTTCTACTTTGTTCCCGGTGCTGGTGCTGGGCGTGTTCTGGAAGCGCGCCAACCACCAGGGGGCGATCGCCGGCATGCTGGCCGGCTTCGCGGTCTGCCTGGTCTACATGCTGCGCGCGAGTCCAGCCCTGGGCGGCAACCTGGATGCCGCCTGGTTCGGCATCCTGCCGATGGCGGCCGGGGTATTCGGGGTGCCGGCCGGGCTGCTGACGATCGTCGCGGTGAGCCTGCTCACGCCCCGGCCCAGCCGCGGCAGCGAAGGCATGGTGGACTATATCCGGGCGCCGGAATGAGGATCACGTGGGCGACCTTCCAGCATACCACTACCGTGATTTGTAATACTTAGTGAAAAAATATTGTTGCGCAATGCAAACAATTACTTCCAAGTAACGGCACGAATGACGTATTCTTTCCCTGTTCGTATGCCTGGCGGGACGCCGGTATACGGCACCTTTTATCTGCAGCGTGAAGGGATGATATGGACGTATTTCTTGGAACAATAATGCCGTCGGCATTCGACTACGCGCCTTCAGGCTGGATGCCCTGCGACGGGCGTCTGCTGCAGGTGTCGCAATATACGGCACTGTTCTCGCTTATCGGCAGCAAATATGGCGGCAATGGGTCGACGACGTTCGGTTTGCCCGACCTGCGCGGCCGCGCTCTGGTCGGCAGCAGCCTGACGCCGCCGCCGCCGGCCCAGCAAGCCTTGAAGAATGGCCAGGTAGTCGGCAGTAATTCCACCGTTGCCAGGATCACTGGCGGCGCGAGCTTCATGCTCACCGCGGACAACCTGCCCGGCCACACACATGCAGTCAACATCGCATCCGAGCAGCTGGTCGCCACCTCTACCTTCCAGGTGACCAAGGACAGTGGCGTGGCCGATCCGACCGCCGGCGCCGCGCTTGGCACCGGCACCACGGGTGCCGCTCAGGCGTTTATCTATGCGGCGGGCGCCACGCCCGACGTCGCGCTGAACGCCGCCTCCATACAGACCACAGTGGCCGATGTCAGCGTCACCAGCACAAGCTCGGGCGGCGCAAGCCAGACCGCGGTCACGGCATCGATCGCGGCTTCTTCGATCACGCTCAGTTCCGTTCAGCCTTCGTGTGCAACCAATTTCATCATTTGCGTCGAGGGACTGTACCCGGATTTCCCCTGAGCGCGCACCGGCCTTGCGGCAGTACCAAGGCCGGCACCGCACACACTGGAAACGCAATGCACTCGACGACATATCAGGAATAAATATGGATAACGCGTTTATAGGGATGATCTTGCCGGTGGCATTCGATCGCGTCCCGAAAGGCTGGCTTCCTTGCGACGGACGCCTCATGCCCATCAACACCAACCAGGCGCTGTACACCCTGCTCGGAGTCCAATTCGGCGGCGACGGAAGAACCACGTTCGCCCTGCCCGACTTGCGCGGTCGCACCCCGATCGGCGCCAACCTGAGCGCCTTGCCCCTCAAACCCGATCAGACGAATGTGCGCCATGGCCAGTCGACGGGCGACTATGGATCGGAAGTGCCGGTGAACGGCACCGTGCAATTCGCGATCGACGCGGCGAACCTTCCGGCGCATACGCATGGCGTCACCATTCCGGCCGACAAGCTGGCGGCAAAGTCCACCATGCACGCGACAAAAACCGTGGGCGCCGCGGAGCCAGTCGACGGCGCGGCCCTTGGCAAGGGCGGCGCCGCTAATGGCCAGGCAGCCATCTATGCGACCGCCACGCCGAACGTTGCACTGTCCGATGCCAGCGTGAAGACCACGCTCAAGCCAGTCAGCGTCACCAGCGCAAGCACCGGTGCCGCTACCAAGATCAATGCGCCCTATGCGGGCAACCTGGGGTTCAGCGCCCTGCAGGAATCGATGGGCATCAACTTCATCATCTGCGTCAACGGCCTATTTCCTACGCGCAATTAACGAAACCAGTATCGCAGCGAATCGCATTTCCCGGCCTGGCTGGCGGCTGCTGTCGGCCGCGCAGCGCGCAACCGGCAGCACCTCGTGACAATTCTTAAAGGACTGGAATGGAAGTTTATATTGGAACAATCATGCCGGCAGCGTTCAATTTCGTGCCGCAGGGGTGGCTGCCATGCGATGGCCGCGTGGTGCCGATCACCAACTACATGGGGCTGTTCGGCACCATCGGTTTCATGTACGGCGGCGATGGAAAGGACAACTTTGCCTTGCCCGACCTGCGCGGCCGTGTGCAGATCGGCAGCAGCCTTTCGCCACCGCCTTCCGACCGGCTGGCGCTGACAACCGCCCAGTTGGTCGGCAAGCCGACCGTCAATGCCACTGCCAGCGGCACGATCGGCTTTGCGCTGAATGCGAGCAATCTTCCGGGGCATACCCATGAGGTCGACATCGCCGCCAAGGATCTGGTCGCCACATCCACGATGCGCGTGTCCAAGGCCAACGGGCAAGCAGTTCCAGTCACTGGCGCCGCGCTCAGCGCTGGCGCGGCTACCGCTGGCGGGCAGGCCGCCATCTATGCGCCAGCCACCGCGCCGGATATCCCATTGCAAGCCGACACCGTGCAGACCACGCTGGCGCCGGTCAGCGTCACCAGCGACAGCACCGGCAGCAACGCCGCCTCCCCTGTCGTGGCCGCAGTCGGCGCCAGCGCCACGTTTTCGACCCTGCAACCTTCCGTCGGTCTCAACTTCATCATCTGCTACGACGGTATCTTCCCGGTCAGATCGTGAAGCGAATGGCCAGCGCTCCGGCGCAGGCCATTCGCAACAACGTACAAGATAGACTCAGGCAATCAGGATCTCATACTGCGGTCCACCTCCCGGCACCCCGGCGCTGGACATCACCGGCGCCATGTTCAGCAGGTGTTCGCCCATGCCTGGATGCGCGATCCGGTAGTTGTCATGCGCCAGCACCACGCCGGGAGGGCCGTCGAAGATCAGCGACAACGGCGTGCGCAGGTGCTCGGGCAAGCCGCGGCGCGGATACTCGACGGCCTCGGCGAGTTTCAGAATCAAAGGACCATGCGAAGTCTGGACAGTGAAGTCCGTGCCGACCAGGGGCGCGAACTGTGCGAGAGAAAATTCCATAGAGTGATGTTTGTAGTTGCGGCGACGCAACCATGCAGGCATGATCACGCTGTCTTGTTTCAGGATGACGCATGTATACGCTACCTCACCCCCTGCTACTGCGCAACGCCGATGAAGACGATGCCGCCTTTGCACGCGCCCTGTACGCATCCACGCGCGACGACCTGCGCGCCCTGCCTTTGCCGCCGGCGATGGTCGACAACCTCATCGCCATGCAGCAGCAGGCGCATGAGCAGGGACGCCAGAGCGCATTCCCCGATGCCGAGGTATTGATCCTGGAGCACGCTGGCGAACCCGCCGGCCGTATCGTATTCGACACCGCCGGCGCGCACTGGCGCCTGGTCGACCTGGCCCTGTTGCCGGCACAGCGCGGGCGCGGCCTGGCGCACACCGCCCTGCTCGCCTTGCAGCAGCGCGCCGAACTGCGCGGCGCCAGCATCGGTCTTTCCGTGATGCGCACCAACGCCATTGCCCTGGCCCTGTACCAGCGTACCGGTTTCGCGATCGTGGACAGCGACGAACTGCGCCACGAAATGCGCTGGCAACCGGCATGAGCGGCGTGCCGGACGAAGTCACGCGCTGGCTGCGGCTGGCGCCCGCATTCGACGTCGACCGCCTGCGCGCCGACCTGGACACCGTGCTGGCCATGCATTGGCAAGCCCATTACAACGACCAGGCCCATCAAGGCAGCTGGACCAGCATCGCATTGCGCTCGAGCAGCGGGCGCCCGGACGACATCCATGCCGGCGACGGGCCTGGATTCACCGACACGCCGTTGCTGCTGCGCTGTCCCTATCTGCGCCAGGTGATCGACAGCTTCGCCTGCGACAAGCAGTCGGTGCGCCTGATGGCGCTGGGCGCGGGCGCACGCATCAAGCCGCATCGCGACCCCGGCGGCGCTTTCGAAGATGGCCTCGCGCGGCTGCACGTCCCGATCGCCACCGATCCGGCCGTGCTGTTCACGCTCGACGGCGATGACGTGCATTTCGGCGCCGGCGCCACCTGGTACATGAATGCCAGCTGCCTGCATGCGGTGCGCAACGACAGTGGGCATGTGCGCGTCCACCTGGTGCTCGACTGCGTGCCCAATCCCTGGCTGCGCACGCTGTTCGAGGATGCGGGATGGCGGGCTCCGCCAGCGCCGAAGTATGGCGATCCCGCCATCACCGATGCCAATGTCGATGATGTGATCAGCCAGTTGCACGCGCTTGGCACACCGGCGGCCGAGGCCATGGCAACCCGGCTAACATATCTGGCTTTAAAGTCGTGACTTCAAGGAAACTTCGATGCTAGGATGCTCCAACGCGCATCAGGGCGTCGAGCGATGCGCGCCACGAAGCGGCAATACGAACCGCACTACTCCAAATAATGTGCAAGTCTGAAAAAAGGGGATGTCAATGGATGCATTTATGGGAACGATCATGCCGGTCGCATTTACCTACGCACCGCGCGGCTGGATGCTGTGCCAGGGCCAGCTAATCTCGATCCAGCAGAACTCGGCGCTGTTCGCGCTGCTCGGCGTCCAGTATGGTGGCGATGGCGTCTCAACCTTCGCCCTGCCCGACCTGCGCGCCCGCACTCTGGTAGGCATGGGCGCGTCGCCGATCGGTATGACCGTGCTCCAGGCGCAGCAATTTGGCACCCCCAATGCGACGGCGCAGTCGACCGGCGTGGCCAGCGTGACGCTCAGCGCGGCAAACCTGCCCCCGCACAATCACACGGTGACGATCGCCGGTGACCAGTTCGGCGCCACGTCGACCATGCATGCCTGCTCGACCGGACCCGGCGCCGGCGCTCCGCTTGCAAACTGCGCACTGGGTGGTTCTGGAAGTGGCGGTGCTGCCGCCAACATTTATGTCACCGGCAAGACCCTTGACGTGACGATGGACCCGGCGAGTGTGACCACCACGGTCACCGGCAGCGTCACCGCCACCACGAACAATTCCGGCGTCGCCCCGACTCCGGTCCAGGTCCCCTTCGCCACCCAGACCACGCTCAGCGTGCTGCAGCCCTCGCTCGGCATGAATTTCATTATCTGCGTCTCGGGCATTTACCCAGCGCGCAACTAAGCGATGACGCAGCCTGGATCGGTACTAAGGCATGACAGCTGGCTGCGCTGGCCCATGGTCGATCCCGGCACGCTCGATTCGCTGCGCGACTGGTTTCCGATCGCACTGGACGGCGCTGAGGTCGGCTGGCGGTACCTTCCCGGCCGCTTCACGGCGCCCTTTTTCGCGGATACCCTGACCGCGCAGGAGCGCGCCGAACGGCGCGTCTGCCGCACACCGCATGACTGGCTCGAACGCACCGGTCCGGCCATCCCTCCCAGCGCCTTTGTGTTTCACGCGTCGCGCTGCGGCTCGACCCTGCTGTCCCAGATGCTGGCCAGCCTGCCGCAATGCGTGGTGCTGTCCGAGCCGCCCGTCATCGACGATTTCCTCATTCGCTACGGCGCTGCACCGCAGGAAATGGCCGTTCCCGGCCTGCGCCGCCTGCTGCACGCGCTCGGCCAGCGGCGGCATGGAGAAACCCACTTCATCGTCAAGCTCGACAGCTGGCACCTGCCGCACCTGCCGCTGCTGCGCGCCGCCTTTCCAGAGACGCCATTCTGGTTCCTGTACCGCGAGCCGCGCGCCATCCTCGAATCGCACCAACGCCAGCGCGGGCCGCAGATGGTGCCCGGCCTGGTATTGCCGGCCGAATTCGGCGCCGGCCTGGCGCCGGGCGATCTCGATGGCTGGTCCGCGCGCGTGATCGCGCACCTCTTCGAGCACGCCCTGGCCCAAGCCGGCGAACTGCGCCTGCTCGACTACCGGCAGTTGCCGTCGATCGTCTGGGATACGCTGCTGGACGAACTCGGCATCGCCTGCACGCCCGAGCAGCTCGCCACCATGCGCAAGCGCGCGAGCTTTCACGCCAAGTCGGGTGGCGCGCCGTTCGCCGGCGATCCACCCGCATCGACGACAACGGCGCCGCATCTGCTCGAGATGCTGGCGCCGCTGTATGCGCAGCTGGAAGCGCTGCGCGTGGGCCGGGAACGCGGCGCCTGAGGCGCCGCCACTAGCCGCCTTACACCTGGAAGTCCCAGTCCAGCGCGGCGCGCTGGAAGCCCACCATCTCGGCCGATTCGACGAAGCTGGTGGCGACCTGCTCCAGGCTCATGCCGCGCTCCTCCATCGCCGCCCGCCAATAGGCCAGCCCCTGGGCGTCCGCTGCGCGGTTGAACAGCGCCTGGTACAGCAGGCCGATGTCGTTGGCGGCGTCGCCATTGAAGTCGCCATGCTGCGCCACGCGCTCGCTCGATGCGATCAGTTCCAGCGCGATCGTGCCCCAGCTGACGCCGTGATCGCGGTGATCGGCCCAGAACTCGAAACCGTACAGGTCGGCCTGGCGCCCGAACACGGTCTGGTACATGCCGGCCAGCGTGGTGAGGCCGGCGCCGTTCTCGACCGCGACGTTGCCGTCGCCAAAGCGCAGTTCCTCGACGTTGACCACCAGTGCTTTCGCATCCGGCGCCGCCTTGCTGCTGACGACGAGGTAGCCGTTGTGCGCCTCGATGTCGTAGTCGGCGCGCGCGCCCGCGAAGCTGGCCGCGTCGCCGCCCTGGCCGCCGTGCAGCGTGGTGACACCGCTGGCCGCAGCCTGCTGTGCGCTGGCGCGTCCGCTGGCCGAACCCGGATCCACGGGCGCGCCCGCGGCGATGCTGAGCAGGTCGCTGCCACCGCCGGCGAACACGCCGTTGTCGTTGCCCATCAGGACCGTGAAGTGCTGGCTGGCGCCGTCCCCGGACAGGATGGCGCCATTGCTGCCGGTGTACACCGTCGCTGCGCCGATCAGGGCGGCGAAGTCGACATCGGCCAGTTGGATGGACGCGCCGTTTGCCAGGCCCGCGGTTTCGATCACCAGCGCGGTGCCTTGGACCCCGGACGGATTGAAACCGGTCAGGACCAGCGCATCGGTCGTGCCCGGATTGCTGACCGGTTTGACGGTATGCACCAGCAGCGAGCTGTAGCTCAGGCCCTGCAGGAACGAAGTGCCGTTCTGGACCAGGTGGCCCTGGTCATCCGGTGCGTGGGTCGGGGTGGCCGCCTTGATCGAGGCGATCAGGAATGCCAGCCCGCTGGTGGCGCCGACGCTGGCGCCGCTGGACGACAAGCCGTAGCCGACCGGCAACTGTGCCAGCAACTGCGTCTGGCCGCCGCTGGAAGCCAGCGGGATGTCGGCCAGGCTGGCCTGGCCGTCGGTCTCGTTGCGCCCGCTCGTGACGATCGGCACGGCGACCGTGGTGCCGCGCACGCCGCCCGGCAGGGTGACGGTGGTGGTGGTCACTGGCATGCCGTCGATCACCGCGGGTGGATTGGGTTGCGGATTCGGTTCCGGATTCGATACCGTGACCGTCAGCTGGAATGGATCGCTCTTCGCCGATTCATTGCCGGCCTTGTCATTCTGGGTCACGCTCAGGGTGTAGGTGCCGCCGCCCAGCGCGACGTCGATGCTCCACAGGCCGTCGGCATTGGCCTGGGCCGAGCCGATCCGCAGGTTGCCGTTGTACAGGTAGACCATGGCGCCCGGATCCGCGCCGCCACCCTCGATGACCTGGGTGGTGCTCTCGGTGCGGCCGTCGCCTTTCTCGCCGGTGTCGCTGTCGGCGGCCAGCTTCGGCACGGCCGGCGCGTCCGGGGCCTTGGTGTCGATCGCCAGCGCCGGCGTCACGCCGTTGGTGCCCAGGTTGCCGGCCAGGTCGGCATAGCTGCTGGCAGCGACCGTGATGCTGGCGTTGCCTTCGAAACCGTCGGCCGGCGTGAACGTGGCCGTGCGCGTGGCGCCGCTGCCGCTGATCGCCGACAGGGCGCCGCCGCTCACCACCACGTCGCCCGCCGCGCCGTTCCAGGTGAAGGTTGCGCCCGGATCTTCGCTGAACGTGAAGGTGATGGTCGCGCTCTCGCCGCGCTTGAGTGCGCTCACATTGCTGGTGATCGTCACGCCCGGCGCCAGGGTGTCCAGACGGTAGTCCCGCGTATATTCCTCGCCCGGGTTGCCGATGGCGTTGACCACCCGCACCGCGACGGCCTCCTCGCCCGCGACCAGCGTGGCCGCGATCGACCAGCCGTTTGCATCGATGCTCGCGCGGCTCCAGTGCTTGCCGCCGTCGACCGACACTTCGACGTATTCGCCGGCCTTCAGTTGTGCATCGAGCTCGCCGCTGATGGTCTGCGCCGCGGTCCTGGTGACGAGGTCGGTATTGGAAGCGCCGGTGTCGGCGGAAAACTTCAGGCTGGTCGCCGTGGTCGTCGGCGCATCGGTGATGATCTCGACCTTGAGCGGATCCGATGCCGGGCCCTCATTGCCGAAGGCATCGGTCGCGATGGCGGTAATATCGTATTTGCCTTGCTCGAGCACCTTGCTGGTAATGCTCCAGACGCCGCCGGTCGCGACGGCCGAGCCGATCTCTTCGTCGCCTGCGAACAGCCTGACCGTGACGCCCGCTTCGGCCGTGCCGCTGAAGGTCGGGGTGGTGTCCCCGGTGATGTCGTCCTCATCCGAGGTGCCGGTGTCCGACGCCGGATCCAGGTCGGGGACCGAAGGCGCTCCCGGCGCCCTGGTGTCGAACGCCAGTGTCGGGGCGATGCCGGGGCCGCCATTATTGCCCGCCCGGTCGGTATAGGAGCCGGCGCCGATCGTGATGCTGGCGGTGGTGGCGTTGACGTCGTCGGTCGGGGTGAACGTGGCGCTGAACGTCAGGCCGTCCTTCTCCAGCGCGCCCAGCGTGCCGCCGACGACCGTGATGTCTTCGCGCGTGAAAGTGGCGCCCGGGTCTTCACTGAAGGTAAAGGTGATGGTGGCGGTTTCGCCGATCTTGAGCTTGTCGACGTTGCTGGTGATCGTCACGGTCGGTGGGGTGGTATCGATCGTGATTTCCTGGCCCGGGACCAGCGCGCTCGCATTGCCGTTGACGTCGACCGCCCTGGCGCTGATCGTGTGCTTGCCGTTGGCCAGGTTGGCGACCGGCGCGATCGACCAGGCGCCGTTGACGGCGGTGCCGCTGCCGATCACATTGTCCATGGCGTCGTACAGGGTCACCGTGGCGCCGGACTCGGCGCTGCCGGTGAAGGTCGGCCTTGGATTGGCGGTGACCCCGTCTGCTGCCGACCAGCCAGTGTCGCTGGCAGCGGCCAGGACCGGCGCACTGGTCTCGGGCCGCTTGGTATCGAAGGTCAGCGATGCCGGCACGGCGGCCACGCTCTCATTGCCGGCCAGGTCGGTGAACAGGCCGCCGTCGAGCGAGATGCTGGCCGTGCCGTTATTGGTGTCGGCAGCCGGCGTGAACACCGCGGTCCATACCAGCCCCGCGCCATCGAATCCGGACAGGGTGCCGCCACTGACCTTGATGGCTTCCTCGGTGAATGTCGCGCCCGGCGCGTCGCTGAACGTGAAGGTGATGATGGCGGTCTCGTCGGCCTTGAGCGCCGGCTTGTCGCTCTCGATCCTGACGGTCGGTGCGTCGGTGTCGAGCACGTAGTCGTATGACTCGACCGGGCCCGCATTGCCGATGGCATTGACGACCTGCACCTCGACCTCCTTGGCGCCCTGCGCGAGGGTGGTGTCGAGCGTCCAGCCAGTGGTGCCCGTAACGATCGTGGCTTCCTGCCAGCTGCCGCCGGCAACACGGACCTGGACCTTCTCGCCGGCGCCGAGGGCGGCGGACAACTCGCCCTGCAGCAATTGGGCCGCGACATTGGTGATGCGGTCGCCGGGAAGGCCGCTGTCGGTCTCCAGGCTGAAGCTCAGGTTGGTCGTCGTCGGCGCGGCTGTGATGATCGTGACGTCGAGCGCATCCGAGGCCACGCCCTGGTTGCCGGCGAGGTCGGTTGCCCTGACCGTGAAGGCGTAGCTGCCGCCCTCCAGCGCCTCGTCGACCGTGACGCTCCACTTGCCGTCGGCGCCGGCCTTGGCGGTGCCGACGGCTTGGCCATCGGCGTACAGGGTGATGGTCGCATCCTTCTCGGCGGTGCCGGTGAAGGTGGGCATGGTGACGCCGGTGATGTTGTCCTGATTGTCGTCGCCGCTGTCCGACGCATCCGTCAGGTCGGGGGTGGACGGCTTGCCTGGCGCTGCCGTATCGAGTTCATAGGCATGGCTGAACGGCGTGCCGCCGTTGCCGGCGGCGTCGAACACGCGCACCCACAGCGTGCCCGTGCCTTCGATCTGCACGCTGGCGAGCGACCAGCTGTCGCCTCCCGCGCCGACAACCGCTGGCGAGTACGTCACGCCATTGTCGATCGACACGCCGACCCACTCGCCGCCCGCGAGCGGCGCCGTGAGCGTGCCGGACACAGTCTGGTTCGCAATGCGCGTGATGAAGTCGCCTGCGACGCCGGTGTCGTCCGAGAACGCCACGTTGTCGACGCCGGCCGTGGGCGGGGTGAAATCGATCGTGAGCGAAGTGCCGCTGGACGCGGCGCTCACGTTGCCGGCGACGTCGACCGCCTCGGCGGTGATGGTGTAGGTGCCATTGTCGAGCTCATTGGCCGCGACCGACCAGCTGCCATTGGCGGCGGCGACAACGCTGCCGATGGGCTGGCCGTCAGCGTACAGCTTGACCGTGGCGCCGCCTTCGACGCTGCCAGTCTCACCGTAGAAGGTCGGGGTGCGGTCGTTGGTGATCGTATCGGCCTTCGATCCGCTATTGCTGTCGGCGTGCAGCAGCGGCGCCTGCGGCTGGTCGGGCGCCACGCGGTCGACCGTGAGCGCCAGCACTGGAGAAGCACCGCCCGTGTTGCCCGCCTTGTCGGTGGCGCGGGCGGTGATCGCGTGCGATCCATGGGCCAGCGGCAGGTCGATCGACCAGCTGCCGTCGAGGTTGGCGGTCGTGCTTGCGCCCGGGATCGCGACGCCGCCGCTGTACAGCGTGATCACGCTGCCGCCTTCGGCGCTGTTGGCTGCGCCGCCGATGGTCTGGGTGGCCGCATTGGTGATGTTGTCGTTCTTGACGCCGCTATCGCTGCCGGTCGCCAACACTGGCAGCGTCGGCGCGCCCGGCGCGACGGTGTCGATGACCAGGGAGAGCGGGTTGGAGGCGATGCTGGCGTTGCCGGCCTCGTCGCTGGCCACGACGGTGACCTGGTAGCTGGCGCTGGCCAGCGCGCTGCTGGTGGCGTTCCAGCTGCCGTCGGCATTCGCGGTGGTCTGGCCGATCAGGGTGGCCCCGGCGTAGACACGCACCGTGGCGAGTCCTTCGACGCTGCCGGCGCCGCCGGAGAATGTCGGGGTGCTGTCGCTGGTGATGTTGTCGCCCACGACGCCGGTGTCGCTGGCTGCTTGCAGGACCGGCTGTGCCGGCTTGCCTGGCGCCAGTGTGTCGAAGGTGATCGACGGCGAGGAGCCGGCGCCGCCGTTGTTACCGGCTGCGTCCGTGTATCTGCCGGCTTCCACGGTGATGCTGGCCACGCCGTTATTCACGCCGTCGGTCGGTGTGAAGGTGGCGGTCCAGGACCTGCCATTGCCGCTATCGGTCAGGTTGCCGAGCGTGCCCCCGCTGACCTGGACGTCGCTGCGCTCGAAGCCATTGACCTGTTCGCTGAACGTGAAGGTGATGACCGCGGTCTGGCCGATCTTGAGCGGACCGGGGACGTTGCTGGAGATGGCCAGCGTCGGCGCCAGGGTATCGATGACGATGGCCTTGCCGCCACCAAGTGAGTCCGCAGTATTCAGGGCAGGCAGGACCAGCGACGCATCGGCGCCGCCGTTGCTTCCCTTGATGGTGGCGCCACCAAGGCTGAGCGAACCGGTGCTGAAGTAATTGAGGTCGGTGCTGCTGTCACCGGGCTGGACCGTGTATTTGAAGGTCAGGGTATTGCTGCCGGTACCGCCGGCGTATACCGCGAGACGATCGGTGGCACCGGTCTCGAGCTGCAGAGTCGGAATGCCGCCGGCCACGCTCACCGCCTGGTCGAAGGTAATGGTCACGAAGATGTCCTGGCCAACCCCGTAGGCGCCGTTCGCGTTGGTGGACGAGACCGAGGTGACCACCGGCGCTGTTGGGCCTGCCAGTTTGATGTCCGATACCACGAAGTCGTCGATGTACAGCATAGACATCAGGCCGCCGAACGACGATTCGTCGGCAGTCAGCGTCAGCTTGGCAATGCCAACCAAATTCAGGAACGACACATCGACGTAGGCGACTTCGTCGCCGGTGTGGACCGTATCGAAGATTGTTGGGGCTCCCACCCGGTCGCCCTTGGCGTCGTAGGCCTGGAAAATCAGCTTCTGCGCCTGGAATTGGGTAATGCCATTGGCGATCCTGATCGAATTGGGCGTGAATACCTTGTCGGCGCCGAACGAGAAGGTCAGCATCGTCTCATACTTGCCCTGGACGTCATTCCCCACGTAGCCGTAGTCATAGAACGCGACATCGCGGGTTTGTCCGTCGATGGTCAACTGATAGTTGCTGTCGCCGCCGACGTTATAGACGACATCGTAGTTCGCGTTCGCGTTCGCGTACACTTGCGTACCGGTGCTGTCGAAGTTCGCGGCGGTGCTGAAGTCGATGGTGGCGCTGGAAATGGCCAGGGTGTGCTGGTACAGCGCCGCCAGCGCCGGATCGACCAAGGCCGCCGTCTCGATGTCGCCGCTGTTGATCTCCAGCCGCCAGTCGCCGCCGAGCGCTGCGTTGCCGGTCAGGTCATCCGACGCCGCGACGTCGGCGCCGGTCGCGATCGCCAGCTGATCGACCAGCGCCTGGCCGGCACCGGCGCCGACCTTGCAGCCATACAGCAGGATGTCGGCGCCTTCGGCCAGGCTGGCGCCGATCGCCTGCAGCAGCGCACCGTTGGCGGGCAGGTTGGCGCCGTCGATGGTCGTCGAACCCAATGCGATGCGTCCTTCGGCGCCATGCGAAATGATGTGCAGGGCATCGATGCCTGTACGCCCCGCCAACGCGTCGGCGATCTGCCGCAACCCGTCCTGGCCCGAGTCCAGGATCACAATCTCCTTGTCCGCGCCGAAGCCGCGGACCAGCACCTCGATATCCGGCACCTGATCGTCGATGAAGACGATTTCCTTGCGCGCGGCGGCAATTGCCAATTCCGGCACGGTCTGGCTGGAAACGGCGACGTCGATGGCCGGGTTCGGGGTCGATGCGATGAACAATTCGCCGAGGGCGGCCTGTTGCTGTTTGGACGTCATGCTTGTTTTCCTTGTTGTGCGCTCTGCGGCGCGATCACGTTGGCGGCGCTGCCGGCCGTATCGGTCCAGAAGGACATCTTGTTGAATCGGTCAAATAAATCGGGCGGGATGATGGTCTGGCGCGGCTTGTACTCCACGCGCGCGCGCACCTTGTGCAGCCCCGGCGCGCCGAGCCGGGTATCGAATTCCTCGGCGTCATACTCGACGTTGTCGAAGTCGTGCTCGAAATGCGGTTCGCCCAGGAAGTCATACACCAGCGGCATGACCTTGGCCGGCGCGCGCGCCAGCAGCTCGTAGTCGACCAGCAGCAGCGACGACGCATGCTCGCCATAGAAGGCTTCGCGCAATGCGGCCCAGGGATGGCCGACGGTGCCGTCGTGCTGGCCCAGG
This sequence comes from Massilia sp. CFBP9026, assembly GCF_034045165.1. Lineage (NCBI taxonomy): Bacteria > Pseudomonadati > Pseudomonadota > Betaproteobacteria > Burkholderiales > Oxalobacteraceae > Massilia > Massilia sp. CFBP9026. Next base: position 411,924 of record NZ_JAXCWH010000002.1, read on the forward strand.
CCTTCCAGGCGGCTGGTCACGGTGCCGCGCGCGCCGGCGCTGCCGAACAGGCGCGTGTGTTCATACGGATTGGCGCGGTACAGGCGCTCGAAGCTGTCCATGATCCAGGCCACGCTGCGCACGCAGGCGATCACTTTCGCTTCTGGGAACAGGTCACGCACCAGCGGCATGCGCGCACACCAGGAGCGGCTGGTGTCGAACACGACCTCGCGCCCGGCGTCCGAGTAATACGCATCGAACAGGCCGCGCAGCAGTGCGCGGCGCTTGTCGCGGCTGACGACGGACGCGAACTCGCTGCCGGCGCTGACCTGGCCCAGCACCGCATTGCAGAGCGATGAGACAGGACTGCTCATGCCGGCATGGAAGCGCGGATTCTGCAGCAGGATGCCCGACAACAAGGTCGAGCCGGAGCGCGGCAGGCCAGAAATGAAATGGAACTTGCGCTCTTGAACGGCAATGCTAGAAGTCATGAGGAAGCAGGCGGACGCGACAGGCATCCTGTGACCGAAATATGCTTGATGATCCTAGAAAAATAGCTGCGCAGCAACGAATTCCGCAGATCCAGCAGTTATTTTCTGTACTTTCAGTACGAATTTGTTGGTTTTTGTACCCGCCCATCAATGTAAGTGGGTGACAAACTATCAAGACGTGAGAGTTGGTGAGATTCACCCTGGCAACAAATGCACCCGGCCGCTGCTGCGGGCCTACCGCGGGGTCGACGAACGCCGGGCGCCCGTTCAGGCGGCGCGGACGATTCCGCGCCGCGCGAGTTCTTCCAGAAGCCTGGCGACTTCCTCGCCCACCGTCGAGGCGGCGCTGTCGACCAGCACCTCGGGCGCTTCCGGCGCCTCATAGGGCGAGGATATGCCGGTGAATTCCGGCAACTGGCCGGCGCGCGCCTTGCGGTACAGGCCCTTGGGGTCGCGCTCTTCGCATACGGCAAGCGGGCAGCGGCAATACACTTCGATGAAGTGCGGCGCCGGCACCAGCCGGCGCGCGCGGTCGCGGTCGACGCGCAGCGGCGAAATCGCCGATACGATCACGATCTGGCCGCTTTCGCAGAACAGGCGCGCGACCTCGCCGATACGGCGGATGTTTTCGGAACGTTCGGGAAGGGAGAAGCCGAGGTCGGCGCACAGGCCGCCCCGCACCTTATCGCCGTCGAGCACGAACACATTGCAGCCGCGCTCGAACAAGGCCCGCTCGGCGGCTTCGGCCAGCGTGGTCTTGCCTGCACCGGACAGGCCGGTGATCCAGACCACCGCCCCGCGGTGTCCCAGGCGCGCGCGCCGTTCATCGGCATCGATAACGACACCCGCTCCATGGCGTGAACAAGAAACGTCAAATGGTTGGCTCATGGTATTCGGCAACGACGATGGTCATGCTGGATGACCGGCGGAGCCGATCGACTCACTATTCTAGCAAAAGGCTCAGCTCGCCGACCGGCCATCCGGCGAACGTCGTCGGAACGAAACGTCGTGAGAATTGAGTAGATTCCGGCCGGGCTCCGGATGATATCGTGGTTCGTGCAGGCCGTGCTCGCCGCGGCCGCTACGACAATAACGATCTCGAACGGAAACCATGACTGTATTGACCCGCGCATTGCGCGCCGCCTCGCTGGCGGCGCTGGTGCTGTGCGGCGCGGCCGGAGCCCATGCCCAGGGCCCAGCCCCCTCGTCCGCCGCACCGCCTCCCCTCTCTGCCTTCTTCGGCAACTCGCCATTCGGCGACGCCAAGCTCTCGCCCACGGGCCGCTACCTGGCCGTGCGCGCCAGCGCGCCGGGCCAGCGCGACTTTTTGATGGTGGTGGACCTGGAAAGCAAGGCCGGCAAGATCATCGCCAACTACAGCGATGCCGACGTCAACGGCTTTTACTGGATCAACGACACGCGCCTGGTCTTCGACACCCACGAAAAAGGCGTGGGCCCGGGCGACCAGCGTTTCGCGCCCGGCCTGTATGCGGTCGACCACGATGGCGGACGCTTCGTCGAACTGGCCAGCCGCACCGGCAGGTCGGCCAACGAGGGCTCGCGCACGGCGCGCAAGTTGCTGCCCGTCCAGAGCCGGATCGCCGGCAATATGCCGTGGGAAGGCTCGGACTTCACCTATGTCGCGTCGGCAGTCGGCAATATGAAAGGCGAGTTGAGTTACGTCGACCTGTTGCGCGTAAACACCGTCACCGGCCAGCACAGCATCGTGCCGCGCCCGGGCAATACCTTTGGCTGGCTGCTCGACCACAAGGGACAACCGCGCCTGGCGATTACCCATAAAGACCTCACCAGGACGATCCAGTATCTCGACCCGGCAACCGGTGCGTGGCGCGAGCTGGCCAGCTCCCCGATTTTCCAGGAAACCGCCGACACCATCGAGCCGGTCGGCTTCGGTCCGACCGGCACCCTGTTCGTCGTCGCCCGCAACAAGACCGGCCTGAAGGCGCTGCACACGGTCGACGTTGCCACTGGCAAGCGCGACCCGCAGCCGCTGCTGTCCGCCCCCGGCTACGATTTCGACGGCGCTCTCGTGGTCAACAGCGACAAGGTGCTCGGGGTCCTGTTCCGCACCGACGCGATGTCGAACGAATGGTTCGATCCCGCCATGAAGCAGGTGCAGCAGGACGTCGACAAGCTGCTGCCGACGACCGTCAACCTGGTCTCGGTGCCGGGCCACGCAACGTCGCCTCTGACCCTGGTCACTGCCTATTCCGACGTCGTTGCCCCCATCTTCTTCCTGTACGACACCAGGACCAAGGCGCTGAACAGGATCGGCGAAGCGCGTCCCGGCCTGCAGCCGGCGCAGATGGGACGCCAGCAATCCTTCCGCTACAAGGCGCGCGACGGCCTGGACATCCCGGCGCTGCTGACCTTGCCGCCGGGCGCGAAACGCACCGGCCTGCCGCTGGTGGTGATGGTGCATGGCGGCCCCTACGTGCGCGGCGCCTCCTGGGGCTGGTCGCCCGTATCGCAGTTCCTGGCCTCGCGCGGCTATGCGGTGCTGGAACCGGAATTTCGCGGCAGCCTGGGCTTTGGCGCCCGGCACGAGCGCGCCGGCTACAAGCAATGGGGCCTGGCGATGCAGAACGATATCGCCGACGGCGCGCGCTGGGCGATCGACAAGGGGATCGTCGATCCCAAGCGTATCTGCATCGCCGGCGCCAGCTATGGCGGGTATGCCACCCTGATGGGCCTGGTAAGCGATCCGGACCTGTACAAGTGCGGGATCAATATCGTCGGCGTGACCGATATCGGCCTGCTGTTCGACAATGGCTGGAGCTTCGGCGACGACGTCTCGCGCGATACCAAGGAACACAGCATGCCGGAAAAAATCGGCGATCCGGTCAAGGACGCTGCCCAGTTCAAGGCCACCTCGCCCATCCAGCAGGCGGCGCGCATCACCCAGCCATTGATCCTGGCCTACGGCGGGGTCGACCGGCGCGTGCCGATCAACCACGGCACTGCATTCCGCAACGCCGTCATGCGCACCAACCAGAACGTCGAGTGGATCGAGTATCCGGAAGAAGGCCATGGCTGGTCGCTGGAAAAGAACCGCCTCGACTTCTGGGGCCGGGTCGAGACCTTCCTCGACAAGCACATCGGCGGCGGCGCGGCGCGCTGAGCACCGCACGACGCAAAACGGGCGCCCGCGGGCGCCCGTTTTTCATCCAGCCGTCCGACGCTTACAACACGACGGTCTGCGCCTGGCCTTCTTCGCGGGCGCGGATCTCGCCGATGCGGTACACGGTCTCGCCGGCCGCTTCCAGCTGGGCAAACGCCGCATCGGCGTTTTCTTTCGAGACGATGACGGTCATGCCGATGCCGCAGTTGAACACGCGGTGCATCTCGGCATCGGCCACGCCGCCGTGCTGCTGCAGCCACTTGAACAGCGGCGGCATGGTCCACGACGACGCGTCCAGCACCGCGGTCAGATTATCCTGCAGCACGCGCGGGATGTTCTCGACCAGGCCGCCGCCGGTGATGTGCACCAGGCCCTTGACTTCCATCGACGCCATCAGCGCCAGCAGCGGCTTGACGTAGAGGCGGGTCGGCGCCATCAGCACGTCGGACAGCTTGCGGCCGTGGAAATCGGATTCGAGGTCGGGCTTGGCCACTTGAATAATCTTGCGCACCAGCGAGTAGCCGTTGGAGTGGATGCCCGACGAAGCCAGGCCCAGCACCACGTCGCCCGGCACGATTCTTGAGCCGTCGATGATCTGCGATTTCTCGACCGCGCCGACGGCGAAGCCGGCCAGGTCGTATTCGCCGTCCGGATACATGCCCGGCATCTCGGCGGTTTCGCCGCCCAGCAGGGCGCAGCCCGACTCTTCGCAGCCCTTGGCGATGCCCGAGACCACGGCGGTGGCGGTCGCCACGTCCAGCTTGCCGCAAGCAAAGTAATCGAGGAAGAACAGCGGCTCGGCGCCCTGCACCAGGATGTCGTTGACGCTCATGGCGACCAGGTCGATGCCGACCGTGTCGTGGCGGTTCAGCTCGAACGCCAGCTTGAGCTTGGTGCCCACGCCGTCGGTGCCCGAGACCAGGACCGGTTCCTTGAACTTCTTGCTGATCTCAAACAGACCGCCGAAGCCGCCGATCCCGCCCAGCACGCCTTCGCGCATGGTGCGCTTGGCGAGCGGCTTGATGGCTTCGACCAGGGCGTCACCGGCATCGATGTCGACACCCGCGTCGCGGTAGGAGAGAGAAACATTAGATGGTTGGCTCATGGTATTTGGCAGCGGAGGCGGTAAAATAGGAGGCGACCGGCAAAACTGGTCAATCCACTATTTTAGCAAAACGGTTTCTCCTATAGCCGTTTATCGAACGAATTTGACTAACAGCGCAGCGAATTTCACCATACTGGCATGCCATTTTCCCTTACCGCGGGCATGAACCGACGAACGCCATGAAACAGCTGGTGCTCGATTTAGGCGCCGAGCCGGCGCACAGCCTCGACACCTTCCAGGTGGGGGAAAATGCCGAACTGGCGCACCTGATGCACCTGTTCGCCGAACGCGTCTCGCGCGAACACTTTGCCTATCTGTGGGGCGATACCGGCGCCGGCAAGACCCACCTGCTGCAGGGACTGGCGGCCAGTCCGGCCTCGCGCTACATCGCGGCCGACGCGGCTGCCGGGCAGTTCGTGCATTCGCCCGACGTCACCCTGTATCTGCTGGACGATTGCCACCGCCTCAGCCCGCGGCGCCAGATCGACGCCTTCGCCCTGTTCAACCAGATCCGCGAGCACGGCGCCTACATGGTTTGCACCGGTCCGGTGCCGCCAGCGGTGCTGGGAGTGCGCGAAGACCTGCGCACGCGCATGGGCTGGGGCCTGGTGTACCAGATCCATGGCTTGTCGGACGACCAGAAGATCGCCGCCCTGACGCACGCCGCCGAGTTGCGTGGTTTGACCTTGTCGGCCAGCGTGTTACCCTATTTGTTGTCTCATTTCAAACGCGACATGCGTTCCCTGTCGACCATGCTGGACGCGCTGGACCAGTATTCGCTCGAAACCCAGCGCCCGGTCACGCTGCCCCTGCTGCGCGACCTGCTGTTGCAAGAGAACCTGCCGCTTGAACCCAAAGAATGAAAAACCTTGCCCTGTTTGACCTCGACCACACCCTGCTGCCGCTCGATTCGGACCACGAATGGGGCGAATTCCTGGCGCGGGTCGGCGCGGTCGACGGCGCCGCCTACCGCGCCCGCAACGACGCCTTCTTCGCCCAGTACAACGCCGGCGTGCTCGACCCGGTCGAATACCTCGAATTCGCGCTCGGCACCCTGGCGGGCTTTCCACGCCACGAGCTCGAATCCCTCCATGCACGTTACATGCGCGAAGTGATCGAGCCGGCGATCAAGCCGCAAGCGCTGAAGCTGGTGCGCGAGCACCAGGACGCCGGCGACCTGGTGGCGATCATCACCGCCACCAATCACTACATCACGGCGCCGATCGCGGCCGCCTTCGGCGTCGAGCACCATATCGCGGCCATGCCCGAACGCGACGCCGACGGCAAGCTGACCGGGCGCCTGGCAGGCACCCCGACCTCGGGTCCAGGCAAGATCACGCATATGCACGCCTGGCTGGAGCGACTGGGGCAGCCGTTCAGCAGCTTCGGCCGCAGCCATTTCTACAGCGATTCGCACAACGACATTCCGCTGCTGTCCATCGTCTCCCATCCGGTCGCGACCAATCCGAGCGCCGCGCTCGCGAGCCACGCGCAGCAACAGGGCTGGCCAACCATCCAACTATTCAATGATTAAAAAATTCATCCGTAAAATCCTGGGTGTGAAAGACCAGCGCGACGCAACCGAACCGACCATCCTCGGCCCGGACGAACATGGCATCGACCCCAAGAACGTCTCGTCCAACGCGATCCGGGTCACGCAAACCCTGCAGGAAGCCGGATTCAAGGCCTTCGTGGTCGGCGGCGCCGTGCGCGACCTGCTGCTGGGCGTTAAGCCCAAGGACTTCGACATCGCCACCGACGCCACGCCCGAGCAGGTCAAGAAGCTGTTCCGGCGCGCCTTCATCATCGGGCGCAGGTTCCAGATCGTGCACGTGATGTTCGGCCAGGATCTGCTGGAGGTGACCACCTTCCGCGGCAACGGCAGCGACAACGCACCGAAGGACGAACATGGCCGCGTCCTGCGCGACAACAGCTTCGGCCCGCAACACGAAGACGCGGCGCGCCGCGACTTCACCATCAACGCCATGTACTACGATCCGGCCAGCCAGAGCGTGCTCGATTACCACGGCGGCATGGAAGACATCCGCGCCAAGCTGCTGCGCATCATCGGCATGCCGGAAGCGCGCTACCGCGAAGACCCGGTGCGCATGCTGCGCGTGGTGCGCTTCGCGGCCAAGCTGGGCTTCACGATCGAGCCGACCACGCGCGCGCCGATCCCCGTCATGGCCCCGCTGATCGACAATGTGCCGGCGGCGCGCGTGTTCGACGAGATGCTCAAGCTGCTGCTGTCGGGCCACGCCCTGGCCTGCCTCAAGGAGCTGCGCTCGGCCGGCCTGCACCATGGCCTGCTGCCGCTGCTGGACGTGGTGCTGGAGCAGCCGATCGGCATGAAGTTCGTGACCCTGGCGCTCGACTCCACCGACTCGCGCGTCAAAGCCGGCAAGGGCGTCTCGCCCGGCTTCCTGTTCGCATCGCTGCTGTGGCACCAGGTGCTGGAAAAATGGACCGCCTACCGCGCCGCCGGCGAAGCACCGATCCCCGCGCTGCACCTGGCGGCCGACGCCGTGCTGGAAACGCAAACCGAGAACCTGGCCCTGCAGCGCCGCATCGCCACCGATATGCGCGACATCTGGGCCATGCAGCCGCGCTTCGAGCGCCGCGCCGGCCGCGCGCCGTACAAGCTGCTGGAACACCCGCGCTTCCGCGCCGGCTACGACTTCCTGCTGCTGCGCTGCGCCTCGGGCGAACTGCCGGCCGAGGTGGGCGAATGGTGGACCGCGTTCTATGCGGCCGAAGGCGGCGACCGCGAGCGCCTGGTGGTCGAAGCCAGCACGCGCGAGCGCGAAGGCGGCGCCACCAATGGCGCGCCGAAGAAGCGTCGTCCGCGCCGCGGTCCGCGCAAATCCGGCGGCGAAGGCAGCCCGGCGCCGGCAGCGGGCGGTAGCGAGGAATGATCGCCTGGGTCGGGATCGGCGCCAACCTGGGCGACGCCCAGGCCAACGTGCTCGACGCGTTGGCGCGCCTGGCGCGGCAGGGCGGCAGCACCTTGCTGCACACCTCGAGCCTGTACCGCACCGCCCCGATCGATTCGAGCGGCGACGACTACATCAATGCCGTGGCCTGCATCGACACCAGCCTGGCCCCGCACGACCTGCTCGCCGCGCTGCAAGCCATCGAACAGGCCCATGGCCGCGAGCGGCCCTATTACAACGCGCCGCGCACGCTCGACCTCGACCTGCTGCTGTACGGCGACGAGGTCATCGCCAGTCCGACCCTGACCGTTCCGCATCCGCGCATGCATGAACGCGCCTTCGTGCTGCAACCGCTGCTCGAGATCGCCCCCGACATCGACATTCCCGGCCACGGCCCGGCGCGCAATTTCGCGGCGCTGGTGGCCGGCCAGACCATCGCCAAGCTCGCGTAGGAAAGCGCACGCCATGAACCTGCCCGTCTGGGCCCAGACCACGGGCCTCCTGATCCTGTCGAACGTCTTCATGACCTTCGCCTGGTACGGCCACCTGAAAGGCCTGCAGCACCGCGCCTGGTACGTGGCGGCCCTGATCAGCTGGGGCATCGCGCTGTTCGAATACCTGCTGCAGGTGCCGGCCAACCGCATCGGCCACACGCAGTTCTCGCTGGCCCAGCTCAAGATCATGCAAGAGGCGATCACCCTGACCGTGTTCGTGCCGTTCGCGATGTTCTACATGAACGAACCGTTCAAGCTCGACTACGTGTGGGCGGGCCTGTGCCTGGTTGGCGCCGTGTATTTCATTTTCCGTTCCTGACTTCGCACGACGATCTTCATGCGGCAAGGGGTTGCGCTCTCGCGAGCGCAACCCCTTGCCGTTCAATCACTCGCCCGGTCGCAGGCAAGTGCAGGCATCAGCTCCGGCGGCGGCGCAGCATGCCGACCCCGAACAGGCCCAGGCCGAGCAGCGCCAGCGAGGTCGGCTCGGGCACTTCGGCCACGGATTGGTCAGTGAAATCGGCCATGATGTAGAGCGTGGAAATCCGGTTCTCCGGGTTGTACCAGATATTGTGTTCGAAGCTGCCCGGACCGGAAGCGAGCTGGTATCTCAGGTTGGAAACCGAGACATCGCCGAGGTCGAACGACAAGTTCGCCAGGTCCGCGAACTGCAAGCCCAGCAGGACATCACCGAGATTGTTCAAGACATTGAAGATGGTCAGGTTGAATTGTTCGCTGTCTTCTGCATTAGCCGGGCTGGTGAAACCGATCGACAGGTTATATAGCGCGCTGAACACGGGCGGCGTGGTCCATGCCGACGTCGATGCGTTTGACCACTGAAGTTCGGCCAATACAGCGCCCTCCTTGGGAGAATCAAACTCCCAATCGCGCTTTATCGCGGTCAGGGTCGAGCCAGTACCGAATAAGGAGCCCCATTCCATTTGGCTATCATTTCCTTCTTCGGTGTCATTGGTGCTGCAGCCACCCAGCCAACCGCAACTCATATTGGAGAAATTCCCATTCGAGTAACCGATAACGGCGGGGCCAGCACTGGCAACGCCAGCAGTGAAGATCATGGAAGCTGCCAGGGTCATGGCGCTGATTGCGGAACGAAGAGTAAACATTTTGCTTGTCCTTTCAGGAATATGAATTTTTGAATCCAAGCTGGTGTTTGTGAATTATTAAATCCTCGATTTTTGCATTTCCCTTTCTCGTGGTTTTTATGATTTCACGCCAAGCTAAAATCATGCCACCTGCATAAGCCATTGATTAATTGATAGTTGGTTTTTCTCGTCGCTATGCACTGTAAATATTGTCGACTCCAACCAAAGTGAGAATGATTGCGGGCTTTGATCGAATGCGTGTTTTGATAGGCTCCGCACCGCCATTGCATCCCGACCACTTGCGTGGCGCAGCCGCCGCGCCAGCGCCATTCGCCACGACTGCATGCACATTCGCGGGCGCCGCATTACACTACGCGGTCTGAACGTTTCGTTTTTCAAAGGATTTTTGTATGAGCTCTTATTTGCAGGGTAACGACATGACCGCGACCGGCGCCGCCACGGTGCCGACGCCGGTGCCCGCGTTGCCGAAGGCCGTGACCGTTCCCGCGCTGCTCGCCAGGCGCGCAGCCGGCGACAAGATCGCGATGCTGACCTGCTACGACGCCAGTTTCGCCTCGCTGATGGACCGCTGCGGCGTCGAGATCCTCTTGATCGGCGACTCGCTGGGCATGGTCTGCGCCGGCCATGACTCGACCCTGCCGGTGACGGTGGCCGACATGGTCTATCACACGGCCTCGGTCGCGCGCGGCAACAAGAACGCGCTGGTGCTGGCCGACATGCCTTTCGGCAGCTACGGCAACCCACAGCAGGCCTACGACAGCGCGGTGCAGTTGATGCGCGCCGGCGCCCACATGGTCAAGATCGAGGGCGGCGCCTGGCTGGCCGACACCGTTCACCTGCTGGTCGAGCGCGGCATTCCGGTGTGCGCGCACATCGGCCTGACCCCGCAGTTCGTGCACCAGCTGGGCGGCTTCAAGGTACAGGGCAAGACCGGCGAAGGCGCCGAGCGCCTGAAGAATGACGCGCTGGCGCTGCAGGCGGCCGGCGCGGCGGTGGTGCTGCTCGAGGCGGTGCCTGCGGTCTTGGGCCGCGAAGTCACCGAGATGCTGTCGGTGCCGACCATCGGCATCGGCGCCGGTCCCGATTGCTCGGGCCAGGTGCTGGTGATGCACGACCTGCTGGGCGTGTTCCCGGGCCGCAAGGCGCGCTTCGTCAGGAACTTCATGGATGGCCAGACCAGCATCGACGCCGCCGTCATGGCCTATGTGGCGGCGGTGAAGGACGGCAGCTTCCCGGCGCCGGAGCACTGCTTCTAAGGTCAATCATGGGCCAGCAATCGACTTCGCGTCTGTTCCTGGCCCTGTGGCCTGATCCCGCCGTGCGCCATGAGCTGCGCACCTGGCGCGACGCCTGGCGCTGGCCGCGTGGAGTGACGCCGGTCCACACCGACAAGCTGCACCTGACCCTGCACTTCGTGGGCGGCGTTCCAACTGAGCGCCTGCCCGAACTCCTCGATGGATTTTCGGTGCCGTTCGCGCCATTCCGGCTCGATCTCGGCAAACCCGTGCTGTGGCCGCATGGGATCGCGGTGCTCGAACCGTTCGCAGAACCACCCGAACTACTGGCCCTGCACGCGCGCCTCTCCGAAGCGCTGGCCCGCCTCGGCCTGCAGCCGGAACAGCGCAGCTATCGGCCGCACGTCACCATGGCGCGCCGCGCCGGCAGCGTCGCGGTGCCGGAGAACGGCCCCCCGATCGCGTGGCTGGCCGACAGGTACGCGCTGGTCGAATCGCGCGACGGCGTCTACATCGTCCTGCGCGACTACCCTACTTCTTGAGCACCCCCGCGCTCAGCGCGATCACGATCCCCGACAGCGACAGCGCGCCGAGCGCCACCATCACGCTCGAGTGCACCGCCACCCAGCCCAGCACCGGCGGCGCCAGCAGCAGGCCGCCATAGCCCAGCGTGGCCACCGCAGCGACACCCGCGCCGGGATGCATGCCGGGGATGCGCGCGGCGGCGCCGAACAGCAGCGGCACCACGTTCGCCGCACCCAGGCCGACCAGGGCGAAGCCGCAGCTCGACATCACGAAATTGGTGCTGAGGACCGCCAGCGCCAGGCCGGCGAACATGGCCAGGCCGCCGATCACCATCACCCGCATCGCGCCGACGCGCAGGATGATGCGGTCGCCGGCGAAGCGGCAGGCCGCCATCGCGATCGAGAATGCCGAGTAGCCCAGCGCCGCCGATGCCGGCGAGGCGCCGGTGCGCTCCTCCAACAGCAGCGCGCTCCAGTCGACCAGCGCGCCTTCGACCGCGAAGCACAGCAGCGCCAGCAGACCCAGGCCGAGGGCGGCGCCGCGCGGCAGCATGAAGTGGCTGCCGCTCGCATGCGCGGCGAAGCCCAGCACGCGCGGCGCCGTCAAGGCCAGCACCACGGCGGTCGCCACCGCCACCATCAGCGCGCCTTCGCCATGTCCCAGGCCCTGGCCGACCAGCACGCCGCCCAGGCTCGCGCCGAACAGGCCGCCCAGGCTGAAGAAGCCGTGGAACGAGGACATGGTGGGCACGCCGCGCGCGCTCTCGACCTCGCTGGCGTTGGCGTTCATGGCCACGTCCAGCGCCCCGTTGGACACGCCGAACAGGAAGGCCGCCACGAACAGCAGCGGCAGGCTCGGCATGCCCATGATCACGGCCGTCATCAGCGCGAAGGCAAAGCCCGACAGCAGCACCATGCGGCGCGTGCCGAAGCGGCCGGTCAGGCCGCCCATCAGCGGCATCGCCATCAGGGCGCCGCCGGCGATGGTGAGCAGCACCAGGCTGAGCATGCCGGTATCGATGCCCATGCGCGCCTGCACGGTCGGCACGTGGGCCGCCCACAGGCCGATGCCGGCGCCGTTGAGTAAAAAGACGGTCGAGATGGCCCAGCGGCCGGCTTCGACGCTGCGGGGAATGGCATTGGTGACGTGGGTCATGCTTCGGCCTTTGCAGTGAATGTGAGATCGAGTTGGGGATGGCGATCGCGCAGACGCGCAACGGCCTGCGGCGGCGCATCGGATTCCAGTACCAGCTGGTCGATCCGCTCCAGCGCGCCGAACAGGAAGGCGGCGCGCTCGTCGAAACGTTCGTTGAGCACCGCGGCCGCGCAGCGCGCGCTCACCGCCAGCATCGCTTCCTTGAGCGCAGCCTCTTCGGGATTCGAGGCGGCCAGGCCGCGTTCGACGTCCACGCCGCAGACGCCCACCAGCGCCAGGTCGGGGCGCAGGCGCCCGACCTCGGCCAGGGTGGCGGCGCCATAGGTCGCGCCTTCGTCCGGGTGATAGGTCCCGCCCAGCAGCACGATGCGCGTACGCCTGAAATGCCCCAGCGCGAGCGCGATCTGCGGACTGTTGGTGACGATGGCCGCCGCGCAGCCGTCTTCCAGCAGGCGCGCCAGCGCCAGGTGGGTCGAGCCGGCGTCGATCAGCACCGTGTCGTCCGGACGGATGCATGCGCGCAGGCCGTGCGCCAGCAGCATCTTGCGCGGCAGGTCGGTCTCGGCGCGCTCGCCGAAGCTGGCGGCGGGCCGCAGCCGCACCGCGCCGCCATGCACGCGCCGCAGCAGGCCGGCGGCGTCGAGATCGCGCAGGTCGCGGCGGATGGTGTCTTCGGACGTTGCCAGGCGCCCCGCCAGCTCGGCGGCCAATACTCGCCCCTCGCGCTCGACCGCGTCGACGATCGCCTGGCGCCGTTCTTCCGGCAATTGCATGATTTCGCTCCAGTTCGGTTGATGCGTCACTTTACACAAACATGCAAATTCACGCAACAACATGCAAAAACATGCATGAATGTTCGTCGTGGCATCCAAGTCGCAACTGGCGCCGTATTTCCTGCAACCGAGCGCATGGCATGGCGCAAGCGACGCAATCTCGACGATACTTTGCAGATGAACCAAACCAAGCCCGCTTTCCTCTCCCCCATGTGGCGCATCTATATCGGCGCCTGGATCGCCTATATCATCCTGGTGGGGCTGATCGTGCAGGCCGACGAGATCGAGGCCGGTCAGTTCGACCCAACAATGATCGCCTACGCCTTCGTCACCACCGGGTCAGGCGGCGTGCTGCTGGCGCTGGTGTGGCCGCTCACCGGGTGGATGGACCGACGCAGCATGAAGGCCCGGATGCGCTTTGCCATCCACCTGTCCGCCGCCATCGCCTTCGCCACATTCGCGCACCTGGTCATCCTTTCGCTGCAGAAGGGAGACGGACAATCGTTGTCCTGGCATGCCTGGCCGCTGATGTACAGCCTGATGAGCTACGCCCTGACGGCCGGCGTCTTCCAGACCATGCGCGCCAATGCCGCCGCCCAGCGCCAGGCCCTGGCCGCCCAGCAGGCGCAAACCCTGCTGGTTGCAGCGGAACTGGGCGCGCTGCGCAGCAAGCTCAATCCCCACTTCCTGTTCAACACCCTGCACTCGATCATCGCCCTCACCCAGCGCAATCCAGCCGCCGCCGAGACGGCGCTGTTTCAGTTCTCCGACATGCTGCGCTACGTGCTGGACACCGAACGCGCCGGTGTCGACCGCGTCACGCTCGACGCCGAACTACAGTTCGTGCGCGACTACCTGGAGCTGGAGCAGCTGCGCCTCGGGCCGCGCCTGCAGGTGCAATGGGATCTCGATCCCGACCTGGGGGACATCGTGCTGCCGGCCCTGACCCTGCAACCGCTGATCGAGAACAGCATCAAGCATGCCTTCAATCCCTACACCCGGCCCGGCTTGCTGCGCATCGAGAGCCGGCGTGACCCGCAGGCCGGCACGCTGCGCCTGACCGTGAGCGATGACGGCCCCGGCGCCGCGCAAGAGACGATAGACGCGTCGCCCGGCCTGGGCATCCGCACCATCGGCCGCCGTCTCGAACTCGATTACGCGGGACGCGCCTCCTTGAGCATCGATTCCCGTCCCGGCGCCGGCTTCGCGGCCAGCGTCACCCTGCCCATCGCCTGAAACCATGACCCAGACCGCAAAGACCGTATTCTTCGCCGAAGACGAACCGCTCGCGCGCGACGTGCTGCGCGACGCCATTTATTCCCATCCCGGCCTGCGCCTGGTGGGCGAAGCCGCCGACGGCGCCAGCGCGCTCGAACGCATCGGGCAGCTGCGGCCCGATGTCGTATTCATGGACATCCAGATGCCCGAGATGACCGGCCTCGAAGTGCTGCGCCGGCTCGACTACCTGCCGCAGATCGTATTCACCACCGCCTACGACCAGTACGCGGTGACCGCCTTCGAGCTGCACGCGGTCGACTACCTGCTCAAGCCGTTTACCCGCGCGCGCTTCGCGGCCAGCGTGGCGCGCCTGCTGGAAGGCGCCGAACAGCAGCAGGATCGCGCCGGCCTCGAGGATGCGCTGGCGCGCGTGGAGAGCGGCCCGGCGCGGCTGGACCGCATCCTGGTGCGCGACCGCGGCCGCATCTTCCCGCTCGCCGTGGGCGAGATCGAATACATGAAGGCCGATTCGAAGTACACGGTGATCGTCGCGCGCGGCCAGCACTTCCTGGTGCGCATCGGGATCTCGGAACTGGAGACGCAGCTCGACCCACGCCGCTTCATCCGCGTGCACCGCTCGGCGCTGGTGAATCTCGATTTCGTCGAGTCGATGCGCGCCGACGAGCAATCGCAACTGCAGATCTTCATGCGCGACGGCGCCTGCATCGGCGCCAACCGCGAAGCTTCCAAACTGTTGCGCGACATGGCGATCTAGACCGGCGAAACGGCAAAGTTGGTCCTGCCGCCGGCTTCTGCATTTATAATCGCGAATTTTCCGCCCGATAATAATTCTGGCCTTCGGAGCATTCACCAGCATGAATATCACCCTGATCTCTTTCGTCGTGCTCTACCTGTTGGGTACGCTTGCCCTGGGCATGTGGGCGGGCACGCGGATCAAGAACACCAGCGACTTCGCCGTCGCCGGCCGCAGCCTGCCGCTGATCATGGTGATCACCACCACATTCGCCACCTGGTTCGGCGCCGAGACCGTGATGGGCATCCCGGCCAAGTTCGTGCAGGGCGGCCTGAACGCGGTGGTCGAGGATCCGTTCGGGGCCGGCATGTGCCTGATCCTGGTCGGCATGTTCTTCGCCGCTCGCCTGTATAAACTGAACCTGCTGACGATTGGCGACTACTACCGCCAGCGCTACGGCAAGGGCATCGAGGTGTTCTGCTCGGTGGCCATCATCATGAGCTACCTGGGCTGGGTCGCGGCCCAGATCACGGCGCTGGGACTGGTGTTCTCGGTGCTGACCGCGGGCGCCATGTCGCCGGCCGTCGGCATGATCGTCGGCACCCTGACGGTGCTGATCTACGTGGTGGTGGGCGGCTTCCTGGCCGTGGCCGTGACCGACTTCATCCAGATGATCGTGCTGG
Source organism: Massilia sp. CFBP9026 (assembly GCF_034045165.1). Lineage (NCBI taxonomy): Bacteria > Pseudomonadati > Pseudomonadota > Betaproteobacteria > Burkholderiales > Oxalobacteraceae > Massilia > Massilia sp. CFBP9026. Next base: position 427,535 of record NZ_JAXCWH010000002.1, read on the forward strand.
TGGTGGGCATGAGCGTGATCGCCTGGTTCGCCGCCGACCTGGCCGGCGGCGCCGGCAACGTGCTGGCGATGGCCCAGCAGGCCGACCTGTGGCGCTTCCTGCCCGAGCCGAGCCTGAAGGACGTCATGTTCTTCATCGCCGCCGCGGTCACGATGATGTTCGGCTCGATCCCGCAGCAGGACGTGTTCCAGCGCGTGATGTCGGCCAAGGACGCGCCGACCGCGCGCACCGGCGCCATCGTCGGCGGCGCCAGCTACATCGTGTTCGCCTTCGTGCCGATGTTCATCGTGGCCGCCGCCGTGGTCGTGATGGGCAGCACCGCGCTCGACCTGGCCCAGAACGACTACCAGCGCCTGCTGCCGACCTTCGTGATGACGCAGATGCCGCTGGTCATGCAGATCCTGTTCTTCGGCGCCCTGCTGTCGGCGATCAAGAGCACTTCGTCGGCCACCCTGCTGGCGCCGTCGACCAGTTTTGTCGAGAACATCCTCAAGAACCTGCGTCCCGGCATGACCGACCGCGAACAGCTGTTCGCGATGCGCGTCTCGATCGTCGTGTTCGCGGCGCTGGTGCTGCTGTACGCGATCGCGATGGAAGGCACCTCGATCTACGAACTGGTGTCGGGCGCCTATCAGGTGCCGCTGGTCGGCGCCTTCATCCCGCTGGTGATGGGCCTGTACTGGAAGCGCGCGACCACCCAGGGCGCCATCTTCTCGATCGGCGCGGGGCTGTTCACCTGGATTTTGTTCTTCGAGCAGATCACGTCGCTGGGCGAGCACTTCCCGGGCCAGTTGGCGGGACTGATCGCGGCCTTCATCGGCATGGTGGTGGGGTCGCTGGCGCCGCAGGTATTGAAGAATCGTGGGGAGACGCAGGATGTGCTGGAGGCTAAGGCGTAAGCTGCTTGATACTTAGGTTCCCGCCTGCGCGGGAACGACGGTTTTAGTGCTGCGGGCCACGGTCATTGATCGTGGCCCGAATCTTTTGCACGTCGTTCCCGCGGAGGTGGGAACCCAAGTTTGCATGAGCAGCGATGCACTTCAATCAAACATGCAGCAACAAATGCTCCCGCTCCCACGGGCTGATCACCTGCATGAACTCGCGGTGCTCGAGCTCCTTCACCGCCGTATAGACGTCGATGAAGCGCTCCCCCAGCACGTCGCGCAGCCGGTCCTCGCGCCGCAGCAGGGTGATCGCCTCCGACAATCCCTGCGGCAGCTCGACCGGCATATCGTAGGCATTGCCCTCGACCATCGGTGACGGTTCGATCGCTTCGGTCATGCCAAGGTAGCCGCAGGCCAGCGTGATCGCCAGCGCCAGGTAGGGATTGGCGTCGGCGCCGATCACGCGGTTCTCGACCCGGCGATCCTGCGAACCCGACACCGGCACCCGGAAGCCCACCGTGCGGTTGTCGATGCCCCACTGCAGGTTGATCGGCGCCGCCGTCTCGCGCACGATGCGGCGGTAGGAATTCACATAGGGCGCGACGATCGCCATCGCCGACGGCATATAGCGCTGCAGGCCGCCGATGTACTGCTGGAACAGCGTCGATGGCGAACCGTCGTCGTTGCTGAAGATGTTCTTGCCGCTCTCGGCATCGACCACGCTCTGGTGCACGTGCATCGCCGAACCCGGCTCGCCCGCCATCGGCTTGGCCATGAAGGTGGCGTACATATCGTGCTTGAGCGCGGCCTCGCGCAGGGTGCGCTTGAAATAGAAGACCTTGTCGGCCAGGCCCAGCGGCTCGCCGTGCTGGAAGTTGATCTCCATCTGGCCTGCGCCGATCTCGTGGATCAGGGTGTCGACGTCGAGGTTCATCATCTCGCAGTAATCGTAGATGTCCTCGAACAGCGGATCGAATTCGTTGACGGCGTCGATGCTGTACACCTGGCGGCTGGTCTCGGCGCGGCCGCTGCGGCCGATCGGCGCCGCCAGCGGCAGGTCCGGGTCGATGTTCTTGGCAGTGAGATAAAACTCGAGCTCGGGGGCCACCACCGGCTTCCAGCCGCGCTGCTCGTACAGCTTGAGCACGCGTCGCAGCACGCTGCGCGGGGCGAAGTCGACCAGCTTGCCATCGGCGTAATAGCAGTCGTGAATCACTTGCGCGGTGGGGTCGGCCGCCCACGGCACCATGGTGATGGTAGTCGGGTCTGCCTTGAGAATCATGTCGCGGTCGATGCTCGAGATGGCGCGCTCGTAGGCGGCATCGCGCTCGGGGGTATTGCCGGTGACGGTCATGCCCAGCACCACCTCGGGCAGGCGCATGCCGCGGTCATCGGTGAATTTAACGCGCGGCAGGATCTTGCCACGTGCCACCCCGGTCAGGTCGGGGACCAGGCATTCGATCTCGGTGACCCGCTTGGCGTCGAGCCACTCTTCCATATCGGTATAGCTGAAATTATCGCGAATTGCCATGTAGTTGCCTCACTGTCGTTGAAGGGTGCAGAAGGCAGGAGAGTCGGGGAGCCTCGGTCCCGGGCCCTTGGCAGAGGCGCTCATCCGGCGCTCCGGCGCCGTTCGTGGTTCTCGCAGCGTCGTTCGTGATACTCGCGGCAAGCCTGGCCGAAGGCCCCGAACATCTTCATCGAATACGGATTGTGCTGGATGCGCCACTCGGGATGCCACTGCACGGCCAGGGTGAAACCAGGCGCGTTCGACACCGTAAATGCCTCCACCAGACCGTCTTCCGCCAGAGCTTCGACCGTCAGGCCGGGCGCCAGTTCGTTCACGCCCTGCCCATGCAGCGAATTGACCGGAATCTCGGGCACGCCCAGGATGCGCTCCAGCAGGCCGCCGGGGCACAGGCTGACGTTGTGGGCGTCGCCGTACTGCTCATCCATGCCCAGTTCGGCTTTCTCGCGGTGGTCGAACTTGCCTGCGACCGTCTGCACCGCCTGGTGCAGGCTGCCGCCCAGCGCCACGTTCATCTCCTGGAAGCCGCGGCAGATCGCGATGATCGGCACGCCGCGCCGCACCGCCTCGCGGATCAGCGGCAAGGTGGTCTGGTCACGCGCCGGATCCTGCGGCAGCGAGGGATCGAGCACTTCCTCAGAGTAATAACTCGGATGCACATTCGATGCCGAACCGGTCAACATGATGCCGTCGATGGTGCCGAACAGGGTTTCCAGGTCCAGCGACGCGCCGAGCGACGGCAGGATCAGGGACGCGCAATCGGCGCCGAGGGTGACGGCGTCGACGTATTTGTGCTGGGCCGCGTGGTACGGGTGTTCGCCGAAATCACGCGTGCATGCGGGAACGATGACGATAGGGCGCATGGGTTCTACCTTGTCTCGAAGCGCGCGGACCGGAAAACTCCGGCCCTGGCGCGGGCCTTTAATCCAGATCAAACACAGCGCAAGCGGAGCGCCTCTCCTGCCGATCTGCTAATAAAAATGCGATTCCATATCAAAAGCTTAACGTTAACCGCCGAGCCCTGCCCACACGTTACGGACCGTAACGAAACGTTCTCAAATCAGTTTGCGCGTGGAAAAATCGGTAGCAGAGGTCCAGATGCCGGAGAGCGGATCTGCAACGAGGGGGGATGTGGAGGGCCTGCTGCGGGCGGCGCCGCGGCAGGCTTATTGCATCCGGCATGGCGCCGGCAGGTAGTGCCTTATTTCTTGTACTCGTCGTACTTGCGCATATCGCCGCGCACCAGCTCGGCCGGGTACTTCGCGCGGTTGAGCACCATCTTCTCCTCGACTGCCGCAAACAGGTCGACGTCGAGCTTGTCGGCCAGCCGCACCAGATACACCAGCACGTCGGCCATCTCGTGGCGCACCTCGTTCAGCTTGCCGGCGCCGAGTTCTTCGGCGCGGCCCGACTGCAGCCACTGGAAATGCTCCAGCAGCTCGGCCGCCTCGACGGAGAGGGCCGAAGCGAGGTTCTTGGGCGTGTGGAACTGGTCCCAGTCGCGCTCGTCGACGAACTCGCGAACGATGGCGCGCAGGCGCGCGAGATCACTGTCCGCGGCGTTCGTCACGCACTTCTCCGCCGTCCAGATAGCCGTTGAGCACGCGCTCGAGTTTTGGCGCGATCTCGTCGAAGCTGCTGACCGTGATGCCCAGGTCGCGCAGCAGGCCGTCGTGCACACCGTACACCCAGCTGTGGATGGTCAGCGGCTGGCCGCGTTCCCAGGCATCGCGCACGATGGTGGTGTGGGCGGTGTTCATGACCTGCTCGGCCACGTTCAGTTCGACCAGGCGGTTGGTGGCGGCGCGGCCGGCCACATTGCCCAGGTATTTGCCGTGCTTCTCGCGCACGTCGCGCACGTGGCCGAGCCAGTTATCGGCCAGGCCGACGCGGATATCGGTCAGCGCTGCATGCACGCCCGAGCAGCCGTAGTGGCCGCAGATGATGATGTGCTTGACCTTCAGTACGTCGATCGCGAACTGCAGCACCGACAGGCAGTTCAGGTCGGAGTGCACGACCACGTTGGCGATGTTCCGGTGCACGAACAGCTCGCCCGGCGCCATGCCCAGCAGCTCGTTGGCCGGCACGCGGCTGTCCGAGCAGCCGATCCACAGGTATTCGGGCGCCTGCTGGTCTTGCAGCGCCTTGAAGAAGTTCGGGTCTTCGGCCACCATCGAGGCGGCCCAGGTGCGATTCCGTTCAAACAGCTCTGCCGCGGTCAATCCCTTGGTCTTGTACTTGTCCATCGTGATTCCTTATATTGTCGTGTTGCCGTCGAGCGGGAGGCTTCCCGTTTGACGTTGCCGGGCCCATCTTGTGCGGGCGTTTCGGCGGTGCTCCTCAAAATACGTGAAGTGTAACAGCGTTGCGTGGCGGCTGGCTGCGGCCGGGCCAGGCAAAAAAAAACCGCCGGGGGCATGTGCCCGTCGGCGGTTGAGTACAACAGCTTATTCGAAGAAGTCCTTGACCTTGTCCATCCAACCCTTGCTCTGCGGGCTGTGCTTGGCGCCGCCTTCGGCCGTCAGGCGGTCGAACTCGCGCAGCAGTTCCTTCTGCTTGTCGGTCAGCTTGACCGGGGTCTCGACCGCCACGTGGCAGAACAGGTCGCCGGTATAGCCCGAGCGCACGTTCTTGATGCCCTTGCCCTTCAGGCGGAAGGTCTTGCCGGTCTGGGTGCCTTCGGGCACCGTGAACGACACCTTGCCGGTGAGCGTCGGCACTTCGATCTCGCCGCCCAGGGCTGCCTTGGAAAACGAGATCGGCATTTCGCAATGCAGGTCGTCGCCTTCGCGCTGGAACACCGCGTGCTGCTTGATGTGGATCTCCACATACAGGTCGCCCGGTGGCCCGCCATTGGTGCCCGGCTCGCCATTGCCCGACGAGCGGATGCGCATGCCGTTGTCGATGCCGGCCGGGATCTTCACTTCCAGCGTCTTGTTACGCTTGATGCGTCCGGCGCCGCCGCAGGCCGCGCACGGCTCGGGAATGATCTTGCCGCTGCCATGGCATTTCGGGCAGGTCTGCTGGATGCTGAAGAAGCCCTGCTGCATGCGCACCTGGCCATGACCGGCGCAGGTGGTGCAGGTCACGGGTTGCGTACCCGGCTTGGCGCCGCTGCCGTGGCAGGTGTCGCACTTGTCCCAGCTCGGCACGCGGATGGTGGTGTCGAAGCCATGGGCCGCCTGTTCCAGCGTGATCTCGAGGTTGTAGCGCAGGTCGGCGCCGCGGTACACCTGCGGGCCGCCACCGCGGCCGCCACGGCCGCCGCCGCCAAAGATGTCGCCGAAGATGTCGCCGAAGGCGTCGCCGAAACCGCCCGCGCCGCCGCCGAAGCCGCCGCCCATGCCGCTGTTCGGATCGACGCCGGCGTGACCGTAGCGGTCATACGCTTCGCGCTTCTCCGGATTGGTCAGCATCTCGTAGGCCTCTTTGACCTCCTTGAACTTCTCTTCCGCTTCCTTGTTGTCCGGGTTGCGGTCAGGGTGGTACTTCATCGCAAGCTTGCGATACGACTTCTTGATCTCGTCTTCCGACGCACCCTTTGCGACCCCGAGGATCTCGTAAAAATCACGCTTCGCCATGGTCGGCACCTAAGTTATCTACTGAATTCTCTAAACCAAAAAAACCGAGCCGATGAACCAGCGAAGGTATCGGCTCGGCCTGTACGCGGGAAGCTGTTCGTTCCCGCGCCAAAGACGCTTACTTGGCGTCCTTCACTTCCTTGAAGTCGGCGTCGACCACGTCGTCGTCCTGCTTGGCCGACTGTTCGCCACCGGCCGCGCCGGCGCCAGCCGCGCCGCCCGCCGCACCGGCTTGCTGCGCCTGCATGTCGGCATACATCTTCTCGCCCAGCGATTGCGCTGCGCTCGACAGGGCGGCGGTCTTGGCATCGATGTCCGCCTTGTCGCCGCTCTTGATCGCGCCTTCCAGGTCGGTGATCGCCGCTTCGATCTTCTCTTTCTCGGCCGCGTCCAGCTTGTCGCCGTATTCGGTCAGCGACTTGCGGGTCGAGTGGACCAGTGCGTCGCCCTGGTTACGGGCTTCGGCCATTTCCTTGACCTTCTTGTCTTCTTCCGCGTTCAGCTCGGCGTCCTTCACCATCTTCTGGATTTCTTCTTCCGACAGGCCCGAGTTGGCCTTGATGGTGATCTTGTTTTCCTTGCCGGTGGCCTTGTCTTTCGCGCCGACGTGCAGGATGCCGTTGGCGTCGATGTCGAAGGTCACTTCGATCTGTGGCGTACCGCGTGCTGCCGGCGGGATGCCTTCCAGGTTGAACTCGCCCAGGCTCTTGTTGCCTTGCGCGATTTCACGCTCGCCCTGGTAGACCTTGATGGTCACGGCCGGCTGGTTGTCGTCGGCGGTCGAGAACACCTGCGAGAACTTGGTCGGGATCGTGGTGTTCTTGTGGATCATCTTGGTCATCACGCCGCCCAGGGTCTCGATGCCCAGCGACAGCGGGGTCACGTCCAGCAGCAGCAAGTCCTTGCGCTCGCCCGACAGGACCGAACCCTGGATCGCGGCGCCGACGGCGACGGCTTCGTCCGGGTTCACGTCACGACGTGGATCCTTGCCGAAGAATTCCTTCACTTTTTCGAGCACCATCGGCATGCGGGTCATGCCGCCGACCAGGATGATGTCGTCGATGTCCGAAACCTTGACACCGGCATCCTTGATGGCGATGCGGCATGGCTCGATGGTCTTGGCGATCAGTTCCTCGACCAGCGATTCCAGCTTGGCGCGGGTGATTTTCAGGTTCAGGTGGACCGGCGCGCCGTTCGCCATGGCGATGTACGGCTCGTTGATCTCGGTCTGCTGAGACGACGACAGTTCGATCTTGGCGCGCTCGGCCGAAGCCTTGATGCGCTGCAGGGCGATCGGGTCTTTCGACAGGTCGAGGCCGTTGATCTTCTTGAATTCGTCGATGATGTAGTCGATCACGCGCTGGTCGAAGTCTTCGCCGCCCAGGAAGGTGTCGCCGTTGGTCGACAGCACTTCGAACTGCTTCTCGCCGTCCACGTCCGCGATCTCGATGATCGAGACGTCGAAAGTGCCGCCGCCCAGGTCATACACGGCGATCTTGCGGTCGCCCTTGTCGGTCTTGTCCAGGCCGAATGCCAGCGCAGCCGCGGTCGGCTCGTTGATGATGCGCTTGACGTCCAGGCCGGCGATACGGCCGGCGTCCTTGGTCGCCTGGCGCTGCGAGTCGTTGAAGTAGGCCGGCACGGTGATGACGGCTTCGGTGACTTCTTCGCCCAGGTAGTCCTCGGCGGTCTTCTTCATCTTGCGCAGGACTTCAGCCGAGATCTGCTGGGCTGCCAGTTTCTTGTCGCGCACACCGACCCAGGCGTCGCCGTTGTCGGCCTTGACGATCTGGTACGGCATCAGCGAGATGTCTTTCTGCACTTCCTTCTCGTCGAACTTGCGGCCGATGAGGCGCTTGACGGCGAACAGGGTGTTCTTTGGATTGGTCACGGCCTGGCGCTTGGCCGGCGCACCGACGAGGATCTCGCCGTCTTCCTGGTAGGCGATGATCGACGGCGTGGTACGCGCGCCTTCGGCGTTCTCGATCACCTTCGGGGTACCGTTTTCCATGATGGCGACGCAGGAGTTGGTGGTGCCCAGGTCGATACCGATGATTTTGCCCATGATGTGTTCCTTTAGTATTTGTGAATTTCTGATGGATTCAATATTGGGAAGGGGCAGCGTGGTTTCAAGTGGTTCAGTTGACAGCGTCAGTTAGAACACACACAGATGCCGCTGCCAGTCCTTATTTCGGCGCTGCGGCGGTCACGATGGCCGGACGCAACAGGCGGTCGGCGATCATATAGCCCTTTTGCAGCACGGTGACCACGGTATTGGCTTCCTGTTCCGACGGCACGACGGCCACGGCCTGGTGCTTGTTCGGGTCCAGCTTGTCGCCTGCCTGCGGCATCACTTCGACCAGGCGGTTCTTCTCGAACGCGGCGGTGAGCTGCTTGAGGGTCATTTCGACGCCTTCACGGATCGACTCGACCGTCGGGGCTTCGACCTTGATGGCCATTTCCAGGCTGTCGCGCACCGGCACCATGGCCTCGGCGAAGCTTTCGATGGCGAATTTATGGGCCTTGCTCACGTCTTCCTGGGCGCGGCGGCGGATATTGTCCGCTTCGGCCTTGGCGCGCATGAAGGCGTCATGCATTTCGGCCAGCTTGGCTTCGGTGGCGCTCAGTTGTTCTTCGAGGCCCGGCTCTGCGGACGGAGTGGCCGGCGCGCCGGCTTGTGCGGTCGCACCCTCAGTGGCGTCAGCGGCAGGCGCTTCGCCAGCTTGCTGGTCGAGCACCTCTTTGTTTTCTTGGTCTTGCATCGGAAAAACTCCTAGAATCAAGGACTTGGCTGAGTTAGAAACGTATCCGGGATCGATACACAGCGCCCCAGATGGGGCGATCTCCTACAATTTCAAGGGGAATTGCAGAGATGGCATCTAAAAAACGGTTAAATACGGCGCCCAGCACCAACAACCTGGCATTTTAGCAGGTTGTCAATAAGCAAGCGCTTGTGAAAGGCTGTGGAATCGATGCCGGCGCGGCGCCGGCATGCGACGGCTCAGGCACCCAGGCGGGCCGCGTTCTGCGCGCCGCGCTCGGCGTCGAGGCGGCGTGCCTCGCGCTGGGCCGGGGTCTGGATGGTGGGCCAGCCGATCAGGTGCTGCTCGGCGATCTCGGCCATGCCACGGATCCAGGACGGCGAGGCGTTCAGGCAGGGGATGTAGTGGAAGTCCTTACCGCCGTTCGAGATGAAATCGTGCCGCACTTCCATCGAGATCTCTTCCAGCGTCTCGAGGCAGTCGCTGGTAAAGCCCGGACAGATCACGTCGATGCGCTCGACGCCGTCGCGCGCCAGCTGCTGCACGGTCGGCGCGGTATACGGCTGCAGCCACTCGGCCTTGCCGAAGCGCGACTGGAAGGTGACCAGGTAGTCGTCCGGCGCGAGCCCGAGCGCGTCGGCCAGCAAGCGCCCGGTCTTCTGGCACTCGCAGAAATACGGGTCGCCCAGTTCCAGGGTGCGCTTGGGCGTGCCGTGGAAGCTCATCACCAGTTTCTGGCCGCGGCCGTGGGCATCCCAGTGGGCCTGCACGCTGTCGCGCAGCGCGTTGATATAGCCCTCATGGTCGTGGTAGTGCTTCACCAGGCGCAACTCGGGCACGTTGCGCACGCGCGCGTAATGTTGAAACACCGAATCCCAGATCGAGGCGGTGGTGGTGCCGGAATACTGCGGGTAGGCGGGCAGCACGACGATGCGGTCGCAACCGTCGGCCTTCAGCTGGTCGAGCACGTCGGGCAGGGATGGCGTGCCGTAGCGCATGGCCATCGCCACCTTGACGTCTTCGTGGCCGCGTTCGGCCAGCACGGCCTGCAGTTTTGCCGCCTGTTGGGCGGTGTGGATGCGCAGGGGCGAGCCTTCACGGGTCCAGATGGTGCGGTATTTGGCAGCCGACTGGCCGGAGCGGAACGGCAGGATGAACAGGTTCAGGATGAACCACCAGATGCGGCTGGGGATCTCGACCACGCGCGGATCGGACAGGAACTGCTTCAGGTAGCGGCGCACGCTCGAGCGGGTCGGCTCGTCCGGGGTACCGAGGTTGACCAGGACGATCGCGCTGTGCGGCACGGTACCGTGGATGTGAGGCGGTTCTTTACGAAATGGCATAGACAGGAAAGTAGGACAGGACCTGTCTATTATAAGTGGGGGCTATCGGCAAAGCGGATGACGCCCCCTTTTGCCGGAGTGGCGCCACCGTCTTCCGTGGCGCTGCCGCCACGGAAACTGTTCTAACCGCCAGGAATCAGGTGTTCACGTGCAGGCGCACGTCGATATTGCCACGGGTGGCGTTCGAGTAAGGGCACACGATATGGGCCTTGTCGACCAGCTCTTGCAGCTGGGCCTGGTCCATGCCCGGGGCCTTGATGGTGAGGTCGACTTCGATGCCGAAGCCGGTCGGGATCTGGCCGATGCCGACGTCGCCGGTGATGGTCAGGTCTTGCGGCAGCGCGACCTTGGCCTGGCCGGCCACGAATTTCAGGGCGCCCAGGAAGCAGGCCGAGTAGCCGGCCGCGAACAGTTGCTCCGGATTCGTGCCCGGGCCGCCACCGCCGCCGAGTTCCTTCGGCGTGCTCAGTTTCAGGTCAAGGACGCCATCGGAACTTTTCGAGGTGCCTTCACGGCCGCCTTGCGAGGTGGCTTGGGCGCGGTACAGGACTTTTTCGATGCTCATGCGAATTCCTTCCATGGTTGGGTTGGCGAACGATGCTGCGGCGTGAGGGCCGCAGGTCGAACGTCACTCTGCCACAGAATGAAGAAAGCGGCATGACAACTAATTGGATAGGTGCAGACCGGTCACCACATTGTCGCCCGCGCCGCACGCACGTCGTTCCCGCGCAGGCGGGAACCTAAGGTTGTTAGCGCTGACGCTACGTTTGGCGGTATCGGCAGCGCGAAGGACTTGGGTTCCCGCCTGCGCGGGAACGACGTGCTGAGGCTGTTGGCCGATGTCAGGAAGCGAGCAATTCCCGCGCATGCTTGCGCGTGGTCTCGGTGATCTCGATCCCGCCCAGCATGCGCGCCACCTCTTCGACCCGCGCGCGGCTGTCGAGCACGTCGATGCGCGACACGGTGCGACCTTCGCCAGTCGTGCCCTTGGCCACCTGGAAATGCTGGTTGGCCTGGCTCGCCACCTGCGGCAAATGGGTCACGCACAGCACCTGGCGCTGCTGGCCCAGGCGCTTCAACAGGCGCCCCACCACTTCGGCCACGCCGCCGCCGATGCCGGTGTCGACCTCGTCGAAGATCAAGGTGGGCACCGTGGTCGCGTTCGAGGTGATCACCGAGATCGCCAGCGAGATACGCGCCAGTTCGCCGCCCGAGGCCACCTTGGCCAGTGGACGCGGCGCCACGCCGGCATGGCCGGCGACCAAAAATTCCACCTGTTCGAGGCCGTGCGCGCCCGGCTCGCCGCTATTGAGACCGATGGCGAAGCTGCCGCCGCTCATGCTCAGTTCTTGCATCGCTGCCGTCACTTGCGTGCCCAGTTCGGCGGCGGCCTTGACGCGGCGCACCGACAGGCGCCCCGCCACTTCCATATAGGCGGCTGCGGCCTTGTCTTCCTGCTTGCGCAAGCCCTCGATATCGGTGGCGTCGGCGAGCTGGCGCAGCTTGGTGGCCAATTGCGCGTGTTCTTCGGGCAGTTCTTCGGGCGTGACGCGGTACTTGCGCGCGGCGCTGTGCAGCGCGTCCATGCGGGCGTCGACTTCGCGCAGGCGGCCTGGATCGAGCTCGACCTTGTCGATGTAGTTGTTCAGCTCGGACACCGCCTCTTGCAGCTGGATGCGGGCCGGCTCCATGCAGTCGAGCACCGACTGCAGTTGGGCATCGACGTCGACCAGCTTGCCGAGCTTGGCATTGAGCGAGGACAGCTGCGACAGGATCGGATGCTCCGATTCCGAGATCGCAGCCAGGGCTTCCTGCGCGCCTTCGAGCAGGCTGGCGGCATGCGACAGGCGGCTGTGTTCGTTGCTGATCTCGCCCCATTCGCCGGCCTTCGGCGCCAGTTTATCCAGCTCGCTGACCTGCCACTCGAGGCGCTCCCGCTCGATCAGCACGTTCTTGGCATTGGTCTCGTATTCTTCGCGCTGGCGCACCAGCGCGCGCCAGGCGCGCCAGGACTGCGACACTTCTTGCGCCTCGATGCGCGCCTGCGGATCGCGCACCGCGATCTGATTGTCGAGCAGCGCGCGCTGGGCGTCCGGCTTGAGCAGCGACTGGTGGGCATGCTGGCCGTGGATGTCGACCAGCAGTTCGCCCAGTTCGCGCAGCTGGGCAGCGGTGGCGGCCACGCCATTGATATAGGCCTTGGAGCGGCCGGCGTTGTCGATCACGCGGCGCAGCAGCGCCCCGCCCTCCTCGACGCCAAATTCATGCTGCTCGAGCCAGCTCGACGCCGCTGCGGTCGGCGAAAAATCGGCCGTGATGTCGGCCTTGGCCGCGCCTTCGCGCACCATGCTGGCGTCGCCGCGTCCGCCGAGCGCCAGTTGCAGCGCATCGATCAGGATCGACTTGCCGGCGCCGGTCTCGCCGGTGAACACCGAAAAGCCGTTCGAGAACTCCAGTTCGATGGCGTCGACGATGACGAAGTCGCGGATGGTCAGTGTGCGCAGCATGAAAAATCGGGGCTCCGGTGATTGGCGATTCTGTGGCGATCAGGTCAGGCGCTGGATCGTGGCGACTTACTTGAGCTTGCCGTCGTTGGTGGGGTATTCGTTCCAGTGCAGCTTCTGGCGCAGCGTGTGGTAGTAGCTCCAGTCGAGCGGATGCAGGAAGGTAATCGTATGCGGCGAACGCGAAATGACGATCTGGTCGCCCAGTTGCAGGCTGGTGAAGGTCTGCATGTCGAAGTTCACGCTGATATCGCGTCCGCTGACCAGCTCGACCACGATCTCGCTATCGTCAGGCACCACGATCGGCCGGTTCGACAGCGCATGCGGCGCAATCGGCACCAGCACCGTGCCCTTCATTCTCGGGTGCAGCAGCGGACCGCCGGCCGACAACGCGTAGGCCGTCGAGCCGGTGGGCGTGGACACGATCAGGCCGTCCGAGCGCTGGTTGTACATGAATTGACCGTCGACGGTCAGCTTGAGTTCGACCATGCCGGCGCCGGTGCCGCGCGCCACGACCACGTCGTTGACGGCCACGCTGCAGAAGATCTGTTCGCCGCCGCGCATCACGCGCGCTTCGAGCAGGGTGCGTTCTTCAGCGCGCGAACGGCCTTGCAGGATCTCGCTGAGCGCCGGCAGCATGTCGTCGAGCGGGATGTCGGTGATGAAGCCGAGCCGGCCCAGGTTGATGCCGATCAGGGCGATGTCGTACGCGGCCAGCTGGCGCGCGATGCCCAGCATGGTGCCGTCGCCGCCGACCACGATGCCGATCTTCGCCTGGGCGCCGATCTCGGCCACGGTCATCGAATCGATATCGTCCAGTTGCAGGTTCGCCGCGGTATCGGCCTCGAACACCACGCGGTAGCCCGCCTCTTGCAGGAAATCGCGGATGCGGCCGACCGGCTCTTCGACGCCTGCCGTGTTATGCCGCACAACGAGCGCGATGATCTGTTGCGGTTGGGGCGAAGCGGGCATGACGGTCTCTGCGGTATAGGGTTGAACGACACGCTGGAGATTAACCGATAATCCCTGCGGCTGCCATACGGCGCTCGATAATTACTGTATAGATGAACAGTATAGCGGGCGCCAGCCCTGCCCTGCAAGTTCAGCCCATCAGTACCATGCCCATCACGGTCAATACAGCCGAGGCCAGGGTCACGATGTGAGCGAAGATCAGCACGACCCAGCGAACCACAGTGCCCACCCAGCTACGCTCGTAGACGCGGCGCATGGCCATCGGCAGGTAGAACACCAGCCATAGCAACAGTGCGAAGGTAATGAATTTCCAGGTTTCCGGCACCAGGATCATCACCGACAGCATCAGGAAGGCAAAGGCATTTACGTGCAGGGCAAACAGGAAATGCTCGCCATAGCGGCGCCCGGTGCCCAGGTACAGGATCTTCAGGTACAGCGCGAACAGCGGCATCATGGCGAAGATCGCGTAAGGCGTGTAACTGTAGAAGGCCTGCTTGAGCGCCGACCTCTGCGCCTGCGGGGACAGCGACATGAAGCGCGCCACTCGTTCGCGCAGTACCGGATGCACATTGCTGGCCTTCTTGTCGAGCACGGCCTGGACTTTTTCATACTCGGCGGCGTTCGCTCCCATGGCCGGGCCCAGCACCGTCTCCTTGGCGCGCCCTTCGGCCACCGCGGCGGCCAGGGCCGGCGACGGCTCGTCGAAGCGCGCCACCTCGACGCCACTGAGCTTAAACAGTGCAAAGAAAATGATGCTGAAGGTCAGGTAGAGGCGCAACGGCTCGAGATAACGCACGCGGCGCCCCTCGATGTATTCGCAGGTCAGCAAACCCGGCCTGGCGATCAGCAGGGCCAGCGACTTCCACAGCTTGCCCTCCAGCGCCACATAGTGGGCGATGAACTCGTGCAGGAATTCGCGTGCGCTCGGCACGTGCAGGTGGGTGGCCTGCCCGCACTGCTGGCAGTAATTGCCGTGCGTGGTCGTGCCGCAGTTCTTGCAGGGGATGCTGGCGTGGTCGGTCAGGGTATGGGAGCTCACGGCGCTTTCCGTCAATACGGTCAAGCTTCCATGTTAACCATCTAATTGCAAAAAAGCATCATCAAATTACGGCTTTCAATTGCGCGACTGTTTCGATGCGACACAGTTACGATGGGAATGACGAAATGACAAAGGAGAACACCATGGTGACTGAATCCAAGGACCGGTTCGTCAATACCAAGGAACCGATGAGCAACGATGGCGTCAAACGCCAGCCGCATGAACGCGACGAGACGCCGGACGGGCAAGACCAGGCGCCGCGCGGCATCATGAAGCAGGCGGCCAAGGACCTCGAGCAAGGCCTGGTCGACACCGATTCACGCAACACGCCCGGCATTTCGGAGGCGGTCGATCCCGCCCCCGGCGCCACTGGCCAGGCCAAACCGCAGCCCGACCGTCATCGCGACATGCGCGACCACGACGCCGAGCCCGCACCCGAAGACAATGACAACGACACTGAAAGGAAATAACACATGACGATCAAACGCGATGGCAGCGCCGTCTGGAGCGGCGGTATCAAGGATGGCAAGGGCCAGGTATCGACCGGCAGCGGCGCCCTCAAGGACCAGCCCTACGGCTTCAACACCCGCTTCGAAGACGCGCCGGGCACCAATCCCGAAGAGCTGATCGGCGCGGCGCACGCGGGCTGCTTCACGATGGCGCTGTCGGGCCAGCTGGGCCAGGCCGGCCTGACCGCCGACGAGCTGCGCACCAAGGCGACGGTGTCGATGGAAAAGGTCGAGGGCGGCTTCTCGATCACGGCCGTGCACCTCGAGCTGGTGGCCAAGATCCCGGGCGCGAGCCAGGAAGCCTTCGACAAGGCGGCCACCACGGCCAAGGAAAACTGCCCGGTCTCGAAACTGCTGAACGCGAAGATCACGCTCGACGCCAAACTCGAGAACTGATCCGGCGCGCCGCGGGCGGTCCTGCCTGCGGCGCCTCCGGCAAGGATGCCGTCGAACGCATAGAATGGCGGTTCTTCGAAACACATAGGGCAAGCCAAAATGCGCATCCTGCATACCATGTTGAGGGTCGGCGACCTGCAACGCTCCATCGACTTCTACACCAAGGTGCTGGGCATGAAACTGCTGCGCACCAGCGACAATCCGGAATACAAGTACAGCCTGGCCTTCCTCGGCTACGGCAGCAATCCGGACCACGCCGAGCTCGAGCTGACCTATAACTGGGGCACCGACAGCTACGACATGGGCAGCGCCTACGGTCACATCGCGATCTCGGCCGAAGACATCTACGCCACCTGCGACCAGGTGCGCGCGGCCGGCGGCAACATCACCCGCGAACCGGGCCCGGTCAAGGGCGGCACCACCGTGATCGCCTTCATTACCGATCCGGACGGCTACAAGGTCGAGCTGATCGAGCGCGCCGACCATGCCGGCGGCGGTGGGCTGAGCACCTGAGCACCTGAGCACCTGAGCACCTGAGCACTGACTGAATTTTCAGCAAGGATGGCGCGGCGCCTGTAGGTGCCGCGCCATTTTTTATTTCGATCTACCCGTTACGCATATCCCACTTACGGCTTGACGACCGTCATGCCTGCAGGCATCACCGACCCGACCAGCTCTTTTAAGATCGACATTGCCGCCAACGCAAAGGAGCGACGATGTCCATCCCGGCCTGCCTGCGCCCATGAGAGCCTTTCCCGATCCCGCTTCGCTCGGCCTGTTCGGCACGGGCCTGAGCCAGCATGCGCGGCTCCTCACCCTGGCCAGCAGCCAGAAAAGCGGCCTGCCGCAATCGCTCGTGGCGGAGCGCTTCGCGGGACGTGAGGCCGTCAATGCGCTGTTTCGCTTCGAGGTCGATGCGCTCAGTACCTCGACCGACCTCGACCTGTCTTCCTTCATCGGCGAAGAATTGAGCGTCGGCCTGCTGCAGCCGGATGGCGGCCGGCGCGCCTGGCATGGCCTGTGTACGCAAGCCTCCTGGCTGGGCGCCGATGGCGGCGTTGCCCGCTACCGGCTGGTGCTCGAACCGGCGCTGGCGCTGTTGACGCTACGGCGTGATTGCTACCTGTTCCAAAACAAGACCGTGCGCGACATCGTCTGTGAATTACTGGCGGATTATCCACAGGTGGAAGTGTCATTCGACGTAACGCAGGAACTGGCGCCGCGGCCCGTCTGCACCCAGTACCGCGAAAGCGATTACGCCTTCTTCGAGCGGCTGCTCGCCTCCGAGGGTTTGAGCTGGCGCTTCGATCACTCTCCGTTCGAGACCGTAGCGGGCGCCGACCATGGCCAGGCGCGGCACCGGCTGGTGATCTTCGACCGGCGGGCGCGGATTCCCCCGACGCCGGGCGGCGCGACGCTGCGCTTTCACGGCGTGCGCGCGACCGAGCGCGACGATGCGATCGACACCTTCCACGCGCGGCGCCGGCTCGCCGCCAACGGCGTCAGCATCAGCAGCTGGAATCCGTCCATCTTGCTGGCGCCGGCGGCCGAACTGGGTTCGCACCTCGATGCCGGCGCACTGCCGGTGCTCTCCATTCATGACGGTAGCGGCGAACGCACCGGTGGAGACACTGGGGCCGCGATGCGTGCTCACAGCGAGCTGATGCTGCTGGCGCTGGAGTTGGACAACAAGGTCTTCGAAGGCGCGGGCGCCGTGCGCCGGCAGGCGGCGGGACATGGCTTTACGTTGACGCAGCACGATCGCTATCCGGGCGGCGCCAACGCCTTTACCGTGCTGTGGGTCCAGCACGAGGCGCGCAACAACTTCGACACGGGGATCGCGGGCGCCGCGAAACAGGTCGAGAACGGCACCTACCGCAATGCCTTTGCCTGCGTGCGCGACGTGGTGGCGCTGGTGCCGGCCGCGACCGCCGCGCCGCATCCCTGCACGAGTCTGGGGCCGCAGACGGCACTCGTGGTCGGCTTGCCGAATACGGTCGCCACCAGCACACGAGACCATCAAGTAAAAGTCCAGTTCGCGTGGCAGCGTGGCGTCAATCCGAATCCGGGAGGTCTGTCTCACAACCTGGATGAGCGGGGCAGCGCACCGGGCAATGACGCTTCCGGCAGCTGGATACGTGTGGCCGAGGCGCTGGCCGGACCGAACTGGGGAACGGTGTTCACGCCACGCATCGGCACCGAAGTGCTGGTGGATTTCATCGAAGGAGACATTGACCGGCCAGTCATCGTGGCGCAGCTGCATAACGGCGTTGACCTGCCGCCGTTCCCGGCCGGCGTGGATTCGGGCGCCGAGCACGCAGGTGTGCTGTCCGGGATTCATAGCCGGAACTTCGATGGCGGAGGCTTCAATCAATGGCAGGTGGACGATACGTCCGGCCAGTTACGCACGCGGCTGGCAAGCAGTAGCGCTGGCAGCGAACTCAATCTTGGTTACCTGGTCGAGCAACCGCATGGGACTTCTCAACGCGGGCGTTATCGCGGCAGCGGCTTCGAGCTGCGCACCGATGCCTGGGCGGTCGTGCGCGGCGGTGAAGGCGTGCTGCTGTCGACCAGCGCGCGGCCGCAGCTCGGGAGCGGGATCACGTCGACGCAGATGGATGCGGCCGAGGCGGTGGCGCAGTTCAAGGCGGCGCAGTCGCTGGGCGATGCGCTGCGCGATGCGGCCGGCCAATCGCAGGCGTTGTTTAGTAGCGATGCGGCCACGGCGCAGGAGGAATTCATCGCGATGATCGATCCGCACGCCAAGGGCAAGTATGACGGCGCGGTTGGTGGGCAGACGGCGCTCAAGGCCAAGACGGGGTCGCGCGAGCTCGACAGTGAGCAGCCTGTTGAAAAATTTGGGGCGGCGATCGTGCTGATGGACTCGGCGGCCAGCGTGAATTGGGCGACACCGGCATCGACCGTGGTCTATGCGGGCGGGCAGATGCAGTGGACGACGCAATCGGATTTCCATATCGCTGCGGCGCATACGGTGTCGACTGTTGCGGGTGGCGCGGCCAGCCTGTTTTCGCATGCGGGCGGGATTCAGGCTATCGCGGCGAACGGGCCGGTGTCGTTGCAGGCGCATACGGATCAGCTGGAGATTTTGGCGGACAAGGAAGTTACTGTGATTTCGGTGAATGACCGGATCGAGATCAAGGCCAAGGAAAAGATCGTGCTGCAGGCAGGCGAGTCGGCAATCACGCTGGAAGGTGGGGATATTACCTTTGCCTGCCCTGGGAAGTTTTCGGTCAAGGGTGGTAAGCACGTCTTCGACAAGGGCGGTCGCAACACCGCCAATTTACGCAATCTGCCGGGAGAACTCAGTCCCGAGATGCAGCATTGGATTGCCTTGCACTACCTCGATCCCGAGATCGCCGAGGGCATTCCCGATGTCGATTACGAGATCCACTTTCAGGATGGACCAGTCGTTACAGGAACGCTCGACAAGGACGGCAAGGCTTTGCACAAGAATGTCGAAAACAAGGCGGTCAAGAAGGTCATTTACAAGCCGCGAAAGCCTGACGATGAGGATCCTCACGATCCATTGGAAGCATTGACCCGTTGAAGTTTGCCCAATAACGCAGCGCCTGCCGGAGCGTAGCAATGGCCGAGATAAATCCTACCCAGTTGCGTAGTGCAGTTGCATGGAGCACCGGCACACCACAAGCAGAAGTAGAGGACGACAAAAGCGCCTGGGAGTGGTTTTGGGAGGCGATTCAGGGAGACTTCAATGAAAACCGGTCCACCGGACAGATCGTGGCGGATGCCGCGATCTCCATGATTCCCTTGGTCGATCAGGTCTGCGATGTGCGGGACTTGGTCGCGAACTGCAAGAAGCTGCGCCAGGAGCCGGACGACATGTGGTCGTGGGTTGCACTGGCGCTGACGCTCATTGGGCTATTTCCGGTTCTCGGGTCCTTGGTCAAGGGCGTGTTGAAGGTGTTCTTCTCGTATGTCCGGCGGGGAGCAAGCAAGGGATTCTCGCTTGCCGTAGACGCCTCAATGACGTGCGTGGTAGCGCTGTTACGCCGCGAAACATGCCAACACTATCTCCGTCGCCTCAAGGTCGACGACGTTTTCGCGTGGCTCGCGAAGGAGATCAAGCAGGTCAAGGCGAAAACAAATCCGGGCGCGCTATTGCGCGCGTTCGACAAAGGGGTAAATACGACACAAGCCCTTGTAGCCAAGGTCCAGCATATTCCTCGCGTGGGAACCAAGGCGAAAGCTGCGCTCGATACGATCGTTTGGGTTCGTGCAAAATCTGACGAAGGGTTGAGAAAAGCATGCGGACCAATCCAGGAGATACTCGATGCGATTATCATGCGACTGGGTAGAGAATCGCTAAGACGTCTTCATGGGATTGTGGATGTCAAGAATGTCCACTATCGGGGAGCAATTCCGGAAGCATCAGCGGTGACCATGATGCGAACATCAAACCCAAAGCCGTCATGGTTGAGCGCAGGTCAGACGTTAAAATTCCCTTCACAACAAGCCGACTTAGAACGTTACCGCGTCGACAAAAAAGTAAAAGATGGTTGGCCTCCATTGACAGATGACAACATCGAATCCTTTCACAAGATGGCCAGCGTTTCCATTAAAGGGCCAGCACGGCTATTTAGGATTATATCTCCTAATAGTCGGGCAATGAGCGACTGTTGGATAAGCGAAAAAGTTTTTAACGAGATTCAGAACTCGCCAGACCCAAAAGCTGCCTGGAGAAAATTTCTGGCTGTATGGCCAGATTGGAACGGAAATGGTCAATTCGTAATCTACGACATCAAGCCTGGCGAAACATTAAAAGCATGGCAAGGCCCAGCGGCTGGTCAGAAAAAGAAATCGCTACCAGACGAACATCTTGAGGGCGGAGGAGAGCAGATAGTCTTCAAAATCGATAGGGCTGACCCAAGAAACGATACGACGAAATTCTACAAAAGAACAGGTAAAAATGGAGACTCTTTGAGTGAGCCAATTGACCGATCAGCATTCGAAAAGATCGACAAACCAGAAAGGGATAAATACGTGGAGATAAGGGAATCCATCAATCACCCAAACATAAGTGGCCCATTTGACACCGGGTGGGATTATACTGATTTTGGAGGAAGTGGCTTCGATCAAAGGATAGGCCTTCCCTCCTTACCTGGGCAAGTTACCAGAATTCAGAACTAAATCATCTTGATTAAGGAATGTTATGAGCCGCGACCTTCCGCTCACTGCATGGCAGAAAAAGCAAGCTGCGCTCCTGTATTACTTCTCTTCGTTGAAATACTTGGAGGGACTTCGTGATCGAGTTAATCAGATAAAATCATTCGCCGAAGAAAAAATTAATCAAAGCCGCCTAGAAGGGCGCGATCGTTTCTTACACAGCAATCAATGGGGCGACCGTGATACGACTGAGAACTGGTCAAATAATGCCTGGCAGTTTCTAGCTGACTTTCAACAGTCTGTTGCTGAGGACATATCGGATCATTCATCAAACTCTTTCCACGTTACAGGGACTCATCAGTGTGCTCGAGGATTAAGTGAATATTCTATGCAATGGGCCACTATTGAAGAAGAAAAGCAATTTGACGCTATGTTTGCAGAGCTTTCAAATTATGCACGCAACATAGACACGACAATGCAAAAAAGTAATCAGGTAAGTTGGTGGAGTGACTTCGGCCTTACAATGGCATGGGCAAAAAATTCTTCGGAACTACAGATGATTCCAAAGTTCCGGGTGGTGCCAGAAATTATTTCAGATACGGGCCAAATTCCACCACGTACTGGTGTATATATCGCTGTCGATGACCCGAATGCATCGTTGCAATTTGCCTGGAACGGATCACGAGGTGGCGAAATTATTCCTAGCTCAACATTTAATGATTTAGGACTCGCAGCTTTGGCTGCTGTAGGACGATCCAAGCTTTGGGTCGACCAAACAGCGATGCGTGATTTTGTTTGGGCAAATTTATCAAACCCAGACTTGGCAAGCGACGAGTACGCGAATAGCACATTGGATCTCGCATTAGCCCCGAGCGTGATTGCACGGTATGCATTCATGGCGCGTCCAACCCGCTGGTGCTTTGTAGAAATTGTAGAGGGGGAATTTGAACACATAGAAGAAATCGAATCATCCACACTCAGTTCTAACATGACGACCCAACGATTCTTCGCAGGTGAGAAGTGCCAGAATGCGGGTTACTACTTTACGCCAGCACGACTGGACTCGCGACGTTGGTTCGCACATGGAGAGACATTTCCCGATACTCAGTCCTCTTACGGCAAATCAATCTGGCAATGGGACACCCAGCAAGACTGACAGACGGAGCGGCAGCCAGGATTTGACCGCCTCCAGCAAACTCCGCACACCGCTGCTACAATCCTCCCGCCTGCTGCTCAGCAGGCAACAACTTAATTACGTCTTCGGGGCGGGGTGCGATTCCCCACCGGCGGTATGACCTTCACAGGTCGAGCCCGCGAGCGCTTGCTCAACTCCCATTGAGCAGGGTCAGCAGACCTGGTGAAAAGCCAGGGCCGACGGTATAGTCCGGATGAAAGAAGATGTGCGCTGTCATGCGCCTGATCACCCGCGCCTTTGCGGTTGAACAGGTGCGCGGTTTCGCTTTGCCCTGATGCGTTTTTCGCCAACCTATGCGAGGAGCGTTTCACATGTTAGTCCCTACCTACACCCTTCAAAGCAATGATCTCGAAGGTCGTATCGCCGCCGCCCTGGCCGCCATGCGCGCCGGCATTCCCGTCATCCTGCTCGACGACTTCGACCGCGAAAACGAGGCCGACCTGATCGTCGCCGCCGAAAAGCTGAGCGTCGAATCCATGGCGCTGATGATCCGTGAATGCAGCGGCATCGTCTGCCTGTGCCTGTCCGACGAGAAGGTGCGCGCGCTCGAACTGCCGCCGATGGCGCCGGAAAACGGCAGCCGCTACGGCACCCCGTTCACGGTCTCGATCGAAGCCCGCCACGGCGTGACCACCGGCGTCTCGGCCGCGGACCGCGTCTCCACCATCCAGGCCGCGATCGCGCGCAATGCCCAGCCGGACGACCTGGTGCGTCCCGGTCACGTGTTCCCGCTGCGCGCCACGCCGGGCGGCGTGCTGGCGCGCGCCGGCCATACCGAAGGCTCGGTCGACCTTGCCAAGCTGGCCGGCCTGCAGCCGGCCGCCGTGCTGTGCGAGCTGATGAACCCGGACGGCACCATGATGCGCGGCGAGCAGATCGAACAGTTCGCCGAAGAGCGCGCCTTCCCGATCCTCACCATCGCCGAACTGATCCAGTGGCGCCGCGCACGGGCGCTGTAATGTAAAAAACGAAAAAGCCCGGGTTGCCAGCACGCTGGCCCCCGGGCTTTTCCAACCTGCCTGCGCATCCATGGCGCAGGCCCGGTCGATCACTCTCCCAGCAGGCTGTTCACCGGCACCAGGTCCGCCTCGCGCAGCGAACCGGCCGCCGCCTTCAGGCGCAGGCCGTTGATGATCACGTCATAGCGCGCGCGCGACAGGTCGGTGCGGGTCTGGTACAGCTGGCGCTGGGCGTTCAGCACGTCGATATTGATGCGCACGCCGACCTGGTAACCCAGCTTGTTCGACTCCAGCGCCGACTGGCTCGACACTTCCGCCGCTTCCAGCGCCTTCACCTGGGCCAGGCCGCTGTTCACGCCCAGGAACGACTGGCGCGCCTGCAGCGCCGCGTTGCGGCGGGTCGCTTCCAGGTCGTTGCGGGACTTGTCTTCCAGCGCGATCGATTCGCGCACCCGGCTGGTGACGGCGAAGCCGCTGAAGATCGGCACGCTCCACTGCACGCCGATCGCATTGTTCTTCGTGTCGCCCGAGCTGCCGGTGCGGCCGTTGACGTCGCGGCGGGTCGAGCTCGCCACCAGGTCGACGGTCGGCAGGTGGCCGGCGCGGTTGCGCGAGATGTCGCGCATGGCGATCTCGACCTGCAACTGGCCGACGGTCACGCCATAGTTCTGGTTCTCGGCCGACGACACCCACGGATCGACCGTGGCCGGCTGCGGCGTTGCCAGCGTCACGCCCGGCTTGAGCGCGGCCAGGTTGCCCGGCGCGGTGCCGATGATCGTCTGCAGCGTGTTGCGCTTGTTGTCCAGGTCGTTGACCGCGGCAAATTCCTGCGCCAGCACCAGGTCATACGCGGCTTGCGCCTCGTGGGTGTCGGTGATGGTCTGGGTACCGACCTCGAAGTTGCGCTTGGCCGACGCCAGCTGTTCGGTGGTCGCTTCCTTCTGGGCGCGGGTCGACTCCAGCGCATCCTGCGCCGCCAGCACGTCGAAATAAGCCGAAGCCACGCGCGTGATCAGGTCCTGCTGGGCCTGGGCGAACTGCGCCTCGGCGATCGCCTGCTGCAGCTTGCTCTGCTGGTAGGTCTGCCAGCGATCCCAGCGATACAACGGCTGCTGCAGCGACAGCGTGTATTCGTTGGTGCGCAGGTTCGAACCGCTCGAATCGATGATGCCCGGCTGGCCGTTCGGCAAGGTACCCACCTGGCCGATATTCCATGGATCGAAGTCGTTGTCGTTCTTGCTGATTCCACCACTGAGACCCACGGTCGGCAGCAAGCCTGCACGCCCCTGTGTGATCCGCTCGCGGCCGGCGGCCAGCGAGGCGCGCGCGCTCGCATACGTCGCATCGTTGGCCAGCGCCTGCTGGTACACCTGGATCAGGTCGGCAGCATGGGCGTTGAGCGAGAAGCACGCGCTGGCAAGCAGCACGGCAAGTAGGGGTTTCTGCATTGCTATCTCCACAGGAGTCATCTAGTTGAGGATCAGGTCAATACTTCGGCATCGACGGATCGACCTGTACGGCCCAGGCGTGTACCCCGCCCGTTAAATTCGTTACGTTACTGAACCCATTACGCTCGAGGAAGGCGGCCACGTTCATGCTGCGCGCCCCATGGTGGCAGATGCACACCACTTCCCGGTCGTCGTCGATCTCGCCCACGCGGACCGGAATCAGGTGCATCGGGATCTGGGTCGAGCCTGCGATCTTGCAGGTCTCGAATTCCCAGTCCTCGCGCACGTCGAGCAGCAGCGGCTGCTCGCGCGCCGGGTCGGCCAGCCAGGCGGCCAACTCGGGGGCGGTTATCTGTCGCATCGATCGCCCTCAGAAGGTGAAGCGCGACGGCGCTTCGGCGCCGGTCAGCGGCTTGGTCACGGTCTCGAACACCTTGACCGCGTCGTGCGCCGTTTCCGAGGTGCGGGTGATCAGCTGGCAAGTCATCGCCGGCGCCTCGCCCAGGATGGCGATCATGCGGCCGCCCACCTTCAGTTGCTTGACCAGCGCTTCCGGCAGCACCGGCAGGCCGCCCGAGACCACGATCACGTCGTATTCGGTACCCGTCGACCAGCCCTGGGCGCCATTGCCTTCTTCCACGCTGACATTGATCACGCCCGCCTTGGACAGGTTTTCCTTGGCCAGGGTGACGCTCTCCGGCTGGATCTCGACCGTGGTCACGTGACGCGCGGTGTGCGCCAGCAGCGCGGTCATGTAGCCGGAACCGGTGCCGATCTCCAGCACGTTCTCATGTTTCTGCACCGCGATCTCTTGCACGATGCGCGCTTCGACCTTCGGATTGAACATCGTCTCGCCACCCGCCAGCGGGATCTCGACGTCCGCAAATGCCAGGTTCTCGTAGGCCTTCGGCACGAATTGTTCGCGCTTGACCACGTGCAGCAGCGCCAGCACGTCCTCGTCCAGGACGTTCCACGGACGGATTTGCTGTTCGATCATGTTGAAGCGGGCTTGTTCGATATTCATTTCAGTTCTCGGTGGAAAAATAAATAATCCGATATTCTAATCGCTCAATGGCCTCTGGACGCACATCTTAACGATGCACGGCCGAGCCAGAGGAAAATTGCGACAGTCTGCAGTTTGAGGGGGATGAACGCCAGAAATCCGTCCCTGGCGTGAGAGGCAAGTTACTGGGATGGGGGAAGCAGGCCGTGCAGGGTGATGTCGAGGAAGGCTTCGAGGAAGGCCTCGGGCTGCAGGTCGCAACGGTCGCAGGGGGCGATCGTATGCTTCCAGGTCGAGAGCATCAGCAGCGGCGCGATCAGTACCTGGGCCGTCTGCGACACGTCGATCACGCGGAATTCGCCGCGGCGGATGCCGCGTTCGAGCATGTTCGAAATCATGCGCATGCGGCGCGTCATGACCTCTTCCTGATAAAAGCGCGCCAGTTCAGGGAAATTATCGGCTTCGGCGAGGATCAGCTTGCTGATGCCCGAGGCCTTGGTCGAGCCGATGCGCACCCACCACGACAGGATCACGTGGCGCAGCAACTCGGCGCTATGCCCATCGAACTCCGCCACCGAGGTCTCGGCATCGTCGATCATCGGCAGGATGGTCTGGCGTACGACAGCCTTGAACAGGTCTTCCTTGTTGGCGTAATACAGGTAGAGCGTTCCCTTCGACACCCCGGCGCGGCGGGCCACGTCTTCCAGGCGCGTGGAGGCGAAACCGCGTTCGACGAACAGCTCCATGGCAGATGCCAGGAGTTCCTTGGGACGCGCATCCTTGCGACGTTCCCAGCGCGGCTTGCTGTCAAGTTGGCAGTCCATATTCCCGCCCAGAAATTATCTAAGGAACAACCAATATAGACCGCGCTCGTCCGTACAGTCAAGCAAGCGTTGTATAACCGAAACTATATTAGTCGAAATATGGTAGTAACCGTAGATTAAACCGTTTTTACGAAGATGTTGCCGCCCGTTGCGGACGACGAAGGTATACTGGCGGGCTCTGTTTCAAGCAGTCCTCGATGTCCATGTCCGCCTCTTTCCAGTGCCGGCCGCAGTGCGGCGCCTGCTGCACCGCGCCCTCGATCACCAGCCCGATTCCCGGCATGCCGAACGGCAAGCCGGCTGTCAACTAAAGAGATGCCATGAACTGCCGCGACAACTGCGGGGCGTGCTGCATCGCCCCCTCGATTACGAGCCCGATACCCGGGATGCCCAACGGAAAACCGGCAGGTGTCAGGTGTGTTCAACTGGCGGATGACAATCGCTGCCGCGTCTTCGGAAGTCCGGAACGGCCGGCGTTCTGCGGCGGCTTACAACCATCGGAAGAGATGTGCGGTTCCAGCCGGGAGCAGGCTATCCGCTGGTTGGATGAATTGGAACGCGCGACAGCCCCTGCGCAGTAAGACGGGCATCGTGCGTCGCCCAACGTGGCTCTCTGCCTTTTGTTGCAGACCAATGGTCTCTTAACCGGTAGCGCGCTTTACGCACCAGGCAATTTGCGGAAGCAACGCTCAAAAGCTTCTATGCTTGCTGCGCGAAAAGCATCGCTACGCCCCTCACCGCAGAGCCAGGATGCAAGTACATCAGGCGGGAATACGCCCTCGCCATGCATCAGAAGTGCAGAGAGCTGAGCATATAGCCGGTGATGCACTTCGTTGAAGTCTCGAAGAAGCCTAGGATTCGTAACTCCTGCCCCTTGAAATTCGTAGGAATCTCTAGCGAAGACGGTATAGACGTGCCCAAGCCCAGCCAAAAACTGGGCCTGGGTTTGCGAAGACATTCCTGCAAGCGCCTTTTCGCAATCCTCTTGAGTAAACGCCATTACATCCCCCCCTTGAAAGGTTCTCGTCGCGCACAAGAAGCAGGCCGTTACGAATTAACACCGGTATTTTTCGGGGCGAATGTTTGCTCCATGGCCTCCCTGTCGTAGTCGAGCAGCCAGTGATTGTGCTTTTTGTACAGCGCTTCCAACACTGACGGCTTTCGACAGATAACATCCATCCCCCGGTCATCATACGGGTGAACAATAATTGCCCCCGCAGTGTTGACGAGGTAAATCAAGCAATGCGGATTCGGATGCATTGAGCTGAAGTCGGTAACCAGGGCACACCAAAGTAGGTTTTGCAACTTGGCGGCGGGCACCTGAAATGCGCAATTTATCCAGAATCCTTCGCCGAAATCATCACTCTCATCTACCTTTTCGTACCAAACGTCCCTGTCTTTTGGAATGGAAATTCCGGCCATCCCGAGTTCGCGAATAGAGTGCCGTAGCTCGAAACGCGTTGAAAACACAAATCGTTGCAAGTGGACGAGAACTGAATCGCTATCAGCAAAGACGTCATTGCAAATTTCCGTTGCCTTACGTAGAGCTGTCAACACTTGGTCCAGTGGACTCTCACCCTCAGACAGTTCAAATCGCAGTCCACCGGGAAAGTTGTAAAACAAGGCGTGCCGGTAACTTCCAGCCTCTGTCAAACCATCAATTATGCTTTTGAATTTCATCTCCGGCTCAATCTTTGATGCGAAGTCTTTTATCAAACTTTTTGATACGTTTTTCGGCTAGGGATTCAAATTCACCATCATAGGGGGAAGTCGTGCTTAATCTATTCCAGTACCCGCCTCCGTCGAACGGACCCTTCGTTGGATGAAAAGGCACATAGACGTGTGTCCCTTTAAAGACATCATCACCCAGCTCGTCAATAGCAACCACCGTACGAAACGGAATAAACCCGGAGATTTTGAGCCACCCCTTATTTTGCTCTGGCAACGCATCCCACAAGCTGCGTGCGGCCGCCTCAAGCTCATCTCTCTCAGCATCTTCGACGCGCCACGGGTGATAACCCGGCATGGCAGTAACTGCGTCTGCTGCGTCCCACTCACCTGTCACGGTATCAACATATGCATAGTGCCACCGAATGCTTACCATTAACCCAAGGTGTGTAAGCTCCTCTGGCCGGTATACCCACCACTGTGTTGGTCGCTTGCCTTTTTCAGCTCTTGGATAAGCTGACGCTGCCGGGTCACGCACCAAAATTTCAGCGGAGCTCGTTGCTACAGTCTTGCTCAGCTTGCGCTTTGTCGCAAGTTCAGCCCTGAGTTGTGTTGTTAATGACCGCTGTCGGATAACCAGAGAAATGCCAAAGTATGCGAACAAAAGGTTATCGTTTTTCGGCTGGAATAACATATCCTCAAGTTCACCGCGCCCCCAAATGTGCACCTCTGAAATGCCGTTTGCCCGACACCATTCGAAAATTCCATCACGTGTCTTTTTGGAGAAGTCGCAGGCCGCCGCAAAAATCATCCCATACAACGGCTCATCTTTTTGAAGCACAATTTCATCCAGGTAGCCTTTGGCCTTTGACGGGCCAATGGCACGCTCCCGTTTGCATTGGATTAGCCAAAGTCGGTCAGACAGGGCCTGCAGCGACTCATCGTCCTCTTCATCCAGAGAAGTGAATACCTCGGCCGATTCGACAATCTCCAGAGCTCGCGCATCAAATCCTTCGTCGCCTCCTGAACGACCTGTCGCCTCCAAGCGTCGCCACGGACGGAAATCGTAGGCAAGTTGTCGAACGAGGTCTTCAAAACGCTTCGGCTCCAGGTCCTGGAACGGCAAAGGATTCATGGTACGCGTTACTGCGGCATTCATGATTGCCTCACTCGTAAATTTTTCCGCAGTAAAGAAATACCGCAAACTTCTTCCATGGCAACGCTGAGGCAAGTCCTTGTTTGGCACCGAATGCAGAATCCTGCGCCCATGCGTGCCCAGCTTCGAGAAAGTCCTGTATCGAATCATTCTCCCAGCCATTCTGAACTTCCCCGGCTGCATCGGCTGCTATACGGTCCGCTACACGACGGTCGTCCGCTAGCGCCTCGACGAACGCAAGGAAGGTAGTTTCATCTACGACCGCTTCAAGGTAATCGTTCAAGTTCATTCAGGAAGCTCAGCCCAAGTTTTCATCGCAATTCATTGTCGAACCATACATCTTCGTGTCCCGGTGCCAATTGCACGCGCCAACCAGGCGTGAGTGCAAGATAAGGCACGAGCGCCGGGCATTTTTCGGGAAGGTGGGAAACGTGCAAAGGGGTGAAGAAGTCCGGTGACGTCGACATTTCACCACCCCATATATACCAACCGCAGGTTCCTTCCTTCGGCGGAAGGCGAAGCGCATTTAGAGGCAGTATCTGCAGACTGTCCAACGCTATTCCAACTTTCTGACTTTCGTCCGGCGGAACGAAGTCTGAACTGAATCGTTGGCAAATCTTTAGTTGCTCATCCAAGAAATTCATATCAACGCTCCAGATTTCGTTACAACTCAGTATTGCAACGGCGATTGCCATATAGCGCTAAAACCGTTGAGGCAATACCGCCCCGTTTTGCAAGTTTAACAGGTTGACGTAGCCCAGCGGCTCGTCATGACGGCCAATTTCATCAATAGCGTGCCCTTTCGCAGGTGGCGCCCCCCTTCTCTACGGTCTACGCGTTTTGCATGTCCTCGATATAAATCCCGTGGCTTAACTACCGCGTGGACTGGCCCCGCCCGGTCCTTCGGGCCACGTCGTTCCGAGATTTCGGAATCGCGTTCGCTATACGAAAAATCCCAACCACGCAAAGAGCAAGCCATGCAAACCGTCATCCCGGCTCCAACAAGCCAAGTAAAGAAAGTACACACCCCTGCAATCTCCGATTGCGGAGCATTCGCCCCTGAAACCCGCGCCAATACTGGCTTTGCGGGTGGACCGTCCTCGATTTCGGCGGTCCACAAACAGGCCACGCAGCGCGGTGCCGCAGCGCCACGGGCAGCCGCGCGCAGCAGGTTCATCAAGGTCCGCGTTTCGCCGGACGAATACTCAGCAATTGCCTGTCAAGCAGACATCGCCAGCCAGCCAATGAGCGAGTACGTACGCGAGCAGGTGCTCGCGGTCCACGAGACCCTCGACTTGAAGGCTGAGCTGGCAACCCTCCGTGGTCTGCTCGGTGCGCCAGTCCAGTCCACGGGCGACACGCTGGCCCTGGAAGCCGTGTTGCTCCTGCGCGAACTGGCAGCGGCCCGGGATGCGCAAATCCTGTCGCGCGTGCGTGCGCAACTGGCCCAGCGGAACGGAGGGAAAGCATGAACATCCGCGACCCATTCCTGAACAGTATCGGCATAGTGCTCGACCGCGTGGCTGTGTGGACGGCGCTAACCGGGGCAAACTTCATGGTCATCTGGGCAGCAGTATGGCAGCGCGGCCTTGGACTTCACTGGTCGGTCGCTGTCAAGCAGCTTGAATCAGTTGTCACTGGAACAGCAACGTCCCTGACCCGAACGCTGTTTGTGCTCACCCTGACCGTTGCCGTGCTGGCGACCAGCGGGGTATGCATGTGGCTCTTCGCGCGGTGGAGACGCCAGGGCGAGCTAAAGGGTGCGCACATCCGTGGCCCCAGGCTGGAGGCTTGAGATGCAGCAGTTCGACACCCTCACCTTGGCCGGCATCCCGCTACCACGAGAAATCGAGCCCCTGCATTGGCTGTTGACCGGCACCACCGGTGCTGGCAAGACTACTGCCATCTCGGAGCTGCTCGACGGCACCCGCGCTCGTGGCGACCGGTGCATTATCTGTGACCCCAACGGCGGATACCTCGCGCACCATGCCCAGGATGGCGACAGGCTACTGAATCCGTTCGACAGCCGGAGCGAACGCTGGTCTCTGTTCAACGAGTTCCGCAAGGATTTCGACGCGGAGCGCCTTGCCAGAAGTGTCGTTCCGGACGGGCACGGCGAAAGTGCCGCTTGGCATGGCTACGCACAGACGCTACTGGCCGAAATTCTCCGCGCCTTGGTACGTACCGGCGAAACATCGACGGACAGGCTGCTCTACTGGGCCAGCATCGCACCAGCCAGCGAACTTGCACAGCTATTGGCTGGCACGGCGACGGCAGGGCTCTTCGACCCGGAAGCCGCGAAGGCGCTTGCGTCTACCAGGTTTGTCCTGGCGGCGCGGCTTGCACCCCAGCGCTATCTCGCACCCGGTGCATTCTCTCTGCGGAGCTGGCTGGAGAACGAGTCGGGTAGTCTGTTCCTCACTTGGCGCCCCGACATGCAGACGGCACTTGCCCCACTCATGGGCACTTGGGTGGACGTACTTGCCAATGCCGTGCTCTCGCTGCCACCGGACCCGTCACGGCGTATCTGGCTCATCGCCGACGAACTCGCCGCTCTCGGGTCTCTGGCATCGCTCGAAGCAGTGCTGACCTTAGGACGCAAGCACGGGCTCTGCGTGGTCGCAGGCGTCCAGAGCACGGCCCAGCTTGACGGGCTCTATGGGAAGGACGCCGCGACGGTGTTGCGTAGCTGCTTCCGGAACCTGATGGTTTTAGCTATCTCTCGTACAGACCCGGACACTTGCGATGCCCTTTCCCGGTCCTTGGGCGAACGCGAAATACAGCGGCCCGACGCCTCGCGTTCACAAGGCACCCAGGGGACCAGCCGTGGCACCAGCCTGCAGACGGCGCAGGAGCGGCTTGTCTTGGCGTCGGAAATCGCAGGGCTGCCCAGCTTACAGGGCTATCTGACGCTTGCCGGCGACAGCCTCGTGCGCAAAGTGCGCTTACTGCCGCAAATTCGCGATGTCGTCACCGAGGCATACCAGGAGGAGGCCACATGCTGAGCCTTGCCAAAGTGACCTCGGGTGATGCCGCTGCCAGCTACTACGAAAGTGCTGACGATTACTACGCGGAAGATGGCCAGGCCGCCAGCGTCTGGTGGGGCGCGGGCGCGGAGGCACTGTGTCTCGCTGGCGTCGTGGATACCCCGATGTTCAAAGCGCTTCTCGACGGCGAGCTACCGGATGGCACGACAATGCATCATGGCGGCGACGGAGAGCGCCGGGCCGGTTCAGACCTGACGTTCAGTGCGCCGAAGAGCGTATCGATGCAGGCCCTGATTGCCGATGACGAACGGCTGTTGAAGGCGCACGACACAGCGGTCGCACGCGTGCTGTCCCACGTGGAGGCACGTCTTGCTGCATGCCGCGTGACGCAAGCAGGTGCGACGTATTCGGAACTGACGGGCAATCTGACAGTCGCTACGTTTCGGCACGAGCTGTCACGTGATGCCGAACCACAGTTGCACACGCATGCCGTCGTCCTGAACTTGACGCGCCGCGCTGATGGACAGTGGCGTGCTCTCGACGCGGCGCCGCTGTACGCCCAGCAGAAAATGCTTGGAGCCCTCTACCGCGCCGAGTTGGCGTTGGAGGTGCAAGCACTCGGCTATGCGGTTCGCTTGACCCACCATGACGGCCGCTTCGAGCTCGCCCATCTTTCCGATAGTGCCGTGGCAGCATTCAGTAGCCGCAGCCAGGCCATTGCTCACGCCCTTGCTCAACAAGGGAAGGACCGGCGTACCGCCTCGGCAGCAGAGCGCGAGATTGCGGCGCTCGCGAGCCGCAAGGCCAAGGGAGACCTGGACCGCGAGAGCTTACGCATGGCGTGGCGCGAAAAGAGTGCCGCGCTTGGAATCGACTACGCACCGTTGGCGCCCTCGTCCCTCAGCGCGGACGAGCGACATCAACGAGTTGCGGCAGCAATCGACTTTGCAACCGAGCACTTAACAGAAAGGCAAAGCCTGATAAGGCATGAAGCCGTAGCCGGCTGGGCATTGGGGCACGCTACCGGCGCCGCGACAATGGCCGACATCGAGACGGAATTGGCAAGCCGAGTCAGCAGTGGTCGTCTGCTGTCGAATGGCGAGGTCTACACCACCCCCGAGGCGCAATCGACAGAGCGGGCATTCCTGGGCATCGAAGCACGCGGACGAGATGCACTCGCCCCCATCGTCCGCCAGCAATGGTTGCCGGGTACTGAGGGCACGGAGCTCAACGCGGGGCAATGGGGCGCGGCGCGACTCGTCTTGACAAGCCGGCACCGCGTCGTCGGCATACAAGGACGCGCTGGCACCGGGAAAACACGCATGCTCACGCAGGTACACGACATCGCATCCATGAGCGGCTGGCGCTCAATGGGGCTGGCACCGTCAGCCGCCGCCGCGCAGGAGCTCGGCGGCGCCGGTATCGAAGCCCAGACCATCGCCGCATTTTTGGCCAGAGGTGGCCGTGGTCTTGATAGCGGCACGCTGGTCGTGGTGGACGAGGCAGGCATGGTCGCTGCGCGTGACATGCAAGCCGTTCTCGAGCTGGTGGAGTGTGCCAACGCACGCGTCGTGCTTGTAGGCGACACCCAGCAGTTGAAAGCCGTCCGCGCGGGTATCCCCTTCGCGCAGCTCCAGGCAGCGGGCATGGAAACCGCAATCATGCACGAGATTCAGCGGCAAACCAACGCGAACCTGAAGACGGCTGTGGAACACGCTGCGGAAGGCAATGTAGCGGAATCGGTAAAGCTTCTTGCACCCCGAATTGCGGAGGTCGCTCACGCTCGCGACAGGTACGCGACCATCGCTCGTCACTACTGCGCACTCGTTCCCGCGCAACGCGAGCAAACCCTGATTGTGGCCGGCACCCATCACGCGCGCGAAGCCATCAACGCCGAGGTGCGCGCTCGCCTCGGTCTCGTCGGCGAGGCGGTATCGATTCTTGTGAGCCGAGACCTGACCGATGCGCAAAAAAGGAGTTCGGTGTCCTACCAAGTCGGCGACCTGGTGCAGGCTCAGAAGGACTATCCGTCGCTCAATCTTTGCCGAGGAGATTTCGCCAGGGTCGTTTCGGCAGGAAGCGGCCAGGTCGCATTGCAATGCCAAGACGGCACGACCCACCAATGGCGGCCGGCGCTACTGTCCCACGTTAGCGTCTACACAGTGGCCGAGCGCAACCTCGCCGTTGGCGATAGGGTACGGTTCAGTGCTAACGACTACACCCGAGGCCTCATCAACGGCGATTACTGCACCGTAACCGCAGTCACGAGCCTCGGAGTCACGGTCAGGACAGAAAATGGGCGCGCGGTAACGCTCGACCGTGCGCGCCCGCTGCATCTGGAGCACGGATACTGCACCACGGTGCACTCTGCACAAGGGCAGACCTGTGCCCGTGTCCTGATTGACGCTGACGTAAGCAGTGCGATGGCGAACGAGAGTCTGTTCTACGTCGCCATCAGCCGTGCCAGGGAGGAAGTCAGGCTCTACACTGATGACCGCCAGCTGCTACCCGCTGCCATGGCTAGGACGGACGTGAAGTCTGCGGCGCTCGACCTGGACAAGCCCCGCTTGGCAATGGGGCTGTAGATACCAACAGACTCGCCAATGGCTGGACAAGGCCGTGTTCACCCGAACACGGCCGTTTCATCATTGCTGGCGCAGATTGGCAACGACAGTTTGCCCTTGAGCGCCATGTGAAGCGGTGCCTGCTCGGACAGAGGGATGAAAACGTTGGCGTCGTCATGGCGAAGCTGAAGTACGGCATGACTGCCGGCCCAGACCGACAATTTCCTGATGACGCGGGTGAACGACTCATGCAGCTCCGCACGTTCGGTCATCCGCTCGTCCGTGATGTCCCTGACTGCGCCAAGCGCATCCACGATGGCCTGCTCGACGTCATCCTCCCATACGGCCGCGACAGGGTCGTTCGCAACGGCAGACAGCTCCATCACGCGGACCTTGCGCGCTTCCACCGCGCTGTCAAGTTCACGAATACGGTTGGCAAGAGCAGCCGAACCGCCTGCCTGCTCGACAATGTGGAGCAAGTTTTGCAGGGATTTCGTGTCCTGCAAGAGTGCAGCGCGCTCCCAGTCCAACGCTTCGAGGGCATTCTGCTTGATGCTCCCCTTCAGTATTTCGGCAGAGACCGAAGTCATGAGCGGCGGGATGAGCTTGGTCTCTAGTTCACGCGCGTTCCAGTTGGGGCATTTGGTCACGCCACGGTCGCGGTCGGCGCAGACGTACAGAGCATAGCCGGCGCTGTTACGACCGCTCGTCTTCCCTTTGCGCGCCAGGGTCGCGCCACAGTGC
This sequence comes from Massilia sp. CFBP9026, assembly GCF_034045165.1. Lineage (NCBI taxonomy): Bacteria > Pseudomonadati > Pseudomonadota > Betaproteobacteria > Burkholderiales > Oxalobacteraceae > Massilia > Massilia sp. CFBP9026. Next base: position 462,746 of record NZ_JAXCWH010000002.1, read on the forward strand.
CCGCAGCGCAAGAACCCCTGAAATACGTTGTGATACCCAGCATCCCGGCGCTTGGGGAGATGACGCCGCCGCTCTGCCGCCGCCTGTGCAGCGTTGAAGAGTTCCAACGACACAATCCTCGGGTAGTAGTCGGGCCAGCAATCGCCAGTCTGCCGGCGAGCCTTCCCATCTTTAATTGACGGCTCAAATTCACCGAGAACCCTGCGGTTGTGAACGAGCTTATGCGGCAAGGTCTTGTGCCAGTCCTTTGCCTTCCCTGGCACTGGCCAGCCTTCCCGATTCGCGATGCGTGCGATTGCTGTAGAACCAATACCACTTGCAACGAGCTCAAAGACCTTGACTACGCTCTCGGCCTTCTCAGGAATGACCTCCCAGCCGGTTTTGTTGGCGTTCGGGCGTAGCCAGCCCGGTCCTTGGCCAAAGGCGAACGTTGACCCGTTGTCGCGCTTGCGCTGATGTGCCTTTTTCACCCGGTCCGACTTGGTTGCGGATTCTTCATTGGCACGAATGAACACCATGACGGCCCAGATGAGGCTCGTCTGGTCTTTGATGCTCTCTTCGTCAAGAATCCTTTTGTCGATGAGTGTAACGACGCGGATGCCGAGCTTTACCAGTTTAGCAAGTAGCGCCATTGCATCGAACAAGTCCGCACGAGACAAGCGGTCAAGATTTTCCACCAGCAGGAACGACCCTCGTTCGATTGCGCCGGATTCTACGGCCTGGATGAAAGCTGCGAGGGCGCCTTTAGTGGCGTTCGAACGGTCGAAGGCAGAGACGCCGAGGTCTTCGAACGATTTCTCTTGTAGAAGAAGATTGTTTTCCGCTGCATATTCACGGCTTCGGTCGAGCTGCCGCTGGAGACTGTCCCCCTTTGCCTGACGCCTTGTGGAAAAGCGTACATACGAGTACGCCTTGGGGTGCTCGAAGGGGTAGAGCTTCGAAATCTCTTTAGCTACTACAATGGAAGTGCTGGTCATGATTCTGGTTCCTTAAGGGATGGACGAAACCAGTAAATGCAGTAGTTTTATATTGACCCTACACTTAAAATGGTTTCTTTCTCAGCCCTTAAGGTAACTTCCGGCAAGCCGGCCGGGGTGCGTTGCGTGCAGTTGGGTGAGGATGAGCGCTGCCGCATCTTTGGGCAACCGGAACGGCCGGCCTTCTGCGGCGGCCTGCAGCCGTCGCACGAGATGTGCGGCGACGACCGCCCGCAGGCGATCCGCTGGCTAAGCGAGCTGGAAAAGGCTACCGCACCTGCCTGCGCATCTTCCTGAGCTAGACCGCCGATTTTCCACGCGCCTGTTGCACGCGCTGGAACAGCCCGCCGAGGGTCAAGCCGTCATGCCAGACCTCGTCCAGCCGCAGGCCATAGCGCTCGCGCAGGGCGCGCGCCAGCGGCTCGATGTCGGATGCATCGGGCATCCAGCGTGCGGACCTGGCGGCGCGCACCACGCCCAGCACCTGGTCGTCGGGGCGCAGGTGCAGCTTCTCGCTGTCGCCAAACGAGAAGGCGGCGCCGAACACCGACAGGAATTCGCGGATGTCTTTACGGGATGCGGATGGGAAGGAACTGCGCCAGACCCGGCCCTGGAAGGGTCGGTAGCGTAATGCGTTGGGCAACTGCCAGTCATGAAATGCCAGCCAGGACAGCGCGGCAAGGATGATGACCAATAATAGACTCATTGGGTGAGTGCAGGATTACTCATGGATTTAGTTTAGCACGCGATTTCACATTCGATGCAAGCGCTTTTTTCATTCGCGCGCAGGTCCAGGCGCCGGTCGGCCGCACATTACCCCCGCAAAATCGCCCGTACGGTTCAGTTAGCCCAACGGTGGCGGCCCGGCTCATGGTAAGCTTCGAGCCCAAGCCGGCGTGCCTGTCCCGGCTCGTCCCCAGATCACTTCCACACCAACACAATTCATGGATATTGCGCTCGCCATCAAGGCGATCATCATGGGCCTGGTCGAGGGCTTCACCGAATTTCTTCCGATTTCTTCCACTGGTCACCTGATTCTTGCGGGCGAATTGCTCAACTTCACAGGCGTCAGAGAAACGGTATTCAAGATCGTGATCCAGCTGGGCGCCGTGCTGGCCGTCGTCTGGGAGTACCGCGAGCGCGTCATGCGCCTGTTCGCCGGGCTGGGCTCGGATCCGCTGCAGCAGCGCTTCGCGCGCAACGTCGCGATCGCCTTCATGCCGGCCGCCATCGCCGGCGTGCTGTTCAGCGCCACGATCACCGAACTCCTGTTCCACCCGGTGCCGGTGGCGATCGCCCTGGTCGTGGGCGGCGTCATCATCCTGTGGGTGGAACACCGCCAGCGCCAGCGCGCGACGCCGCCGCGGGTCGAGACGGTCGACCAGATGACGGCGCTCGATGCCCTCAAGGTCGGCTTCGCCCAATCCTTCGCCCTGATTCCCGGCACCAGCCGTTCGGGCTCGACCATCATCGGCGGCATGCTGTTCGGCCTGTCGCGCAAGGCGGCCACCGAGTTCTCGTTCTTCCTTGCCATGCCGACGATGCTTGGCGCCACGGTGTATTCTGTGGTCAAGGAACGCGAGGCACTGTCGATGGCCGACGTCCCGATGTTCGGCCTCGGCTTCGTCTCGGCCTTCATCGCCGCCTTCCTGTGCGTGCGCTGGTTGCTGCGCTACATCAGCACGCACGACTTCACGATCTTCGCCTGGTACCGTATCGTATTCGGTATCCTGGTGCTGGTGACCGCTCACTTTGGCTTGGTCAACTGGTCGGAGTAAACTAGCGCCTTACCCAGATCCAAAACACTGAAACAGACAGTATGAATCCCGATATCGGCGCCGACCTCGGCGCGCGCGCTCTCCACGTGCTGGAGACGGTCTTCGGCTATCCCGCCTTCCGCGGGCAGCAGGGAGAGATCGTCGAACACGTGGCCAGCGGTGGCGACGCGCTGGTCCTGATGCCGACCGGCGGCGGCAAGTCGCTGTGCTACCAGATCCCCGCCCTGCTGCGCGACGGCGTCGGCGTCGTCGTCTCCCCGCTCATCGCATTGATGCAAGACCAGGTCGATGCGCTGGAAGAAGTCGGGGTCAGGGCGGCGTTCCTCAACTCGACCCAGAGCTTCGAAGAAGCCATGCGCATCGAGCGCCTGGTGCGTACCGGTGAGATCGACCTGGTCTACGTGGCGCCCGAGCGCCTGATGACGCCGCGCTGCCTCGAACTGTTCGAAAGCAGCCGTATCTCGCTGTTCGCCATCGACGAGGCCCACTGCGTCTCGCAATGGGGCCATGACTTCCGGCCCGAATACATCCGGCTGTCGATCCTGCACGAGCGCTTCCCCAATGTGCCGCGCATCGCGCTCACCGCGACCGCCGACCAGCAGACCCGGGCCGAGATCGCGCACCGCCTGCAGCTGGAAGACGCGCGCCAGTTCGTCTCGTCGTTTGACCGCCCCAATATCCGCTACTCGATCGTCGAGAAGACCACCGGCCGCAAGCAGCTGATCGATTTCATCAGCAGCGAGCACGCGCAGGACTCCGGCATCGTCTACTGCCTGTCGCGCAAGAAGGTCGAGGAAACGGCGGACTTTTTGAACGAGCACGGCATCCGTGCCATGGCCTATCACGCCGGCATGGAGCACACGGTGCGCGCCGCCAACCAGGCCCGCTTCCTGCGCGAAGAAAATATCGTCATGGTCGCCACCATCGCCTTCGGCATGGGCATCGACAAACCCGACGTGCGTTTCGTCTGCCACCTCGACCTGCCCAAGAGCATCGAGGGCTATTACCAGGAGACGGGGCGCGCCGGCCGCGACGGCGCTCCCGCCAGCGCCTGGATGGCCTATGGCCTGCAAGACGTGGTCCTGCAGCGCCGCATGATCGACGAATCCGAGGCCGACGAAACCTTCAAGCGCGTGCTGTCGATGAAGCTCGACGCCATGCTGGGGCTGTGCGAAACGCTCAGCTGCCGGCGCATGCGCCTGCTCGACTACTTCGGCGAGCGCTCCGGCCCTTGCGGCAACTGCGACACCTGCCTTGTGCCGCCGGTCAGCTTCGACGGCTCGGTGCCGGTGCAAAAGCTGCTGTCGGCCATCTACCGGGTCGACCAGCGCTTCGCCGGCGGCCACGTGATCGACGTGCTGCGCGGCGCGCAGACCGAGCGCATCAGCCAGTGGCATCACGACAAGCTCACCGTGTATGGCGTCGGCGCCGACCGCTCCGAACAGGAATGGCGCGCCATCCTGCGGCAGGCGATCGCCCTCGGCCTGGTGACGGTCGACCACGACGCCTTCAGTTCGCTCAAGCTCACCGACGCCGCGCGTCCGGTGCTCAAGGGCGAGCAGAAGGTGCAGCTGCGCCAGTACCAGAAGCCGGTCAAGGCCAAGCGTCCGTCCACCTCGCGCTCGAGCTACGAAGAAACCGAATTGTCGCGCGACGAACAGGCGATCTTCGACCGCCTGCGCTCGTGGCGCATGGGCACCGCGCGCGAACACGGCGTGCCGGCTTATGTCGTGTTCCAGGACGCGACCCTGCGCGAGATCGCCAAGGTCAAGCCATCCTCGATCGACCAGCTGCGCGGCGTGTCGGGCGTCGGTGAGAAGAAGCTCGTCTCTTACGGCGACGAGATCGTCGCCATCATCAACGAGATGAGCTGACCGGACTACTCCCGGAACAGGTGGGTGAAACTGCGGCTGACCGGGAGCACCTCGTCGCTCCCGCGCAGCAGCACCTGCATGCGTTCGGCATCGACCCGCTCCGCCGCCCGGATCGCATTCACGTTCACCAGCGTGCCGCGGTGGATCTGCCAGAACAGGCCCGCATCGAGCCCGCCCACCAGGTCCTTGAGCGGAATGCGCACCAGCGCCTCCGAGTCGGCCAGCACCACCCGCGTGTACTTGGTGTCGGCCTGGAAGAACAGCACCTCCTCGACGTCGATCAGGCGGATCTGCTTGCCGACGCTGGCCTTGAGCCATTTGAGCTTTTCGCGCTTCGCTTGCGGCGCCGCCGCCTTCACCTGCTGCAGAACCTCGCTGACATCGTCGGGACGGGCGTCCAGCTTCTCGCGCAGGCGCGCCAGGGCCTTGTCGAGCCGACCCGGTTGGATGGGTTTGAGCAGGTAGTCGACCGCACCGGTGTCGAAGGCATCGACCGCATACTGGTCGTAGGCGGTGACGAACACCACGTGCGAGCGGCGGCCGATGCGCTCCGCGACTTCGAGTCCCGACATGCCGGGCATGCGGATATCGAGAAAGACCACCTGCGGCTCGTGTTCGAGCCAGGCGTCCCAGGCATCGATGCCGTTCTCGGGCGCCGCCACCACTTGCGCTTCGGGCCAGGCGGTGGCCAGCATGCCGAGCAGGCGCTCGCGCATCAGGGGTTCGTCTTCGGCGACCAGCACTGTGACACTCATTTCGGCTCCTTGCAGGGGATGGCGATTTCGGCCAGCAGGCCAGGTTCGGCTTCACTCAACAACAGGCAGGCGCCGTCTCCGTAGGCCAGGCGCAGGCGGTGGCGCACGTTTTCCAGGCCGGTGCCGGCGCCCGGCGTGTCGTTCATGCCGACGCCACTGTCCCGCACCCGGATGCGGATCGTTCCCTCGTCATCATGGGCCGTGACCGCGATCTCGCCGCCGTGCATGGATGGCTCGATGCCGTGCTTGATCGCGTTCTCGGCCAGGGTCAGCACCAGCATGCTGGGGACCTGGGTGGTCGCCAGCGTGTCGGGCACGTCGATCGTAAAGCGCAAGCGCTCGCCCATGCGGATCTGCATCACCCGCAGGTAGGACTCGACCAGGCCGAATTCGGTGGCCAACGCCACCTGCTCGCAGCGCATATCGCTCATGCTGGCGCGCAGGAAGTCGATCAGGTGGGACGTGAGTTCGGCGGCGCGCGGCGCACCCTGCTCGGCCAGCTGCTGCACCGCGCCGAGGGTGTTGAACAGGAAGTGTGGCTCGATCTGGGCGCGCAGCAGGCGCAACTGGGTTTCGCTCAGCTCGCGCGCCAGGCGCTCCTGTTCGGCGTCGCGTTTGAGCTGCTCGGCCTGGATCTGGTAATGGCGATTGCGCAGCACGGCAACCAGGATGACCGGTATCGCCACCAGCGCGGTGACGACCAGTGTCACGGTGACGACGATCTTGGGGAGCTTGTCGAGCAGGAGCGACCACGAGTGCCCCCTCTCGAACATGGCGGTCAAGGCACCGATCAGCCCACCCAGCAGGCCGAGACCGACGATGGTAACCAGGGCCTTGCCCTTGGCCCGCACGATTTTTCCGTAGTTGAACCACACGCCTGCCAACGACATGGCTACCGCAACGCCGATCGCATTGGCGGCGACGACCGTCTGCCACCACGGCGTGGCAGGCAGATAGGCAAGATTGATCAGGAAGCCCAGCACCGACAGCACGACGCACAGCTTGAGCACCGCCAGCAGGGCGGCCGAGGTGCTGACGGTACTGGAAAACTTGTACAGGGATTCGCGCTCGGCGGGCGACATTTCCGCCAGCTTGCGGGCGAAGAAGCGGCGGCAGCCGGCCGGCACCTGCTCCACCAGCGTAGGGTCGCGCAGGACCGCGAGCTGCTCCGCTTCCACCTCACGGTTCCATTGTTCGATGCGTTTCCACATGCTGTTCTCCTCTGTGCTCGTTAATGTATATCAACGAGTCCAGTCTAGGAACTTCCGGTGGCCCGGGACAGCAGGTGGCGACGAACGACGAAGACGGGGGAACGAACGACGATCCGCCCCCGGATTGACACTTACTTGCGCGTGAAGACCAGGTCCCAGACACCGTGACCCAGCTTGATGCCGCGGTTCTCGAACTTGGTCAGCGGACGGTATGCAGGCTGCGGCGCGTAGCCCTCGGCGGTATTGGTCAGCTCCGGCTCGGCACTCAGGACCTCGAGCATCTGCACCGCATAGTCTTCCCAGTCGGTCGCCAGGTGCAGGTAGCCGCCCGGCGCGATCTTCTGACACAGCAGCTTGACGAAGGCCGGCTGGATCAGGCGGCGCTTGTTATGGCGCGCCTTGTGCCATGGATCGGGGAAGAACACGTGCACGCCGTGCAGCGAGCCGTCGGCAATCGTGTGGTTCAGCACTTCGAACACGTCGTGCTGGACCAGGCGCAGGTTATCGATGCCCTGCTCGCCGATCTGCTTGAGCAGGCTGCCCACGCCCGGCGTGTGCACTTCGACGCCCAGGAAGTCCTTCTCGGGCATCAGCTTCGCGATATGGGCCGTGGTGTCGCCCATGCCGAAGCCGATTTCGAGGACCACCGGCGCCTTGCGGCCGAAGGCCTGTTCCAGGTCGAGCGCTTCCTTCTTGTATTCGATCAGGAACTTGGGGCCATGCTCCTCGAAAGCCCGCGCCTGCGCGGTCGACAGCCGCCCTGCGCGCGTGACGAAACTGCGGATGCGGTGTTCGGTGGGATCGTACAGCATGGACCGTGCCGGACCACTGGTAGGCTTTTCAGAAGACATGGGGAGCGTTGAGTATGCGGAAAAAACGGCTGTCATTATAGCGCAGCCGCCCCCGCCATCGGCCGTGCGTGGCGGCAAGGCGGAATCGCGCATAATTGGTGTCTTCCCCCAGCAACGCCGGAGCCCCTTGCCATGCACTCGACGAAACACCCGATCGCCATCGAAGACAGTGTCGCCACCCTGAACCTGACATCCTTCCACTACGGCGCCGCAGGCAGCGGCAAGAAGGTGTACATCCAGGCCGCGATCCACGCCGACGAAGTGCCGGCGATGCTGGTGGCGCACCTGCTGCGCGGGCAACTCGACAAGCTCGATGCCGAAGGGCGGATCAAGGGCGAGATCGTCCTGGTCCCGGCAGCCAACCCGCTCGGCCTGTCCCAGGTGCTGCATGGCGCGCCCTTCGGCCGCTACGACCTGTCCACCGGTCTGAACTTCAACCGCTCCTATCGCCACGTTGCCGCCGCCCTCAAAAGCGCGCTCGAAGGCCGGCTGGGCCAGGACGCCGCGGCCAACGTCGCGCTGATCCGCGAGCTGGCCCGCAACGAGGTGGCGGCCTGGGAACCGGCGGACAATGCCGCCACGCTCAAGAAACTCCTGCTGACGATGGCGATCGACGCCGACATCGTGCTCGACCTGCACTGCGATAACGAGGCGGTGCTGCACATGTACACCGGCACGCCGCTCGTCGACGTGATCCAGCCGCTGGCCGACCTGATGGGCGCGCGCGTGCTGCTGGTGGCGAAGGAGTCGGGCGGCGAAGCCTTCGACGAAGCCTGCAGCCGGGTGTGGTGGGACTTGGCCGACCATTTTACGGACGCCGTCATCCCGCCCGCCTGCGCCGCCGTCACTGTCGAACTGCGCGGTGAGAACGATGTGAACTATGACTATGCGCAGCGGGATGCCGACGCCATCCTGCAGTATCTGGCGCACCAGGGCGTGCTTGACATCTCGAAGGTCGCCCTGCCCGCGGCCCACTGCGGCCCGACGCCGCTCGATGCGGTCGAGCCTTTGGTGGCGCCGCATGCGGGCGTGCTGGTGTTCCGCAAGAAGCTGGGCGATCAGGTGGCGGCGGGCGAGCCGATCGCGGATGTCGTCAACCCGGTCAGCGGCCAGGTCACGCCGGTAGCGGCCAGCCGTCCGGGACTGCTGTTCGCCAGCACGGCGCACCGCCACCTGCTGCGCGGGATGCACATTTGCAAAGTGGCGGGGGCGGATTCGTTCAGGTCAGGCAATCTGCTGTCGAACTGAGTCGGACTGGAACGCGCGCCACAGGCCATATGAATCCTCGATGAAGTTGTACGTGCTGACCTTACCGTCTCTTACCGAACAGATTGCCGCGAAGTCGCTCTCGAACTCCTTGCCGGTGCTCAGGATGCGGTGCTTGAAGTGTCCCGTGATGACTGCCTGGTCGCCGCTTTCGAAGATGCGCTCGATGTGAAATGCGAGCGGCTCGAAGTTGGCGGGGAACAGCGTCATCCAGGCGCGCACCTCTTCCTTGCCAAGCTGGACGCCGATCGTCGGCACGTCGGGCGCCCCTTGTACCTTCCACACGACGTCATCGGTCAGGCAGTCGAGGGTGCGCTCGACATCCTTCTTGAAGAAGGTATCGAGGTAGTGCTGGACGACCTGTCCGGGCGTCATACCGCTTGTCGTTGCCATACCAATTCTCCTTTCAGCCCGCCTGCGGGCGGGCGCGAACGATCACATCAACGGTGTCCACCAGCGAGCACCATGAATTCTCCCGTGGTCCAGGCCGATTCGTCGGACGCCAGGTAGACGGCCGCGGGCGCGACATCGTCGGGCACACCCAGCCGGCCCAGCGGCGTCCGGGCCGTGATGGCCGGGCCGTAGTCGGACTCCAGGAAGCCGCCCGCGTGCACGCCCTCGGTCGCGACCACGCCCGGCTTGATCGCATTCACGCGGATCCTGCGTGGCGCGAGCTCGTTCGACAGGGCGCGGGTAAGGCCATCGATCGCGCCCTTGGTGGCGGAATAGACCGACGCGTTCTCCGGTCCGAACAGTGTCACGGTGGAGCTCATATTGATGATGCTGCCGCCGTCGAGCATGTAGGTGGCCGCTTCCCGGATGGCGAGCAGGTAGCCGAAGACGTTCAGCTCGAAATGCTTGCGGAAGAGTTCGAGCGAAAGGTTCTCCAGGGGCTGGAAATCATATACCCCGGCATTGTTGACGAGCACGTCGATGCGTCCGTAGGCCTCGTTCGCCTGGGCGAACAGCTGCCTGACGGCATCCGGGTCGCGCATATCCGCCCTGATGGCGATTGCCTTGCCGCCGGCTTCGACGATCTCGTCCACGATCTCGTCGGCCGCTTCCTTGCTGCTTGAATAATTGACCACGACCGATGCCCCCTCGGCCGCGAAGTGTTTTGCGATGGCCGCACCCAGGCCCTTCGACGCGCCGGTGATCACGGCGACTTTTTCTTGCAATCGATAACTCATGACTGAAATCCTTTCAGTAAGCGCCACAGGACGGCCGTCAGGAAGTGGCCGACATCTTGTCGGCCCACAGGTCGACCGGACCGAGGCGATCCACGCCTTGGGTCGCGAGCATCCAGCCCGGATATTCCGGCGGCAGCTCGCTGACTTCGTCGAGCCGGCGGATTTCGTCTTCGCTTAGAGTGATGTCGACCGCAGCGATGTTGTCCTCGAGCTGGCTCAGGCGCTTGGCCCCGACCAGCACGGACGTAACGACCGGCTTGGACAGCAGCCAGGCCAGTGCAATCCGGGCCGGGCTGCACGCGTGCGCTTCGGCGATGGGGCGCATCACGTCGATGACGTTCCAGGCGCGCTCCTTGTTGATGATCGGGAAGTCGAATTCCGAACGGCGCGAGCCTTCCGGAGACTGGTTCTCGCGGCTGAATTTTCCCGACAACAGCCCACCGGCCAGCGGACTCCAGACGAGCAAGCCCATCTTTTCCGCTTCGAGCAATGGTCCGAGTTCGCGTTCGAGATCGCGGCTCGCTATCGAGTAGTGGGCCTGCAGCGTATTGAAACGCGCCAGGTTCAGGCGGGCGGAAATCCCGAGCGCGGTCGCAACGCGCCATGCCGGCCAGTTCGAGACACCGATATAGCGCACCTTGCCCTGGCGGACCAGATCGTCCAGCGCGCGCAACGTCTCCTCGGTGGGCGTGAGGATATCGGTCGCGTGGATCTGGTACAGATCGATGTGATCCGTCTGCAGCCGTTGCAGGCTCGCGTCGACGGCATCCATGATGTGGCCGCGTGAAGCGCCGACATCGTTGCGGCCTGGCCCCATGCGGCTATATACCTTGGTGGCCAGCACATAGTCCTTGCGCGCAATGCCCAGGTTCTTGAACGACTGGCCGAGCGTGCTTTCGCTTTCGCCACCGGAATATACGTCGGCGGTATCGAAGAAATTGATGCCGGCCTCGATGCTGGCCTTGACGAGTTCATCGGCGCCCGCCTGGTCGACATTGCCGATATGCTTGTACACGCCGCTACCGCCGCTGAAGGTCATCGTTCCCAGGCATAGCTGCGATACGAGCAAGCCGGTGTTACCTAAGGTCTTGTATTTCATCGTGTTCTCCTTGGAAGACTTCGAATGAATACCAGGGCGCGTTGACGTCAGCCGTTCGGCCCCGGATGACGACAGTCTGGCTTCTTCCGAGATGACAAGGAATACACATTCGTGCGGAAGCAATGCCTAATGTTGGAGGATGGCGGCGTGCCTGCGGCCATGCGGGTGCCATGTTTTATTGGTGAGTTGCGCGGCCCGGTGCCCAGGCAAAAGGTGCAGGCAAGGGTCAATCCGTTGTTCAATGCCTGGACTGTCTGAAGAGCAAGCCGGCTGCGACTGCCAGGATGGCGAATGTCGGCAACAGCCAGGCATAGCCGACGCGTAGCTCCATCAGGGTCGCCCCGCTCACCGCACACCAGGCCAGCGGAATCAGCCAATAGAGCGGGTGGGCGCGGCATGCCAGCAGCGCGCCCAGCGTGGCGACGGCGGTTGGATCGGGCGCGATGCCGAACACTTCAGCGTGGTGCCAACCACGTCCACTACCCAGCGCCAGCAGCGGATACCCGAGCACTGCCAGGCCGGAGAGGCCCAGCGCCACCAGCTTTTGCGTACCTGCCGGCACCGCGCCGTGCGACCGCAGCGCCATGAAGCACAACATCACGGACTGCACGCCGAAGGCGAGCGCGAACCAAGGGCCGGCGGTATTGATGTCCGCATAGCGTTCCAGGTGATACGCCCAACCCACCCAGCCCCAGGCCATGGCCAGCACCAGCAGCGCGATGCGGCGGGTGTGGGCGCCAGGGCGCGCGATGCAACCAATGACGATCAGGCCGGCCGCCAGCGCCAGCAGGTGCGCGGGCCAGACCGCCTCGTTGTACAGGGCGATGAGCCGGTAGTAGCTGCGTTGCGAGAACATTAAAAAGTCCGACAGCGTATAGGTCCACCACTCGCTCATGCCAGCCTTTCGGCATCCTGGGCGATGCGCTTGCGCAGGGCCTTGTCGGGCATCCGGCCCGTGCCGGCCAGCAGGTTCTCGCGGACGTGGGCCACGCTCGAGGTGGCTGGGATCGCGCAGGTGACGGCGGGGTGGGACACGATGAACTTCAGCAGCGCCTGGGCCCAGGTGGTGCAGCCAATGTCCGCAGCCCAGCCGGGCAACGGCTTGCCGGCCAGCGCCTGCGTCAAATCTCCCTGGCGGAACGGCCGGTTGACGATCACGCCGATGCGGCGCTCGCGCGCCAGCGGCAGGATGCGCTGTTCGACCTCGCGATCGAGGGCGTTGTACGAGATTTGTACGAAGTCGATGGGGTGTGACGCCATGATCTTCTCGATCTCGCCGTGGCGCCGGCCTTCGGACGTCGTGATGCCGACATAGCGCAGGCGCCCTTCCTTCTTCATCGCCAGCAGGGTCTTGAGGTGCTCTTCCCACGACAGCAGGTTATGCACCTGCAGCAGGTCGAAGCGCGGCACGCGCCACAGTTTTCGGGAAGTCTCGATCTGCTGCACGCCGCGGGCGCCGCCGCTGATCCAGACCTTGTCGGCCGAGAACAAGGCCGGCGGCTTGATGGCTTGCACGGCTTCGCCGATCACATCCTGGGCCGAGCCGTACATAGGGGACGAGTCGATCACCCTGCCGCCGCCAGCGAGGAACTGGCGCATCACCTCCTGGCATTCCTTGCGGGCCTGCGGATCGCGGCCGACGTTGAAGGTGATCCAGCTGCCCAGGCCGATGACCGGGATCTGTTCGCCGGACGAGGGGATCGGGCGGGTGAGCAGTGGCGCAGGGGCTGGCGCGGCGTGCAGCATTGGCAGGGCCAGGCTGCCGGATGCGGCAAGTATCGATTGCAGCAGGCGTCGGCGTGATGAATCCGGTGTCATGCAAAAATCTCCTTGCTTGGCGAAATCCGAGAACTGTCAGGATACTGTGCCGGAGGATGAGGTGGCGCTGTCCAGCCGAATAGAAGGTAGTTAAGCGATTCCATAAATTTATGTATATACAGAAATTCTTGCGAATTTTGTGAACGGTATATACACTGGATGGATGGACATCGTCTATGACGTTGTAAAAAGCGAATCAAACACTGCCAAGCACGGTATTTCACTGGCCGAAGCAATGCGATTTGAGTGGGATGATGCGCTTATCTGGAACGATGAACGTAAACATTACGGCGAAGCCCGCTTGTGTGCGATCGGCTACATCGATCTTCGCCTGTACTACATTGTCTACGTACTGCGCGACGATGTTCGCCGCATCATCAGCCTGCGTAAGGCAAATTCACGAGAGGTGAAACGATATGCCCAAGCTTAAACCGGGAACGGTGATGCCAACTCCTGAAGACGACGCGGCAATCACCGCCGCGGCCATGGACGATCCAGACGCACGTCCATTCACAGACGAAGAATGGGCCGATGTGAAGCCAGTTCGCGGTCGTGGACGTCCGCTGCAGGCTATGACGAAAGCACCCATCAGTATTCGTCTGGACGTCCGCGTCCTGGACGCGTTCAAGGCGACAGGAGAAGGATGGCAGACCCGAATGAATGATGCACTGACTGAGTGGGCCGATCAACACGGCATGCTTGAACGTAGCTCGAACTAAAGCACTTACTACCAGGGCCGGCGACCAGCCTTTCGGCTGAAGCGGTCATTCGACTGGAGCGGGTGAAGGGAATCGAACCCTCGTATGAAGCTTGGGAAGCTGTCTAAGGAACCGCATAACCATGCGGGTTTGCGGGCGATTTCTGCTCCACAAAAATGCGGTTTCAGACCTGCTACAAGCCACTGTTCATGCGGTACTTAAAATTTTTGTGGAGCGGATTTTGGCGCACTAGTACCTCAAAAATGTAGGCTCGATACTTGCCATATGGAAAGGTTAGATGAGATACTTGTCATCAACTTCCCCCTATGGAGTGCGGATATGCCGCAGATCGTCTTAGCGTTCCTAGTATTTATTGGCATCTTCGTCGTGGTGACGATTCGCGACATAGCCAGCTGGTTCGGCGCCGGCCCGTGGGAGACCGGCGCACTTGTATTCTGGGGATTCATCGGATTGTGCGCGGTTCTCGTCGCAGCCTTCAACCGCGTACTCAGTCTGCGAACAGGTTTTCTCGCTTACCTGACTTTGCTGATTCCTACGATTCGATCTTTTTTGGCGACGATCGCGAACAACGGGATGTCTCCGGACGACCCGATGCTGTGGCGCGCACAAATTCCATGGTACTCGTCCTGGACGTTCTGGGCAGTGGTAGGTGTCGCGTTGGTGGCGGCCACCGTCTGGTCATGGAAAAGTGAGCGAAACTGGTACTACTGATCAGCGATACATTCTTCATACTTTAGTCATGGAAGATGCCGAATGAGCCGATATACAGAGTGGTTCGATGGAAAGTGCAGGGTGCCGTCCCGACTGGGCCTGTACCAGATCGACGTGCCGCATGTGAATGGGGTTGTATTCTCGAATTGGGATGGGACGAGATGGTACCGACATTCCAAGTTTCCACGCATCGCGGCTGCTGCGACACAAGAGTCGATCTACAGCCACCCACATTGGCGCGGCCTAAGCTCCGAGCAGAAGTCTCACAGGGTACCGAAGCTACTTGCGAAGGAAAGGGAGAAAAAGAAGAAGGAACGCTTAATCCAATGGACTCCAGCAGCATGGTGACCACGGTCTAAGTAGGAACCTACTTCAGCCACGCCTGAACCGTCTTGGCGTAGCGTGCCGCACTCCGCGTACTGGCGCAGCAGGTCGATAGCCTAGGCCTGCCAAGCGTCGAAGTCGCCGTTGTTATCGACGCGCCAACTGCCGTGCTAACCCGGCAGTTGGCACCCCTATCATCTACTTTTTAGGGGGATTGCTAGATTTGCTCGGTTTGAGGGCCGGATTATTCCCTGGAGTGGTTTTGTTATCACGGCGGCGCTGATCCGGCAGCCCTGTTGATTTTGCAATCGGCTTTGGTCCTGGCTTGAGTGCCATTGTCATTCTCCCTAGATTTTGAGGCGCGAGAGGATTCCCGCGCGGAACAAAAGATGGAGAGCATGCAAGCCAAAATCAATACCGGCATTGCATTTTATGCAAAGCGCATGAATCTCAGCTCGGCCACGCCTGAACCGTCTTCGCGTGCCGAGCCGCACATTCCGCATATTGGCGCAGCAGTTCAATAGCCCAGGCCTGCCAGGCGTCGAAATCCTCGGCCGCCGGGCGCGCCACCAGTGGGCACGGCGCGGCCAGCGCGCTATCGAGGGATGGCCTGGTTGGCGGCGTCGATTGCGGCGTCGAGGTTGCGCACCCGGACAGGATCAGGACGGCAATCAGGAGGCAGAGGCTTCGCATTGCGCAGCTCCTTGGTGAGCGCCGTCATGCGCGGCGCCAGGGTGGATTGGATGGTGCCGAACTCGGTCGCGGCCTGGCGGATCGTCGCGGCGTCGGCCTGGACGTCGGCGAGCGCCTGCTCGGACAGGTCAGCACGGAACTCGGCGTGCGCGCGCTGCAGGTCGGCCAGCTTGGAGCCGTGCCGCCAGCCGTTGGCGAACCAGCCGGCGGCGCCGGCAAGCAGCAGGCCGACCAGCACCACGATGCCGGCCGCCAGCGCGCGGTACGGTGCGAGGATCATGCGAGCACCCCACCCTTCCGCTGGTACACCGCCGCCAAGTCGGCCAGCTGGTGCTCGTGCTGGCCATAGCCGGCGCCCGGCAGGCTGGCCCAGATGTTCTTGACCAAGGCAACCGCCTTGACGAAGTTGCCCTCCTCGATCGCCGACAGCGCGCCGCGCTCGCGGATCTGGCGCAGGGCAATCTTGTCCTGCACCTCGGGCCCGAAGCCGGCCGTCTTCAACTCCCTGCTGTAGTGGTCGAAGTAGCGGGACAGCAGCTGGTAGCGCCCCGCGGCCGTTGACTTGATCTTCAGCTTCGGCAGCGGCACCAGCTTGCGCGGGTGGTCGGCGTAGGAGTCGAACAGTGCGCCGCCGACGACGACGTCGTAGCCGCGGTCCTTCGTCGGCTGTCGGCCGTTGTCCGTGCCCTCGCTGAACGCGATCATGTCGAGGAAGGCGGCGACGTTCGGGTGGAGTCCTTTCAGCGCGGCCATGATCAGCGCCCCATCCCGCGCACGTCCGATACCACCTCGGCAATCGTCGCTGCGCGCTTCTGCTCGATGTAGTTGAACAGCCAGCGCACGATGGCCCAGCCCGGCAGCCCGCAGGCGAACACCAGGCCGAGCATCGCGACCAGGCCGACTGGCTTGTGGGCCCAGGCTTCCAGACCGTAGTGCTGGATGACGGCCGCGCCGCCGCCGATCGACGACACGACAGTCGAGATCAGGCCCACGGCCCACTCGCGAGGGCTGCGCGGCGTCATCATGCACATCACGACCACCGCCGCCAGTCCGGCGCCGATCGCGCCCATGCCGGCCATGCCGCCCAGCAGCTTCCAGCCGAAGGCGCCGGCGGCGGCGCCGGAAATTGGTTCACTCATTTGGGATACTTTCATGGCATTGGTGCATCAGAAAAAACAAAACCCGCCGAAGCGGGTTGGAGAAGGGTCAGGGCGCTGGCCAACGTGCCCGGCGAGTATCGCCAGGGGTCTGGGATGCCGAGCGCGGCAGCCACGGCCTCGGAGCAGAACCATCGTCCCCGCGAATGCGGGATCGGCGACAGCACGAACTGCAGGTTGCCCAGCAGGTCGTACTTGGCGCCGCGGTGCGCACGGAACCAGGCCTCGGCGCCCTGCTCCAGCTCGGCCGGCAGGTCGATCAGGATCCAGTTCTCGGTGTCGAAGTCGATCAGCTTGTTGCGCACGCCGCCGTCGGCGAAGCTGGCCGACCAGGCGCGGCCCGACGACAGTACTAGCTCGACGTGCGAGAACTCGCTGCGGGTCCACCAGCGCACGATGCGGTTGTAGATGCCGGCTATGCCGGGCCGGGTTCCCCGGTAGAAGGCGGCGCGCATTACAGCCCCGCCGCGGTGATGAACAGCTGGTCGAGCGCCACCTCGTCGAGGCCCAGCGCCTGGCCCAGCATGACCACCAGCGGGCGGCTGCGCACCACCGCGCTGGAGAACTCCCACTCGATGCGGGCCGCGTCGCGCTCGGCGCCTTCCAGCGATTCGATGGCCGGAATCACCCGGTCCAGCTTGTCGATACTGAGCAGCGCGAGGCGCGCCTGGCGCATCGTGACCTCCGATGGCACGATGATCTGCTCCGGCGGAGTCGCGGCGATCTCCTCCTCGGTCAGGTCGCGGATGATGGTTTGTCCGTTGATATATTCCGCAATTTGCAGGGTCGTCATACTTTGCGCACTCCATAGACACGGACAAGGGCTGCTGAGATAGTGGTATTGCCCCGGAGGCCAAATCCGCTGGGGTTGTTGCTTGAATCATAGAAGCCGCGCTGCCCGATCCCCTGGACTTCCGCCGTGTTTGTCAGGCAAGTTCCGTCGAACGCCAGATCCTTGCGATTAGGCGAGTTAACTCCGCGGACCTGCACCAGTCCACGCAAGTTTGCGGCGTTATTGGCTGGCGATAGAGGAAAAGATGCCACCTTCGTACTGGACGTCCCGTTTGCTGGAACCGCCACATATTGCGTATCCGCCCCCTCCGCTCCATTGAAGTAAAACCTAAATGAAAACGGCTGCGCACTCAGCCCCCCCTGCAAATGCTGGATATCGATCAGATACCAGTCGTGTGCGCTGTCGAACACGTTGGGAAAAGCAACTGTAGTGACGGCAGTTGAGATATTCATTTCCGCCAGCAGCTCGGTCGCTCCCGGCACGGTGCCCGAGTCGCCATTGCGGTCGATGAAGACCATCAGGGCATCGCCATTGGCGAACGGGCTGGCCAAGCCGCCGCCCGTCGCACGCCAGCTTACCGTGAGATTGCGATAGCCCGACGGCAGCGCAACAGCGGTAACGTCGAAGATCAGCCACTTACTCGGATCGGTCATCTTGACCAAGCGAATCGAACCCTTCACCGCGCTAGTGGCCGCGCGCAGGTCCGCCAGCACGTTGGTCATATCGGCGCCGCCAACAGCCTGCAGGTCGATGCGCATGCTGGTCGCGGCGTTTTGGGTCGTGCTGCCCAGGCGCAGCTTCCAGACGCCAGGATCGCTGTCGGCGGTCGAGCTGTCGAACACGTATGGGAATCCGTAGACACCGCCAGCGGCAAGCGCATTCAGGTTGGCCACCAGCTCGTTTTCCTGGCGCGCGCGCTCGACCAGGCCGTCCATATAGTTCGCCGTCTTCGTGTCGAACGTTTCTTGATCGTCCAGCTGATTCGGCATCTGGCTGGGATCGGTAAGTGCGGTGATCACCGTCATTGGGACAATACTCCTTCAATTTGCAATGCCATCTTCGAGCGCGGGTATGAGTCGATCACCTTGCGGAAGCTGCTGAATTTCCCGACCAGCATCGTGTCGCCGCGCACGGTGGAGCCCAGCCAAACCAGCGTCTTCTGGCGACGCCTGATCAGGTCGTCCTCAATGGATTCGACCCGATCCCGCTCAACCAGCAGATCGATGCTCATGCGCTTCGAGAAGCCTCGCGGGATCGTGTCGCTCGATCCGTCTGGATAGAACGTGGTGGTCGAGTAGTCTTTCAACTCGGTGGACAGCCCCATGAGCGAAAGTCCGACGTCGATTGCAGGTCCAATCATGCACATGCCGCACTTCGCCACGCCGCCCGGCCTCCGAATGGTGATCGTGACCAGTGCGTTGGCGAACACCGGCAGCTTGAGCGTCAAGAACCAGGTGCGCATTTGCAACCTGTTGAAGCACCATCCGTAAAAGCTGCTCCCGGAGCGGGGAAGCGCCAGGGCGCGCTTCTCGCTGTACACCACGCCGCGCGTCGGGTGTGTCATCGAAATACGCACTTCGCTCGCGTCCAGCGCGCCGGCGAACAGGCCTTGCGTGATCGCCCTGGCCGAAACCACTGCGATGATTTCCTCCGGGTTGCTCGTCACCGTACTGTTGCGGTCGTCGAACATCGCCCAGCGGTTGATCGCCGAGCGCTTGTTCCACCACAGCGGATCGCTGAGCGGCTTGCCGACGTTCGACGCCTGCATAGACCAGTAGACGATCTTCGTCACAGGGTCGTGTACAGCCGCGTCCTTCGCATAGGTCGCAGTTGCGCTGTAAGGCGCTTCCGTGATCGGCACGTTCGAATACACCAGGCCAGCACCAGCGCCGATTACATCAGCAGCGCGGGTGACGGGGACGTCCAGTGTCTTAATAAGGGATGTGGCCTTATCGCCATCTTCGAATTGAGGTCCCCAGATCCAGAGGCCGTCTACGCCGTTCCCTGAAAAGGTGACCAGGTTATTCACATCATAAAAAACGAATCGACAAAGGACCCTGTTGGGGTGAACTGCACTGAACGTTACGGTCGACGTCAGGATGCAGCGATACCATCCCCCAGGAAGGGGCTCAATCTTCACGGACTTGATGTCAGGGCTTAACGCGAAGCATGTCTCGGCATCTAAGTTGAAGGTAGCCGCATGCCCACCAGTACTTCCGATCGCGTAGTAAAGATCCAATCGAACTCGTGCGATACCACCCGCCTTCACGTACACGCTAAATGTGTACACCTCACCGTCGGAGAAGCTTTGGTTGACCTGTTGCTCGATGTAGTGGGCGGCGAAAGACGCGTCAGGAACTACCTTATCGGCATATAGCGTGCCGTCCGGAGAGATTGCGGTATCTCCGTCGACCGTAACACGGTTCTTCGGCCACTCGGTGTGATCGAGCCGAGTATTCATCTTGAGCCGGTTCACCGCTGCCGGCTCGACCGTAGCGTATGGCGCCCTGCTTAAGTCGGCCGGGTCATAGGTCACTCCCAGGGTATTGGCCGGCACCTCGACCAGCGTGCCGGTTCTGTCGTACACCCACTTGGCGGATGCGCGCGTGCAGGCCACATCCCCCAGGGCTACTGGATCAACAATGATCACTGAACAACCTCCTCTTGAATGATCTTCGTCGCCAGCGGCTTCTCGCCGTTGATGGCGTCGTCCAGCGAGCTGGCCGTGTTCATCGTGTGCTTCGCGATGGCGTACAGGCCGTCGTTCAGGTCCTTGCGCAGCTGACGGTTTTCCTCGCGCAGCGCGCGCAGCTCGGTGGCCAGCACCTCGTTGCCCTGCTCCGGGCTGGCCAGGCGGCGCATCAGCTCGCGGTTGTCGGCCGCTGGGATGATGCGTTCGCCCTGGTGGACCATCGCTGGCATATCGACCGGGATATAGTTCGTGCCGACGGCGAAGCCGCGAAGCTTCTTCTTGGCCTCGTCGCTGCTTTCGAACGTGTCCTTGATCGCACCCAGGCTGATACCGCCCTTGAGCCGATCCATCCAGTAGCTCAGCCCGGCCGCGTCAGCCGTGCGGCCGAACACGTCCTTGTAGAGCGCCTTGATCTGGGCTTCGGGCGAGTTCTTGATCGAGTCGACGATCGCGCCGGTCGAGATTCCGCCGGCGGCCCGGTCCTGCCAATACTTCAGCCCGTCCGCATCCGGCGCACGGCCGAGAGCGGATTTGTAGGCGTCGCTGATGGCCGAGGTGGCCGAGACCACCGGGTTCGCGCTGGCGGCCTGCATTGCGCCGCGCAGCGCCAAGATGGCCTGTTCGATCGACAGTCCGGTGATGCTAAGGCCCTTGAGGACGTCGATCTGCTCCTGCTCGCGCTCGAGCATCAGGTCGTACCGCGCGACCTGGTCCTCCAGCTGCTTGAGGCTGCGCTCCTCCACCGACAGTGCGTTGTCCGTCAGGCCGGCCAGATCCTCGATACCAATCCGGGTAGCGTAGAAGTCGCGCAGGTAGTCCTCTTGCGTGGCGAACAGCGCGGACGAATCCTTGCTGACCACCGACAGGGCGTTGCGCAGGTCCTCGGCCTTGGGCAGCGTGCCCGAGGCCTTGGCGATCGCCAAAGCTGCCTGGATTTGCGCCTGGGCCGCCAGACGGTCCTCGGCCTCGCGGCCTTGCACCGTCATGCCATCCAGGGTGGACCGCAGCGACTGCGACAGCGCCTCGATCGACTGGATCGAAGCGTTGCGCACCGTGATCTCTTCCTGCAGCGCCTGCTTCTGGCGCCCCACCACCTTCTGGAGCACCGAGAATGCTGCATCCACGCCGCCCAACAGCGACGACGCGGCATCCTTCGCCATCTGGGCCGCGTTGGCCTGCGCCTTCACCGCCTGCACCTGGTCGAACAGCGCGCGGTTGCTCTCGTCGAGCGCGGCGCGCTGCTGGGCCAGCAGCTGGGTTTCGGTCAGCGTGAGCTGGTCCAATTCCTTCTGCAGGTCGGCCCGCTCCTCGAAAATCTTGGCGTCGACGTCGGCGATCGACTTGAACGCCGGCGCGATCTGGATCAGCGTGGCATAGGCGCGAGCGCCCGCCTCGGTCGTCAGGTCCAGGCCAGTGACCACGCTGCGGAACTGCTGCAGCGAGTCTTCGGCGCCGGTCTTGATGCCGAACTGGCCCAGCGTCGGCGCGATCCGCGCGCGCAGTGCGTCAGCGCGCTCCCGGTCGGTGTAGAAATCCGACAGGAACTGGTCCGCGCTCGAGGTGAATTCGTCCAGCCCACCGACCAGGTCGATCAGCCGCTCGCGCGCGCCGACCGAGGCCAGGCCCAGCGAGTCGAACGTCATCCCCAACGAGTCGGTGACCACCGCCACGGCCTGGTAGTTGGTAGCCACCCGGGTCAGCGTCTCGAGGTAGCCCTCGCCCACCTTCTGGAACTGCTCCAGACCGCCCACGCCGAACTTGGCTAGGTCATCTCCAACCTTGGAGAACACGGCCGACAGCTCCTTCTGGATCTCGTCGTCCGACAAGCCCTTCAGCGAAACCTTGCCGATATCGACCACAAAGCTGCTGAGCTGCGCAGCGAAGCCGTCGGCACCGATGTCGAGCATTTGGCCAGCTTCGAACACCGTGTCGTACAGCGACATCAGGACGCTGGTGATTTGGCGGTTGCCCTCGGCGCCGAGGCCTTCCAGTTCGGTCTTGAACTTATCCTTTCCAAACCAGCCGCCGGTGGTCTTGATCTCGGCATACTGCGCCGCATCGGCGCCGCCGGCCTGGATATCACCATAAGAGGCCGGGTTGAGCGTGAACCCAGTATCCTCGACAAACTTCTTGCCGCCGAACACCGTGCCCATGACGCGCCCGAGCGACTTGCCCAGCAGCGCGCCGAGCACGGCGCCGATGGCCATGCCGATTGGACCCGCCACTGCGCCGAGCGTGGTAAGCGCCGTCGTACCGGTGACACCCATCGTCATGGCACCAGCCACGGCGCCGCCGCCCAGGCCGCCCAGGGCGCCGCCAGCCAACATGCCGGCCGAATTGAGGCCCTTGGTGTCGAACTTGGAGCCGGTCAGCTCCGACCTGAAGTCGCCTGTCACGCCGGTGGTGCGCACCAGCAGCGATGCGAATTGACCAATGCCGGCCTCGATGTTGCGCAGCGAGGTCAGCATGCCGTTGCTGATGCCCAGGCCCTGGAGCGTGGCGCCCTCGATGGCCTCGAGCGAACGTGCGATTGATTCCGACTTGGCGTCCGAGCCGAGCACCGTGCCGGTGCCCTGCTTCTCCTGCCGTTGCTGCGACAGCGGAACCCCACCGCCCGAAACGCCGCCGATAGCGACGCCCAGGCCGGCCACAATCGCCGCCATAGCAGCCATGCGGCCGAACGCGGTGTATGGATCACCGCTGCCTTGGCTCAGCACCGCGCTGATGCCCTTCGGCACCAGCTCCGCCAGCGTCATCGCCAGCTCGGCTGCGTGGAACACCTGCGATGCAGTCTGCAGGGCCTTGTAGCCGCGGCTTTGCTCACCGAAGAAGCCAGCGGCGGCGCCGGTCATGGCGCCGTAGCCGGCCAGGCGATTGCGGGTTTCCCGCTCATTCAGCTCGGCGATCGTCTTCTGGTACTTGATCTCGTCGAAGTCCTTCGTGCCGCGCTGTGCCTCAGCGGTAGCGCGATTCTTCGCGATCTCCGCTTGACGTTGCGCGAAGCCTTCCAGCGACGCGGTCATCTTCGAGATCGATTCGCCGGCGCCGCCGAACGCCTCGCGCAGCGCGTCGCCGAAGGTCTGCGCGCGCGCCGGGTCGAGGAACTGATTCAGCTCGTCCAGCGCCTTCTTGCTGGTCTCGTACGAATCTTGCTGAATAGCCCCCTCACGGCGCGCCTGCGCCAGGCCGCGCAACTGCTCTGCCTGACGCCGGTAGGCTTCGGCGAGTGCGCTGCCCGGGTCGAGCGCGTCAATCTCAGCTGCGGTCTGGTCCTTCAGTGCAGCGGTGGCATTCATCCGCTCGAACTGCAGGTCTGCCAGCGCAGACTTGCTCAGGCCGATTTCCTCGTTGGCCAACTGCTGAGCCTTCAACTGGTCTGCCAGGCTGTCGGCCTCTGCATTTGCGGCGGTGACGCCCTGCATGTACAGGTCCATGCTCGCCTGCGAGCGGACACGCTGAGCAGACGCAAGGTCATCTTCAAGCTGTTTCTCTCGGCTGACACGCTGCTCGTTCAAAGTGGCAATCTGCCCTTGCAGGTCGAGCTGGTCTCGCTCGCTCCCGATCTTTTGGCGGGTCATCCCTAGCTGCTCTTGCAGTCCCCGCTTACGCCGGTCGATCATTGCAAGTTCCTCGTCTGCCGTTTGACGAATTGCGGCATCCTCCGAAATGGCCCCTGCATCACGCTGTGCCTTGATGTTCGCAAGCGCGCGCTGCGATAGAACGTCCTCAAGCTCGCCTCGCTTGCGCAACGCCGTCATGCCGGCATCGATGCCGGCAACGAAGACGTCGTTATACTTGCGACGAATGGCGAGCAGCTGGTTTTGGAGTATCTCTTCGTTGACGCCCTTCTCCCGCGCCTCTGTTTCGGTAGCACGCAGCTCGCGCTGCATCAGCTCTTTCCTAGTGAAAAGAATCTCTTGGTCTTTTAGATATTTTCTTTCCAACTCTTGAGCTTGGGTCTTCTTTCCTTTTTGCTCAGCTGCTTTTTTATCAGCCTCCGCCACCTGCTGAACGCTCTCGATCTCTCGCTTGTTCGCCGCAATGATCGCCTCGGCCCCCTGCACGTCGCGGTCCTTAGTCGGATCGTACTTTTCCCCTTCACGCGCGACTCCAGCCGCCTTGAGACTCGTGATTCGCTCTTCCTGCTTAGCGATCTGCGCCTCAAACGCGCTGATCTTCTCCTGTGGCCCCATCTCCCGGCCACCGAAAAAATCGACAGTCGAGCTCCATGCCCCGCTCGCGGCGCGCTTGATGCCGAGCCAGCCCTTCTCCCAAGAACCTAGCGTTTCGAGGACCTTAGTCTTCTGGTTCGCAACGCCGTCGGCGTATGCGTTCTGCGCGATGCTGGCCGCCTCAATCATGCGACCCTGATCCTGCGCGGCCTTTACCGCAAGGTATGTTTCAGTCGTGATAAAGCCATATTGGTCGCCCATCGCCCGCAGTGCAGTCAACGGATCCTTGCCAAGGGCAGCGAACTCTTTCGCGGTGTCCTCGACGCTCTTGCCAAGAACTCGTTGCGCGTCGACAGCGACCGTGCCGAACTTTTCCAGATTGACGCCAGCGATGGCGCCGGTACTAGCCAGCGTCGCCAGTGCTTTCGACGAGACGCCCTGCGATCCGTTGATCTCCTCCATCCGGTTCGCCATATCGGCCATCTGGCCTGCGGTCGTGCCCGCGATGTTGCCGGTCATGATCAGCGCGCGCGAGTACCGCACCGCCTCATCATGACCAGACTTGAAGGCGATGGCTCCGGTCGCGAGCACACCGACAGTAACGGTGAACGGGTTGATTAGCCCCAGCGCGGCAGACCCGAGCGCGCGCGCGGCAAGTCCGGCGCTGCCGAACATGTCGCGCAGTTGGCCGCCCTGCTGCAGGAACACGGTCAGCGGCGCTTGGCCGCCCTGCAGGCTGACCACGATGTCGGTCAGCTGCGCAGGCACGCCGCGGAGCGCTGCGTTCATCGCCGCTGCCGACATGCCGCCGTTGCGGAATGCCTGATCTTGGGCGCGCAGTTGGTCGAGCAGCGGCTTGGCCTGCGTCGTCACGCCGAGCTGCGCAGCCTGGAGCTCGAGCATCTCGGTGCGCGTCTTGCCGATCGCAGCGACCTGCTGCTCAAGTCCTTTGAGGAACGAGGTGCGCGAGGCCTGAGCCTGCGCCAGCTCGCGCTGGGCCTGAGCTTCCATCCGGGTCGCGTAGGTCTGCTGCTCCTGCGCCAGGCGCAGGTCGCGAAGTTTGGCGATCAAAGGATCCGCCGCGGTCGATGCGCCGAGCTGTGCCGCACGGTAGCGGTTCACCTCATCAGTCGACAGCCCGAACAGCGCGATCTGCTCGCGGAGGCCGGCCAGAAAGGTATTGCGCGCTGCGTCGGCTTGTGCGGC
This sequence comes from Massilia sp. CFBP9026, assembly GCF_034045165.1. Classification (NCBI taxonomy): domain Bacteria; kingdom Pseudomonadati; phylum Pseudomonadota; class Betaproteobacteria; order Burkholderiales; family Oxalobacteraceae; genus Massilia; species Massilia sp. CFBP9026. The sequence goes on from NZ_JAXCWH010000002.1 coordinate 488,032, forward strand.
TTCGCGCTGGGCCAGCGCTGCGGCGCGCGCCGCCGCTTCGACCTGCTCTTGGGCCACACGCATGTTCTGCAGTTGCAGGATCAGCATGGACGATTCTTGCGACGCGCCTGCTTGGGCCGCGCGGTAGCGCAGTACCTCGTCGGCCGATTTTCCATGCAGGGCGATCTGTTCGCGAAGCCCGGCAACAAACGATTCTCGATTAGCTTTCGCTTGGGCCGCCTCTCGCTGAGCCAGGGCCTCGAGCCGCGCGGCTTCGGCCGCCTGCTCCTGCGCCACGCGGAGCGCCCGCAGCTGCGCAATCAGCGGATCTGCCGCGTCGGCTGCGCCTGCCTGCGCGGCGCGATACCGTTGGACCTCATCAGCCGATTTTCCGAACAGCGCAATTTGCTCGCGCAAGCCGGCCAGGAACGATTCCTTATTCGACTGCACCTGGGCGAGCTCGCGCGCGGCCGCAGCCTCGGCGCGAGTCGACTCGGTTGCCTGAGTCTGTGCCGCCTCCACGGCGCGCAACTGATTGAGGTATGGCGTCAGCGAAGCCGGATCTACGTTGCGCTGGCGCGCCTGGGCCTCGTAGTATGCCGCGGTGGTACGGCCACCAGCCTCCATCGCCATGGTGGTGCGCTGAATCGAGGCAATGATGTTGCGCTGAGCGGTTTCGACCGCACGCGAAGCGCTAGCGGCCTTCTGGCCAGTTTGCGCAATAGCTTGCCCGGTGCGGTTGGCCGCATCGACTGCGGGCCGCAGGCCTGCCTCGACTCCCGATGAGTCGGCCGTGACCATGATTGTTGCGTTGTTGACGATATCGGTCATGGCATTGGCCCAATAAAAAAGCCACCCGAAGGTGGCTCAGTTGCTAGAAGCCGACTTGGCGTCAGCTCATATCCCGCCAGGTGATAGGCATGCCTTCACCGCTGGGGGCTTACTCTTGAAGCGGCGCTCGAGCGCACCGGCGAATTGTGCGGCTGCCTTCGAGCAGGACTGCGCCGCGTCTAAATCGTCTTGGCTTTGCTTCACGTGTTTCGAAACATCTGCACCGATTGCGCGCAGGCGACTTATCCCCTCCTCGTTCCCATCGCGCAGTTTGAGGTTGAGGCTGTGCTTCCGCGTCGCGCTACAGAACTCCTGCTGCAGCTCTGCTTTATCCGCTGACTTCAGCTGCAGGTACTCCGGCTTATCGCACGGCATGGCCGCCTGGCCGGCGCCGCTCGCCAGGCAGAGCGCGGCTGCCAGAATGATTCGCTGCATATCACCTCCCATGTTGGAAGTGAAATGTTACACCAGCACAAGGAAGGTGCCAGAATTGGCACCTATTCGTCCCGATCATTCATCGCACCGATTGCGGCGAATTCCAGCGCCTGGATATCCGCCTCGAGATCTTCGTACGCCTCGGACGTCAGCTCCATCCGATCCATCTTGCTGTATAGCGGCCCGTAGTCCAGGCCGATGACGCCCATTCCGCCCGAGCGCCACTGCGTCCGCATGAAGGCGAACAGAGCATAGGCCGGCCAGTTCTCCGGCCAGACTTCGACAGCCTCCTCCGGGAAGTCATCGGGGCTCAGGCATGCCGCTTCCATCTCGGCCAGATCCTTTTTTGTCAGGCCTGGCCGATACATGGCTTCGGCGATCGCGGTCAGTTTCCCAGGCGGCCTTCGTTGATCGCGGCGCGGTAGTCGTCCTTGAGCGCTTCAGCCATGGCCGGCAGCGTGTCGACCAGCTCGGCGATGCCGTCCTTGTCGAATTCCGCGTCCAGGTTCCACCCTTTGGCGATGGCCTGGATGTATTCGACAGCGACCGCGGTCTGACGCTTCACGATCTCGGCTTGGGTCATGGTGAATTCCGGGATCGCGGCACCGGCCTGCTTGGCCTTCTCCACCGCGGCGTTGAAGCGCTCGATCTCGGCGTTCGCCTCGTCCTTCAGCTTCGCCTGCATCTGGTCGGTCAGCTCGGCCAGTTCGGTGCGGCTGCGGTAGCGATATTCGACCTCCATGCAGCCAGTCGAACCGTCCAGCATGGTGGCCTGCACGGTTTTCTTGAACGACTCCGGACGTTTGCCCAGGACGATTTTGGTAGCTTTTGCCATGATGTTGTCTTTCGATGATGAGGAAATAAAAAAACCGCGAGGTGCGACCCCGCGGCTGTAAAAACCTGCTGAAGCAGGCTGGCAAAACTGTTACGAGGCGTAGCGGACCGGGCGGCCCTGCAGAGCGCTGCCGGCGCGCACGGCCATCACCTGGCCTTTGGTCATGGTTGGGGTCTCGTCGAACGACACGAAGCCGTTGTAGAGGATCTTGCTGCCGTTCGGCAGGTCGGCGCGGATAGCGGCGATCTTGCGCGAGTCAGCGATTTTCTTCAGCGCGGAGTGGTGCGGCAGCGCTGGGTCGTCGGCGATGGTCATCGCGAGGGTCTGCGCGTTGTAGCCGTCTGGCAGGCTGATGTCGTTCTCGTTGTCGAGCAGGCTGACCGACGCGTATTTCGGATCGCCGCCGGATGGCTCTGCGGTCAGCACCTGCTGGATCGCCAACCAGGTGGTGATCTTCCGCAGCGAGCCACCGGCCATGCCGACCGGGAACAGGTTCACCTCGGAGGTGTCCATACCCTCCAGGGTCACCGAGGTTCCGGAGACCGCCTTTGCGCGGAACACGCGATTGGTCATGCGGTTCCAGCCGCCGGTGTATTCCAGGTAGTCGCCGATGGCGAAGGTATTGGCCGCAGTGGTCAGAACCGTCTCCACGGCATTGGTGGCGGCGGAGACGCTGATTGCCGCAGCGTAGGCGGTGGCGACCGCATATGCGGTGCCGGTCGGGAGCGAGAGTGCCATTTATGGGCCTTTCAATGAAAAAAGCCCGTTGCCGGGCCCGTTGCGCCCGTTCGGGCAAAGAAAAAGCCGCCGGATTGCTCGGGCGGCTTGGGAAATGTATGCTGCTGGTCAGAGGAAGAGCTGGAAGTCCTGCATCGCTCCTCGGTACTTCACGACCTCGTCATAGGTATCGGTGGCGCCCGTCAGAACCTCGGGTTGCAGTTCCTTGGCGGCGCGCAGCGTATCCTCGGCCTGCATCGCAACCTGGAACGCCTCGATCGAGGACGTTGCCCAGACGTTAACCTGTACCCGGACAAAACGCTTCGCCGGCTTCTCGCCGGTGACGAAGTTGATGGCCCTCCCGCTGATCACCCTGAAGGTGACGTAGGGGAGCGGCGTTCCGGGCTTAGCAAGGCCGGGGAATACCCGCCCATCAGCCAGGGCGCCGAGCACCGCAAATATTTGTTCGTGGGGCGTCATCTCGAATTCCTTGCAATTTGCTCAGCGAGGGTGCGCGTCATCAGGTCCATTGCGTCGGCCTTTCGGTTATCGAAAGCCGGCCGCATGAATGGTTGCTCCTCGACCGTCGCAGATCCGAACTCCGCACTGATGGCCTCCCGGCGCTTCTTCGCCTCGGCCTCCCTGTGCGCCTCCCAGTTCGTTTTGCGCCCGGTCCTCGGATCGATATTCCTGTTCTCGCCGACGACTTTGTGCCCGAACTCGACCCATCGCCAGTAATACGCGTCATCGCCGCCTCGCGGCCCCTTTCGAACTGTGACCAGGTAGACCTGCTTCTTGTCGCCGTCGGATTCTTCCTCCAGGCGCTTGACGATGATGTTGTTATAAAGGACGCCGGTCTTCTTGTTATCCAGCGCGTTCTGTTTCGCCTGGTCGCGGAACAGGTCGGCGCCCGAATAGGCCACGGCGCGCAGTACGGGCTCATCGACCAGGTCGGTTACTTGGCTGGCAGTCTCCTGCACAGCCTGGATTAAGGATGCAGGATCGAACTCGATCATTTCGCACTCTCGCAGACCAGGAACATAAAGTCCCGGTCGTTTGAATCCGCCAGCACTGCCTGGATATCGTAGACGGTACCCTTGTAGCGCGCCCGCATGGAAGCGTCGACGTCGCGCGCCACGCGGACCCGGATCGAGCACTTCACGATCGACACGTCGGCGTTGGCGCGCATGACCTCGGCGCCGGACTGAAATTTGACGTTGGCCCAGACCTCGCGCAGCACCGGCCAGCTTTCCACCGGCTGGCCAGCGCCGTCGCGGCCCGCGGTACGCTTCAGCAGCTCTACGCGGTCGTTCATCACCCCCATACCACCTCCGGCCACAACAGTCGCTTCACGTGCTTGTTTTCCGCCTTGCCGCCCGACTGGAAGTGCTCACTCAGGCGCGCCAGAATGAAGCCGGAAATCGAGTCCGGCACGCTGGTGTGATCCGGGCCGTAGCCGCATCGGATTTGCACCTCCACCGCGTTGATGCGGCTCGCCGTCGCTGGCCAGGCCTTTCCATCCGCCGGCACGATGTACCCCGGCTCGCTCTCGCCGTCGATCTGATAGTCCTGCGGGTCGAGCGTGCGCTGCACGTTCTCGGGATCGTAGAACTTCACGTGGACGACCTGCAGCAGCGGCGGCCGGCGAAGCTCGATCTTGCCGCTGAAGCGGTCCAGCGTCAGGCGCCAGGTCTGCTCCATGATGGCGCGGTTCGTCTCGCCCTCAGCTTCCGTGGTGTAGGTCCGGATCGCGCGCTGGATCTCGCCGTCCAGCGGCGAAACGCCGTTCTCATCGGCGTCGGCGCGTGCCGAGATTTGCGCCTCGACCATCGAGACCGCCAGTCCGGTGGGCGGCGTGATCAGTTTCCAGCTCATCGGATCGCTCCAGCCGCGCCGCCGCCAGCCAGTGGCGCACGAGCGTACTCGACAGGCTGCGGCTTCGGATCCTGCTTCTGTTCGACGCGTGCAGCGATATCACGCTCGAGCTGCGCGCGCACGGCCGGGAGTTTGGATATGTCGATCATGGGTCTACCTCGTTGAACCAGGTCGTTTTGTCGAACCGCTCGCCGTTTGCGCAGGTGACGCGTGCCACCCACCGCCAGTCAGCCGGCGGCTTTTCGGCGACCGGCCCCAGGAGAGCAACGACATAGGTGCGCTCGACACCCTCCAGCGTCGCGACCTCGATGCTTGGCTGTTCGACCTGCGCCACGCCGACCAGGACCAGCACCACCGACACTGCAGTGGTAGCCCGGTCGATCAGCTCTTGGGTGATGTCGGCCAGGTAGTGGCTAATCTCGTCGACGTCGCGGTCGACCGTCCACTTCTCGCCGATCTTGATCGGCTCTTTTGTGCTCATTCGAACCTCGTCAGTCTGCTGCCGCTGCCCTCGAAGGGCGTGACCCGGCTCCCGCTGCCTTCGAATGGCGTGACGCGCGCGCCACTGCCCTCGAACGGGGTGACGCGACTGCCGCTTCCTTCGAACACGACGATGCGGGACGGATGAATTTTGGATATATCGAACGGCGCTTGCACCAACTCCCCTGTCACGGCCGCAGCCGCAAGGGTCGGACCTGCAAGCGTCGACGAGAGCTCGCCCCTGACCGCCACGCTGGCCGATGCCGCAAGCGTGGCGGTGGCCAGTACTCTCGATAGCGTTCCTTCGACCCCGTCCTGCTGCGGCGGCTCGGCCTCGATATAGGCGCTCGCCGTGAGAACGGCCGGCGCCAGCGTTTTCGTCAGGCCAGCCGTCGATGCGAGCGCGGCCGCCGATGCCAGGGTCGCCGAGGCGAGAATGCTGGAGACTGCGGCGGCGACTTCCACCTGCGCCGTGCTGCTGATTGCCGCTGGCTCCAGAGTCGCGCTCAGCGTCGCGACAATCGCGGCGACGCTCTCCTCGATCGGCTCAACAGCGAAGTTATCGATGCGAATCTGGTTTCCGGAGGCGCTCGCCATCCGAAAGCCGGCATACCCGGCCGCCGTGATGTTGCCGTCCGCAATCGGCCCGACGACGACCACGCCGCCCAGCAGAACACTGAGCTGGTCGCCCTTCATGCGAAGAGTCAGCTTCGGCTCGGCGCCAGCAGGCGCACTGTAGGCAACCGACGAAAGCGTTACCGTTGCGCCATTGATGAACCGTGCCAGGACAATACCGGACCCATTGTTGACGATGCGAGCCTGATAGAAGGTCAGGGCCGCGCCACCTGGTCCGGCCATCCGACCGCAGACCCCGACGGAAGGCGATCCGCTTCCACTGGCAAAATACAGCGAGGCGCTTACGTCGTAATCAGCCGTCGGCGGCTGCACGTCGCCACGGCAATACACCGCGGTGTCAGTGTTGCTCTGATAGACGCGGCCACCGAGCAGCATCGCTCTGCCCGCCTGGCTGGTCGACTTCACCCAGCTTGCAGAATATGATTCCAGGAACTGGTTATCCGGGCCATCGAACGCGTCGAGAAAGAACGGGGTCGCCATGTTTTATGGGTGGTTGGAGCGCCAGGTGATGTTGTCGAGGATGTCGCCGAAGGTCGCCGCGCTCGAGAAGCCGACGTCAATCCTGCGGCGGGCCAGCGCATCGCGCATCGCGGCAACCGCTACCGGGTCAATCTCGGCCACCAGCGTTTCGCGCGCCACGAACGGCAGCGCGTCCAGTCGCGGGTCAGCGGCCATTGCGGCCAGTGCCGCCTCGCTGGCCAGGCTGACTTCAACCAGCCCCCAGTCGTTCAGCGGCAGGCCGTCGGCGTTCGACGGCATCGACCAGGCGAAGTTGACCCCGTATTCCGCTGGCACAGGGCGAAACTCGTCGACGTCCGCCGCCCCGGTGCCCAGGATGTCGGTCAGGTAGCAGCGCTTCATCAGGCGCCCCCGTCGGTCTGCGTGAACGTGGTAACCGAGATCGCCTGACCCTGCGCCAAATTCAGGTTGTCGACCGTCATATCGGCCGTGCCGTCGCCAGTGGCGCCGACCTTGCCCTGGTGGTGGCAGGTGGTGCCGGCTGCATCCATGATGGCGAAGTGACCGATAGTCGTGCCCGTGCCCGCTGCGGCGGCGCCGGCGCCCGACCAGCTGCCGGCAAACGCCTTGGCGCCATTGGCGGCCTGCGCCATCCAGTCGGCCGGCAGGCTCAGCTCGGCGAGCAGCGTGCCGGTGCGCGCGGCGGCGCAGTTGGCGGGCTGGGCGCCGCTGTAGAAGCGCAATTTTGGCGACGCGCCGATTGCTGCTTCGATCGCGTCGAGGCGGGCGTTTCGCACGGCCACGGAGAATTGCTGCGCCATAGTTATTCCTTCGATATCAAGCTGATGGTTTTCATTTGCCCGCGGCGCTCGTACTGCACCGTGGTCACTCCGCGCTCGCGGAGCATGGCCAGGGCCGCCCGGTGGGTGGCGCGGTCGATCTTGCCGACGGCGCCATGCAGGTAGACGACCGTGTCCGAGAGGTGGCTGACCGTCATGATTCCCACGTACGGCCGGCGCGCCTCGTAGCCGCCCGGCGCGTCGTACACGCGGATGGTCAGAACGCTTGGGGCGATGTGCAGGTGGGTCATAGCGGTCCGCCCAGGTAATTACTGCTTCGCGCGGCCGCGTTTCGGCGCCGCAGGGGTATCGGTCGCGCTCGGGTCTTCAGCATCCGGTACTGGGGCGGGCAGCGTCTCGTCTGCTTGATCCGCCTTACTCGCCGCCTGCGACACGGCCCCGGCTTCCACTGCCCAACCCTCGCGAGTCGAAACGGTGATCAGGTCTTCGTCCTCGGTCTCGATCTCAGCGCCGATAGGAAAATGCTCGACCTTCACACCACCATGCGCCCAGTCGAAGGGTAAGATTGCTTTGAGCTTCATCGCTGCTCCATTTGAATGGCGAGCCGCTCAGGCTCGCCGTGATTGGATCGCTTAGCTCGCAGCGATCTTCAGCTTGCGGCCGGCTTCAGCCTGGCGCACGCCGCCACCGACGCGGCGACGGGCGCGGAAGACGACCAAGCCGTCGTCGGCGCCAGTGATGTAGTCGGCGGACAGCGACACGTTCAGGCGGTCGACGATGACGTAGAGCTTCTTCCAGTCAGCGAAGGTAATGGGGAAGGAGTTGGCTGCGACGTTGGGCATATCCGCCATTTCGGCGTAGCCGGCACCCAGGATGGTGTTCGGCGCGCCGTTCGCGATGCCCGGCGCCCAGAGGTACTGGCCGGTGGTGGTCTCCTTCAGCCTGCGTACCTGGCCGAGGGTGTTGCGGTTCAGGCCCCACAGCGCGTTTCGCGCGTAGGCGGTCTTCAGATCGTGGTACAGCGCGATCATGCCGTCCGCAGTCAGCTTGCTGGCATCGCCGCTCAGCGTGAAGCCGATGCTGGTGTTCGTCAGGATGCCTTCCATCTGAGCATTGCCACCGGTGCCAGAAATCGACTCCATCCCCTCGCGCACCGCGAACTGCTCGGCAGCGTCCTCGCGCAGCTCGGCGGCCAGGTCGTAGTCGGCATCTTCCAGCATCTGTTGCGACACCTCGATTCGCGCAAACATCTCCGGCGCGAAGAATTCCAGCATGCCGTATGCCGGGTCGCCGGTGTTGGTGCGCTTGGTGGTCTCGCCAGTCCGCGATGCTGAGCCGTTGCCGACCTTCTTCGGCATCTTCAGGCTGCCAACGCCAATCGAGCGCACCGTCGCCAGCGAGCGGATCGGGGTCAGCTCGATCACATTCTTGATGATCTCGCGCTGCATGTCCGGCGGCGCCAGCAGGAAGCCCGCGCTGGCGTCGTCGGTCTTGATCAGCGCAGCCGAACGTTCGCGGATCAGCGTCAAGTCAGCGGGATCGCGGTTTTCCGGCGACTTGCGCATCACGCGGTCAAACGCATCCAGGTACTCTTGTGCCGCCTTGGCCTGCGGGTCGCTCCCGCCGCCCAGGCCAGCACGATTCGCGATCTTCTCGATCGCGTCCAGCTGGTCCTGCATTGCCTTGTTCTGCTTCTCGATCAGCAGCAGTTGCTGGCCGGTGCCTTCGTGCTTATCGAAGACCTTGTTGATCTTGTCGAGCTTTTCATCCAGCGCAGCGCTGCGCTTTTTCTCGTTTTCGTCGTTCGTACGCTTGAATTCGTTGAACGCTTCCATTACTTCTTGAACGGCGTCTTTGTCTGCCATGGTCATTCCTTGATGGTGGAGGTAAGTTGTTTGATGCCCTGCGCCAGGCGGCGGGCCGCCGAGCGCTGCTCATCCGCAGGGTCCCCACCATCACGGAGGGGCTGTACTGACGGTTTCGACGAATCGTCACGATTCGCCTTCGGCATCGCCGCAGCGATGCGCTTTGCTTGCGCGTGCGAGAGCCCTTCTGCGTCGCGCAGGAAGGCTTCGAACTCGCGAATTTCGGGGCCGCCAGCGGACGCCAGCAGGTTCTGCGGGGTGTTCCTGAAGAGGTTCAGCATCGCCGAGTTAGCGGCTTTTTTCTTCTTGGCCGGCACCAGCGTGTCTGCGAAACCAGCGTCAACCGCCTGCTGTCCGAGGAACCAGGTTTCAGCGTTGACCCACGCCTCCAGGTCCGCCCGCTTAGCGTCTGTGCGCGCCTCGTAGATGTTGATCAGACCAGCCTGCAGCTGGTCGAGCACATCAGCCTCCTTGCGCATCGCGTCGGCGTCACCCCACACGCCCGACCAGGGCTTGTGAATCATCAGGTTGGCGCCCTCGCTTATCCGGATCTCATCGCCGGCCATCGCAATGACGCTCGCGATCGAAGCAGCGATGCTGTCAATGTGAACAATGATCTTCGCGGCGTGCCGCGCAAAGGCCTGATAGATGGCTAGGCCTTCGAAGACCAGGCCGCCGCCGCTGTTGATGCGCACGTGAATGGTGTCGACGTCCAGCTCGGCAATCTGGTTCGAGATCGACTCGCCAGTGATTCCTTCATCCCACCACCCGCCGCCGATGTCGCCGTAGATCAGGACTTCGGCCTCGTTTTCCTCCAGGGCTGCATTGATGCGCACCTGGCCAGGCTTGAGCGCCATCCGATTACGGTACCGGAACGATCCGGAATCCTCCGGATCCTCCTGCGCCAGCTTCGATAGGACCGAGTCCAGGCTGTCGCGAGCCTCGCGCAGCAGGCGCTCGTTTTCAGCGGACAGCACTCGTCCTGCAGCCGATGGCTGCGTATTTGATTTTGGCATTTGGATTCCTACAGGGCTGCTTCTGGAGCAGGCTTGGAAGCGTCAGTGGTGTTCAGTTGGACACGGTAGGTGTCGCCTCCGGTGTACGGGTTCTGCTCTTCCATCGCCCGGATTTCGTTCGGGTTAAGCGTCCCCATCGACCACATCTTGTAATAAAACTCGGCGCGATCGCGGGCCGCACCACGCATCAGCGCGTTCGGCAGGAATTTGGCATAGATGCCCTTGGCCCGGTCCTCGCGCGTCAGCAGGTGCTTGTCGATCGACTTCTCGATCCGCCGGAACCAGGGCTGCAGCGTGTACTTCACGTGCGCCAGGAACATCTGCTCAGCGCTGGCGTAGGTAGCTGCCTTGTCGGCGTGTCCGATCATGATGGGCATCACTCGGAACGACCTGCAGATCTCCTCGATCTGATGTCGGCGCGTCTCCAGGTGCTGCGCATCGACGCCTGTCATCGACGTCGGCGTCCATTTGGCCCCCATGTCCAACACGAAAGGCTTAAAGCGGTTCTCACCTGCGATCTGCGCCGCGATCCACGTACTCAGCTTCTTATACTGCTGGTCGTCGAGCTTCTGCTCGACCGAGTACATGCCGCTGGTCTGCGCGCCATTCGCATGCAGCTTCGCGTGAGCTTCTTCCATGGCCATCGCCAGGCCGATCGCCTCGCGCGCCATTCGGACTGCCGCCATCCCTGTCTTGGTGTCGACCGAAGGTCCACGCAGGTGCCAGATCGCCTCTGCGGGGAAATCCTTGTGCGCGCCGCTGGTGGTCAAGCAGGAATAGGTCGGTACAAAGTCGTCCCAGCGCTCCGCAACGGACCCCGGGGGGAACGGAATCAGCTCTTTGATACTGCCCCTGACCTTGTTCTTGAAGGAGTAGAAGTTGCCCCCGAGCGCAGCCTGGATGACCGCGTTCTCTACGAAATCGAACCCCGTCTGCCAGTCGTTGGGGCCGACGTCAAGCAGATCGGCGAGCGGGTGTTCGCGCTCTTCGTCGCTCCCACCATCTTCTCGCTTGCGGAAGAGTTTCAATGGCACCTGCGCCACATCTTCGGAAATGACACGCACGCACCCAAGGACCGCTGTCACTTCGAGCGACGATGCCAGCGTCACGGACTGACCCGAGCGCGATTTTGCGAAGGCCACCAGCTCGCTCCAGAACGATTCCTTGAATGCCTGGTTCTTCGGGCCCGATGCGGTCGGAACGAAAATCGACATTACGCCCCCGCTTTCGCGCGCTGGCTGTTCACCGCAGCGACCACGCCGCCCACAATGAGCAGGAGCCCGGCCACAATCACGCCGGCCGCTGGGTTCAGCATCCCCACACCGTAGGCGAGCGCGCCGGCGCCGCAGACGATCAGCGCGTCGGGAACGATCTTGGTGAGTTTCTTCATGGTGTATCCCAGAATGAGGTGGTTGCGACTTCGCCGCTGATTGCGCGCGCGACGCCCATGATCGCGGCCACGGGGCCGTCGATCTTCTGCTCCGGCTTCTCCTTGCGCGGATAAATGTTGTCCTTCGCGCCCAGCTTGGCGACGACGTTGGACATCATCCAAGTCAGCATCGGATTGCCGTCGTGGTGCACGCGCCCAGCCTTGATCGCGCTCTCGAATTCCTTCATCGGCAGCGACAGGTTCTTGACGGTTTGCCCGAGTTCCACCGCGGTGACGCCGTTTTTCGTGAGCCGCTGCTCGAGCTGGGCGGCGCGGTACGGGTCGAAGACAACTTCGTCCGGCCCGAACTCCGCGACCCGCGCCAGCATGTCCTCTTCGATGAGGTCGAAGTCGATCTCCGCGCCGTCGTGCTGCTGCAGGTAACCCTCGATCACCCACTTGCGGTAGGCGTTGGCGTTCTTCTCCGCGTTCTCGATGGCGAATTCGGGCAGGTAATAGTCGCCGAACAGGTAGAAGTGCTGCTTGCCGTCGATTTCGCGGACGAAGATCAGCATCAGCACGCAGACGTCCGAACGGCTCGCCAGGTCCAGGACCAGATAGCAGCGCTCGCCCTTGAACTGCTCACGGCGCAGCGTCCGGTCGGCGCACTTCGCCCATTCCAGCATGTTTAGCCAGGCCGACTTCGCCGAGCACCAGATGTTCAGGTGCTTCGTCTTGAATCGGGTCTGCTTCGCTGCGCTCTGCATCGCCTGTCGCTGCTGCGACAGCAGGAAGTCCTCGTCGACCGAGATGCCGAAGTTCGGGTTTGCCTTGCGCAGCGCGGCCGGGCTCGTCCAGTCGTCTTTTTCGTCGATCGTGTAGATCAGCGCGAACAGCTCGGGATCGTCCAGCACGCCCTCGAGCACCTTCTTGGCGTCCTGCTCCTGGTCGAAGCACGGACCTGCGATGTTGAAGCCGGCCGTCGTGATCATCAGGAGCAGCGGCTGCTCTCGGGCGCCCATGCCGGTCTCCATCGTGTCGACCAGGTCGGAGCTATCGTGCTCGTGGTATTCGTCCACGATCGCGCAGGACGGCGACGCGCCGTCACCCGGCTTGCCGATAACCGGCTCGAAGCGCGAACCGTCCTCGGGCACCAGCAGCGCCTTTGCCCACACCTCCGCGCCCAAAAGATCCTGCAAGTCGGGCGTGCGCTCGAGCATCTGCTTCGCCGGCCGGAATACCTCCCAGGCCTGCTTCTCATTCGTTGCGCCGGAGTAGACTTCGGCACCGAACTCGCCGTCGGCCGCGAACATGAACAGACCCAGGCCCGAGCCGATGATCGACTTGCCATTCTTCCTTGGGACTGCAAAGTAGGCCTTGCGGAACCGGCGCCGGTCGTTCTTCTTGATCTTCCAGCCGAAGAGCGAGATGAAGGCAAAGCACTGCCATGGTTCGAGCTTGATCAGCTCGCGCTTGCGTGCCCACTTGCCCTTCGTGTGGGGCATGAGCGACAGGAACTTGCAGACCTTGTTGGCGGCAGCCTGGTCGAAGTAGTACGGGTAGGCCTTGCGCTTGCTGGCCTTCAGGTCGTCCAGGTGTCGCTTGCACGCGAGCTTGACCCATTTGCACGCGATGATCTTTCCTCTGACGACTGCCTGCGCGTACTCCAGACCGATGCCGACATAATCGGCGGCCGTCATCAGTGCGCCTTCTTATCGCCCAGGAGCTCAGCGAACGCGTTGACCTTCGGGGCCTTCTTCGCGGACACACGCGAGCGGTCGGCCGGCGTCATGCCAAGCACCGCCAGCGCCGTGCGAATCTGGGCCAGCTGCGCCGCCGTCACATCCGGATCGGGCGTCACGCGGAAGTACGCGACCTGGCGCGCGGCCAGCTCGACGGCGATACGGTCGGTCGCCTGCAGCACAGACGCCGGCAGCGCGGCAACGATCTCGTTCCACACCGCGCGCTGGGCGGGGCTGAAGTACTTGGGTGGCGCCGGGTCGAACTCGGCCGCCTCGAAGTCGTCGCGGCGACGCGCCGGATCCTTGTCGAAAGCACCCCGAGCCTCCAGCACCGCCGAAGGGGTTCGGGGTTTGGGCATGCTGCAACTCCTGAAAGTTGAAAGTTTGAATTGCGGAAGAAAAAATAAAACTAGCTAGTCGGTCATGACCGGAAGTTGCTCTAGAGAACTAGACCGCCCCTCCCCTCTCCGCCTGGGTTTTCGCCCGATGGCATGGCCCACAGACGGCCTGGAGCTGCGAATCGGCCTCGATCTGTTCTTCGGTCCACCCTAGCTCGCGGGCCCTTGCCTTGCTCGTTATGTGGTCCACCTCGGTGGCGACGACGATGCAGCTCGGGCCCTTGATCTGACACAGCCCAAAGTCTCGCTGGAGGATGCGCTCGCGGCGCTTTTGCCACTGGTAGCCATAGCCGCGCTGGGCGCTGGTCTGGCCACCGTTGCTACGCACCCATCCGGATGACTGCTTGACGTGCTTCTCGCAATAGCCTGGCGTGTCGACCAGCTTGCCGCAGCCGACCTTTCTGCAAATGGTCTTGGGGCGTGCAGCCATCAGTCAGCAGGCGGCACCAGCGCCGCAACGTCGTGCAGCAGCATGCCCGGCTTGCCGTAGCCCTTGGCCCGCAGGATCTCGAAAGCGCGCTCGGCGTCGACCAGGCGCTCGCAGAGGCTGTCGATGGCAGCGCCGTCGGTGACGTGGAAGACCAGCGCCGGGCGGTTGCCGGTGACGGCGCGCACCATCAGGTGGCGGTAGTGCATGGCGGCCATGCTCATGGCTGCACCTGGGCCGCCTGCGCGCGCTTGCGCTGCACCGTGTACCGCAGCCACTCCAGCTCTTCTTCGATGCTGATGTGCATAGCTGACCTCGAAATGAAAACCGCCGACTGCATGGCTGCATCGGCGGCTGTAGTGTAATCAAAATTAGTTACGAAAGTGCTTGCTCATGTAATCAATAATGATTACAATAGTCTCATTGAAACACACAACGGAGGTGCGGTGAAGCAAAGCGAGTTTGTCAGGTGGCTCAAGCAGTTCGGAGCAACTTTCGAAGAGGGTGCAAACCACACGAAGGTCAAGCTGAACGGCAAAACGAGCTTCCTGCCGAGACACCCGAGCAAAGAGATAAAGACCGGGACAGTCGAAGCGATCAAGAAACAGTTGAACCTAAAGTGAGGATGCCCCGAAAGGGGCTTCCAGCTTAACCGCACCACCCTACTTGCTCTATTTATCGTACCCAGAAGGGACACTATGAAATATCCAGCGACCTTTACTCCCGCCGAAGAGGGCGGTTTCGTCATTACTTTCCGCGATATTCCCGAAGCGATCACGCAAGGGGATGACGAGGCGGAGGCAGTCTTTATGGCGCGCGACGTACTGCGCGAAGCCATGGGAGTCTACTTCGACGAGAAGCGCGCTGTACCGGCGCCTTCCAAACCCCAGAAGGGCGAACGCCTGATCGACTTGCCGTTGAGCGTGGCGGCCAAGGTACATCTACTCAACGCGATGCTGGCGCAGGACGTCGCTCCATCCGAGCTGGCCCGACGCCTCGGCACCACCAGGCAGGAGGTGAATCGTCTCACCGACCTGGAACACGCGACTAAGATCGACCGCATCGCCGAGGCCATGTCGGCCATGGGACGCGAGCTGGATCTGGTCGCGCACTGAAATAACGAGTACCGCCGCTCCGGCGGCGATCGAACCTGTGTTACGGTTATCACTCCAATAACTATTCTAGGAACTGAAATGGATTTCCAACGCTTGCAGTTTGCGGCCTATCTACGCGATGCGGCTTTGAAAAAGGTTGCGGAAGACACGAAACACATGCCGCCCGCAGCTGCGAAAGAGTACCGCGACGAGAATCTCATCGAAATTGCGACGGAGATTTTCAAAGAGGTAGATGACATTGCTAACTCAGCTCAAGACGTCGAGAACGAGCGTGCATCGCAGCGTTTGGCCGAGTGGGCCTCCGGAACCGACTAAAACGAAAAAGCCCGCGACCTGTTGAAGGGGCGGGCTTTCTCTTGGCGTGCGAATGGCTGCCAACGGCAACCATCCAGCAATTCGCAATGTAGAGCTCAATTATAGATCAGTGGAAATTTAATGTGAGAAATTATTTACTGTTGGAATTTTGATACACGGAAAGGACAGCGCTAAGCGCGTCCTGCGCCGCGGCCAGACGCTGGTCGAAATCGTCGGGATGGAATCGCACCAGCGCTGCGATAAAACCCTTCCTCTGCCCGTCGACGTACAGCAGGCCCAGGATGCGGCGCTGGTCCAGGCTCAACCTGACCATTGCGCGCCCGATCAGCACCGCGTCGGCGGTATCGATCGCGCGTTCGCCCAGCATCATGCTTGACGCCGTACCCAGTTCAGCGCGCCGCAGCGACTCGCAGATGGCGCCGGTCATGCAGGCCGCCGCCACCGGCCCCTCCGACGACTTCGCCCACCTGCCCCAGTTCTCGCAACGCTGTGTGATGCCACTGCGGTCCGGGCCGGGTGCCGGTGCCGGCGCTGAAGGTTCGGCGCGCGGCGCCGCCGTGGCGTACGGCACTTCGGCAAAATCGTCAATGCGCCGCGCGGGCGTGCCGGCCGGGCGCCAGTTGAGGGTGATAGTTTTGCGTTGCTCGATCAAGTTGCCTCCACCCATGCTTTACCGTTAAAACGAATGACGCCCCGCTTCTGCAGCGCGCGCAGGCGCTCGTCGATGACGCGCGGCGGCGGCACCGGCCGGCTCAACAGGCCCCGCGTGCACAACGGCCACGCCAAGTTACGCAACCCACTCGCATCTGTGTCGAGCTGGCGCATCGTGGTGCGGCCGGCCCGGATCTGGGCCAGCAGGGCCTGGTCGAACTCGTTAAATTTATCGAACTGCATAGTGCATCCTCCTGTATTTCTGCTGACCATTAATAAACCGTAGAGCCTGAATCTACGGGCGCGCTTTGATGGTCTGTGTCATTTTTGTGGCACTCAAATCCAGCAATAGCGCTGATTCGTTCCTGAGCCTGCGCGGCC
The DNA here is from genome assembly GCF_034045165.1 of Massilia sp. CFBP9026. Taxonomy (NCBI): domain Bacteria; kingdom Pseudomonadati; phylum Pseudomonadota; class Betaproteobacteria; order Burkholderiales; family Oxalobacteraceae; genus Massilia; species Massilia sp. CFBP9026. Next base: position 504,358 of record NZ_JAXCWH010000002.1, read on the forward strand.
ACGTCAAGGTTCTTCTCCAGGTATCCCATCGTGGTGGTGAAGCTCTTGTGGCGCATGACCCGCTGCACGGTCTGGATGGGCACACCGGCCTCGGACATCAGCGTGGCGAACGTCCCGCGCAGGCGGTGGGGCGTGATTCCCTTGACGGCGCAGGTGTCGTTGGCGCGGCGGATCGCCTGGCGCGCGAACCCGGACGCGAAGGCCTGGCCGTCTGGCCTGGCCACGATCAGGCCGGCGGGCTGGCGTCGCCCCTCCAGGTGCTCGCGCAGCCATGTCGCCATCGGCAGCGGCTCGGCCTCCCTGCCCTTTGTGATGCCGGGCGTGTAGGTCTTCCGGGCCCAGTCGATCCACTCCCAGCGCGCGGTGATCGCCTCGCCCTCGCGCAGGCCCAGGCCGAACATCAGGCGCACCGCCGTGCCGATCGCCGGCGCGTGGGCGGTGGCCTGGTCGACCGCGGCGAACCACGCGCGCGCGGCGGCCAGCGGCAGGATCGAGCGCGGCCGCTTCTGCACCTTGAGCATGGGCACGTGCCACGGGATCGCCGCCAGCATGCCGCGCTTGACCGCCCACATGGTCAGCAGCTTCAGGATCCGCAGCCAGTGGTTCGCGCTGGCCGGCTTGTGGTCGACCAGGTACTTGTTGCGGGCCAGCTCGACGTCCAGCGTGCTGATGGCGTTGATCGGCTTCTCGCCCAGGTCGAACATGTGCAAGCGGTAGAAAAGCTCGACGCTGCGCAGGTGCGCGGCGCTGGCTACCGGCCGGTGCACCTCAATCCAGGCCTGCGCCAGCTCCGCCAGGGTCGGCACCGGCTGGCCGCCGTTGGCGCGCAGCACGGCCGCGTCATATTCGCGCTGGGCCAGCTGCTCGGCGGCGCGCCGGCTCTTGAGCCTGGTGCTGCGCCGCACGCGCTCGCCGCCCACCTGAAAAGCGAAGTGCCAGACGTCACCGCGCTTGAAGACGTTCGCGCTCATTCCGCAGGCCTCCCACCGATTTCGATCAGCACCGCGCCCGGCTTCTTGCCGTACTCGCGCCGGATCGTCACCGGCTCGAACTGGCTGTCGTTCACGCCCAGGGCGTCGGCTACGCCGTCGAGCATCGGCTTGCAGGCGGCCAGCAGGTTATCGCGGTCGCGCGCGCGGCGGTCGGGCTGGATGAAGGTGATCGCCAGCTCGACCTCCTGGCCAGCAGCGAAGCGCACGCCGGCGCCGGCGGCGCGGGTCAGCAGCGCCGCATCCGTACGGGCGGCCTTGCGCAGCGCCACCGTCGCGGCCCAGTGCTTGCCCTTCGAGTTGTTCGGGTTCAGGCGCCGATCCGGGAACGGCAGCTCAACGGTGATGGTTGCAGACTTGCTCACGGCTCGAACCTTTCCCGGCCACGGCCGCGCGGCGCCGCCGGCGACGGAGTACCGCCCGTCCACTGCTCGAATCGACACGTGGCCCCCTCGAACCGGAGCGGGATGTCGCCCAGCGAGCCGCTGCGCTGCTTCCGCACCAGCACCTCGGCATAACCGCGCACGTCCTCGTTCTCGGGCTCGTACATCTCGGGGCGGTGCACCAGCATCACGATGTCGGCATCCTGCTCGATTTCGCCCGAGTCGCGCAGGTCGGACAGCATCGGGCGCTTGTCAGGCCGGCCCTCGACCTGGCGGTTCAGCTGGGCCAGAGCGATCACCGCGACACCCAGCTCCTTGGCCAGGGCCTTGAGGCCGCGCGAGTAGGATCCGATCTGCTCGTGTCGCTTCTCGCCCTCCCCGCCCGTCATCAGCCCGAGGTAGTCGACGATGATCACGTGCAGGCCATGGCGGCGCTTCCACGCCTTCGCCTTCATCCGCAGCTCGAGCAGCGTGATCGCCGGGGTGTCGTCGATCGCGAAACGGATGTCGTCGAGCTTGACCACGCCGGCCGTCACGCCCGCCCAGGCCGCTGAATCGTCAGGCCTGATCTCCCCGAGAATCGACGACAGCGCCACGCGCCCACGGTTTGCCAGTGCGCGGCTGGCGATCTCCTGGCCCTCCATCTCCATGCTGAAGTTCAGCACGCTGTAGTTCTCGGCCATGTTCAGGCCGATGTCGGACGTCAGCGCGGTCTTGCCCATGGACGGCCGACCCGCAACGATGACGAGCTGTCCGGGGCGCAGGCCGCCGTTGAACAGGCGATCGACCGACGGGATGCCGGTCGCCATCGCAAACGCGCGTCCCTCGGCGCGGTCGCTGATTCCGTCGACCACACTTCCCAGGATCTCGCGGATCATCTTCGGCTCGTTGCGCACGCGCCGCTCGGCCAGCGAGGTGACCATCGTTTGCATAGCGTCCAGGATCTCGTCGGCCGAGCGCCCTTTCGTGTTCTGGGCCAGGCCGTTGATCGAGTCGGCCACGTGCATCACGCCGCGCAGCAGCGCGCGGTCGACCACGATGGCGACGTACTTGCCGACGTTTGCCGCGCTGGGCACGGTCTGCGCCAGTTGGTTGAGGTATGGGCCCAGGCCCTGGATGTGCGCACCGCCGCGCGCTTCCAGGCCGGCCCAGACGCTTATCGGGTCCGCCGGCTGCCCAGCCATCACCAGCCGCATGATCTCGCTGTAGATCGCGCGATGGTCTTCACGGACGAAGTGTTTCGCCTGCAGGTCGCCCATCTTGTCGACGGCATCGTTCACCCTGAGCAGTGCACCGAGCACTGCCTGTTCTGCCTCGATCGACTGCGGGATGCCCGCGTGTTCTGCCATGTTGCTCATGCTGCTTTCCTGTCGTGTTGGCCGCTGGTGACGTCGGCGAAGCCTTTGCGGCTGATGATCCAATCGAACTTGGCGTGCGGAGGGATGGACGCGTTGTCTCGAACCCAAGGGAAATACCTCTCGACGAAGCCTGGCTTCTGCGAGAACGTGACGAACTCCCTGATCGCTGCAGCGCGGGCAGGCACGAAGAGCGTGGCCGACACGTCGCCAAGCTGGGCGCCGAGCGCGCGGTTGAACGCGTCGATCACAGCAAGCTCGTCGGCGCTGTAGGCGGCCTGCACTTCGTCGAGCCAGCCTTTCGCATTCAGCCATGAAGCCGGGTGCGGTACGAACTGCGGATCCACCCACCCGCCCGACGCCACCTGCAGCGCCAGGCTGGCCAGCATGTCGGCCAGCAGCTCTTCGCTTGGATTCAGCTGAGCGAACGCCTTCTCGGCGACGCCACGTGACCGCTTCTTCGGGTATGCCGCGTAGAAGCGCTCGAACCTGTCTGCCAGGTCGCCAGCGAGTCCCGTCTTGGCCCGGCCTTTTCGGCCTGCTGGGGTCTCGCCAACTTGATCGCGGTCCGCTTGCGGAGCGCAAGGGTTTTTCTTTTGGTGGTTGTCTTTTGGAAGGTTGTCTTTTGTGTGTACAAAGTCTGTCCTATCGACCTGCACAGAGTCTGTCCTAGCGGAGTGTGATTCCTGTACACCCTGTACAGAGTCTGTCCTAGTAGGACACGATGTGGACAGGTCATCCCCGAAAGCAGTGCCGTTCAAGTAGCACGTCGAATTGCGCAGCAATCCATTGCCCGCGTGCTGGCGGATGAGCGAAACCTCGGCCCTCTCTGCATCCTGGCGACTGTCGAATATCTGGATGACCTCCTTGATCAGCTGACTCTTTTCGATCGTCGAAATCCAATTTCCTGAGCCGACGTAGCGATCCTGATTCGGATGGCACTTACAGCTGCGAACACCAAGATAGAACTCGCCCGTAGCAGGCAGCGTTACGCGATAGACATAGTGCCTGTCAGCGGTCTTGACAATAATTCGCTTCGGAGTTCCATCGTCGATTTTCGCGTCTGCGATCCAGGTCCGCGAGTCCTTCTGAATGGATACGAGGCTGCCGTGCATTCCGGGTCGCTTGTTGATAATGTTCATGCGCGCCAGTTGATTCAGTACTTCGGTGACGTGCGTGCGATTCATTGCGCAAATGCTCGCGATCTGCGATGCAGACAGGTCGTCTTCCTTTTTGCCATAGCCGTAGGTTTTCCGGATGATCGTCATAACGACTTTCCACTGGTTCGCAGTAAGCCTGGCAGCAAGCAGCGCCTCCAGAAGCTCGTTGGCAATCCGGACAAAACCATCTTCGAGCTGAGGCGTGCTCATGCGCTGGCCGCCCCTTCCCTGGCCGCCTTCGCGCACGCGGCGCGCAGCCGGCGCCGAGCCGAATAGACCTTGCGCCTAGCCGACGCTAGGGCCTGCTTCTCGTCCATGGTGTACGCGATGATGGCGATGTGTTCGTGGTTGCGCGGGTTCAGCGCCCCTTTAATGCTGCCGTGGCGGCCCTCGTACTCGCGGAGCTTGCGCACGTAGATGCCGTGCAGCTCGGTAACGGCCTGCTCGGCGCGCCATAGCTCCAGCGCCAGGGCGCCGGCATTGATCAGTGCGATCAGTTGTGGAATTTGGGCGTGCAAATGCCCTGCGCCGGCCGGATGAGCGGCGACGGTCGTATTTGCTTTCATTAAAGCCTCTTAGTTTCTAAGCGCTGTCGACTCAGCAGTGATGCCGTATAGCTCCGGTGCTAGACGCTCTGCAGGAACCCCCAGCAGCCGCGCTGCTGCACATACCCTGCGCGGCGGGAGCTCGCCCCGCTTCGACCACTTTGAGACGGCCTGAGGAGTAACCCCCAAATCAGCTGCCAGTCGATTATTGCCGTAGGCTGCAATCTGCTCGATAAGGAAAGTGTTCATGAGACGATTATCAATCGTCGGTTGATGAATGTCAACCAATGGACGACCGATGCGTCAGAGATATCAACCAGAAGATGTTGCGCGCAACGGAAAACCGTGTGAAAATCAACGGATGGTTGATAAACAAAATACATTTGCTGCACGCCTAAGGCGCCTTCGCAAAAGCCGCGGCCTCAGCCTTGCTGCACTGGCAGAGAAGGTTGGTGTATCCGCGCAAGCGGTTCACAAGTGGGAGAACGGCGGGCAAGTTGACCCTGCTCGGCAAACGGCTCTAGCACGGGCACTTGATGTGTCGCTCGAGTGGATCCTTGATGGAGAGGGCTCTCCTGACGACAAATTGGATCTTACCGCTGATCTCCCACCGATGCCGAAGGCTATCTCGATCGGCGAATCTAGCCTAGTCCCGTTGATGTCTGCTGAGTATATGCTTCAATGGCTAATCGGAAACGGCTCTAGAATCAACGGTCTGCAGTGGCTAACATGCCCTGCGCCTCATGGTCCGAGAACATACGCCTTGCGCATTTCTGACGCTAGTATGGAGTGCCGCGAAGGAGTGACCTCTTATTCTGAGGGCGACTTTATCTTCGTCGATCCGGATAGAAAATATCAGTTGAACACTCGGGTCGTGCTTTTCGACCATACTGCGAAGAACGACTTCAAAGCCATAGTTCGGGAGTTTTTTGCCGAGGATGGGAAGCTCTATATTCGTGCACTCAACCCAGCATGGCCGGATTCAAAGCGAGAGCTTCTTGACGACGACACTCTTAGCGGGACAGTTATTGGGACGTGGAGACCTGAACCTGGCATCGAATGAAAAAGCCGGCGAAAGCCGGTTTTTTTTCGCCAGCCCGAAGCTCGGTTGATATTTTTCGAACTTTTGGTTGACGTTTTTAAACCGGTTGATGTAAAGTTGATCCATCGAGTTAGATGTCAACCAGCAGGCGACCAATGAGCGTACCACAGCAAGCAGTATCAAATCACAAACAGGCCGACTTGGTCATCGTCCAGCAGGGTGAGCTCATGACGACCACGGTCGCGATCGCTGGCGGTACGGCGAACTCCCACGAAGCGGTGATCAAGCTGGTGCGGACGCACCTCTCAGATTTCGAAGAGTTTGGAGGGGTCCGATTTGAAATCGAACCCTTTGCGACGGCCGGCGGCCAGCAAAAGCGCGAGATCGCTTTTCTGAACGAGGATCAGGCCGTGCTGCTCATCACCTACATGCGCAACAACGTGATCGTGCGCCGCTTCAAGGTGGCCTTGGTCCGTGGCTTCTCCGAGATGCGCCAGCAACTCAACACGCCTGCGGCACCAGCTCTCCCAAACTTCGCAGACCCGATCGCAGCAGCGCGCGCTTGGGCTGACGCCAAAGAGGCCGAGCGCGAACAGGCTGGCCGCGCAGCGCAGCTGGAGCATCAAGTCGCTGAGCAGGCGCCGGCCGTCGCCGGCTTCGAGCGAATCGCCAGCGCCAGCGGCAGCCTGTGCATCACTGACGCAGCGAAGAACCTGCAGACGGGTCCGAAAAGGCTGATCGACCTGCTGCTCCAGCAGAAGTGGATTTATACCCGCCCGGGGAAGAAGGGCTACCTGGCCTACCAGGACAAGATCCAGTCCGGACACCTGACCCACAAACAGAGTGTGTACGAAGACCCCAAGACCTGTGAGCAGAAGGTCAGCGACCAGGTGCGCGTGACGCCACGCGGCCTAACCAAGCTGGCCCTGCTGCTCGGCGCCGAGACTGGCCCGCCCGGCCGACGTAATGCGCTGACGACTTAACCAGCGCCATCCCAGAAACAACGAAGCCACCCGGTGTTCCCGCACCGGATGGCCCCTTACGCCCGCAAACTTTGGAGAAAGATTATGGCGAATGTTAATTGTAGCACTACGGCAACACAACGCGCAACGTCAGTGACTGACGTGCCCCCACTTCATCGCCCGTTCACGTGGCTGCACGGCGCGATGGAGGGCAATGCAAGCGCGCAGTTCGCGGCACAGGTGATGGAGGTTGCCGCCGGCTCCAAGGTGATCTCGCAGATCATGCGGCGCCACGTCCAGGACCTTTACAACATCGCGGACGAGACGCCAGGCGTGGTGCCGCTCATGTCGCCCAGCGACATCGATGCGCTAGCCGGCCTTGCATCCACCGCGCTCGACAGCCTGTACAACGCCGCGGCATCGCAAATTGCCGCCCTTGAACAGAACGCATTGAAAGGAATTCGGGCATGAGCGCCATGAACTCGCTTGTTCAAAACGTCGGCCGCGCCGCCTATGAGATGCCGAATTTGCTGCGCCGCCTGGGCGATCCGGATGGTATCGCACCTTTGACCGAAGAACAGCGCCAGATCGCCGATGCGGTCGAGACCCATGCCTACAACGCGACTGAGGCCATCCTCAACGGACTGGAGGCGATCGGCGTCGTGATGAGCGCAGCGGCTCGCAGCCAGGACGGAATCGATCAGCGCAACGTGGCCGACTTGGCTGACTTGGTTAAGCATTTGGCGGTCGAGATGCAGCACCTGCACGACGTCGAGTCGAATATGGGCGCGCTGAAACGCCTGTCGAGCATTGCTGAAAAGAACACTGCCCCGGCGCCGCGCCAGCGCGCAGCGGTCCGCGCCTAAGGCAACTGGAAAGGAATCGCGATGAACAAGAAAACCAGCGTGTTGAGCGCCAGCATCACTGAACACCAGGGTAAAGCCCAATCGAATCAAGCACTTGATGCTCAAAATGCTTGCACAAACCACCAGCGAGGCGCGCCTTTTTCGGGAGATGTGCCAGCCAGCGCCAGCATCGCCCCGACCCAGATAAATGGTGTGAACGTCGCCGAGCTGGTGCGCAACTTGGAAGAGACCAGCCAGAACGAAGGCAGCGACGAGCTGGCATGCCGCTGCGCTGACGCCCTGCGAGTCCTGCGCGGCCTGCTGGCCAAGCATGTCTCAGACATCGATACCGGAATCCCGGCATCGGCCCCAACGCACTGCCAGCTCCAACTGGAGGCCCAGCGCGAGATAGTGGATGTCGCAGCGCGCGCTAGCGTCCGCCGGGCAGTGGCCGGCATCGGTGTTCCCGCTCAAGCGGGAACGTCAAGCAGCGCAGCCGTGGTCGAGACATTGGAGCGGATCGCCGCGCGCTTGCGCCGCGGTGGCGCCGTCATTCCAATGCCGTCCTCGTCTCAGGGATCTGCCTATGAGACGGCCATGGTTCGTGGGCTCAGCCTCGGCCTGCTCTTAGTAGTGACCGAGATCGAAACCACTCGAATGAACGTACGGGGCGGGGGTCCACAATCTGTGGCGACCTCAGGAGGCGACTATGCGTAAGCAAGGCGAAAGTCCGCAGATCGCTGGTGCCGCGCAGATGCGTCCAAATCTGGACGGATCTGCCCTCGGCGCCGAGATGCGCGCAGATCTGCTCACATCTCGCGATAGTGGCGAATCACCGGTGGCCGTTATTCCGAGAGCCGACGCCAGCGCCATCTCGATCGAGTTGATCGACGGCCTGGCCGACGAGTACCTACCAGGCGCCGGCAGCAACTACGCGAAGCGGGCCTTTGCTCGTGCAATCGAGCAGATGACCTTGGCACACGCGGGCGCCCTGCCACCAATTGAGGATGAAATCGCTGCCGCACCGAACCTGGAAGCACTCCACGCTGCATACCAAGCCAGTGCAGCCGCCTTGGCGGCACAGGAGGCACTCGGCAAGGCGAAGGTCGCGGAGGTGCTCAGCGTGCTGCTGTGGCTCTACCGGAGGCTGCCACGCGGCTACGGCCGGATGCCGTTCGTCGACCTGGTGATCGAGAAGCTATCGAAGGGTGCCGGCATCGATGTCGGAGAGCTTCTGCGCGAGCGTGGCGGCGCCGGCCTGGCGCCGGGCTCGGTCGACCTAGCCAGCGGCCGCCAGGCGATCGTCAACGTGGGCGCCGCGATCTCCGCAGCATCGGTCGAGGCGGACGTTCACGGCTTCCCGGGTGTGAATGGGCCGGCCAATGATTTCACGACCGATCGTGATGCGGCGGCTGCGCACACGGCTCTCTTAAGTCCTTTGCAAGAAATGCCGCTCGCAGAGAGCTTGCAGAGAGAAGGGTTGCCCAGCGAATGTGAGGCCAGCCTGCGCCGCGCGCGCAGCGAAGCCGAATCGGATCTGCGTGACTTCGAGCGTGAGTTCGGCGCGTACAACCCCGCTTATGTCGTCGATGACATCCGGATGGCCTCTTTGCTGGCAGAGCGGCTCCGAGTCGAGGCGCCCGACCTATCCGAGCAGCGGGCTTCCATCATGCGGGCACTGATGCTTCGGAAGCTCGCATGTGCCGAGTTGGTGACCGCCGCTATTTTCGCGCGCGGGCCATCCACCACCGGTGGTTCGCCGTCTGCCGGCACCCAAGATCCGGCGCTGGCGGTGCGGGGCATGCGCGCGCGGATTGACGCCGCGGCCGATGCTGGCCAGCTCGACGCCGCCGGCACCAGCAGCTTACACAGGAAGATCCGGCGCGCCGAGCGCCTGGTCACTGAGGTGCAGTGCGGATTATGGCCGATGCGCCGGGGAGCGAAGCCATGAGCGTCATGGATGAGTATGCCGCCTACGTGGGGAGCTGCAGGACGCGCGGCGTGCTGCCCTGCTCGCTCGACTCGTTCAGCGCAACCCTGCGCCCGGATGTCCGGACCTGGCGTGAACGGATCGGCAAAGCCGCGACGTTTCCGCTACATGCGCCGAACGACGTCGAGCGGGCAATGGTGGAAGAGATCGCTGAGCTGCGAGAGGTGGCGGTGTCGCGGCCGCCGGCACCGAAGTCGATGGCGGATGGCCGGCAGCTGATCGTGGTCGGTGGCCAGGCCGTCAGCATGGGCGCCCTGCTTGACCTGCAGCGCGACGCCGCGCGGTACCGATGGCTGCGCGACAAGGCCGACGCTATGACGGGCACCGCGGCGCCGATGGTGGCTAGCCTCGACGAGTCGGGCCAGATGGTCGCACTGATTGATGGCGAAGACCTGGACACGGCCGTGGACATGGCGCTGGCGCGGCCGAAATCCCGCAGCATGCGCACCGCCCAAAAGAGCGCCCCGGCGACAGTGCCAGACGCGGGATTTCGGCCAAGGGAAAGGGATCGTGCATAATGGATACGTTTTTGACAACTGAGGCAGTCATCAGGCTCACCGGCCGCCGGCGGAAGTCGAAGCAGATCGAAGCGTTGCGCACCATGGGGCTGCCCTTTTGGGTCAACGCGATTGGGGAGCCGGTCGTCACGATCGCCGCCGTAGAGGGGCGAAAAGAGGCGCCGCGCGAGAAGGTGTGGACGATGCCGAGGCGAAGTGATGGGCCGAAAAAATACAGTTAATCTGAACATGCCGCCGCACATGCATCCGCGGACGCAGCGCAGCGGTAAGGTTTACTACTACATGTACCACAAGGGCGAGGATGGGAAGCGCAAGGAGATCGCCTTGGGCGACGACTTCATCCTGGCACTGAAGAAGTATGCGGACCTGAACGTCATCACGAAGCCGAGCCACGGCCCTACCTTCTCGGACGTCTACACGCGGTATATGGTCGACGCGCTGCCGAAGCTGGCGGCCAGCTCGGCCAGGATCTGGCGGATGGACGTCAAGCACCTGATGGCGTCGTTCGCCGACGCCCCGCTCAGCCAGATCAAGCCGGTGCACATCCGGCAGTTCCTCGACGATCACGCCGACAAGCCGACGACTGCGAACCGCTGCAAGCGCGTGTTCTCCGTCATGTGGAACAAGGCCCGCGGCTGGGGCTATACGGAGCTGCCGAACCCATGCGAGGGCATCCAGGGGCATTCGCTCGACAAGCGGACGGTGTACATCAGCGACGCCATCTACAAGGCCGTGTGGACCTGCGGAAGCGCGCCAGTGCGCGACGCCATGGACCTGGCCTACTTGACCGGCCAGCGGCCCGCGGACGCGCTCAACATGACCGAGCACGACATCATCGACGGCCACCTGATTGTCACCCAGGAGAAGACCAAGCAGCCACTGCGGATCCAGATCGTCGGCGAGCTGGCGGCACTCCTGGCGCGGATCGAGGTGAGGAAAGCGGCCTGCAAGTTCAAGACGGCGGCGCTGCTCGTTAACACCAACGGCAAGCGCCTGACTGGGCCGGCGCTACGCACCCAGTTCCATAAGGCGCGCGATGCGGTCATCGCAAAGTCGCCGGAGCTCGAGAAGGATGTGAAGAATTTCCGCTTCTACGATCTGCGCGCGAAAGCGGCAGATGATACGGCGGATGGTCGGGGTCAAGAAGCAGCGCGGGATTTGCTGGGGCACGAAAGCGTACGAACCACTCAGCGTCATTATTTAAGGCGAGGAAAAATTGTCACTCCTACCAAGTGATGATGAGCTACGCTACGATTAAGCTGACACCGAGCTTTTTCGATCGAAGCGGCTTTAATGGCAATTCTCCGGTGTGAGACTGGAGGGTACGCGTCAACGATTCAATTTCAGCTCTGACCTCAGTCAATTCAAGGTCTCTCTCTTCCAGCGACAACACTCCATCTTTGTACAGCTTTTCGATAGCGAGGAGCAGCTTTCGTTGATCCTCAATTTCCTTGTTATAAAGCCGAACTGTGGTCAGAGTTCCTAAACGATATTGCACGGAAGCCGGATCATTTAGCTGCAACAATTCCTCAGTATGCTTACCATGATCGGACCTTGGCTCAATCCGCCCCGAAGAAGAATCGAACCGTAGATGCGATGCCATCTCGAACTCGCAAGGGTTTACAATATACGGTCCAGCAACTTCGTCAAATGGCCAGTAGTCATTCTTTCGGCTATTACAACTTCCGCAGCAATAATAGAGATTATCATAAGAACAAACCAATGAAGCGAAGCGCGGAACGCTTTTCGGACGATAATGATCAGCGCCGTAATTTAAATTTGGCGCACTGCTATCAGGCTGTCTGCAATAAACGCAAAGGCGCGAGAATTCAGCTTGCAGATATCGTTTATAGGAGCCATATCGTTTAAATACGCGTGGCTTCTGACTGCGAATATGTTTTGATTTTGGAAATAAAAACAAGATCACTCACTACACATTGATTCCGAGGCGCCTCATCCGTTCTTCACGAGCAGACCGAGCTTGAGCTAGTTGTCCAGCAGCGGTTTCGAGCGCATTAACTTGCCCCTCTGACACACGTGGAAACCGGTCTATCAGCCTTTGGTTCAAGATCTCGAGACGCGCAACCATCTCAGAAGATTCAACCTTGCTAGCGTACTTTGCGGCCATAAGGCGGACGCGCTGTTTAGCTATCCGCTCAAGGTCACTTTGGGCATTATCAGAGACTGACGGACGGTTTAGTGTTGCCGTATCTTTCCCGCTTGCAACAAATTCGGTATGCTCGAGTTTTCTTGGATTACGAGAAAGTCGAGCAGTTGGCGCCCCTGGTCCAGTCACTGGATCAAAAAACCCTGGCGCATTCGAAATTGGCGTATGAAGATCTTTTTCGTTAAGCGTTCTTGAACGCTCGCGCCTTTCTGGCTCAAATGGTGCGACAGCTGCCCAGTTGACGTAACCGACCGTCGATGCGGTCATATCCACATAGTAGTCCATCATTCACCTTCCCGTTTCTTTGCATTCCGCGGGTTAGCGAGGTATTCTCGCGATTTCTCACCAAGGCACCAGTCGAATAGATTGAATGCTTGAGCATGCATAGAATCCAACGCCGAAGCAACCTCATTAAGAGGGACTTCACTACGGAATGAATCGATATCAATGAAATATTCAGGCACAACCTCTGCGTCATTGACAGCAGGCTTTAATCGAATCCCATGTTGCAACAAACAACCGCCGTCTTGAGCTGACAAAAGAAGCTTTCCGGCAAACTCTTGAATATTGATAAATGCACCTTCTCGGATTGGAGAAACCAGCGAAGGATTAATCCATCCATCAGAAGGATCAGAGCCGACATCGATCACGTTGATATATCGAAGTCCAATCCTTGTGAAAAAATCTGTATCAATACTCTTTTCTGCGGCTTGTACGACACGGAGTACACGGGCTTTCATCTCCGTGTATTCGCTATATGAAGTTGTCTCGATAGTTAAAGCACTTTGCTTTATCGAGACCGACCAATTCATTTTGGAGGAACGCAACGTGTGGATATGATTCGACTCGTTGCTCATCCCAACGCCAAACGTCACTTCGTTAGCCAACTCGAGAATTGGATACTCCTTTCGAAGCGCATGCACTACCGCAGCTGGTGGCTTCGATTCCCCAAGTTCCATGAGCGTTGGGAAGCGGAGTTCGCACACAGCTTGTTTCAAAAAGTTCCGCTTGTAGCGCTCAATATTACTTGATTGAACTTTTACCAACTGATCTGCTGTTGCAGGAGAGCTCATGGACTTCTCGTAATGTGAAAGGAGACAACCTTAAGTGAACATTCTGCCATGCAACACAAGAAATGTCTTGCACACGCTCGATATGACCCGCTCCTTCCACGAGCACAACAACAGTTTTGTGGAGCGGAGCTATTTTTGTGGAGCAGCGTAAGTGCTTCCAGGACCATTTTTCACTGGAGCGGGTGAAGGGAATCGAACCCTCGTATGAAGCTTGGGAAGCTGCCGTTCTACCATTGAACTACACCCGCGTTGCCAGCATTCTACGCGCGTTTGGGACGGTTTGACAATTTCCCGTCCCTCCCGCGCCTGCCCCGGATCAATCCGGCTGCTCGACCGCATACCCCTTCGCAGCCAGCGCCGAGATCACCCCTTTCGGGTCGAAGATATCCTCGATCTTCAGGACGGCGAAGGTCGAGACATTGGCCGCGAGCGCCTTCTCGGCCGAGGCAATCCATTTCTCGTTCGCACGCGTCCTCATGTGCTTGAATTCGGGCTCGGCATCGAATGCCGCGCTGTTCATCAGGGCGCCGAAGCAGGCCTCTTCACGCGTGGCGAAGTCCAGCTTGCGCATTTCATCCATGTCGCCCTTGGCCCAGGCATTGGCGCGCCGGCTGGCGGCCTCGAGGTCCTGCTCCAGCGTAGCCATCGTGCGCGTCAGGCAGGCGGCGTCGCCCAGGGTCGATTTCTTGAAGTTCTTCAGCACCGTGCGCGCATTGTCCATCGGCAGCTGGAAGGTCGACGCGGTCTCCTTCAGCTTTGCCTTCTTGACCAGGTCCAGCAGCGGCTTGCGCACCGCGTAGCTGTCGACCAGGCCCGCCTGCTTGCGCGCGGCGTTCGACAACACCTCCGCCGCGAAGATCGGGCGCTCACGCTCGACGTCGTCGTTCTCGGGCAGGTACTTGGCCTTGAACGTGGTCCAGCGCGCATACTCTTGCGCCGGCATCACGTCACGCAAGCTTGCGCCATCCGGATTCTTACGCATGCCGATGAAGCTTGGCAGCAGTGTGATCCCCCTGAAGAAACCGGGGCTGGCCGAGACGCTTGGCGCCGACAGGTATTCCTGCGAATTCCGGATGACGTTCTCGACTTCGTGCGAGCGCCACTGCATGTCCTTCGGTACCGGCCCGTACATGCCGAACACCCACAACACGTGATCGCCCTTCGTTACCTTCCACATGCCCGGCCCAGGACGCTGGGCCACGACGTGGATCTGCTCCGGCGCCGGTTCGGCGGCGGTTTCCGCCGCATCGACGGCCTGCGCCGGGACGGCCACATCTTCCGATTGCGCCCAGGCGGGAGTGGCCAGCATGCATATGCAGAAAGCAGGTACGGCGAGCTTGTTCATGAAATCTTCCGGTGATGAGAATCGCCAGATCTTACGCCAATGGCATCGTTGGCGAACCTGCTGTAACGCGGCTGTTTCAATTACATGAGCAGCGCATATTGTGCATATAAATGCATATGTCAGCCTTCCGGCGGCTCCGGAACGTCGGGCCGGTCCAGCAATTCCTGCGCCAGCTTCAAGCCCTCGACCATCACCGAAAACGCCTCGTGCTTGGACGCTTCGTCCGGCACGCGCAGCACGTACGACGGGTGGTAGATCGTCACCACCCAGCTGTCGCCATGCCGTACCGGCCGTCCCAGCTTGTCCTTCAGCGTCACGCTCCCGGTCTGCAGCACCGACTTGAGCGCGGTCCCGCCCATCGCCACGATGACTTTGGGCTTGCGCGTGGCGATCTCCTTCTCGAGCCAGTAATGGCAGGCCTCGATCTCCTTCTGCGCCGGCGTCTTGTGCAGGCGCCGCTTGCCGCGCGGCTCCCACTTGAAATGCTTGACGGCGTTGGTGATGTAGACGCCCTTGCGCTCCACGCCGGCCTGCTCGAACACGCGGTCGAGCAGCTTGCCGGCCGGGCCCACGAAGGGATGGCCAGCGAGGTCTTCCTGGTCGCCCGGCTGTTCGCCGACGAGCATGATTCTTGAGTGTTTCGGCCCTTCGCCGCCAACCGCCTGTGTCGCGTGTTCCCACAGCTCGCAGCGCCGGCACTCGTCCAGCTTCGACGGCTGCTGTCGCTCGGGCTGCGCCTTTTCGGCCTCGATCGGGATCGTGCGGCCGCTGCGCCTTCCCACCGCCTCGACCTGGCCGATGCGGCGCGCGCCGAGGCCGGCCTGGCTCACCAGGGACGGCACCAGCGCGCCTTCCGGCAGGTTCTTCCAGAAGCGCGAAGGAATATGGCTGTTCATCACTTGCGTGTTCAGGCGCGCCGGATTGAAGATGCTGCGGTAATAGGTCAGCCACAGCGCCTCGCCGGCATCGTCCAGGTCGGCCGCGCTCGACATCAGGGGGCCGGTATGGTGCAGGGTGGCGCCGTCCCACAGCACGCTGGCCTCGGGCGTCGCGATCATCCAGCTCACCTTGCCCATCCGCGCGACGAAGTGTTCGGCCACCTGCGGCAAGACATCGTGAGCGGGTTCGAACCAGGCCACGAAATGGGGCGCGCCGGCCTCGATCGGCCGTTCGCGAAATCGGATGTAGGCGTGCATATCGTGTACCTCGCGCCGCACCGCCTTGACCATCACGTGCAGCCGCTGCCCGTCCGGATCGGCGGGCGACTGCACGTCGTGCTCACCCTGCTGCCAGCGCCAGATCACCCGGTACAGGAAGGCCCAGCGGTCATGGTCGCGGTAGCAGGCGGCGGTCTGCAGCATTTCCATCAGGGAGCGCGGAACTTGTGGCCTTGGCGCCGTTGCGTTCGAAGGCTCCTGCGCGTCTGCTTGCACCTGGGACGACAGAAGATCGCCTCCATGATGCGCGGCCTCTCCCGGCGCACCCGAGAACAGGTCGGCGCCCGGCGCGCCCCAGGTGATCGCCTGGGGCGGCACGCCGGCGCGCAGCAGTTCGCGCGCCACCGCGCGCCATGCCGTAAAGCCGTCCACCAGCAGCGGCCGGCCCGCGCGCACGCTTGCTACCGCGGTTGCGGCGAGGGCGACGGCGCCGGCAGCCGGGTTCATGCCGCCTGCAACTCGGGCCACAGGTTCATCTGCTGCGGCGCATCGGCCATATGCTTGCGCAGCAGGTCGGAACTGGTCGCCCCCTGCGCCGGCTTGTAGTCGGCGGTGACGACGAAGGGGGCGAGCTTCTTGAGGCTGCAGCGCAGGCGAGATAGATCTTCCCAGCGGATGCGGCGCAGGCGGCGCAGCTCGACGATGCGTTTGGCGTTGCGCAGGCCGATGCCGGGAATGCGCGGGATCAGCGATGCATCCACCCGGTTCAAGTCCATCGGGAAGTGCTCGCGATTGCTCAAGGCCCAGGCCAGCTTGGGATCGACGTCCAGCGCCAGGTTGCCCGTCTGCGGCATCAGTTCGCCGGCCGTGAAGCCGTAGCCGCGCAACAGAAAGTCGGCCTGGTACAGGCGGTGCTCGCGCAGCAGCGGCGGCGGCGCCAGCGGCACGCTGCCGGGGCTTTGCGGGATCGGGCTGAAGGCCGAGTAGTACACGCGCTTGAGTTTATAGCTGCCGTACAGCGTCTCGGCCGTGTTCAGGATGGTGTGGTCGTCGCTGGCGTCGGCGCCGACGATCATCTGCGTGCTCTGGCCAGCCGGCGCGAAGGCCGGCGCCTTCGGCTCTTCGGCTTTTTCGTCCAGCTTGCGGCGAATGGAACCCATCGCCAGCTTGATCGTGTGAACGCTTTTCTCGGGCGCGAGGCGGGTCACGCTGTCGTGGGTCGGCAGCTCGATGTTCACCGACAGGCGGTCGGCCCAGCGGCCGGCTTCCTGGATCAGCAAGGGATCGGCGTCGGGGATGGTCTTGAGATGGATGTAGCCGCGGAACTGGTGCACCTCGCGCAGCTGGCGCGCCACCGCGACCAGCTGCTCCATCGTGTAATCGGCCGACTGGATGATGCCCGAGCTGAGGAACAGGCCGTCGATGTAGTTGCGCAGGTAAAAATCCTGGGTCAGCTTGACCACCTCGTCGACCGCGAAGCGCGCCCGCGGCACGTTCGAGGTGCGCCGGTTGATGCAGTACTGGCAGTCGTAGATGCAGAAATTGGTGAGCAGGATCTTGAGCAGCGAGACGCAGCGGCCGTCCGGCGTATAGCTATGGCAGATGCCCATGCCGGTGGTGGCGCCCAGGCCGTCCTTGCCTTCGGAACCGCGCTTGGGCGCACCGCTGCTGGCGCAGGATGCGTCGTACTTGGCCGCGTCGGCCAAGATTTCGAGCTTGTCGTTGAGTTCCATCGCGCGCACGTGACTGTATGGGCATACAGTATAACGCGGCGTGCATACGCACACGGTGCGCTGGCGCAGCCGTGCGCGCCTGCCGACGGTTCAAATGCGGGACGTCAGACCGAAATCAAACGTTCCGCCTGGGACAACTGTTGCGGCTCCATCCGGCCGGCGATCTTCGCCAGGTAGGCCGTGGCCGGCGCCACGCCGGCGCCACCGGCCCGGTGCAGCCAGGCATAGGCCTCGACCAGGTCGCGCTGGGCGCCCTGCCCCGCCGCATACATCACGCCGAGGTTGAACTGGGCCCGCGCATGGCCCTGGCGCGCGGCGCACAGGTACCAGAAATGGGCCGCCTCGTAGTCGCGCTCCACGCCCTTGCCGCAGTCGTAGCGCAGCCCCAGCTCGAACTGCGCCAGCGCGTGCTTGTGGTCGGCCGCCTTGTGGAACCAGTCGGTCGCCTCGAATAGATCTCCAGACTCCAGGCGATCGAGCAGCGCGCCGACCATGTACTGGGCCGGCGCGTAATCCTGGCCGGCCGCGCGCCGGTACCAGGCCAGGGCCTGCACGCTATCCTGTTCGACGCCGTTGCCACTTTCATAGCGCAGGCCCAGGTCGAACTGGGCCTGCAGATGCCCCTGCTCGGCCGCCTTGCGATACCACTCGGTCGCCTGGGCCGGATCCTGCTCGACCCCGTTGCCGGCATCGAGCAGCTGCCCAAGTTGGTACTGGGCCGCCGGCAGTCCCTGCTCGGCCGCGCGCCGGTACCACGCGGCCGCCTGCGCCGCGTCAACCGCGACGCCCTGTCCGCGCTCATAGCGCATGCCGAGGCTGTTCTGGGCGCCGGCATGGCCCTGGTTTCCGGCGCGCCGGTACCACGCCAGGGCCAGCGCCTCGTCGCGCGCCACGCCGTGGCCGGTGTCATAGATCAGCGCGAGATTGAACTGCGAGCTGGCATGCCCCTGCTCGCCGGCGCGGCCGTACCACAGGATCGCCTGCCGGCTGTCCTGCTCGACGTCCTGGCCCTTGTCGTAGCGCAGGCCGAGGTTGAACTGGGCCGGAGCATGGCCCTGCTCCGCCGCCTTGCGCATCCAGGCCAGCGCTTCGCGCGCGTCGCGCGCCACGCCCTGGCCGGCGTCGTAGCGCAGTCCCAGGTTGTACTGCGAGCGCATATAGCCCTGCTCGGCGGCGCGCCGATACCAGTGCAGCGCCGCTTCCTGGTCCTGGGCCACGCCCTTGCCGGTCTCGAACATCATGCCCAGGTTGTGCTGCGCGCCCGGCTCGCCCTGGTCGGCCGCCTGGCTGAACCAGTGCAGCGCCTGGCCCACGTCGCTGACCACGCCATGGCCTTTCGCATACAGCCAACCCAGGTTGTACTGGGCCGGCGCATAGCCCTGTTCGGCCGCGCGCCCATACCAGTGGGCCGCCTGGCCGAAGTCCTGCTCGACGCCCTGGCCCTT
Source organism: Massilia sp. CFBP9026 (assembly GCF_034045165.1). NCBI lineage: Bacteria > Pseudomonadati > Pseudomonadota > Betaproteobacteria > Burkholderiales > Oxalobacteraceae > Massilia > Massilia sp. CFBP9026. The sequence continues at coordinate 523,067 of NZ_JAXCWH010000002.1, forward strand.
CTGGAGCATCACGCCCAGGTTGTACTGGGCTTGCGCCAGTCCCGACGCCGCCGCCATTCGGTACCAGGCCACCGCCAGCTCGTCGCTCTTGGGCACGCCCTGGCCGCTCACGTACATGAAGCCCAGGCTATGCTGGGCCTGCACCACGCCGCGCTCGGCCTGCGCCTTTACTCGCAAGAACTCAGCGCTAAAAGTAGGCGTGGCGCTCGATTGCAGCGTGGCGTCGAGCATGGTCGGTCAGGCCTGTACCGCGCGCAGGGCGCCGCCAGACTGGGTGCGCAGCGCGGCCATGAAGTCCTGCAGCGAGATCGGGCGATAGAACAGATAGCCCTGCATCGTCAGGCAGCCGTTGGCGCGCAGGTAGCGCGCCTGCTCCTCGGTCTCGACGCCTTCGGCGATCAGGTTCAGGCCCAGGCCGCGCGCGATCGAGATGATCGCCAGGATTACCGGATAGTGGCCGTCTTCCTGGTGGATCTCCTTGACGAAGGACTGGTCGATCTTGACGGTGTGGATCGGGAAGCGGTGCAGGTAGGACAGGGACGAGTAGCCGGTGCCGAAGTCGTCGATCGCGATCGAGACACCCAACTGGCACAGCTTGTTGAGCTGCTCGATCGCATACTGCGGGTTGCGGATGCAGATGTTCTCGGTGATCTCCACTTCGATCTGCTGCGGCGAGATGCCATAGCGCGCCAGCGCACCGCGCATCTTCTCGAAGAAATCGCCGCGGTCGAGGTATTGCGGCGACAGATTCAGCGAAAGACGAATCTCGCTGCCGCCGATCGCATTCCACTGCAGCATGTCGCGGCACAGCGCGCCGATCATCCAGTCCGAGATCGGCAGCATCAGGCCGTTCTCTTCCGCGAATGGCAGGAACTCGCCGGCCGACAGGCGCCCGCGCGTTGGATGGTTCCAGCGCATCAGGGCTTCGGCGCCGGTGATACGGCCGCTCATGGCGTCGATCTGCGGCTGGTAGAACATCTCCAGCTCGTCGTGCTCGAGCGCGCGGCGCAGGGCCTGCTCCAGCGCGATCTTCTGGTGCGACACTTCGAGCATCGAGTCGTGGTAGAAGCTGTGGCCGTTCTTGCCCAGCGCCTTGACCTGGTACATCGCGATGTCGGCGTGGCGCAGCAGCTCGTCGATCGATTCGCCGTCCTTCGGATAGATCGCGATGCCGATCGAGGCCGAGATGTGCACCTCGTGGCCGTCCAGATCGAACGGTTCCTGCAGCACCTCCAGGAATTTATCGGCCACCATGCGCGCGTCGTCGCGGTCGCGCAGCTCGGGCAGCACGATGGTGAATTCGTCGCCGCCCTGGCGCGCCAGGGTGTCGCCCTTGCGCAGGCATTCCTTCAGGCGGCCGGCCGCCTGCTGCAGCAGTTCGTCGCCCTTCACGTGGCCCAGCGTGTCGTTCACCAGCTTGAAGCGATCCAGGTCGATGAACATCACCGCGAGCTCGGTCTGCTTGCGCTTGGCCTGGATCACGGCCAGGCCGAGGCGGTCCTTGAACAGGATGCGGTTCGGCAGGTCGGTCAGGATGTCGTGGTAGGCCTGGTAGGAGATGACCTCTTCGGCGCGCTTGCGGTCGGTGATGTCGCGCGCCACGCCATAGGTGCCGAAGAATTCGAGCTTCTTGACTTCCTGGTCCGGCACATGCATGCCGATCGCGTTGAGCGAGATCGTCATCAGGGTAGTGTTGAAGGTGCGGTCGTGGCCGTTGCCGCCGCGGCATTTGAGGCGCAGTTCGACGTTGCGCGAGGCGCGCTCGTCGACGCGGCGTTCGTTGAACACGTAGCGCGCGCGTTCCAGGTCTTCCTCGTGCACCAGGATCGAGTAATGCTGGCCGATCAGCTCTTCGCGGGTATAGCCCAGCAGCTGGTAGGCGCGGTCGTTGACGAAGGTGAAGCGGCCCTCGTGGTTCAGCGTATAGATGATGTCCGGCGACGAGTCCACCAGGTAGCGGTACATCTTCTCGGAGTTCTCGAGCTGGTTCGCGATGCGCGCATTATCCAGCGTCAAGCGCCGCCGCTGCAGCGCATTGCTCACGGTGGAGAGCAGCTCCTCGCGGCTGTAGGGCTTGCGCAGGTAGCTGTAGGCGCCGCGCTTGAGCGCACCGATCGCGGCGTCGATGCCGATCTCGCCGCTCATCACGATGACGTCGGCGTCGATGCCCCTCTCGTTGATGAAGTCCATGATCTCGTGGCCGCCGATGTCGGGCAGGCGCAGGTCGAGCAGGACCAGGTCAAAGTGCTGGCGCGAAAGGTGTGCCAAAGCGTCAGACCCGGACGGCGCTGTCGTGAGGCGGTAGCCGCGTCCCTGCAGCAGTTCGTACAGCGAAGACAGCAGGCGTGGCTCGTCGTCGACCAGCAGCAGGCGTGGCTGGCTGTCGGTCTCGAGGGTCTGGGAAAAGGGAGCGGGTTCGCCGGGAAGCATGGTGGCGGGATGCGCGTTCATGGTGAGGGTTAAGCGGAACCGAGGGCGCGCGCCGGGAGCGCAGGAGCCGCGCCGGCGCCGGACCACGCCGGCAGAAGGATTTCAAAGGAAGTGCCGGCGCTGCCGCTGCGGCAGGCGATGTGGCCGTCCAGCTGCTTGACCAGGCCGTGGACGATCGACAGGCCCAGGCCGCGGTTGCCGTCGGCGTTGGCGCCGTCCTTGGCGCTCCTGACCGGAGAAAACAGGTTGGCCAGCACCTCGCGCGACAGGCCCGGGCCGTTGTCGCTGACGACGAGCTCCAGGTAGACCTTGCGCTCGCGGTTCACATGGCCGCGGTTGACGATCTCGATCCGCCCCGCCGGGCGCGAACCCAGGGCCTCGACCGCGTTCTTGACCAGGTTGACCAGGATCTGCTTGAGCAGGTCGGGATCGCCCTCGATCGCGCCATCGCCCTCCATGCGCGCCACGACCTGGGTCGTGGCCGGCACGTAGCCGCTACCGCGGAACAGGCGCAGCACGTCGTCCACCACCTTGGCCGCATCGAGCGGACGCGGAACGGCGTCCGGCGTGCGCTGGTCGGCCAGGCTGCCGATCAGCTGGCCGACGCGGTCGATCTCTTCATTCAGGATCGACAGCTCGCCGCCTACCGGCTCCTGGCGCGCCAGCTTGCCGTCCAGGACACTGAGGTAGTTCTTGATGATCGCCAGCGGATTGTTCACTTCGTGGATCACGCGGCGCGAGGCATCGCGGAATTCCTCGGCCACGCTGGCCAGCTGGCGCCGCGCGTGGCCGCGTTCGAGCAGCAGGTTTTCCAGCGCGCTCGCGGCCTGCGCGCCGAAGGCCTGCATGAAGCGCTCGCGGCGCTGGCAATGCGGCAGCTGCCAGCCCGGCACGCCGCCGACCAGCACGCCCAGGCAGCGCGGACCGGCGACCAGCGGCACCACCACCAGGCTGTCGGTGCCCAGCATGCGCAGCAGCTGTTCCTCGGCCAGGCCCAGTTGATCGTGGTGGCGCGCACGCTGCACGAAAGCCGGACGGCGTTCCAGCGCGCTGCGCGCGACCGGGCCGCCTTTCGCCAGCGGCAGCGTGAACTCGGCGATGCGCTGCGCGCCGAAGGTCGGGGCGCCGGCAAGCAGCTGGCCGGTCGGGTTCTCGAGCAGCACCACGGCGCTGTCGAAATCGAACAGGATGCGCGCGGTGCGCGTCATCGCGTCCAGCAGGCCGGATTCGCCCTGCTGGCGCGCCAGGCTCTGACCGACTTCGGACACCAGCACCATATTGCGCACTTCCTCGTTCAGGCGCTGCTGCACCGGATCGGCGGGCGGCGGCGGCGCCCAGGCCGGCGGACTCGGGATGTCGTCGGCGCCCGCCAGGTCGATGCCCAGGTGGGCGGCGGCCTGCTCGACCTGGCGCGCGGCCTTCTCGACCAGCTTGGCCGCCTGTGCGGCGTCGACGCCGCACAGCACGCCGGCTTCGCTCACCATCGTCGCATCGTCCGCATGATGCGACAGCACGTGCGCCAGGCGCACGATGCGGATCAGGGGGTGGCTGGACTCGAGCCGCTCGCTCGGTTCGTGGTGGTACAGCACCGCGTCGGCCAGGAAGGAATCGAGCTGCCAGCGCTCGATCAGCCAGGCGCCGGCTTCGGTGTGGGTGATCTGCAGGGTGCGCTGCTCGACCGCGCACAAATCGTCGTCGTCGCGCGCGGTGAAGTTGAAGCCGTATTCCTTGGGCGCCGCGGCCAGCAGCGCCAGCCGGCCGACGTTGTGCAGCAGGCCGGCCAGGTAGGCTTCTTCGGGATGCGCGTAGTCGAGCGCGCGCGCCACGTCGCGCGCCAGCACCGCGGCGCTGAGCGAATGCTTCCAGAACGCGCGCAGGTCGGTGCTGTTCGAATGCGGGAAGCTGTTAAAGGTCTGGAACACCGAATCGCTGATGACCAGGGTCTTGATCATGTCGGTGCCGAGCGCCACCAGCGACTGTTCGAGGTCGGCGCTGCGCGTGTGGCGGTGGTAGGCGGAGCTGTTGGCGACCGCCAGCAGCTTGCCGGTCATGCCGGCATCCTTCGCAATCAGGGCAGCGAGTTCCGGCATGCCGAGGTCGTCGGCCTGCAGGTGCTCGATCAGCTTGACCAGGATCTGCGGCATGGCCGGCAGACGGGCAATCAACAAACGATTGCGGATGTCCTGGTCGGATTGGTGCATGTTTTCTAGCACGGCCGCCACTTGTCGAAGGTTGGTTGATGGCGTTGCCCGCTACCCGGGGCGGCCACAACATCTGGCACTTCAGTCAATGGAACAGGCGAGTGAATTGCCCTCTGCTCCGGATGTAAAAAACGTATCGTAGCATATATACATTTCTGATCAGGAACAATAGTTACACCAATAACTCTTGCCGAGGATTAGTTCTAACTGTACGGCAGAGGGAAAACGAACATATGCTTGTTGCATCGATACGACTGTTGCACAAAGTTCCGTAAGTTTTTTTTCACATAAAAACGATGCCGAGGCTGGAGCCAGCCCGCTGCCGCATCAAATTCTTCCGGCTCAGCGATTCCGAGCATCACTCAAGGTCGGCGTCGATGCGTGCGATCAGCCCCTGGCGATCGACCGAGATGTCCAGCACGCCCACTTCGTGGCCGAAATCTCCCGTGAAATCCAACCGCAGGCGCGCACGTCGGTCACCGGCATGTTCCAGCGACAGAAAGCGGCTGACCGTGCGATAGCCGACGAAGTATCGCGCAATATAGTCGCGTACGCCGGCACTGCCATCGAAGCGGTGGCCGGTGGATGGGTCGTCGATCGTTGCATCCGGCGCGAACAGGGCCAGGGCGCGCTCGACATCGAAAGCATTGGTTGCCGCGATCAGCGCATCGGCCGTCGCGCGCAGGTCGTCTTTTTCCAGAGCCATGGCATTACTTCCCATGCTGCCAGCTCTTGTAGACGAACTCGACGCTGTAACCGTCCGGATCCATGACCTGGGCCGCGTAATAGCGGGGATCGTAGTGGTGCTGCGGCCCGGGCGCATGGAGTGCGGTCGCGCCGGCCGCCAGCGCCTGTGCGCAGGCGGCATCGACCATCGCCTCCGAATCGGCGACGAAGCCGAGGTGCACGGCGCCGGGTGCGGCCGTGCCCTGCCGCAGCCAGAAGAACATGCGGCCATCCGCTCCGAATCCCTTCAGGTCGGCGTGGCCCGGCGGGCCGTCCTTGCCGTCATAGTCGTGGCGGCTGGTGATGCCCAGGATGGGCAGCACCTTTTCATAAAAGGCGATCGAACGAGCGGTGTCGCCCACTGTGAGAAATATGTGATCGAGCATGAGACAGTCCTTTCAGGGGATGCGGGCATGACGGCGGTACGTCCACCGTTGAAACCAGTAGCGACACGATAAGCGCGCGCCGCTGTTCCTACCCACCCGATTCTGTCTCGATCCTGCCTATTCCTGCTTTTCTCTCGATCGGACCTGCGGGGCCGACCGGCGCCGCCCGATGCAGGATCCCTGGCCGATCACGGCACGTGCTCGCCCCTGGCGCGCAGCTTGCGCCGGTGACGCCGCGCCGTGTCCCAGAACGCCAGCGAGACCAGCACGAAGAACATCTGGCCGACGGCCAGCGCCAGCACCGAGTGCGACAGCATCGGCGCGACGACGCCGGCCACGATCGCGCCCAACAGGGTCGAGACGAAGGACTGGCACGAGGCCACGGTGCCGCGGATGTGCGGGAACAGGTCGAGCGCCAGCAGGGTTGCGCCGGGCGCGATCAGCGAACTGCCGAAGGTGAAGAAGAACATCGGCGCTACCGTCCACGGCAGCGCCGGCGGCAGGAAGGCGTGGTAGGTCACGTTGAAGGTCACCGCGGCGAGCATGAAGAAAAAGCCGATGCGGATCTGGCGCGCGAAGTCCATCCTGCCGGCCAGGCGGTTGGCCATCAGCGAACCGAGGAAGATCCCGCTCACGGTCGGCACGAACAGCCAGGCGAATTGCGACGGCCCCAGGCCCAGGCTTTCGGGCAGCATGACCGGCGCCGCCGCGATGTACAGGAACAGGCCGCCGAAGTTCAGGGCGGTCACGCCAGCCTTCATGTGGAACAGGAAGGAGCTGAAGATGGCGCCATAACTCTTGGCCAGGAAACGCGGGTTGAACGGCTGGCGCTGGGTGCTGGGGATGGTCTCGGGCAGGTGCTTCCAGCAGAACCAGGCGAGCAGCACGGTGTACATGCACAGCGCCAGGAAGATCGCGCGCCAGTCGAACCACAACACGATCCAGCCGCCCACCACCGGCGCGATGGCCGGCGCGATCGAGAAGATCATCGTCACCATCGACAGCAGGCGCGCCGCCGCGGTGTCGGAATACAGGTCGCGGATGATGGCGCGTCCCACCACCACGCCGGCCCCCGCCGACACGCCCTGCATGATGCGGAACACCCACAGGTAGTGCACCGAGGACGCCGAAGCGCAGCCGAAGGTGCCGATCGCGAACACCACCAGCGCCACCAGGATCACGTTGCGGCGCCCGAAGGCGTCCGACAGCGCGCCATGCCACAGCACCATGCCGGCGAAGGCCAGCATGTAGGCGGTCAGGGTCTGCTGCACCTCGAGCGGGGTCGCCGCCAGCTCGGCCTGGATCTGCGGGAAGGCCGGCAGGTAGGCGTCGATCGAGAACGGCCCCAGCATCGCCAGGGCCGCCAGCAGGGTCGCCAGGCCGCCGGCCGACAGCATCACGATCTTGTGGGGGGGAGGAAGTGGAACCGGGGTGACGGGGTCCTTCGGAAGATCGGGCGGGTCGGTTGGCGGCAGCATCGTCAGTCCAGGTCAGTCCTGCTTTGGTTTCGCTTCTTCGCGGCGGTTGAAGCCTGCCACCATGTCGAAGCGGAACAGGCGGCATTCGAGCGCGCCGTTGAAGAACGGCGTCTTGCGCGATTCCTTCAGGCGCAGCATCTTGGGCAATCCGAGATCGGCAGTGAACAGATAAGCGGTCCAGCCGGCGAAGCGCTGCTTGAGCGTGGTGGAGAAGGCCGAGTAGAAGCCCAGCGCCATCTCGTCCTGCGGCACGGTGCTGTCGCCGCGCACGCCGATCCGCTCTCCGTACGGCGGGTTGGTGAGCAGGATGCCGGCCTGTTCGGTCGGCGCCACCACGTGCTGGGCCTCGATCTGCTTGAGCGGCACGTCGAACAGGATGCCGGCCACCTTCAGGTTATGGCGCGTCATGGCGACCATGTCGCCCGAGATGTCGGAGCCGAAGATGGTCGGCTCGGTCGGCAGCGGGTTCGGCTTGATCGCGGCCTTCATGTCGGCCCAGGCCTGGCGGTCGTGGTCGGCGAATTGTTCGAAGGCGAAGCGGCGGCGCGCGCCGGGCGGAATGCCCTGCACCATCTGGGCCGCCTCGACCAGGATCGTGCCCGAACCGCACATCGGATCGAACAGCGGCACGCCCGGCTTCCAGCCCGAGACGCGCAGCAGGCCCGCAGCCAGGTTCTCGCGCAGCGGCGCGTCGCCCGTCTCTTCGCGCCAGCCGCGCTTGAACAGCGCTTCGCCCGAGGTATCGAGGTAGATGATGAAGTTGCGCTGGTCGAGGAAGCCGACGATGCGCATGTCCGGCTCGCGGGTGTTGACCGAGGGACGCTTGTCGTACTGGTCGCGGAAGCGGTCGCAGATCGCGTCCTTGATCTTGAGCGTGGTGAATTCGAGGCTCTTGAGCGGCGACTTGACGGCGGTGACGTCCACCCGGATCGTGTGGTCGGGGCCGAACCAGTCTTCCCAGGGCTGCTCGAGCACCAGGTCGTAGATGTCATTCTCGTTGGAGTAGCTGCGCTGGCCCATGCGCATCAGCACGCGCGAGGCGATACGCGAATGCAGGTTGACCAGCCAGGCGTCCTGCATCGAACCCGAGCAGTGCACGCCGCCGGGCACCTGGTTGTGCACCTTGAAGGTGGTGGAGAGTTGGGCGATCTCGCCCAGTTCTTCGGCCAGCGCCGCTTCCATGCCGCGCGGGCATGGGCAAAAATATGAGGCCATGAGGGGTACCCTTTGTCCGTTGATGAAACTGTGTTGATAACGCGTCACCGGTTGTGCCGGATGACCGTCGGAATAGTTATTGCCACCTGCTTGCGCACGTCGTTCCCGCGAAGGCGGGAACCCAAGTTTGCACGCTAAACCACTAGCTCATGCTTGAGTGGCTGAGCAAGCACCTTGGGTCCCCGCCTTCGCGGGGACGACGTTTACATGGTGCGGGCCACAAGACCCGCGCGCCATGCGATGCCGACTTAAAACGGCTTTACCGTCGCCAGAATCACGATCACCAGCAGCAGGATCACCGGCACTTCATTGAACCAGCGGAACCACTTGTGGCTACGCGTGTTCACACCGCGCTCGAATTTTTTCAGGATCGAACCGCAGGCGTGATGGTAGCCGATCGCCAGGATCACCAGCACCAGCTTCGCATGCAGCCAGCCGTGCTTCATGCCGATCATCATCGCCAGGTACAGGCCGAGCAGCAGCGCCGGCACCATCAGGATCGTGGTGAAGCGGTACAGGCGGCGCGCCATGCCCAGCAGGCGTTCGGTCGCGGCCGGGTTGGTTTCCTGGGCCAGGTTCACGAAGATGCGCGGCAGGTAGAACAGGCCGGCGAACCACGAGGCGATGAAGACGATGTGCAGGGCTTTGATCCAGAGATACATGCGGTTCCTTGTTATTGATTATTGACGAACTTCGCCGTGCCCGAACACGACGTATTTGAGCGAGGTGAGTCCTTCCAGACCGACCGGGCCGCGCGCATGCAGCTTGTCGTTCGAGATGCCGATCTCGGCGCCCAGGCCGTATTCGAAACCGTCGGCGAAGCGGGTCGAGGCGTTCACCATCACCGAGGCCGAGTCTACTTCGCGCAGGAAGCGCATGGCGCGCGTGTAGTCCTCGGTGATGATGGCCTCGGTATGCTTCGACGAGTACGCGGTGATATGGTCGATCGCCTCATCCATGTCGGCCACCACCTTCACCGCCAGGATCGGGGCCAGGTATTCGGTCGTCCAGTCTTCCTCGGTGGCGGCGGCCAGGTGCGGATAGCCGGCCAGGATCTCACGCGCCTCCGGGTCGGCGCGCAGCTCGACCTCTTGCGTCGCATACAGCGCGGCCAGGCGCGGCAGCACGGTGGGCGCGATCCCGCGCGCGACCAGCAGGGTTTCCATCGTGTTGCAGGTGCCGTAGCGGTGGCATTTGGCGTTGAACGCGACCGCCAGCGCCTTCTCGACGTCGGCCTTGTCGTCGATATAGACGTGGCAGATGCCGTCCAGGTGCTTGATCATCGGCACCGTGCTTTCCTTCATCAGGCGCGCGATCAGGCCCTTGCCGCCGCGCGGGACGATCACGTCCACGTACTCAGGCATCGTGATCATGGCGCCAACGGCGGCGCGGTCGACGGTGTCGACCACCTGCACGGCGTCCTGCGGCAGGCCGGCGCCCGCCAGGCCCTCGGCCACGAGCGTCGCCAGCGCGCGGTTGCAGTGGATCGCTTCCGAACCGCCGCGCAGGATGGCGGCGTTGCCGCTCTTGATGCACAGGCCCGCCGCGTCGACCGTCACGTTCGGGCGCGCTTCATAGATGATGCCGATCACGCCCAGCGGCACGCGCATCTGGCCGACCTGGATGCCGCTCGGACGCACCTTCATGTTCGAGATCTCGCCGACCGGATCGGGCAAGGTGGCGATCTGGCGCAGGCCGGCGACCATGGTGGCGATCGCGCTGTCCGACAGGGCCAGGCGGTCCATCAGGGCCGGGGCCAGGCCGGCCGCCTGCGCCGTTTCCAGGTCCTTCTGGTTGGCGGCGCGCAGGCTATCGGCATCGCGCTCGATGGCGGCGGCGATCAGGGCCAAGGCGCGGTTGCGGGTGGCCGTGTCGGCGCGCGCCATGGCGCGCGAGGCGGCCCTGGCCTGGCGGCCCAGTTGGTGCATGTGTGCGGTGATGTCCATCGTGATTCCCGTTGCGTTGTATGTGGTCGGAACGGGTATGCATGTGTGCGTTGAACGCGTCGGCTGACACGTTACCGCGCCACCTTCAACGCCAGCTGCAACATCGCATCCCACGCGTCGCCCGCGAACCTTTTCGCGCGCAAGCCCTTGACCATGCGGTCGACCTGCGCCGCGTCCTGCAGCGCCGCCTCGAGCGTGCCAAGCGACACGCGGCGCAGCGCCGGTTCCATCATCCGCTCGCGCGGTCCCCAGATCCGGTATTCCTTCAGCAGCGCGCCCAGCGGGCGGCCCTGCGACATGCCGGTCTTTAATTTTAGCAGCGTGCGGATTTCTTCGGACACCGCCCACAGCACCAGCGGCAGCGCCTCGCCCTCGCCTTTCAACCCCTCGAGCATGCGCGCCAGGCGCGCCGGGTCGCCGCCCAGCATCGCCTCGGACAGCTTGAACACGTCGTAGCGCGCCACGTTCAGCACGGCGTCGTGCACCTGCTCGAAACTGAGCTTGCCCGGCTCGTACAGCAGCCCCAGCTTCTGGATTTCCTGGTGCGCCGCCAGCAGGTTGCCCTCGACCCGGTCGGCGATGAAGTCCAGGCTCTGGCGCTCGACACTCTGGCCCTGGCTGGACAGCCGCTGGCCGATCCAGCCCGGCAGGTGGGCGCGTTCGACATTCGGGATCTCGATATAGACCGCCGACTGCTGCAGCGCCGTCACCCACGACGACTTGGCGGTCTGCCAGTCCAGCTTCGGCAGCGTGATCAGGGTGAGGTTGTCGGGGCTGAGGTCTTTCGCGTAGCTCTGCAGCGCGGCGCTGCCGTCCTTGCCCGGTTTGCCGGTCGGGATGCGCAGCTCGATCAGCTTCTTGTCGCCGAACAGCGACAGCGCCTGGTTGGCGGCCAGCAGTTCGCCCCACTTGAAACTGCGCTCGACCGTCAGCACGTCGCGCTCGGTGTACCCCTGCGCGCGCGCCGTCTTGCGGATCCGGTCGGCCGCTTCCAGCGCGAGCAGGTGCTCGTCGCTGGTGATCACGTACAAGGGAGCAAGTCCCTTGCCCAGATGGCCGTCGAGTGCCTCGAGCCGCAACTGCATCGTCGCTTACTTCCTCACGCCGGCTTGATCGCCGCCAGGCGACGCAGGATCTGCTGCACCAGGTCGGACTGCATGTCGCGGTACAGCAGCGCTTCTTCCGATTCCTTGGCCAGCACCTGCGATTCGTCGAAGGCGATGTTGCGGCGCAGGGTGATCTCGGTCGGCGCCAGCAACTGGCGGTTGTTGGCGTCGCGTACCTGGAACACCAGGGTGTAGCTGAGCGAGTACTCGCGCACCCGGCCCAGGCTGTTGAGCGACAGGATCGATTTGCCGCGCGTTTCGCTGATCACGTCGAACAGGGCCTGGGCCTTCGAGGCGTCGGTCTCGATGCGCACGGTGTCGCCCGCGCGCAGATTGCGCTTGAGCTCCGTGCCCAGCGGCGACGCTTCGCCGAACGACAGCCAGATGCTCTGGAACGGCAGGTTGTACTGGCCGTCGCTGCCGCGCAGCTGGAAGCCGCAACCGGCCAGCACGCCTGCCATCAAGAGCGCCGCCAGCGCACGCACCAGGGTCTTGTTCGACATATTGATCCTTACACCACGATGTTGACGAGTTTGCCCGGCACCACGATGACCTTCTTCGGCGTGCCTTCGATGAACTTCTGCACCGCCTCGGAAGCCAGGGCAGCGGCTTCGATGGCGGCCTTGTCGGCCTCCTTCGCCACCTTGACCGAACCACGCAGCTTGCCGTTCACCTGGATCATCATCTCGATCTCGGACTGCTCCAGCGCGGCCGGATCGACTTGCGGCCAGGCGGCGTTCAGGATGTCGCCATGGGCGGTGGCAAAGCCCAGTTCCTGCCACAGCGCATGGGTGATGTGCGGCGCGACCGGGTTCAGCAAGCGCAGGAAGATCGAGAAGCCTTCGGCAATGATCGCGTTCGAGGCCGCCGAGTCGTCCAGCTTCGCGGACTCCAGCGTGTTGAGCATCTTCATGCAGGCCGAGACCACGGTGTTGTACTGGATGCGCTTGAGGTCGTAGTCGGCCTGCTGCAGCACCTTGTGCACTTCGCGGCGCAGGGTCTTCTGGTCGTCGTTCAGCGTGCCTTGCGCTTCGCCATTGAAGCTGGCGGCGATGCGTTCACGCTGCGCATAGCCGAAGGCCCACACGCGGCGCAGGAAGCGGCTGGCGCCTTCGACGCCGCTGTTCGACCATTCCAGGGTCTGTTCCGGCGGCGAAGCGAACATCGTGAACAGGCGCGCGGTGTCGGCGCCGTACTGCTCGATCTGGGCTTGCGGGTCGATGCCGTTGTTCTTCGACTTCGACATCTTCTCGGTGCCGCCGATTTCCACCGGCTGGCCGTCGGCGCGCAGGGTCGCGCTCTGCGGACGGCCCTTGTCGTCGAACGTCAGATCGACGTCGGCCGGGTTGAACCAGGTCTTCTTGCTCGACGCGTCTTCGCGGTAATAGGTCTCGTTGAGCACCATGCCCTGCGTGAGCAGGTTCACGAATGGCTCGTCGAACTTCACCAGGCCGAAGTCGCGCATCACCTTGGTCCAGAAGCGCGCGTACAGCAGGTGCATGACGGCGTGCTCGATGCCGCCGATGTACTGGTCCATCGGCATCCAGTAATCGTTGCGGGCGTCGACCATCGCCTCGTTCGAACCCGGCGAGGTATAGCGCATGTAGTACCACGACGAATCGATGAAGGTGTCCATCGTGTCGGTCTCGCGGCGCGCCGGCTTGCCGCATTTCGGGCAGTCGCATGTCAAGAACGCTTCGTCCTTGTTCAGCGGATTGCCGGTGCCGTCCGGGACCAGGTGCTCGGGCAGCACGACCGGCAGGTCGGCTTCCGGCACCGGCACGATGCCGCAGTCGCCGCAGTGGATCATCGGCACCGGGGTGCCCCAGTAGCGCTGGCGCGAGATGCCCCAGTCGCGCAGGCGGAAGGTGGTTTTCTTTTCGCCCAGGCCTTGTTCGGCCAGTTCACCGGCGACCGCGTTCACGGCCGAGGTGTAATCGAGGCCATCGTACTTGCCCGAGTTGATGGTGCGGCCAGCTTCCTTGTCGCCGTACCACTCCTGCCAGGCGTCGAGCGAGAATTCCTGGCCTTCGACCGCCACCACCTGCTTGATCGGCAGGTTGTATTTTTTTGCGAAGCCGAAGTCGCGCTCGTCGTGCGCCGGCACGCCCATCACGGCGCCGTCGCCATAGGTGATCAGGACGTAGTTGCCGACCCAGACCGGAATCTGTTCTTGCGTGACCGGATGAGTGACGAAGAGGCCCGTCGGCATGCCCTTCTTCTCCATGGTCGCCATATCGGCTTCGATCACGGAACCCATCTTGCACTCGGCGATGAATTCCTGCAGGGCCGGGTTGTTGCGGGCCGCGTGCTGGGCCAGCGCGTGTTCCGGCGCCACGGCGCAGAAGGTCACGCCCATGATGGTGTCGGCGCGGGTGGTGAAGACATACAGCTTGCCGTCGCCGATCGCGTCGCCGTTATCGTCTTTTACGCTGTGCGGGAAGGCGAAGCGCACGCCGGTCGACTTGCCGATCCAGTTGGCCTGCATGGTGCGCACGCGCTCCGGCCAGCCCGGCAGCTTGTTGTCGACGTGGTCGAGCAGCTCGTCGGCGTAGTCGGTGATGCGCACGTAGTACATCGGGATCTCGCGCTTCTCGATCAGCGCGCCCGAACGCCAGCCGCGGCCGTCCACGACCTGTTCGTTGGCCAGCACGGTCTGGTCGACCGGGTCCCAGTTCACGGTGCCGGTCTTCTGGTAGATGATGCCCTTCTCGAGCATCTTGAGGAACATCCACTGGTTCCACTTGTAGTAGTCCGGCTTGCAGGCGGTCATCTCGCGCGACCAGTCGATCGCCAGGCCCATCGACTCCATCTGGCCACGCATGTGGGCGATGTTCGAATACGTCCATTCGGCCGGCGGCACGTTGTTGGCCATCGCCGCGTTTTCGGCAGGCATGCCGAACGCATCCCAACCCATCGGCATCAGGACGTTATAGCCGTTCATCCGCAGGTAGCGGTACATCACGTCGTTGATCGTATAGTTGCGCACGTGACCCATGTGCAGCTTGCCCGATGGGTAAGGCAGCATCGAGCAGGCGTAATACTTGCCTTTTGGGAAACGAGGATCGTTTTCGACGGCCTTATAGGCGTCGATCGATTTCCAGTAGGCCTGGGCGGCTTGTTCTACTTCGGCTGGACTATATTTTTCTTGCATGATTCTGCAGACGTAAGGTGGGATGTGGAACCGGTCATTATAACCCGTTCAATTTTGCACTGCGGCGTAGGGTGGACGGCTGCGCCGTCCACGCGGTGATGGTTAGCAGCAAGATCATTCGGCGCGAAATCGGAGGGGATAACGATCACCGCGTGGACGGCAGAGCCGTCCACCCTACGGATGACAACGTATCTCCGGGATTCAGCGCAGGATCAGCTCCAGCGCCGGCTTTTCGCCGTAATCCTCATAGCGCTCGTTGATGCCGCCGACGCAATAGCTCAGCTCTTCGAGCAGCTCCGGCGCCGCCGCCTTCATTTTGTCGGCCTCGAGGATGACGATTTCCAGCACTTCATCCGCTTTCAGGCGGAACTTGGTCATGTTCTCGTCGTCCCGCAGATAGCTCATGCAGTCGACCCAGGCGTCGATGCTGTCCGCGTACGAGGCCGGGAAACCGAAGGCCTCGCGGCTCTGCTGGTGGAACGATGCCTCATCGACAATGACGGCGCCGTTCAGTTCTGCCACCGCCATGATCAACCCTTCAGTCCCAGCACGTCCTGCATGTCGAACAGGCCGTTGGCCTTGTCCGCCAGGAAGCGCGCCGCGCGCAGCGAGCCGTGGGCATAGGTCACGCGGCTGCTCGACTTGTGGCTGATCTCGATGCGCTCGCCGGTGCCGAGGAACATCACGGTATGGTCGCCCACCACATCGCCGCCGCGCACGGTGGCGAAGCCAATGGTCGACGGATCGCGCTCGCCGGTGACGCCTTCGCGGCCATAGACGGCGCATTCCTTCAGGTCGCGGCCGATGGCGTCGGCGATCACTTCGCCCATCCTCAGCGCGGTGCCGGACGGCGCATCGACCTTGTGGCGGTGGTGCGCCTCGACGATCTCGATGTCATAGCCTTCCGAAAAACTCTTGGCGGCCATTTCGAGCAGCTTGAGCGTGACGTTCACGCCCACGCTCATGTTCGGGGCGAACACGACGCCGATTTTTTCACCGGCGGCGCGGATCGCGGCCTTGCCGGCCTCGTCGAAGCCGGTGGTGCCGATCACCATCTGCTTGCCGTTGGCGGCGCAGTATTCCAGGTGCTGCAGGGTGCCTTCGGGGCGCGTGAAGTCGATCAGCACGTCGGCATTGTGCAAGCCGTGCTTGAGGCTATCCTCGATCATCACGCCGGTCAGGAAGCCGGCGAAGGCGCCCGCGTCCTGGCCGATGAAAGGAGAACCCGGCAAGTCGAGCGCACCGGCCAGGCGCGCATCGGGTGCGTACTGGATGGCTTCGATCAGCATGCGGCCCATGCGGCCGCTGGCGCCGGCGACGGCGATATTCAACATCGTCATGCTCGCCTCCTTATTGCTGCGTTGCAGGCGCATTGACCTTGGCCGGCTCTACCGGGCGTCGGTCAGGATGATCCTTGCTGCCCTTCGACGGTCCGGCGATGCGGTCGATGTACTCGCGCTCGCTCGGCAGGTTGCCGCCCTCGAAACGCTCGACCACATCGTCCTTGAAGAACACGGTCACGCGGCTGGTGGTCAGCTCGCCATTGCCGCGTGCCAGGTAGAACGGGTAATCCCAGCGGTCGGCATGGAAGGCATCCATCAGCAGCGGCGAACCGAGCAGGAAGCGCACCTGGTCGCGAGTCTGGCCAGCCTTGAGCTGGTTGAGCATCTCTTGCGAGACGAAGTTGCCTTGCTGGATGTCTGGGCGGTAGGGCGAGAAGATCCACAGGAAGCGCTGCAGGCGCGAGGCCTGGACGGTCTGGGCGCCGGCATTGGCGATGGCGGCCGACTTTTCCGCGTCGGACGCACTGGCGGCCGCATCCGTTGCCACCGGCGGCGCCGGACGCGTCTGGTTGCGCCAGGATGCGCAGCCGGACAGCGTCAAGGTGCAGGCGAGACCCGCCGCCAGAGCCGCTTTGGCGGAGAATCGATGGAATACGGCTTGTTTGACAGGCATAGTTAACCTCAATACGTTCGAGCGGGAGCGTCCAAAACGCTATATCATAAAGCACTCCGCCAATATTCGAGTGACAAACATGAGTAACAACCCGACTGACCTGAAGGCGAGCGGCCTCAAGGCCACGCTGCCACGACTGAAAATCCTGGAAATCTTCCAGAACAGCTCCGTACGGCATCTGACGGCGGAAGATGTTTACAAGATCCTTCTTGCTGACAATATGGACGTGGGCCTCGCGACCGTCTACCGCGTATTGACCCAGTTCGAGCAGGCTGGCCTGCTCAACCGTAACCATTTCGAGACCGGCAAGGCCATCTATGAGCTCAACGCCGGTTCCCACCACGACCACCTGGTGTGCGTCACCTGCGGCCGCGTCGAAGAGTTCTATGACGACGAGATCGAGAAGCGCCAGCAGATGATCGCCGAACAGCACGGCTTTACGATCGTCGAGCATGCGCTGGCGATCTATGGCAGCTGCCCGCAATGCCGGGGCATCGGCAAGCCGGAGTAATCTTGCAGCCGGCACGGCCGGTGTAAAAACAAGTAAAGGGCGCATGGGAACCATCCCATGCGCCCTTTCTCTATCTAAGCGTCGTCAGAACGAGGCGGTCAGGTTCACGAACAGCGCGCGCCCCGGTTCGTTGTACGACTCGGCGCCCGTGCTGCCATTGGTGCTGCGCCGGAACAGGCGTTCGTCGAACAGGTTGTTGATGCCGGTGCGCAGGTACAGCTTCGGCGTGAAGGCATAGCCGACGTTGGCGCCCACCACGGCATACGGCGCCAGCGTGTTGAGCGCCTCGCCGCTGGCCTGGCCGCCGGTGCCGGTCAGGCGCCGCGGCTCCTGCTTGCCGTAATATGACACCGTCAGCAGCGTCGTCAGCCTGGCATTGACCTTCCAGTCCAGGGTCGAGTTCAGCGTGTATTCGGGAATGACCGACAGCGGCTCGCCATTGGTCTTGTTCTCGTTCTCGATCATATAGGTCAGGTTGTTGGTCAGCTTCAGGCGCGGACCGAACGGGATCGTCAGGTTGCCCTCGACGCCCTGCACCACCGCCTTCGGCGAGTTCTCCCACTGGAACAGGCGGCCATTGGCCGAGGTGTTGCCGAGCAGATGATCCATGCCGCCGGTGATCTTGTTCTTGTAGTCGTTGTGGAAGTAGGCCAGGCTGGCCTCATGGCCGCGGTCCTTCCAGGCGATGCCGATTTCCTTGTTGACCGAGGTCTCCGGCGCCAGCTGTTCGTTGCCGCGCACATAGCAGCCGCCGCCCAGGTTCGGGTTGTTGACCGGGCAGCCGTTGCCGCGCGTGTAATACAGGTAGTTCGGATTCGACTGGTACAGGTTCGGCGCCTTGAAGGCACGCGCCACGCCGCCGCGCAAGGTCAAGGTGGGACTCAAGGCATACGAGGCGTTCAGGCTCGGGCTCCAGTTGGTGCCGAACTGGCTGTGCTTGTCGAAGCGCAGGCCCGGGGTCAGGGTGAATGCGGTATTCACGCCGATATTGTCTTCGACGTAGACGGCATAGGTTTCGGCGCTCGAACGGCCATCGCGGCTGCCGGCCGGCATGCCGGGAATCGCGGTGGCCGCCTGCGTCATCGAATACGGATCGTCGAGCTTTTCCTTGCGCGCCTCGAAGCCGGCGGTGAGCATCTGCGCCACCCCACCGAAGTTGAGCGGCGTATGGATCTCGCCGTTGGCCCCATAGGTTTCCAGCTCCGACGTCGAGCGTTTGGTCGGATCGCTGATGCTGCCCTCCGGCCCGCCCGCCAGGCCTTCGTTCATGCGGGTATTGTCGGTGCCTTCATAGGTCAGCCACAGGCGCGAGGTGGTGGCGCCCCACTTGCCGCGGTGGGTCAGCGCGGCGCTGCGGCGCAGCATGACGTTGGTCTCGGCGGCCGCATTGGCCAGCTCTCCCAGGATCGGGAAGCCGGCCGCATTCACGGCCCGGTCGCCGGCGTAGATATTGCCCTGGCGGCTGAAGTTGGACTCGAACTCGAGCACCTGGTCGGGCAGGAAGTCCCAGCGCAGCAGGCCGCCGATGTCGCGGTTGCGCACGCCTTCGCGGCCGGCCGGCGGGATCGCGCCGTTGGCGGTGTTGTCCGGCGTGGCGTTCAGCGCCAGCGCGTCGGCGTCGGTCTTGTTGACGTTGCCGAACACGCGGAACGAGAGCTTGCCGGCCAGCGGGCCGGACAGGTTGAAGCCGAGCCGCTTGCTGCCGCCCTCCTCGCTGTGCTCGGGCGCCAGCGCATAGGCGGTGACCGAACCGGTCAGATAGTCGCCCGGCGCCTTGGTGATGATGTTGATCACGCCGCCGGCGGCGCCGGAACCGTAGCGCGCCGCCGCCGGGCCGCGCAGCACCTCGATGCGCTCGACCGCCTCGGCCGGCACCCAGTTGGTGTCGCCGCGCGTGTTGCGCTCGCCGCTGCGGCCCATGCGCACCGAATTGCGCGAGCTGACCGGCTTGCCGTCGACCAGGATCAAGGTGTTTTCCGGGCCCATGCCGCGCAGGTCGATCTGGCGGTTGTTGCCGTATTGGCCGCTGGCACTGTTGCCGGTGAGGTTCACGCCCGGCATGGTGCGGATCAGCTCGGCCAGGTCGTTCGCTGGCGGACGCGCTTCGATGTCTTCCGAGGTGATGACCGAGACGCCGATCGCCTGCTTCAGTTCCTGTTCGGCGGTGCCAACGATGTGCACCTGCTGCATCGGCGCATCGCCGGGGGACTGTTGGGCCACCGCCGGCAACCCGACGAGCGCCAGTCCGATTGCCGCGGCCAGCGGCGTCATGCGTATCAGTTTCATCCCTCGTGTTCCTGTTATTTGACTGTTCTGTGGACAAGCCGGAATGCTCCGGCTCAATGCAATTGAGAATCATACTCATTTGCATTTCCAAAACTATGTCAAATTGTGGCGAGAGGGTTGCCAGCCTTGCACTGGCTTAAGTTTTCGCGATTCAGGAGTGACTGAGGGCGTTCGACAGCAGCTTGGCCGTGATGTCGACGATCGGGATCACCCTTTCGTAGGCCATGCGGGTCGGGCCGATCACGCCCAGGGTGCCGACGATGCGGCCGTCGACCGCATACGGCGCCGTCACCACGCTCATCTCGTCCATCGGCACCAGCTTCGATTCGCCGCCGATGAAGATCTGCACGCCGCCGGCCTTGCTCGAGACGTCGAGCAATTGCATCAAGCCAGTCTTTTGCTCGAACATCTCGAACATCTGGCGCAACGAGCTCATATTGGACGACAGGTCGGACACCGACAGCAGGTTGCGCTCGCCGGCGATGACCATGTCGTCGCCCTCGGCCATCGCTTCGCTGCCGGCCTCGACCGCCGCCTGCATCAGGCGGCCCATATCGTCGCGCAATTGCTGCAGCTCGCCGCTCAGGCGCTTGCGCACCGCGTCGAAGGACAGGCCGGCGAAGTTCTGGTTCAGGTAGTTGGCCGACTGGGTCAGTTGCGACGGAGAATAATCCTGATCGAGCAGCAGCAGCCGGTTCTGGACGTCGCCGCGCGGATCGACGATCACGAGCAGGATGCGCTTTTCGCCCAGGCGCAGGAATTCGATCTGCTGGAAGACCGACTCGCGGCGCGGGCTCTGCACCACGCCGGCGAATTGCGACAGCGAGGACAGCATCTGCGCCGCGTTGGCGATCAGTTTCTGCGGTTGCAGGTTGGACAGGGGCTGCGGCAAACGCATGCGCTCGGCATCGACCGTCTTGTCGTCGATCGGCCCCACCGTCAGCAGGGTGTCGACGAACACGCGGTAGCCGCGCGGGGTCGGGATGCGACCGGCCGAGGTATGCGGGCTGGCGACGAAGCCCATCTCCTCGAGGTCGGCCATGACGTTGCGGATGGTGGCCGGCGACAACTCCAGGCCGGGCAGCTTGGACAGCGCACGCGAGCCTACCGGTTGGCCGTCGGCGATATACCGTTCGACGAGGGCTTTGAGCAGGGTGTGGGCGCGTTGGTCGAGTTGCATGATTCCAGGAAACGTTCGATGCTCGTATTTAGTGTGTGCATTATAGGCAGGTTGGGACGTGGCACGGCCAGCGCAAGGCTTGCTGTGACGCATGTCCAACGCTCTTGTCTGCGTCTTTACAGCGATTCGAGCCAATCGAGCAGCGCGTCGAGGCTGGCCACTTCGACGTCGGGCCGGACTTCGTGGGCGAGTTCGTTGACCTTGCCGGTGCGGTTCATCCAGGCCGCGCGCAGGCCGGCGCGCTGGGCGCCCTGCACGTCCAGCAATAGGTCATCGCCCACGTACAGGGTCTCGCCGGGTTCGACGCCAAGGGCGGCGCAGCCGGCCAGGAAGATGCCGGGGTCGGGCTTGGCGCGGCCGAACTCGCGCGCCGCTACCGAGGCCTGGAAGTGGTGGGCCAGGCCGATGGTCTGCAGGTCGGCCACGCCATTGGTGACCGAGCCGACCAGCGCATGGCGTTTCAGGCGCTCGAGCCCGGGCACGACATCTTCGTAGGGCGTCACGGCATTGCGGGCGGCAAAGAACACCGTCATCGCCAGCTCGGCCTTGCCCGGATCCTCGCCCACCTGTTCGAAGGCCGCGACCAGGCCGGCATGGCGCAGCGCGCCCAGATCGATCCCGAACTCGGGGCGCGCGGCCAGCAGTTCGAGGCGCGCCGCGCGCAGGCTGTCGATCGTGAAGCGTTCGGCCACCCGCGGCGCGTGCTCGCCGAGCCAGGCATACAACAGTTTTTCGGCTTCCAGGATCACGGGCGCGATCGGCCACAGGGTATCGTCGAGGTCGAACAGGACGGCTTTCGGCCAGGGTTGGCGGGTCATCGGCTTCCAGACTAGGGGTAAAAAGGTGCGCCCCAAGCATAGCGATGCGCCAGTCCGAATGCAATGCGCACGCCGTTCGCGCCCTGGAATATTGCCTTTGTTGAATTATGGTTACACCAAGATACAAAACCAAATGCGCCCGAAATGGACCAGCTGCTTGCCAAATGGACTAAAATGTTGAGCGATTTTTCCATTCTCACCGCGCAAGCTGCGCTTTCCCGCTAGATTTTTTGGAGATGTTATGAAGAGTTCCTACCTGCGTGCCGGCGCGGCGCTGGCCTGCGCGGTCGCACTGTCTGCCTGCGGCGGCAGCGATGGCCAATTGGAGCTGGGCGGCAGTTTCGCCGGCGTGACCAAGGCCGGCCTGGTATTGACCAATGGCGGTCAGGAAAAGGCAATCACGCCGCCGGCCGATGGTACCGGCGCGGGTCGTTGGGCTTTCGACAACCTGATCTCGACCGACGACCGTTATAACGTCGAAATCAAGTCCAGGCCGTCGAACGTCAGCGATTGCAAGATCGAAAACGCCGGCGGCCGTGCGGGATACCACGTCTATAACGTTTACGTGACTTGTACACCCAATTTCCGCGGGCTGTCCGGCACCATTGGCAACCTGAAGGGCGAATTGGTCTTGGTCAATGGCTCGGACAATGTGACGCTCCAGGCGGGCGCCACGTCGTTCAAGATGGCCAACGTGGCTGAAGACTCGCCTTATGGCGTGTCGATCCTGCGCCAGCCTGCCGACCAGACCTGCACCGTCAGCAATGGCAGCGGCACCGCCCGCCAGGCCGACATCAGCAACGTAAGCGTCACCTGCACCCCTTAATTTTCCCTGGAGCGTTACGCATGAAGTCTTCCCTGATCCGTCCGGCGCTCGCGCTGGCGCTGGCCGCGGGCCTGGCCGGCTGTGGCGGTAGCGACAAAGCCGAGTTCGTTGTCAAAGGCACGATCACCGGCATCGTCTACCCGGGCGCCGTCCTGACCACCAATGGCATGGAAATCGCCGTTGCACCGCCGGCCAGGACTGGCGACCCTGTCAGTTTCGAATTCCCGAACAAGCTCGAGTATGGCGATGTCTACAATGTCCAGTTCAAGAGCTTCCCGAGCAATCAGAAATGTGACACGCCTTTCCAGACCATCCCGAACTTCAACGATACCGCCGGGCGCCTGGCGGAAATCGCCATCACCTTCGCATGCGCGGTCGATCCCTATTCGATCGGCGGTACGATCAGCGGCCTGACCGCGGACGGCCTGGTGCTGGCCAACGGCAGTACTGGCGGCACCATCACGGTCGGCAAGCCGGCCGCGGGGGTTACGACGCCGATCACGTTCACTTTTGCCGGACCAGTGCTCTTCGGTACGACCTACGGCGTGACCATTCTGACCCAGCCAACCGGTCAGGTGTGCACCATCGCGAACGCCACCGGCACCATGGGCGCGGCGAACGTCAGCAACATCAACGTCACTTGCGTGGCCGCACCGAGCTGATCAGATATACACAATTCTTATGTCGAGTATTTGAAAGGAAAATTGGATTTATATGCTGTCGCGCAGCATAATAACTCCTGTCTCCTCCAACTCTCCTCAGAAAAGAATTGGATTTCAGCCCGCTCTTCTAGAGCGGGCTTTTTTTTGCCCGCAGGATTCATCGAGGCGGCGCCAGGGCAATCAGCGGGCGGCGCTCACCTTCACCACCGCGATCTTTTCCATGCCGACCGACACCTGCGACTGGTAAGCCTCGCTTGATCGCGCATTGGCGGCGACGGCGTAGCTGCTGAAGCCGGCGAGGATGGCGGCGGCGATGAAGATGGCTTCCATGTGCTTGAGGACGTTCATGATGTGCTCCTGTTGGTCGGTTGAGGCGCCGGATCGGCTGTCCATGTAAGCACTATAAGAAATTGGCCCTCAGCCCTCCAGCGGCATGCGACAGACTGCGCAAATCGGCGACCGGGCGACCTAAAATACGTGATAACCCGTATGTTGCGGCGCAGCAGGACGGGTTTGGACGCAAAAAAGCGCCGGCGGGCGGCGCTAGGGGCAGATGGTGTTGAACGCGTGTACGGCGAAGCCGTACACCCTACGGTCAAGTCAGAGGTAAATTGGCCAGCGCCACGTACTGTTCGAGGCTGACCGCTTCCGGACGCACGCCCGGGTCGATGCCGGCCTCGACCAACTGGGCCTCGGTGAACATGCCGGCCACGCAGTTGCGGATCACCTTGCGCCGCTGCGAGAAGGCCTTGGCCACCACCGCTTCCAGGCGCTTGCCGTCGCATGCCAGCCGGCGCCGGGTAGGCACCATGCGCACGATGGCGGACTCGACTTGCGGCGGCGGATCGAAGGCGGTCGGCGGGACGATGAACAGCATGGCCATGTCGTAGCGCCATTGCAACATCACCGACAGGCGGCTGTAGGCCTTGGTGCCCGGCTCGGCCACCATGCGCTCGACCACTTCCTTCTGCAACATGAAATGCTGGTCTTCGACCAGCTCGGTGAATTCGGCCAGGTGGAATAGCAGCGGACTGGAAATATTGTACGGCAGGTTGCCGACCACGCGCAGCTTCTTCCCTTCCGGGACCGGAATCGACCCAAAGTCGAACTTGAGCGCGTCGCCCGAATGCACGGTGAGGCGCTCGCGCGGATAGGCTTTTTCCAGGCGCGCAACCAGGTCACGGTCGAGCTCGACGACGTGCATGTGGTCGAGCGACTTGAGCAGCAGCGCCGTCATCGCCGCCAGGCCCGGGCCGATCTCGACCATAGCCTGGCCGCGTTGCGGCCCGATGGCGTCGATAATATCGGTAAGGACCTGCTTGTCGGTCAGGAAGTTCTGGCCGAAGCGCTTGCGTGCGACGTGTTTCATGCTTGCTTTCTTAATTATTCGTGGTGGCGGCTGCGCGGCGCGCGGCCACCATGTGCATGGCGGCGCGGATCGCCTCTTCCATGCTGCCGCAATCGGCCAGGCCCAGGCCCTGGGCCGCCAGGTCGAGGGCGGTGCCGTGGTCGACCGAGGTGCGGATCAGGGGCAGGCCCAGGGTGACGTTGATGCCGCGTCCGAAGGTCGCGTGCTTGAGCACCGGCAAACCCTGGTCGTGGTACATCGCCAGCACGCAGTCGGCATCCTTCAGGTATTTGGGCTGGAACAGGGTGTCAGCTGGATATGGGCCGCGCGCATCGATGCCGCGGCTTTTCGCATCAATGAGCACCGGCGTGATGACGTCGATCTCTTCGCGGCCCAGGTAACCGTTCTCGCCGGCGTGTGGATTCAGGCCGGTGACCAGGATCACGGGCGCCGCGATGCCGAATTTATCGCGCAGGTCGGCGTGCAGGATGTCCAGCACCTGGGTGAGGTTGTCGCGCGTGAGCGCGCCCGGCACGTCCTTCAAGGGCAGATGGGTCGTGGCCAGGGCGACGCGCAGGTAGGGCTGGTCGCCGCCAGGCGAGCCGGCCAGCATCATCACCACCTTGGGCGTGCCGGTCTTTTCGGCCAGGTATTCGGTGTGTCCCGAAAACGCGATGCCGGCGTCGTTGATCGTGCTTTTTTGCAGCGGCGCGGTGACGATGGCGTCGAACCAACCGCAGCCACAGCCTTCGATCGCCAGGTCCAGCGTGGCCAGCACGGCAAGACCATTGTCGGGATCGAGCTGGCCCGGCACCACGTGCGCGGCCAGCGGCACGTCGACCACCGCCAGGCGTTCGACGCCGAAATGCGGCAGGCCGCCATTGCGCAGGGCCTGGGTCGACAGCGCCGACAGGCGGATAGTGGGATCGATCAGGCTGGCGGTGAGCGCCAGGAAGGCGGCATCGCCGACCAGCACGCAATTGGCCTGCTCGCGCAGGGCCCAGGCGGCGCGGATCGCAATCTCGGGACCGATGCCGGCGGGCTCGCCGACGGTGATTGCCAACACTGGCCGCGATGCCGCCGACTGCGGCGCCAACGGGCGCCCGGGCGCCTGTGGCGCAGCCATGGTGTTACTGCTCCTCGCGGAACTCGACGTAGGCGCGGTCGCGCACCTGGCGCATCCAGTCTTCCATCGCTTCCTGCATCTTGCGGTCGCGCAGGACCTGGCGCGCCACATTGCGCTCTTTCTGCTGGGTCACGTCTTCGCTCTTGCGCCCAATGACCTGGATCAGGTGGAAGCCGAACGGCGACTGGATGACGTCCGACACCTGGCCCGGCTTCAGATCGTTCATCGCGGTCTCGAATTCCGGCACGGTGTCGCCCGGATACAGCCAGCCCAGGTCGCCGCCTTTCGAGGCCGAACCGTCCTGCGAGTGCAGGCGCGCCAGGTCCTCGAAGGTGCCGGCGTTGTTGTCCATCTTTTCCTTCAGCTCGAGCAGCTTGCGCTTGACCTCGCCTTCGGTCATGGTCGGGGTGACCTTGATCAGGATGTGGCGCGCGTGGGTCTGCTCGACCACCGACTTCTCGGTCTCGCCGCCCAGCGGACGCTTGCCGGCCAGCTTGAGGATGTGGAAGCCGACGTTGGTCTTGAGGACCGGCGTGACCTGGCCCGCCTGGAGCTTGCGCAGCTCGGTCGAGAACATCGGCGGCAGGCGGTCGGCGTCGCGCCAGCCGATCTCGCCGCCCTTGAGCGCGTCGGGGGCGTCGGAATAGGTCGAGGCCATGCGCGCGAAGTCGGCGCCGGTGCGCAGCTGGCGCATCACTTCCTCGGCGCGCGCGGCGCGCGCAGCGATCTGCTCGGGCGAGGCGTTCTCTGGCACGCGCACCAGGATCTGGGAGATGTCGACCTCGATGCGGTCGGCCTCGGCCGCCTTGGCGGCCGCCATATAAGTGTCGATCTCGGCTTCCGAGACCTGGATCTTGCTGTCGACCTCGTGCTCGCGCAGGCGCTGCATCATGATCTCGTTGCGGATGTCTTCGCGGAACTGGGCGAACGGCATGCCCTCTTTTTCCATCTGGTTGCGCATGTCCTGCACCGACAACTTTTGATTTTCGGCGATGCGGCCAATGGTGGCGTCCAGGGTACGGTCGTCGACCTTGACGCCCATCTCTTTCGCCAGCTGCAGCTGGGCGCGTTCGACGATCATCGCCTCGAGCACCTGGCGCTCCATGGTGGCCGGATCGGGCATCTGGGCGTTACGCGCCTTCATGTTCTGGGCGACCTGCACCACGCGGCCCGCGACTTCGTTGCGGGTGATCACTTCGTCATTGACGACGACCTGGATCGAATCGACCACCTTGGCATTGGCCGAGGCGGGCGGCAGGAAGCCGCCGCCGGTGGCGGCCGCGGTGTCGGCCTGGGCCAGCGCCTGGCCGGCGGTTAGCGCGCACAGCAGTGCTGCCGCCATCTGGAGGGACTGCAAACGGGTAGTACGCATCATCTGGAGAGCACTCATTTCAGGATAGTTCACACATCATGGACGAATTATGGACGGCTAGTCTGAACGCTTGCTTATGGACGTCCAATTCCGGTATTCAGTCGCGTATAGCCCGGGACGCTCTTGTTGAACGAATCGAGCGGGTTACCCAGGCCCAGGCGCGACAAGCCATTGAGCTCGAGCTGGAAGAAGATCGGCGTCGACGTTTCTCGGGCCGCGGTCACGAAGCGCTGCGCGCCCATCCGGAACACCCAGCAATCGGCCTTGTATTCGAGACCGATCAGGCTTTCGATCAGCTTGCCCCCGCCAGCCGGTGAATTGGCTGGCAACCCCACGCCGTACGACCGCAGCGCATAGCTGACCCGGCCCACGCCATACCAGCGGCGGCCGATCGGCCACTGCGCCGACAGGTCGATGTTGCGGAAGCTGTCACGCTGATAACGGTATTCGGCGTTCAACACCTTCATCTGCCCCGGACGCCACTGTACACCCACATTCGAGCTGTACAAACTGCTTCCGCTGGCATCGTATTGTACGCCGCTATCGAAGCTCCAGGACTCGGAAATGGTGCCGGAGGCGGCCAGCAGCATGTCGGAACGGCTCTGGTGTGGCGGTTCGCCCTGGTAGAGGCCCACGCGCGGCTGCTTGAGGTACTGGCGCTGGCCAAAGGCCAGCCGCAGGCGCTCGGAGCCATCTTCCTGGATGAAGCGCGACACCAAGGCGGCCGTGACCTGGTTGGCGTCGGACACCCGGTCCAGGCCCACGTAGCGGTTTTCGGAGAACAGCTGGGCGTAGTTGAAACCGGAGCGGCCGGTGTCGAACAGCGGCACGTCGTCCTGGTTCTCGTACGGCGTGTAGACGTAGAACAGGCGCGGCTCGAGGGTCTGGGTGGAGCCGCCGCCGAACAGCGAGGCCTTGCGCTCGAACACCAGCCCGCTGTCGAGCGAGAAGGTCGGGATCGTGCGCGTGATACTGGTAGGCTTGCCGGGCCGGCTATCGTGCTTTTCGAGATCGTACTTGGCCGCGTTGTACATCAGCTTGGGCGTAACGAACCAGCCCGGACGCACGATCGGATAGCTGACCTGGCCCTGCACCACGGCGCGGTTGCCGCCGATGTCGGTAGGGTGGTCGAAGCGGGTCGCCTCGGCGTCGATCGCCCAGTCGAAGCCGGCCACGTCGTAGCGCGCGGCGCGGAAGTTAATCTGCGGCAGGCGGTCGTAGGGACGCGGCACCCTCAGGTTCGGGTCGGTGTCGGCGGCCGGATCCTGCAGCACCTGGTAGTTCTGGGCGCGCGCGGAGAGGCTCCAGAACTGGCCGTGCAGATCGGTGCGCACCTCGCGCAGCAGCTGGCGCTCGGCGCTGGCCGAGACGTTGCGCGAGAAGTCGGACGGGTATTCGTCATCCGAAGCGCCATGCAGGTTCCAGCCATACGACCAGTTCGGCCTGATCGACTGGCTGTGCAGCGAGTCGACACGCCAGCGCGTGGTCTCCGTCTTGCGGTCGTCCGGCAAGACCTCGACATGGGTCTCGCCCTGGTAGGTGCTGCCCAGGTAGCGGCCGGTGGCGCCCATCTGGAAGCCGCGGTCGAACATCATGCGCGGATACAGCGTCAGGTCGCGGTTGGGGGCGATGTTGACGTAGTACGGCACCATCACCTCGGCCTTGCCCTGGGAGCCGAAGCCCACCGTGGGCGGCAGCCAGCCGGAGCGGCGCTGGCCCGACAGCGAGAACGACATCGCCGGGGTACCCAGGATCGGCACGTCCTTGAAATAGATGATGGTCTTGCCGGCGGTGCCGACGTCGCGGCCGCTGTCCAGGCGCAGGGTGCTCGACTTGATGTACCAGTCGGGATCGGGGCCTTCGCAGGTGCTGTACGTGCCGTTGCGCACGATGGCCTGCTGTTCGCCCAAAAAGTCGATGCGGTCGGCCTCGCCCTGGCCATTGGTACTGGCTAGGAAATAGGTCGGGTTGAGCAGGTAGCCCTTGCCGGTCTCGAGGTTCAGCTGCAGTTCGTCGCCCTTGTAGCGGTCGCCGAAACGCCACATGTTCACGTTGCCGGTGGCCGTGACTTCGTCCTCGACCCGCAGGTAGCAGGCGGTATCGGCGGTGATGCCGCTCTGGCCGCGCGTGATCTCGACGTTGCGGTCGAGGTCCAGCCGCCGGTCGGGACGGCCGCCGATCTCCTCGGCCTGGATTACGACGGGAAGTTCGTCTTCAGCTTGTGGCGCAGGGGGGGCAGTCTGGGCGAATGCCGGGACCGCGGTTGCGGTAACCAGTGCATAGAGCGCGAGGACCTGCCGCGGAGGGAAAGGTTGGCGTGACGACCAGCTCATGGAAAATCGCAGCTCATGGAAAATCGGACATGCACCATAAAGGGCGGTTTTTTTAGAATGAATCCCTTATTATATGGGAATTAGCTCAACCAACCGGATTCGTCAGGCCGCTTCATGTCATCTTTGTATCAAAACTCTTCCACTTCTGTCAGCGCCGACGCGCGTTTGGCGCAGCTGAACGATTGGCTGGCCTCGACCGGCCTGGTGGAAGTCGGAACCGGCCGCCCTGCCTCCGTCGATGCGAGCTTTCGCCGCTACTTCCGCTACGACGTCGTTCCCGCCATGCAGGACAAGCTGGGCGCGACCCTGGTCGCCATGGATGCGCCGCCGGAACGCGAGAACGTGCCGGCCTTCATCCACGTGCAGGGCCTGCTGTTCGACGCCGGCGTGACCGTGCCGGCGATCGCCGCGCGCAATGTCGAACAGGGCTTCCTGCTGCTGGGCGACCTGGGCACCACCACCTACCTGGCGCGCCTCGATAGCGACAATGCCGCCTTCATGTATTCGGACGCGGTCGATGCCCTGCTCAAGTTCCAGATGGCCAGCCAGCCCGGCGTGCTGCCCGAGTTCGACCGCGCCTTCATCCTGCGCGAGCTGAACATCTTCCCGGAGTGGTACCTGAACCGCCACCTGGGTGTAACGCTCGACGACAAGCAGCAGGCGCAACTCGACAAGGTATTCGAGGCGATCGCCTCGAACGTGCTGGCGCAGCAGCAGGTGTTCATGCACCGCGATTTCCATTCGCGTAACCTGATGTTCCTCGACCACGGCAACCCCGGCGTGCTCGATTTCCAGGACGCCGTGTACGGCCCCGTCACCTACGACCTGGCGTCGCTGCTGCGCGACGCCTACGTCCAGTGGGACGAAGAGATCGTGCTGGACTGGGTGGTGCGCTACTGGCAGAGCGCCAAGCAGGCCGGCCTGCCGGTCAACCCGGACATCGACGCCTTCTACCGCGACTTCGAGTTCATGGCCATGCAGCGCCACCTGAAGATCCTCGGCATCTTCTGCCGCCTGAACTACCGCGACAACAAGTCGCACTACATGGGCGACCTGCCGACGGTGATCGACTACGTGCGCAAGACCGCGAACCGCTACACCGAACTCAAGCCGCTGCTGCGCCTCCTCGACGCGCTCGAAGACAAGGCGCCGCAAGTCGGCTACACCTTCTGAGGTCCAGCATGAAAGCGATGATTTTCGCCGCCGGCCGCGGCGAGCGCATGCGGCCCCTGACCGACAGCTGCCCCAAGCCCTTGTTGAAAGTGCGCGGGCGGCCCCTGATCACCTGGCACGTGCTGAACCTGGTGCGCGCCGGGATCACCGAGATCGTGATCAACCACTCCCACCTCGGCCACATGATCGAGGAAGAACTGGGCGACGGCAGCCGCTACGGCGCGCGCATCGTGTACTCGCACGAGCCGACGCCGCTCGAGACCGCGGGCGGCATCGCCAATGCGCTGCACCTGCTGGGCGACGAGCCGTTCCTGGCCGTGTCGGGCGACATCTATGCGCCCTACTTCGATTTCTCGCTGGCGCTCGACGCGCTCAAGGACATCGATGCGGTCGGCGTTCCCTACCCGGTCGACAAGCGCGACATCGCCTGGCTGTGGCTGACGCCGAACCCGTGGCACAACCCGCACGGCGACTTCGCGCTCGACATGTACACGCTCAAGAACGACGGTCCACCTAAGTGGAACTTCGCCGGCATCGGCGTCTACCGCGCCGAGATGTTCGACGGGATCAAGGCTGGCGAATTCCTCAAGTTCGGGCCCCTGATGCGCAAGTTCATCGAACAGGGACGCGTCGGCGGCGAGATCTACCAGGGCCAGTGGGTCAACGTCGGCACCGTGGGCCAGCTGGAAGAACTGAACGCGCCGCTGCGGGCGGCCAAGACGGCTTCATGATGCCGCATTGCGCCGCGCATGCGGCCCGGCGTGCGCAGTTGCTGGGGCGGATGCAACCGGGCGCAATTGCCGTGCTGGGCACCGCCCCCGAAGTGCCGCGCAACGGCGACAGCGACTATCCCTACCGCCACGACAGCCATTTCTATTATTTGACCGGGTTCGCCGAACCCGAGAGCTGCGTGGTGCTGGTAGCGGCGCAGGCAGAGCATGCGGGGCGTTCCATCCTGTTCTGCCGCGAGAAGAACGTCGAGCGCGAGATCTGGGAAGGCTTTCGCTTTGGCCCCGAAGCGGCGCGCGCTGCGTTCGGCTTCGACGAGGCGTATCCGATCGATGAACTCGACGCGCGCATGGCCGACATCCTGGCCGATGCGCCGGCGCTGTATTACGCGCTCGGCTCCGGCGAGGCGCTCGACGCCCGGGTGGCCGGCTGGCTCAAGGCGGTGCGCGCGCGCGGCCGCACGGGCGTCACCGCGCCGCAGACGACGCACCACCTGCTGGCCATGCTGGACGAGATGCGGCTCCTGAAGGACGAGCACGAAATCGCCCTGATGGCGCGCGCCGGCGCGATCTCGGCCCAGGCCCATGCGCGCGCGATGCGCGCCACCCGGCCCGGCATGTTCGAGTACGAGATCGAGGCCGAGCTGCTGCACGAATTCCGCCGCAACGGGGCGCAGTTCCCGGCCTATCCCTCGATCGTCGCCTCCGGCCCGCAAGCCTGCGTGCTGCACTACAACGCCAATAACCGCCGCATCGAGGACGGCGACCTGGTGCTGATCGACGCCGGCTGCGAGTTGGATGGCTACGCCAGCGACATCACGCGCACGTATCCGGCCAATGGCCGCTTCAGCGAAGCCCAGCGCATCCTGTACGAACTGGTGCTGCGCGCGCAGGGCGCGGCGATTGCGGCCATCGTGCCGGGCCGGCCGTACAGCGCGATCCACGATGCGGCGTTGCGCGTGCTCACCGAGGGCATGCTCGACCTGGGCCTGCTGGACCGGAGCAAGGTGGGCTCGCTCGACGAGGCGATCGCGTCACGCGCCTATGCGCAGTTCTACATGCATGGCACCGGCCACTGGCTGGGCATGGACGTGCACGACGTCGGCGCCTACCGCGACGTCGCCTCCCCCGACAAACCGTCTCGTCCCCTGCTGCCGGGGATGGCGCTGACGGTGGAGCCGGGCATCTACGTGCGGCCCGGCGAGGGCGTGCCGGAGCGGTTCTGGAACATCGGTATCCGGATCGAGGACGACGTGGTCGTGACCGACACCGGCTGCCGTATCCTGAGCGCCGACGCGCCGAAGGAAGTGGTGGATATCGAATCATTGATGCGGGAAACACGATGACGGAACAAACCCTCGACTTCGACGTGGCGATCTGCGGCGCCGGCCCGGTGGGCCTGGCGCTGGCGGCCTTCCTGGTGCGGCGCGGGGTGCCGGGTGAGCGCATCGCCCTGATCGACGGCAAGTCGCTGGGCCAGGCGATCTCGGACCCGCGTTCGATCGCGCTGTCCTGGGGCAGCGTGCAGTTGCTGGACGAAGTCGGCGCCTGGCCGCTGCCGGCCACGGCGATCCACCAGATCCACGTCTCGCGCCGCGGCCAGCTGGGCCGCAGCCTGATGGACCGCCGCGATCACGACGTCGAGGCGCTGGGCTACGTCACGCGCTACGGCGCCGTGGTTGACGCCCTGGCGCGGCGCTGCGAGGCGGCCGGCGTCGCCGTGCTGCGCCCGGCGCGCGTGCAGTCGCTGGACGAAACTCCCACTGGCGCGCTGCTGGCGCTGGACGACGGCCGCACGCTGCGTGCGCAGGTGGCGGTGCAAGCCGAAGGCGGCATCTTCGGTCAGCAAGACGGTCGCGCCAAAAGCCGCGACTACGAACAGACCGCCGTGATCGCGCGCGTGACGAGCGACGCGCCGATC
Organism: Massilia sp. CFBP9026; assembly: GCF_034045165.1. Classification (NCBI taxonomy): domain Bacteria; kingdom Pseudomonadati; phylum Pseudomonadota; class Betaproteobacteria; order Burkholderiales; family Oxalobacteraceae; genus Massilia; species Massilia sp. CFBP9026. Next base: position 555,949 of record NZ_JAXCWH010000002.1, read on the forward strand.
GCGCATCGCGCCTTTGAGCGCTTCACCGACGAAGGCCCGCTGGCCCTGCTGCCGGAAGACGGTCCCGACGGCCACCAGTATGCGCTGGTGTGGTGCGTGCGCCCCGAGCGCGCCGGAGGAATTCTCGACCTGGACGACACCCGATTCCTGCACCAACTCGGCGACGCCTTCGGCACCCGCCTCGGCACCTTCACGAAGGTGTCGCCACGGGTCGCCTTCCCCCTCGGCCTGAACGCCGAAGCGCGCGCCACCGCGCGCACGGTCGCCATCGGCAATGCCGCGCAGACGCTGCACCCGGTCGCCGGCCAGGGCCTGAACCTGGGCCTGCGCGACGCCGCCGTCCTGGCGCGCCAGCTGGCGCGCGGCGCCACGTCGGCCGCGCTCGGCCGCTTCCTGGAAGAACGCGCGCAAGACCGCAAGCTGACGATCAGCCTGACCGACACCATGGCCCGCGCCTTCACCGCCAGCAAGCCGCTGCAACCGTTGCTGGGCCTGGGCCTCGCCGCCCTCGACCTGGCCCGACCGGCGCGCACGCTGCTGGCCGACCTGATGATGTTCGGCCGCCGCTAACCCCCTCGCTAATTAGGGTCAGAGTCGAATTGTTTGACAACTTTTACGGCTGAGCTGTTAATTCGACTCTGACCCTAGTTATCTGCCGGGCAATTGGCCAATAATTCGACTCTGACCCTAATTAATTTGGCGGTCAAATCAGCCCTTTTTCTTATAAAAGGGGCAATTAATCATAAGAAAACTGGACGAGCACGCCAAAACAGCCAGCCTCAAGCAGAGAAATACCATCAAAATAATTAGGGTCAGAGTCGAATTGTTTGACAACTTTTACGGCTGAGCCGTTAATTCGACTCCGACCCTAGTTATCTGCCGGGCAATTGGCCAATAAATCTACTCTGACCCTAATTGTTGGGCTATTGATTATTCGACGGCTTTGACCATCGATTCGATGACCTTTTTGGCGTCGCCGAAGACCATCATCGTATTGGGCTGGTAGAACAGGTCGTTGTCGAGGCCGGCGTAGCCGGAGGCCATCGAGCGTTTGTTGACGATGATGCTTTTCGCGCGGTAGGCCTCCAGGATCGGCATGCCGGCGATCGGGGATTTGGGGTCCTTCGCGGCCGGGTTCACCACGTCGTTGGCGCCCAGGATCAGGACCACGTCGGTCTGGCCGAAGTCGCCGTTGATGTCTTCCATCTCGGCCACCTGGTCGTAGGGGACTTCGGCTTCGGCCAGCAACACGTTCATGTGGCCAGGCATGCGGCCGGCTACCGGGTGGATCGCGTAGCGCACCGTCACGCCGTGCTCCGTCAGCTTGTCGACCAGCTCCTTCACCGTGTGCTGGGCGCGCGCCACCGCCAGGCCGTAGCCGGGGACGATGATCACCGATTCGGCGTTCTGCAAGATGAAGGCGGCGTCTTCGGCGGAGCCCGATTTCACCGGGCGCTGCTCCTTGACGCCGCCGTCGTCGGCGACGGCCTCGCCGCCGAAGCCGCCCAGGATCACGTTGAAGAAGGAGCGGTTCATCGCCTTGCACATGATGTACGAGAGGATCGCGCCGCTCGAGCCGACCAACGAGCCGGCGATGATCAGCATCGAGTTGTTGAGCGAGAAGCCGATGCCGGCCGCCGCCCAGCCGGAATAGGAGTTCAGCATCGACACCACCACCGGCATGTCGGCGCCGCCGATCGGGATGATGATCAACACGCCCAGCACGAAGGCCAGCGCCGCCATCACAACGAAAGGTGTCCAGGCCGGCGCCACGCCGTCGGCGAAGCAGAACATCAGGCCCAGCACGACGATCGCGATCGCCAGCACCAGGTTCAGGATGTGCTGCCCGCCGAAGCGCACCGGCGCGCCCTGGAACAGGCGGAATTTGTATTTGCCCGACAGCTTGCCGAAGGCGATCACCGAACCCGAGAAGGTCACCGCGCCGACGAAGGTGCCGATGAACAGCTCCAGCCGGTTGCCGAACGGGAGTGCGCCATCGCGGGTGGCGATATTGAAGGCCCAGGGTTCCGACACGGCGGCGATCGCGATGCACACCGCCGCCAGGCCGATCAGCGAGTGCATCGCCGCCACCAGCTCGGGCATCTTGGTCATCTCGACCTTCTTCGCGGCGTACGCCCCGATCGCGCCGCCGACCACGACGCCCAGCACCACCAGGCCGAAGCCCGAGCCACCGCCCTGCCCCAGGCTGTCCTGCAGCTTGAGCATCAGCGCCACCGTGGTCACCACGGCGATCCCCATGCCGGCCATGCCGAAGGCGTTGCCGATGCGCGCGGTCGAGGGCGAGGACAAGCCCTTGAGCGCCTGGATGAAGCACACCGAAGCGACCAGGTAGAACAGGGTGACGAGGTTCATGCTGATGGCGTTCATGCCTGCTTCTCCTCGATCTTGTCCTCGATCTTCTCTTCGACCGCCGCCTTCACGGCTTTCGGCTCCTTCTTCTTGAACATCTCCAGCATGCGCTGGGTAACCAGGAAGCCGCCGAACACGTTCACCGCCGCCAGCGCCACCGCCACCGTGCCGGCCACGCGCCCGGTCAGGCCTTCGGTCAGGCCGGCGGCCAGCATGGCGCCGACGATCACGATCGCCGAGATGGCATTGGTGACCGCCATCAGGGGCGTGTGCAGCGCGGGGGTGACGGTCCAGACCACGTGGTAGCCGACGTAGATCGCCAGCACGAAGATGATCAGGTTGATGATGGTGTGGCTGATGTCCATGCCTAGTCTCCTGTCTAGTTCTGGTCCTGCCTGAAGCAATCTATTTGCGCAGCACTTCTCCACCGGCGCACACCAGCGTCGCGGTCACGATCTCGTCCTCGCGGTCGATGAAGAAACGGTCGTCCTTGTCGATCACGAGCTTGAGGAAGTCCAGCACGTTGCGCGCATACAGGGCCGACGCATCGGCCGGCACCAGCGCAGCCAGGTTCGGCTCGCCGATGATGTGCACCCCGTGCCTGATCACTGTTTTTCCCAGCTCCGTCAGCGGGCAGTTGCCGCCCTGGGCGATGGCCATGTCGACGATCACCGAGCCCGGCTTCATCGCGCGCACCGTCTCTTCGCCGATCAGGATGGGCGCCTTGCGGCCCGGGATCAGGGCGGTGGTGACGACGATGTCGGCCAGTTTCGCGCGCTCGTGCACCAGTTCTCCCTGGCGCCGCATCCAGTCGGCCGGCATCGGCCGCGCATAGCCGCCGCTGCCCTGGGCGATCTCGCGCTCCTCGTCGGTCACATACGGCACGTCGATGAATTTGGCGCCGAGCGACTCCACCTGTTCCTTCACCGGCGGACGCACGTCGGACGCTTCGATCACGGCGCCCAGGCGCTTGGCGGTGGCGATCGCCTGCAGCCCGGCCACGCCCACGCCCATGATCAGCACGCGCGCCGCCTTGACCGTGCCGGCCGCCGTCATCAGCATCGGCATGAAGCGTCCATAGGTATTGGCGGCCAGGAGGATGGCCTTGTAACCGGCGATATTGGCCTGCGAAGAGAGTACGTCGAGCGACTGTGCGCGCGTGATGCGCGGCGCCGCTTCCAGTGCGAAGGCGGTGACGCCGCTCGCGGCCAGCGCGGACAGATTATCGGCGTCGAAGGGATCGAGCATGCCGACCAGCACCGCCTCGCGCCGCATCAGGCCTCGTTCGGCGGCGTCCGGGCTGCGCACCTTGAGGACCATGTCGGCGCCGAAAGCGGCGGCGGCATCGACGATGCTGGCGCCTGCCGCTTCATAGGCGCTGTCGGGCGCCGCGGCATGCAGGCCGGCGCCGGACTGCACCAGGACCTGGTGTTTGGCGGCCAGTTTTTTGACGGTTTCGGGTGTTGCTGCAACACGCGTCTCGCCCGGCCTTGTCTCGGCCGGTATGCCTATCCTCATGACACCTCCGTACGTTGGAATACTCGAGTGCACTACCTGTCTTTACGGCAAGTGTTCCAATATACCGTCTTTTAATGAATTTGCAATGCTTATGACAAAACTCATGCCGCTCGGGCGATTTGCCGGCATTTTTGCGACAGATCAAGCCGAATTAACGACAGGCAAGCGCCACAGGAAGGGCAAGGCTGAGCAGAGCAGCCCCCGCCCGAGGTAGAATACCGGCTCATTTTCAAGGACAGGCATGAGCGACATCTTCAAACCATCGGTTACCGTGGCTGCGATCATCGAGCACGAGGGCCGTTTCCTGCTGATCGAAGAAGAGACGAGCGAGGGCGTCAAGCTGAACCAGCCCGCCGGTCATCTCGACCCGCACGAATCGCTGGAACAAGCGGTCGTGCGCGAAGCGCTCGAGGAAACCGCCCACGAGTTCATACCGCGCACGCTGGTGGGAATGTATATGTCGCGCTACCACTCGAAGTCGCGCAATGCCGACGTCACCTACCTGCGCTTCACCTTCGCCGGGGCCGTCGGCCGCAAGTTCGACCAGCCGCTCGACGAAGGCATCCTGCGCACCCTGTGGATGACGCGCGACGAGATCGCCGCCACCGCCGACCGCCACCGCAGCCCGATCGTGCTCCGGTGCGTGGACGACTACCTGGCCGGCCAGAGCACGCCCCTGTCCCTGCTGCACACCCATCCCTCGGTGTTCGAGGGCGGGATCTGAATTCAATACGGACGTAACATGAGCAAGAAAAAAGTCGTGATCGGGATGTCGGGCGGAGTCGACTCCTCGGTCGCGGCGTGGATGCTGAAAGAACAAGGCTACGACGTGGTCGGCCTGTTCATGAAGAACTGGGAAGACGACGACGACTCCGAATTCTGTTCGACGCGCCAGGACTGGATCGACGCGGCCAGCGTGGCCGACGTGGTCGGGGTCGACATCGAGGCGGTCAATTTCGCCTCCGAATACAAGGACCGCGTGTTCGCCGAGTTCCTGCGCGAGTACCAGGCCGGCCGCACGCCCAACCCGGACGTGCTGTGCAACGCCGAGATCAAGTTCAAGGCCTTCCTCGACCATGCGATGAAGCTGGGCGCCGACCTGATCGCCACCGGCCACTACGCGCGCGTGCGCGAGAACACGGGCAGCGGCAAGTTCGAACTGCTGAAGGCCTTCGACGCCACCAAGGACCAGAGCTACTTCCTGCACCGCCTGAACCAGGCGCAGCTCTCGAAGTCGCTGTTCCCGCTGGGCGAGATCCCGAAGACCGAGGTGCGCAAGATCGCCGAAAAGCTCAAGCTCCCGAACGCCGCCAAGAAGGATTCGACCGGCATCTGCTTCATCGGCGAGCGCCCGTTCCGCGATTTCCTGAACCGCTACCTGTCCTATAAACCGGGCCCGATCAGGCTCGATGACGGCAGCAAGGTCGGCGAACACGTCGGCCTGTCGTTCTACACGCTGGGCCAGCGCAAGGGCATCGGCATCGGCGGCCTCAAATCGCGCAAGACCGCCGACGGCATCAGCGAGCCGTGGTTCGTGGCGCGCAAGGACATCGAGGCCAACACCCTGTACATCGTGCAGGGCCATGACCACCCATGGCTGCTGTCGAACCGCCTGGAGGCCGGCCAGGCCAGCTGGATCGCGGGCGAGCCCCCCGATCCGCGCGAGCTGGCGGCCAAGACCCGCTATCGCCAGGCCGACGTGGCCTGCAAGGTGCTGGCCGAAGGCGACAGCAGATTTGCCCTCGACTTCACCGACCCGCAATGGGCGGTCACGCCCGGCCAGTCGGCCGTGCTGTACGACGGCGACGTCTGCCTGGGCGGCGGCATCATCGACGCCCGCTCGGGCGTCGGGTAAGTCTCAGCGAACGCGCCCGGCCAGCCATTCGGCCAGCGCGTTCGGCGCCAGCGGGCGCGCGTGCAGGTAGCCCTGCACCTCGTCGCAGCCCGCCGCGCGCAAGAAATCCTCCACTTCCACCGTCTCCACGCCTTCGGCCACCACCTTGTGGCCCAGGTCGTGCGACAGCTTGATCATCGTCCCCACCAGCGCGCGCCGGCGTTCGTCATGCGCCAGGTTGCGCATGAAGCTCTGGTCGATCTTGACCACGTTGGCCGGCAGGCTTTGCAGGTAAGACAGGCTGCTGTAGCCGGTGCCGAAATCGTCGATCGCCAGCTGCACGCCGGCCTGCGTCAGGCGCTCCAGCGTGCCCTGCGCCACCTTCGGGTTGCGCATCAGCGCGCTCTCGGTGAGCTCGATCGCCAGGTTTGACGCCGACAGGCCGTGGCGCACCAGGAGCTTCAATACGCGATCGCAGAAGTCCGGCTCTTCCAGGTTCACCGCCGACACGTTCACCGCCACCTGCAAGGTGACGCCTTCCTGGCGCCATGCGGCCATCTGACGCATCGCGGCGGCCAGCACCCATTCGGTGGTGGCGCGCGCCAGCGAGGTGCCTTCGATCACCGGGATGAATTCACCCGGCGAGATGACCCCCGCCTCGGGATGGCTCCAGCGCAGCAGCGCCTCGACGCTGGCGCAGGCGCCGTCGTGCAGGCCGACCTTGGGCTGGTACACCAGGTGCAGCTGGTTGCGGCTCTCGAGCGCGGCGCCGAAGGCGTTCACCAGCCAGAAGCGGCGCTGCAGGATGGCGTCATGCTCGGACGAGAACACCCGCACGCAGCGCTCGGCGGCCAGGCCGTCGTGGGCCGCGCTGTGCATATTGCGCAGCAGGTCCAGGCCTTCGGTCTGGCCGACCGTGAATGGCGCGATGCCGACTGTGACGGTGGTGATGAAGCGCGCCTGACCGTGGCTGGCGCGCGCGTCGAGCCACGACTGCATCTGGGTGCGGAAGGTCTCGAGCGTGACGCCGCGCGGCGCGAAGAAGGCGAACTGGGTGCTGCCGACGTGGAAGATCTTGCCGGAGCCGGCCAGGCGCAGCTGCGGCACCACGTCGCGCACCATCTCGTCCAGGTAGCCGGCTCCCATCACGCGCTGGGCGTCGCTCAGCTCTTGCGGGCTGGCCAGGCTGACCAGGGCCGCCAGGCGCATGTCGCCGGCCGGCTCGGCCAGTTCCATGTCGTTGAAGTCGACGATGAACTGGTTGCGGTTGGGCAGGCCGCTGACCGGGTCGATCCGCCCCAGCGCATGCTGCAGCTCGATCTGCGTCATCACCATCGTCGCCAGGTCCTGCAGCGCCTGGCTCTCGGCTTCTGTCACCTGGCGCGGTTCGGTGCCCAGCACGCACATCGCGCCCAGCGCAAAACCGTCGCTGGTCACGAGCGGTGCACCGGCGTAGAAACGGATGCCGTCCGCGGCCAGCTTGCTGTCGCGAAAATAGGCGTTTTCAAGCAGGTCAGGCACGACCAGCACGTGGGCCGTATCGGCCACCTCTGCGCATGGCGCGCGCAGGCGCGGAATCGAGTCATGCCCGACGCCGACCTTCGACTTGAACCATTGGCGGTCGCTGTCGGTCAGCGACACCGCCGCAATCGGCAGATTGAACAACTGGGCAGCCATTCGCGTGATGCGGTCGAAGGCCTCGCTCGGCGGGGTGTCCAGCAATTCGAGGCGATGCAGGGCTTCGAGACGCGCCGCTTCATGGAGGGACGGGGCCAATAGTGCTGGTTCGATCGGTGAGTTCATGGTTGGCCCCTGGCTGGCGCACACGCGCCGGAAATGACGAAATTGACGGATTTTGATTCATTGTTGCAATAAAAATTCCCACAGTCAACAATTATCGCCAATTCTATCGTCACATTCGTCATTTTTTGTTGCTTGGTGTAAAATCCATGTATTGCAGCAATACAGCACACGATAATGACGAGAACCGACGACGATCCGATCCTGACCACGCGCGAAGCGGCGCGGCTGCTGGGGGTGGCGGTGAGCACCGCCCAGGTCTGGATGGAAGGCGGCGCGCTGCCGACCTGGAAGACCCCCGGCGGGCATCGCCGGGTGCGCCTGAGCGCGGTGACCCAGCTGATGCGGCAGCGCGAGGCCAGCCTGCCCATGGCGCAGGCCGAGCGGCTCTCCGGCGAGTTCCTCCCGACGCAGTCTCCTGCGTATCCGGTGGCGTCCAACGAAGCGCAGCGCCTGACGGCGCTGGCCGCGACGAAGCTGATGGACTCGGCCGAGGAAGAAACGTTCGACCGCCTGACGTGGCTGGCCAGCCACGTGACCGAGTGCCCCATGGCCCTGCTGACCTTATTGTCCGGCCAGCGGCAGTGGTTCAAGTCGCGCATCGGTATCGAGCGGCGTGAGACCCCGCGCGAGGTGGCCTTCTGCAGCCATACGATCATGCAGGACGGCGCATTCGTGGTGGAAGATGCCGGCGCCGACCCGCGCTTCGCCGCCAATCCCCTGGTGACGGGCGCGCCGCACATCCGCTTCTATGCGGGCTATCCGGTACTCGATGCCAAGGGGCTGGCGCTCGGATCACTGTGCGTGCTGGACCGCGAACCGCGCCGCCTGCGCGAGCGCGAATTGCGCGCGCTGCGCGAACTGGCCGCCATCGCGTCCGACGAAGTCAGGCGCCGCGGCTAACGGCGCTCACTCGGCCTTCGGGGCCGCCTGCTGCTTCTTGACGAAGGCGATCACGGTGTTGCGGATGGTCTTGAGCACGGTGTCGGCCTTGAACGGCTTGACGATGAAGCCATGCACGCCGCGCGCCGCCGCCGACTGCACCGCCTGCGCATCGAGCGTGCCCGAGACCAGGAAGATCAGGGTCTTGGGCAGCTCGGCGCGCAGCTGTTCGACCACGTTGTTGCCGTCCTCGACCTGCTCGCGCGCGATGCAGAGCACGTGCGGACGGTGCTTGATCGCCAGGCCGTAGCCGAGCGCGCTGGTGTGGGTCGCCCCCACCACCTCGTAACTGCCGTCGGCCAGCACGGTGCCCAGCATCGACCGCGAGACCGCGTTTCCATCCACGATTACCGCCTTGAGCATCGCGTCGCTTTCTGTTTAGTGAGAGTCATAGGCCAGCATATTCCAGGTCACGCCCAGGCGCACGTCGAGCTTGAGCGACACCAGGCAACGCGATATCTCGAGTATCTCACGCTCGGCGCGCAGCCTTTCGCCCAGCGGCGTCTTGAGGATGCCGGCGCCCTGGACCACGGCGTCGAGGCTGCCGTAGGCATTGAGCAGGCGCGCGGCCGTCTTCATGCCGACCTTGGACACGCCCGGCACGCCGTCGGTCGGGTCGCCCATCAGCGCCAGCAGGTCGTGCAGCCGCTCGGGCGCCACGCCGAAGCGCTGGCGCACCCAGGCGTCGTCATGCCATTCGTTCTTGAAATGGTCCCATACCAGCGCGCCGTGCGCGATCAGCGGATGCAAGTCCTTGTCGGTGGTGGCGACGATGGCCTCCCCGCGTCCTTCCGACAGCCAGCGCATCACGCCGGTGGCGATCACGTCGTCGGCCTCGACCTCGGGAATCGACACCACGTGCAGGCCCGCCGCGCGCAGGCGCTCGTGGAACTCGGGCAGCGCCGCGCGCAGTTCATGGGGCATCGCCGCCCTGCCCTCGCGGTAGCGCGGATACAGGGCGTGGCGCCAGTTATCGCCGCCGTGGTCGAAGGCCGCCAGCACGTGGGTCGGCGCATGCGTCTCGAGCACCTTGCGAAACGACGAGAAGGCATGGCGCAAGGCGATACTGGCCTTCAGGTCGGAATCCGGCTCGGGACTGGCCTCGTACACCCGGCGTACGATGTTCAGGCCGTCGATGGCGAGCAGCTTGGCCATGCTTGATGGATCCTCTTACGCCTTGCCGATCTCGTATTTGCCGCCACGCTCGAGCGCGCGCCCGTAAGCCGGACGCGCATGGATGCGCTTGAGGAAATCAAGCAGGTTCGGATATTTGCCATCGAGCCCGCCGCGCGAGGCCGCCGCCTCCAGCGGGAAGCTCAGATGGATGTCGGCCGCCGTGAACTCTTCGCCTGTGAACCAGGGATGCTTGCCCAGCTCTCCTTCCAGGTAGGCCAGGTGCAGCGCGATCTGCGGCAGCACGAAGCTGCCCTTGACCTTTTGCGCGATGCCGCGCGCGATCGGCTTGACGAAGAACGGCATCGGGCTGTTCTCGACCTTGTCGAACACCAGCTTGAGCAGCAGCGGCGGCATCGCCGAGCCTTCGGCGTAGTGCAGGAAGTGGGTGTAGCGCAGGCGCGCCGGGGTGCCGGCCGCCGGTTTCAGGCGTCCCTGGCCGTACTGCTCGACCAGGTAGTCGACGATGGCGCCGGACTCGGCCACCACCAGCTCGCCGTCGCTGATGACGGGCGACTTGCCCAGCGGGTGCACGGCCTTGAGCTCGGGCGGGGCCAGCATGGTCTTGGGGTCGCGCTGGTAGCGCTTGATCTCGTAGTCCAGGCCCAGCTCTTCCAGCAGCCACAGGATGCGCTGCGAGCGCGAGTTGTTCAGGTGGTGGACGACGATCATGGCGGATACGGGAAGTGGCGATGGGCGCCAGCTTAGCACTGTTGCGCATGCGCCAACAAGCCCGCGCCGACAGCGCGGGCCGTGGAGGCGGATCAGCGCTGGTGCAGCTTGATCACGCGGTGCTTGCCGGGCGGGGCGGGCTGCGAGGTAGACTGTTGCTGCGCACAGCCGCTGCCGCAGCTGCCGCCGCCGCAACCGCCGCCGCCGGTCTTGTCGAGCCAGCGCGCGATGGCCGAGCTGCGCCCGCCCCGGGTCAGGCGCAGCACGATGCGCGCACGCAGGCTGGCCGACATGTACTTCGCGCCGAGGTACAGCGCGGCCAACGAGACGATGATGACGACGGCCAGTTCCTGCATGATTTACGCTCCTGTGATGGCGAGGGTGACGCGGTAGACGATGAAGGCCGCCACGTAGGCCAGGCCGAACATATAGCCGGCCATGATCCAGGCGTACTTGCGGCTGCCGGTCTCGCGGGCCACGGTGGCCAGCGTCGGCAGGCAGTGCGGCGCGTAGACATACCAGGCCAGCAGCGCCAGGCCGGTGGCCAGCGACCACGATTCGGCGATCATCGGCGCCAGCAGGTCGCCGACTTCGTCGCCGCCCGACAGCGCGTACACGGTGCCCAGCGCGCCGACCGCGACTTCGCGTGCGGCCATGCCCGGCACCAGGGCGATCGCGATCTGCCAGTTGAAGCCGATCGGCGCCAGGATCACTTCCAGCGCACGGCCGATCATGCCGGCCACGCTGTAGTAGATCGGCGGTTCGGTGGCGCCAGCCGGCGCGCCCGGGAAGCTCGACAGCAGCCAGAGCAGGATCATCATGGTCAGGATCAGGGTACCGACCCGCATCAGGAAGATCTTGGCGCGTTCCCACAGGCCCGAGACCAGTGCGCCCGCTTGCGGCCAGTGATAGGCCGGCAGTTCGAGCATCAGCGCCTGCTGCTTGAATTCGCTGCGGCGCCGCATGAACCAGGCCACCGCCATCGCCGACAGGATGCCGGCCATGTACAGGATGAACAGCACCACGCCCTTGAGGTTGAGGAAGCCGGCCACGGTCTGGTCGGGGATGAAGGCCGCGATCAGCAGCGCATACACCGGCAGGCGCGCGGAACACGTCATCAAGGGCGCGATCATGATCGTCACCAGGCGGTCGCGCGGGTTCTGGATCGTGCGCGCGGCCATCACGCCGGGGATCGCGCAGGCGAACGACGACAGCAGCGGCAGGAAGGCGCGGCCCGACAGGCCGACGCTGCCCATGATGCGGTCCAGCAGGAAGGCCGCGCGCGGCAGGTAGCCCACGTCTTCGAGCAGCAGGATGAAGAAGAACAGGATCAGGATCTGCGGCAGGAACACCAGCACGCTGCCGACGCCGGCGATGATGCCGTCCACGATCAGGCTGTGCAGCAGGCCTTCGCCGAGCAGGTCGCCGACGAATTCGCCCAGCGCGCCGACACCGGCTTCGATCAGGTCCATCGGCGTGCCGGCCCAGCTGAACACGGCCTGGAAGATCAGGAACATCAGCGCGGCCAGGATGATCGGGCCCGCGACCGGATGCAGCACCACGTTGTCGACCTTTTCGGTCAGGTTGCCGGTGTCCTTCGCGGTGGAGACGGCGGCGGCCAGGATCCGGCGCACCTCGCGCTGGGTCTCTTCGACCGGCACCGCGTCGATCGCCGACAGCGGGTTGGCCTTGACCGGCGCGTCGAACGTCATGCGATCGAGTTCGGCCAGCAGCGCCTGTTCGCCGCCCGACTGGATGGCGACGGTTTCCACCACCGGCATGCCCAGTTCCTGCGACAGCTTCACGGTGTCGATCTCGATGCCCCGCTTCTTGGCGACATCGACCATGTTCAGGGTCAGCACCATCGGCAGGCCCAAACGCTTGAGCTCAAGCACCAGGCGCAGGTTCAGGCGCAGGTTGGTCGCGTTGACCACGCACAGGATGGCGTCCGGCGCGGCTTCGCCCGGACGCAGGCCGGCCACCACGTCACGCGTGATGCCTTCGTCCGGCGTTTGCGCATTCAGGCTGTAGGCGCCCGGCAGGTCGAGCACGCGGAAAGCGCGGCCGGCCGGCGACTTGAAGCTGCCCTCCTTGCGCTCGATGGTGACGCCGGCATAGTTCGCGACCTTCTGGCGCGAGCCGGTGAGACGGTTGAAGAGCGCGGTCTTGCCGCAGTTCGGGTTGCCCAGCAGTGCCACCAGCGGCGTACGGGCCGCGACTTGTCGATCCATGACTCCCATTCGTTCAATCCGCCTTGATCGAGACCAGCGCCGCTTCGAACGGGCGCAGGGCGAACGTCGACTCGCCGACCTTGACCGCCAGCGGGCCTTTCATCACGCGCTTGAGCACGCGGATGCGCTCGCCCGGCACGAAGCCCAGCTCCATCAGGCGGCGCTGCACATCGACGCCGCCCTGCGCATGCGGCGCCAGCTGGACTACGGTGGCACTCTGGCCCGCTTTCAGCGAGTCGAGTGTGGACAGGGAGGGGGCTAGGGTCATGGCAGCTTCCAAATGGTTGTTGCGCTTATGAGACAGCGACAAGAATGATGCCGACATCATAAACCTAAATGCGAACTATTACTATTTGCAGCTTGTCATTGCTTGGACGAAAAGCACAAAAAAAGTGCACACGATACGCAAAATCCGCTTGCGTTTGCCGCCGAGTTTACAGAAAATAGCAACGCAAATGAGAATGATTCGCATTTTTATAGTGTAACTAGCAAGGGTAGCTCTGATGATCGTCTGCGTCTGCAACAACATCTCCGACCGTGAAATCCGCCAGGCCGTCGATCTGGGCATCTCGTCGATTGCTGAACTGCGCAAGGAACTGGGCGTCGGCACCATGTGCGGCACCTGCGTCAGCTATGCGCGTGAAGTCCTGCATACCCATCTCGACAGCAAGACCACGATTACCGAAGTGCGCCGCCTCCCGCAAGCGGCCTGACACCAGCCCTGTCTCTCCCCCCCGCCTCGCCAAGCTGCGAGGCTTTTTTTTGTCCGGGCGCGTCTTAAAAGGTCATTAATCCGGCGGCGTTATACTTCCCGGTCCCGGATTCTTCACCTCTCCCCATGAACATCCTGCTCGTCGAGGACGACGCCATGCTCGCTGCCGCCATCCGTGAGCGCGCGCGCCAGGAAGGCCTGGTTCTCGACCATACGGGCGATGCCGAAAGCGCGCGCCTGGCTTTGCTCGACAACGTCTACTCGGTGATCCTGCTCGACCTCGGCCTGCCGGGAGAGTCGGGCCTGTCCCTGCTGCGCGGCCTGCGCGCGGCGTACAACGCGACGCCGGTCATCATCCTCACCGCGCGCGCCCAGATGTCCGAGCGCATCGCCGGCCTGGATGCCGGCGCCGACGACTACCTGGTCAAGCCTTTCGAATTCAGCGAGCTGTGGGCGCGCATGCGCGCCGTGACCCGCCGCAGCGAAGGCAAGACGGTGCCGACCCTCACCTGCCGCAACGTGGTGCTGGACGTGGCGCGCCAGGCCGTCACCTGCGACGGCCAGCCGGTGACCCTGAGCGCCTATGAATACCGCACCCTGCTCGCCTTCATGGAGCGCCCCGGCCACATCATCGCGCGCAGTCACCTGCAAACGCTGATCTATGGCGCGGACGGCGACGTCGAGAGCAATACGATCGCCGTCTTCATCCATCAGCTGCGGCGCAAGCTCGGCGAAGAGATCATCGAGACCGTGCACGGCCAGGGCTACCGCCTGGGCAAGGACGTGACGTGAACTCGATCCGCGCCCGCGTGCGCTGCGTGTTCAGCCTGGCGCTGGCCTTTTGCTGGATCTGCGGCGGCGGCGTGGTCGCCGCCTATACCGCCAGCAATGAGCACAGCCTGTGGGACGGCAAGCTGCAGGCCTTCGGCACTCGCCTGCTGCTGTCCCTGCCGGCCGAGGAAATCAACGACGGCCCGTTCGGACCCAGCCTGGAATTGCCGCCCACGATGCAGCACGATCCCGGGAACTTCGCGATCCAGGTCTGGAGCAACGACCGCCGGCTGGTGATCCGCTCTCCGGCCGCGCCGGAGGCGCCATTCCAGCCCAGCTTCCGCAACGGCTTCGCCACGCTCGAAGCGGGGGGCCAGGCCTGGCGCGTGTACACGATCTCGGACCGCCACAGCCTGGTCTCGGTGCAGGTCGCCAACCTGCAAAGCGCGATCGACCGCGAGATGTATGGCGAGACGCTGGCCGCGCTGGCCGCCATGACGGCAGTGCTGGTGCTGGTGGCGCTGCTGCTGCTGCATGCGCTGGATCGTTCGCTGCGTCCCCTGTCCGTGATCGAGCGCGCGCTGTTGCGGCGCCAGGACTTCGACCTGACGCCGCTGCCGGTGGCGGCGCTGCCGGTCGAGCTGCGGCCCCTGGTCACCTCGTTCAACCACCTGCTGGTGCAACTCGACAAGGCCGTGGCGAACGAGCGCCGCTTCCTGGGCGACGCCGCCCACGAGCTGCGCACGCCGCTGTCGGTGCTGCAAGCCCACGTCGACGTCGCCCTGCATGCACGCAGCGACGCCGAGCGCACGGAAGCGCTGCAGATGCTGCAGCAGGGTGTACGGCGCAGCGCGCGCATGGCCGAGCAGTTGCTCGACGTGGCGCGGCTCGATGCGATGTCGTGTTCGATCAGCACCGAAGCGCTCGACCTGGCTGTGGTGGTCGAGCATGTGGTGCATGAATATACCTATCACGCGCAGCGCCTCGGCTGCACGCTCGTCTCAGTGAAGGCGCCGGCCTGGGTCGAGGGCAATCTCGACGAGCTGGGGACCCTGCTGCGCAACCTGCTGGACAATGCGGTGCGCTTCGCGCGCGACGGTGGACGGGTGGAGGTGGCCTGCGGCGTGGGACCGGATGGACCGTGGCTCAGCGTCGCCGACGACGGCCCCGGCGTGCCGGAGGCAGAGCACGGCGCCATCTTCCAGCGCTTCTACCGCCTTCCCGGCAACCAGGGCCGCGGCAGCGGCATCGGCCTGTCGCTGGTGGCCGCCATCGCCCGCCTGCACGATGCGCGCATCGAGACCGGCAGCGGCCTGGCCGGCCGCGGCTTCGCGGTGCGGGTCGTCTTCAGAACGCGTACAGATAGCCCAGCTTGATGCTGCTCTCGGTGGAGCGTTCCACCAGCGGACTGTCCTTGATCTCGCTGCCCAGCGACTTGGCGCTGACGTCGACGAAGAAGTTGTGGCGGCGCTGGAAGGCGTAGCCGAAGCGCACACCGGCCTCGATCGCCTGCGACGAGTCGCCGTTGTAGGCGCGGCGGCCCGCGCGTACCTCGTTGGCGCGCACGCCATAGTAGTAGTCGACGTAGTCCTTGTCGTACCACTCGGCCCCGATGCGCGGGGTGATGGTGACGGCGCCAGTGCGGAATTCTCGGTTCAGTTCCAGCTTGATGCGCTTGCCCTCGGCGTCGCCGGTGGCGGCGGTGAATTCGCCCGCCACGCTCGTGGCCCCGCTGCGCCAGGTCGCGGCGCCGCCCAGCCACAGGCCGCCCTTGCGTTCTTCCATGCCGGCCAGATAAGGCGAATCCTTGGCTTCGTAGCCGTCGTTGGCATAGCGCGCGCGCAGGCGGAACTGCAGCGGGCCATACGAGGGCAGCTTGTAGTCGATGCGCGCGCCGAACACGCTCAGGTGCCTGCTCTCGTACAGCACCAGCGGCAGCGGGTCGACGTCGTCGTCGAAGTCGCGCAGCGGGCTTTTATCGAAGCCGGCGCCGAAGCCGAGGCCCCATTGGGAAGTCTTGGGCGAGGCTTCCGCGGCGAGCTGCTCGGGCGCCACGACCTGGGCGGATGCCGGCACGAGGCAGGCAGGAACGACACAGGCCAGTGCCGCGGCCAGGATGCGAAAGGGGTGAAGTGCTTGGTTCATCGATGTCCTCTAACGGTGGGGCGAATCGCCTGTCGCCTATCCTGGCGGCGGGCGTACCATGGCGCGCCATGGCAGGGCGAACAATGCCAAGCTGTGATTAATAGGTTTTTAATGCGGTTTTTAACGCGGTTTTTAACGCGGCTTTTAACGCGGTTTTTAATGCGGGAAAGAAGCTGGGGATAATGGCCGAAATAGGTGAAACGAGAAGCGGTCTCATTTCATTTTTGCGGTAGCGAGAAGCGTTATCAACGTGGAGTGAGAACGGTTTTTATTACGCCGCATTTTGTGGCTTTTTCTTCGATTTAATGCGCTTTTTTCGCTAATTTTCTCCCTTTTGAGGGCATATTTCGCCGGCTTGTTTGCTATCATTGAGCCCATTCAAAATCATCAGGGGCTCCAAATGAAAGGCGATCAAAACGTTCTCCGTCTGCTGAACGCACAGCTGACCAACGAACTCACCGCGATCAACCAGTATTTCTTGCATGCGCGCATGTACCGCCATTGGGGCCTGGAAAAGCTGGGCAAAAAGGAATACGAAGAATCGATCGGCGAAATGAAGCACGCCGACAAGCTGATCGACCGCATCCTGATGCTCGACGGCCTGCCGAACCTGCAGGCACTGCACAAGCTGATGATCGGCGAGTCGACCCAGGAAATGCTGGAATGCGACCTGAAACTCGAACGCGGCGCGCAAGTGACCGTCAAGGAAGGCATCGCCGCCTGCGAAGCGGCCGCCGACTACGTGTCGCGCGACCTGTTCCTGATGATCCTGGAAGACACCGAAGAGCACATCGAGTGGCTGGAAACCCAGCTCGACCTGATCGTCAAGGTCGGCATCCAGAATTACCTGCAGAGCCAGATCGCTTCGTAATCGCGTGGGGTTGGCGGGTTTCCGCCCACGCGTTCAAATCATGCGGGTGTAGTGGCAGCGCATATTCCAGTTGAACGCGTGGACGGCAAAGCCGTCCACCCTACCGCTCCCCCGCCCTGGCCTTCAGCGCCAGCGCGTCATCCACTTGTCGTAGAACCCCATATCCCTCGGCACCGCGCCGGGAATCGCGCAGATCGCGCCGGCGAATTCGTTCGCGCGCGCCAGGCTCGTTTCCAGTGGCCAGCCACGCATCCGTCCCAGCAGGAAGATCGCCGCGAAGGCGTCGCCCGCCCCCACCGTATCGATCACGAACGGCGGGGCCGGATGATCGCGCTGGGTCAGCACCCGGCCCTCGCTGTCGAAGTACACCGAGCCGCGGTGGCCCAGGGTGACGATCAGGGCGTCGAGCGAGAACATCTTGAGCAGTGCCTGGCACGAGGCGTGCACCTCGTCGGCCGCCAGCGGCGGATCGTCGGGCTTGATCTGGAAGTGCCAGCCAAACAGCGCCTGCAATTCTTCTTCGTTGACCTTGACGATGTTCGCCGCCTGCAGCGAGCGGGTGACGCCGCGCTCGTCGTACTGGCCGTCGCGCAGGTTCAGGTCGAGGAAGCGCGCTGCCGTGCCGGCGGTGCTGTCCAGCACCGCCTTGAGCGCGCCGCGCGACGCCTCGTGGCGCTGGGCGAGCATGCCGAAATAGACGACGCCCGGCGTGACGCTTTCCACGCTCGCCACCGCCGCGGCGCGGTCGATGAAGTCATAGGCCTGGTTCGGCAGGATCGTGAAGCGATGGCCGCGCGCGCCGCGCTCGACCAGCACGCGGCCGGTTTCTTCCAGCGGGTCGCGCTGCAGCCCGGCCTCGCTCATGGCGAAGCGCTCGAACTCGGCGTGCACCAGCTGGCCGCTCTTGTCGTCGCCGATGCGGGTGATGGCCAGGACCGGCGCCATGAAGGCGGCCAGGTGGCGCGCCACGTTGAACGGCGCCCCGCCGACGACCTGCTCGGGCTGAAAATCGTCGACCAGCGCTTCGCCGAACACCACGGCGGTGGACATGCCCGACACGCCGTTCATGCGAGGAAGGGGATGGTGTCCTTGAACGACTGGCGTTCGGACAGCTTGTCGAACAGACGCGCCAGGTTCGGGTAGTCGCCGCGCCAGTCGATGTCGGGGAAGCGGAAGGCGATCCAGCCCAGGGCGCAGCCGACGGCGACGTCGGCCAGCGAATAATGGTTGCCGGCGCAGAAGCTTGACTCGCCGAGGCGCTCGGACATCACGCGTAGGCCGGCATGCACCTTGCCCCACTGGCGGGCTATCCACTCGGGGCTTTGCTGGGCCTCGGGACGCAGGGTGGTTTCCAGGCGCACCAGCACGGCGGCGTCGAGCACGCCGTCGGCCAGGGCTTCCCAGACCTTGACCTCGGCCCGGTCACGGCCATTCGGCGGCAGCAGCTTGCAGACCGGCGTGAGCGTGTCGAGGTACTCGGCGATCACGCGCGAGTCGTACAGGGTGCTGCCGTCTTCCATCACCAGGCATGGAACCTTGCCCAGCGGATTCGTCTGCTGGATGGTCGTATCGGCGGCCCAGACATTCTCCTGGATAAAGGAATAGTCGAGCTTTTTATCCGCCAGCACGACACGGACCTTGCGGACGTAGGGGCTGGTGACAGAACCGATGAGTTTCATGGGAGGTCGCAGTTGGGAATCGAAACCCAGTATAGCATCGGCCCCTGCCGTAAAACCTGCGCTGTCGCCGGCCCAACACACTCCCGAACTGCGTCATGCGCAAGGGTTCGCCGCCCGTCCGGTGGTAAAATCCGCGTTTTTGACCGCCACTGCTGCCATGACCTCTACCGCCCTGTCCCCTACCTTGTCGGCCCTGTCCCCGCTCGACGGCCGTTACGCTTCGAAAACCGACAAGCTGCGCCCGATCCTGTCGGAAACGGGTTTCATGCACCACCGCGTGAAGGTCGAGATCGCGTGGCTGCAGGCGCTGTCGCAGGCCGGCTTTGCCGAGATCAAGCCGTTCTCCGCGCAAGCGATCGCTCACCTCGACCAGATGGCTGCGAATTTCAGCGAAAAGGATGCCGCGCGCATCAAGGAAATCGAGGCGGTCACCAACCATGACGTCAAGGCGGTCGAATACTGGCTCAAGGAACAGGTCAAGGACGTGCCGGAACTGGTCGCGGCCAGCGAATTCATCCACTTCGCCTGCACCTCGGAAGACATCAACAACACCTCGCACGGCATGATGCTCAAAGCCGCGCGCGACGGCGTGATGCTGCCGGCGCTGCAAGCCATCATCGCCAAGCTGACCGAGATCGCCCACGCCAACGCGGCGCTGCCGATGCTGTCGCGCACCCACGGCCAGACCGCCAGCCCGACGACGCTGGGCAAGGAAATGGCCAACGTGGTCGCGCGCCTGCAGCGCGCCGCCCGCCGCATCGCCGACGTCGAAATCCTGGGCAAGATGAATGGCGCGGTCGGCAACTACAACGCCCACCTGTCGGCCTATCCGGAATTCGACTGGCCGACCTTCTCGAAGAACGTGATCGAACAGCGCCTGGGCCTGACCTTCAATCCGTACACGATCCAGATCGAACCGCACGACTACATGGCCGAGATGTTCGATGCCATCGCGCGCACCAACACCATCCTGCTCGACCTGAACCGCGACATCTGGACCTATGTCTCGCTGGGCTACTTCAAGCAGAAACTGAAGGCCGGCGAAATCGGTTCGTCGACCATGCCGCACAAGGTCAACCCGATCGACTTCGAGAACTCGGAAGGCAACCTGGGCCTGGCCAATTCGGTGCTGCGCCACATGGCCGACAAGCTGCCGGTCTCGCGCATGCAGCGCGACCTGACCGATTCGACGGTGCTGCGCAATATCGGCGTCGGTTTCGGCTACGCCCTGCTGGCCTATGACAGCTGCCTGCGCGGCCTGAACAAGCTGGAAGTGAACGCCGCCCGCCTCGAGCAGGACCTGGACGCGAACTGGGAAGTGCTGGCCGAACCGGTGCAGACCGTGATGCGCCGCTACGGCATCGCCAACCCGTACGAGCAGCTCAAGGAACTCACCCGCGGCAAGGGCATCACCCGCGAAGCGCTGCGCGAGTTCATCGAGACGCTGGCCGTGCCGCAGGAAGCCAAGGACCTGATGCTGGCGATGACGCCGGCGAATTACACCGGCCTGGCAGCGAAGCTGGCTGCTGATATTTGAGGTTGAACGCCTCGTAGCGTGTACGGCTCCGCCGTACACGCGTTCAAATTACGCCAGCGTTGTGGAAACGCATACCGCAGTTGAACGCGTGGACGGCAAAGCCGACTACGCGTCCCGGTCCACCCTACCTCAATAATCCCACCTCATCTTGACGCCCACCCGGCGCTCGAACTCCGCCCAATACGTGCTGGAGCCAAACTCCGCATGCCCGCCGTTCAGGTTCTCGCCATACACCGACAGGGCGAGGCCCGGCCGCACACGCCAGCCGAAGCGCGCATCGAGCGCCGTGTACGACGCCACCCGAGACGCCGGCATCTCGCCCACCCGGCGCACGGTGACGTCGATCTCGCGCGCGTCGTCGATGTTGTAGCTCGATCGTAGTTGCGCCGTATGCGAGGGGTCGCGCCGCGCCGCCCGCAGGCCAGCCACATCGTTACCGCCGGGCTTGAGCTGCAGGCGCTGGTGCAGCGCGGTCCAGCCGGCCGACAGGCGCCAGCGCGGCATCGGCTGCCAGCTGCCCCAGGCTTCGATGCCGCTGGCGCGGCCTTCCATCAGGTTGTCGAACAGCAGATAACTGCCGCTGGGGTCGAGTTCTTGCGTGCGCAGGTGGTCGTAGTCGGTATGGAACAGCGTGACCGAATACGACAGCGCCGCCGTCGGCTGGCCGCGGTAGCCCAGCTCGATCACGCGCGCCACTTCGCTGCGCACCTCTGGCCCGCCACGCAGGATGAACGGTGGCTGCCCCGGCACCCAGGCGTCGGCGTCCAGCCGCGCCGGTGCGCGCACGGTGCGCGCCGCGGAGGCCCAGAAGGCGTGCTGCGGCGACATGCGCCACGACAGGCGCGCGCTCGGCAACCATTCGACCCCGGTGTAATGGTTGTACTCGGCGCGTCCACCCAGCGTCAGGCGCCAGGCGTCATCCAGTGCGATCTCGTCCTGCACGAACAGGCTGCCCCAGCGCTGGTTGGTGTCGGCCGGCAGGAAGGCCACGTATTGGGTGTTGCCGACGCGGTCGCGCGTCTGGCGATAGTTGGCGCCCCACATCAGCCCATGGCGGCCGGCGACCGGCAGCGTGTGCTGGAACTGCAGGTCGGCCGTGGTCAGGCGCTCGCTGAACAAGGGCGGCGATTCGCGCACC
The DNA here is from genome assembly GCF_034045165.1 of Massilia sp. CFBP9026. Lineage (NCBI taxonomy): Bacteria > Pseudomonadati > Pseudomonadota > Betaproteobacteria > Burkholderiales > Oxalobacteraceae > Massilia > Massilia sp. CFBP9026. The sequence goes on from NZ_JAXCWH010000002.1 coordinate 577,342, forward strand.
GTGTGATCCAGATAGGCCTGGACGGCGACGTCGCCGCCGTCCGCGAGCTGACGCTGCCAGCGCGCGGTCAGGTTGGCGCCGTCGGAACGCACGCGATCGAGCTCGGTGGGACCGCCCGGCACCGCGATTTCTCCCGGCTGCGGCTGGTCGAGCCGCCCCTGGTAGACGTTGCCGATCACCGAGTAACGGTCGCCGCCCTGCTCCCAGTCAGCGCGTACGCCGGCATGGGTGCGCCGGTAGCGGTCGTCGATGCATCCGCCGCCGACCCGGTCGCTGTCGTCGCGGCGCGTGTATTTGCCATAGGCGCGCCAGGCCACGCCGCCCGCGCTCGTGCCGCCCTGGCGGAAGGCGGCGCCGCCGCTGCCGTCGTTCGCGCCCTGCAGCGCCAGCATGCCGCCCTGGGTGTCGCGCGCCGAGCGGGTCGTGATGTTGATGACGCCGTTGACCGCGTTGAGGCCCCACATGACGCCGCCCGGCCCGCTCACCACTTCGATGCGCTCGACGTCTTCGAGCAGCACCTCCTGGGCGTCCCAGAACACGCCGGCGAACAGCGGCGTGTACACCGAACGGCCATCGATCAATACCAGCAGCTTGTTCGACAGCACGCTGCCGCCGCTGTTCTGGCCGCGCGCGCTGATCGAATAGGCATAGCCGTTGACGCGCGCCACGTGCAGGTTGGGCGCCAGGCGCAGCGCCTCGGGAAGAGTGTCGGCGCCGGAGCGGCGGATATCGTCGGCCGTGATCACGAACACGGCCGCCGGCGCATCCTGCAGGCGCTCGGGCCGCTTCGAGACCGAGGTCACCTGGATATTGGCCAGTTCCTCGATCGACAGGTCGGCCAGGTCGGCCTGCCCGGCGGGGGCGGCCATGGCGGGCAGCGCCAGCCAGGCGGCGACGCCCGTGGCCAACACAAGGTTCCGACAGCAATAAGTGATAAACACGTTCATGAGCCGATTTTACATTCAGCCGCGCCGAATGGTGCATGTTTTACAAGTCCGTGCTAGTGTCTGCAACAGAAATCACACTCTGCAGCACGGTGACCGCTTTTTTGCTATAGTTGGTTAGTTCTAACTCGTACTAGTTACTTGAATACAAACATGCGCCGCTATACGCTGCCCGCTATCGTGCTGCACTGGCTGATTGCCATCGCCATCATCGGCACGTTCACGCTCGGCCTGGTCATGACCGACATCCAGGGCATCACCATGACCAAGCTCCGCTACACCAACTGGCACAAATGGGCCGGGGTCACCGTGCTGGGCCTGGCCGCGCTGCGCCTCCTGTGGCGCCTGTTCAATCACCCGCCGCAATATGCCGACGCCATGCCGGCCTGGCAGCGCGGCGCCGCCCACGGCCTGCACGTGCTGTTGTACGTGCTGATGTTCGCGGTGCCGCTGTCGGGGTATTTCTTCAGCCTGGCGGCCGGCTTCCCGGTCGTGTATTTCGGCGAGATCCCGCTGCCGGTGCTGATCGGGCCCGATCCCGAGCTGCGCGCCCTGCTCCGCGGCGTGCACTACTGGCTCAATATGCTGCTGGCCGCCCTGGTGGCCCTGCACGTGCTGGCCGCATTCAAGCATTTGCTGGTCGACCGCGACGGCGTGATGCAGCGCATGCTTCCCCTCCCTACCCCGAAGGAAAAACGATGAAACCATTCAAAGCCTTGCTGGTTGCGACCCTGGTCGGCGCCAGCGCCATCGCGATCGCCGTCCCGCTCAAGACCGATCCGGCCAAGAGCAGCGTCTCGGCCGTGTTCAAGCAGATGAACGTGCCGGTGGAAGCGCCGTTCCGCAGCTTCAGCGCGGCCATCGACTATGACGCGGCCAAGCCGGCCGCCTCGAAGGCGACCGTCGAGATCAATACCGCCAGCTTCGACATCGGCGACCCGATGTACAACAAGGAAGTCGCCAAGAAGGAATGGTTCAATTCGGCGCAATTCCCGAAGGCCAGCTTCGTATCCACCAGCATCGCACCAAGCGGCGCCGGCAAGCTGAACGTGTCGGGCAAGTTGACCCTGAAGGGAAAGACTGCCGACGTCACTTTCCCGCTGGCGGTCAAGGCCGAAGGCGGCAAACAGGTATTCGAAGGTCAGCTGCCGATCAAGCGGCTGGCCTTCAACATCGGCGAAGGCGAGTGGAAGGACACGAGCATGGTCGCCGATGAAGTCGTCATCAAGTTCCGCGTCACCGCAGCACCATAACTCACCACCACACCTCACAAGGGACATCACCACATGAAGATCAAGCACCTGATCGCGGCCGCCGCCGCCCTCGCCGCCAGCACCGCCTTCGCCGCGCCGGTCACCTATGACATCGAGCCGAACCACACCTATCCGAGCTTCGAAGCCGACCACATGGGCCTGTCGGTATGGCGCGGCAAGTTCAACAAGTCGAGCGGCAGCGTGACCCTGGATCGCGAAGCCAAGACCGGCTCGCTGGACATCACCGTCGACATCAACAGCATCGACTTCGGCCACGAAAAGATGAACGAGCACGCCAAGAAGCCGGACATCTTCGACGCCGCCAAGTACCCGACCGCGACCTTCAAGTCGAAGTCGATCAAGTACACCGGCGACGTGCCGACCTCGGTCGACGGCGAGCTGACCCTGCACGGCGTGACCAAGCCGCTGACGCTGCAGATCAACAAATTCAAGTGCATCATGCACCCGATGCTCAAGAAAGAAGCCTGCGGCGCCGACGTGGTCGGCACCTTCAAGCGCGACGACTTCGGCATCAGCTTCGGCCTGCCGAACTTCTCGCCGGAAGTGAAGCTGGCGATCCAGGTCGAAGCCGTCAAGCGCTGATCGATCGCACCAAATGAAAAGCCCCGCCGGTGCGAACCGGCGGGGCTTTTTTCATCCGCGGATCAAACGATCAACGGCCGTCGCGATCGAAATCACCCGGGATCGCGCGCTCGACGCGGTGCCAGCCGGCGCGGGTGGCCGACTTGGCCTGGTCCCACTTCAGGCGCGAATTGCCCTTCGAGCGGTCCCATTCGCCTGCCAGGTGGCTTTCGTTGGCGTCATAGCCGCCATCGTACTTGCCATAGCTGTTGTAGCCCAGCGCATAGGCCGGCGCGTAGTCGTCATAGGTGTAGCCCGGCGTGTAGTACGGCTGGGTCTGGTACTGGGTGCGCCAGTACTCGTTTTCCTCGTGCGGATTGACCATGTGGCCGACGCCCTTGCCGGCCGCGCCGCCCGCCAGGCCGCCGATCGCTGCGCCCGCCGCCACACCCAGTGGGCCGGCCGCGGCGCCGATGATCGCACCCGCGGTCGCGCCGCCGCCGGCGCCCACGCCCTGCGCCAGGTTATGGTCATGCAGTTCGTCGCCCACCTTCGGATTGACGACCTCGCCCGCGCCACGGCCTGCCGCGCCGCCGGCCAGGCCGCCGACCACGGCGCCCGCCGCCATCCCGATCGGACCGCCGACGGCGCCGATCGCCGCACCGGCGGCTGCGCCGGTGCCGGCGCCCACGCCCTTGGCCAGGTGGTGTTCGGCCAGGTCGTCGCCGGCCTTCGGATTGACCACTTCACCCACGCCCTTGCCGGCGATGCCGCCCGCCACGCCGCCAACCACGGCGCCGGTCACGGTGCCGATCGGACCGGCAACGGTGCCGACCGTGGCGCCCAGCGCCGCGCCGCCCGCGATGCCCAGGCCGGCGCCGATCACGTGCGAGCCGCCCTGCTTGGTCCAGGATTCCTGGATGTGGGCCGCGTCTTCGTCGGAGCGGGTGTGCACGCCCATCACGATGCCGCCGTTCTTGATGCCTTCTTCATAGTGCTTGGCGCGTTCTTCGGGGATGCCGGCGCCGATCAGCGCGCCGATCAGGCCGCCCGTGATGCCGCCCGCGCCGGCGCCGGCCAGGGCCGCCGCCAACGGTCCGGCGACGACCACGCCCAGGCCCGGCAGCACCAGGGTCGTGCCCACGGCGGCGATACCGGCCAGCACGGCGCCGATGGTGCCGCCGATGCCGGCGCCGATGCCCGCGCCTTCGGCCGCCTTGCTGCCCAGTTCCGTATCTTTATCGGCGAAGTGGGTCGTGCGGGTGGTGTCGGACATCATCAGGTTGACGTCGTCGCGGGTATAGCCGCGATCGGACACGGTGCCATAGGCGCGCTCGGCGCTGGCGCGGTCGGGGAACAGGCCGGTGACCATGCGCTGGTTCTGGTCCTGACGATTGGTGTCGTAGCTGCTCATGTCAAATCCTTTCTGGTAGTTGGGGTGGCCAGGCGCTGTTGAAGCGGCACTGCCAGGGACGTCCACCTTATGCCCATGAGCTGCATGGCTCTGTTCGATGACGCACGGTTGACACAGACCGGCCGACATGCGGCCAACGCAGCTGCGATCGACCGGACCGGTGGATGAACAGCAATGCAAAAACGCTATCTAACGTGAGTTGCCGCACCGACCTGACGGGGACGCATCTCTAGACTTTTTCCCATGGTCACGGCAATTGTTGGGCCTGGGGGTATGTCTTTTTACTTGAGGAGGAAGCAACCATGTTATTCATCATCTGGATCGTCGTCGGCGGCATCCTGGGCTGGCTTGCCAGCATGGTCATGAAAACCGACGCAGAGCAAGGCATCATTCTTAACGTCGTCGTAGGTATCATCGGCGCCTTCCTGGGCGGCTGGCTGCTGTCGCCGCTGTTCGGCACCGGCACCATCAACTCGGACGACTTCAGTGTCGCTTCGCTCCTGGTCTCGTTCCTGGGCGCGGTCATCCTGCTGGCCATCGTGAATCTGCTGCGCCGCGGTCGCGTTCGTTAATGAGTACGACACGCAATCTGTAAAAACCAACGCCACGTGCGTTGGTTTTTTTTCCTCTGTGGTTTTATTGATGAGCCCAAAAATGTTCTGGACAGTGTTGATCACGGTCGCCGCGACGCTGGTGCTTGGCGTGCTGGCGCTGAATTTCATGCCGAGCGAAAAGCAGATCGAACGGCAACTGACACGGCAGTACGACACCCACGACCCGCAATTTCGCCGCTCGATGGGTGTGCTGCTCGGCCCCCCTATTCTTGAAGGAAACAAGGTCGACGCCTTGATCAATGGCGACCAGATCTTCCCCGCCATGCTGGCCGCGATTCGCCAGGCGGAAAAGTCGATCAACCTGGAAACCTATATCTACTGGTCGGAATCGATCGGCAAGGAATTTTCAGAAGCGTTGTCCGAGCGCGCCCGCGCCGGCGTGAAGGTCCACGTCATGCTCGACTTCATGGGCAGCATGAAGATGGACAATGCGCTGGTGGACGAAATGAAGAAAGCCGGCGTGCGCGTGCAGCGCTATCACAAGCCGGTATGGTGGAAGCTGGCGCGCATGAACAACCGCACCCACCGCAAGCTCCTGGTTATCGACGGCAAGATCGGTTTCACTGGCGGGGTCGGCATCGCCGACCAGTGGCGCGGCAATGCCGAAGACGAAAATCACTGGCGCGACAGCCACTTCAGGATCGAAGGCCCGGTGGTCGGGCAGATCCAGGCTGTGTTCAACGACAATTGGACCAAGGCCACCGGCGCAGTGCTCGACGGTCCCGACTACTTCCCGGCGCTGGAACCAAAAGGCACGATGCCCGCCCAGATGTTCTCGAGCTCGCCAACCGGCGGCAGCGAGAGCATGCACCTGATGTACCTGATGTCGATCACCGCCGCGCGCGAGACGATCGACCTGTCGGCCGCCTATTTCGTGCCGGACGACCTGACCGTCCGCACCCTGATCGCCGCCGCGAAGCGCGGCGTGCGGGTGCGCCTGATCACGCCGGGTCCGATCATCGATTCCGACCTGGTCAAGGCCGCCTCGCGCGATCGCTGGCCCGAACTCCTCGATGCAGGTGTGCAGATCTCGGAATACAAGCCGACCATGTACCACGTCAAGACGCTGATCGTCGACAAACTCCTTGTATCGGTCGGTTCGACCAACTTCGACAACCGCTCGTTCAGCATCAACGACGAGGCCAACCTGAACGTGCTGGACGAAGGCTTTGCGGCGCAGATGAGCGAGATCTACGAACAGGACTGGGCACGCGCCACGCCGGTGACCGAGCACAAGTTCGCGCAGCGCCCGTGGTGGCAGCGCTTCAGTACCTGGGCGGTGTCGCTGGTCGACAAGCAGCTGTAGTAAACACGGCGAAACGAGGGAAAAACGGAATTTGCTTGCGCGCTCGAAATAGCGGTTGACGATCCAGCATGGGATTACCATACTCATGGACGCTCCGAGGTCCATGAGTATCCCTTCCCAACCAAGATTACGCGCATGAAAAAAACCCTTCTCTCGCTCGCCATCCTGAGCAGCTTCGCCGCCCACGCGGACGAAGGCATGTGGATGCCGCAACAGCTGCCACAAGTGGCCAAGCAACTGAAAGCCGCCGGCCTCAAGCTGGATCCGGCCAATCTGACCAAGCTGACCGAGTTCCCGATGGGCGCCATCGTCAGCCTGGGCGGCTGCTCGGCGTCCTTCGTGTCGCCGCAGGGCCTGGTGGTCACCAACCACCACTGCGTCTACAACAGCATCGCCGTCAACTCGACCCCGGAGCGCGACCTGCTCAAGAACGGCTTCCTGGCCAAGACCATGGCTGACGAACTGCCGGCTTCGCCAGGCAGCCGCATCTTTGTGACCGACGAGGTGACCAACGTCAGCAACCAGGTCATCACGCCAGAAGTCGCCAAGCTGACCGGCAAGGCCCGCATCGACGCCATCGAGAAGAACCAGAAGACCCTGGTGGCCGAATGCGAAAAAGATGCCGGCTACCGCTGCACCGTGGCCAGCTACTACGGCGGCCTGGAGTTCTACCGCCTGAAGCAGCTCGAGATCCGCGACGTGCGCCTGGTGCACGCGCCGGCCGACGGCATCGGCAAGTTCGGCGGCGACACCGACAACTGGATGTGGCCGCGCCACACCGGCGACTACGGCTTCTACCGCGCCTACGTGAGCCGCGATGGCAAATCGGCCGAGTTCTCGAAGGACAACGTGCCGTACAAGCCGAAGCACATCATCAAGCTGGCGCAAGACCACGCCAAGGAAGGCGACTTCGTGATGGTGCTGGGCTATCCTGGCCGCACCAACCGCCACCGCCTGCCGTCCGAAGTGGCCTTCACCTTCGACTGGAACTACCCGGCCTTCGTGCAAGCCTCGGGCGAGACCCTGGCCATCATCGACCGCGAGACCAAGAACGACCCGGCCGCGCGCCTGAAGTACGCCGGCCAGATCGCCGGCGTGAACAACTACTACAAGAACCGCAAGGGCATGCTGGTCTCCTACCAGAGCAGCGACTTCTTGCAGCGCAAGACCGCCGAGCACAATGCGCTCAAGGCCTGGGTGAATGCCGACGCGTCGCGCAAGGCGCAGTACGGCGCCGACATCGACGCGGCCGAAAAGCTGATCGCCGAGCGCGATGCCGGCACCAAGAAGGGCTTCTTCCTGACCTATGCCCAGCCGAAGTTCCTGACCTCGGCGCGCACCCTGGTGCGCCTGGCCAACGAACGCGCCAAGCCGGACACCGAGCGCAAGACCGGCTACCAGGACCGCGACCTGCCGCGCCTGACCTCGGTCATCGAAGGCCAGGACCGCACCTACGACGAGAAAGTCGACAAGGCGCTGGTGCTGAACTTCCTGAAGCAGTACAACGCACAGCCGGCCGCCGAGCATGACGCATCGTTCGACGCCGCCCTGGGCATCAAGCCGGGCATGAGCGAAGCCGAACTGAAGTCGGCGCTGGACCGCATCTATGCCGGTTCCAAGCTGGCCAGCAAGGAAGAGCGCACCGCCTGGCTGAAAAAGTCGCCAGCCGACTTCAAGGCCTCGAACGACAGCTTCATCAAGGCTGCGGTCGCGATGTACGACGCCGACATCAAGGATGAAGAAAAAGGCGAAGAGTCGGCCGGCAAGATCCAGCAAGCCTATGGCAACTACATGAAGGCCAAGATCGCCTACATGAACAGCAAGGGCCAGGCCGTCTACCCGGATGCCAACAGCACCCTGCGCGTCACCTTCGGCAAGATCGCCGGCCGCGACGTGGGCGCCGACGGCACCACCGGCTGGACCGCCTTCACCACCGTGTCGGGCGTGACCGCCAAGCACACCGGCGAAGGCGAGTTCGATGCGCCGGACAACCAGTTGGCCGCGATCCAGGCGAAGAACTTCGGCAAGTACGCCGATCCGAAGCAGAAGACCCTGCCGGTCAACTTCCTGGCGACGCTCGACATCACCGGCGGCAACTCGGGTTCGGCCGCGCTGAACGCCAAGGGCGAGCTGATCGGCCTGGCCTTCGACGGCACCCTGGATTCGATCATCTCGGACTGGGACTTCAACAACAAGATGACCCGCTCGATCCAGGTCGACACCCGCTACATGCTGTGGAATATGAAGGAAGTCGACAAGGCGGATAATCTGCTGAAAGAGATGAACGCGCTGTAATCGTTCTTCTTCTTTCGAAGGCCGCGTCACCGCAAGGGGCGCGGCCTTTTTCATGGGGTTTTGCACAGTTTATTCCGTCGTTTCGCCCGCCTGTCGCGTACGCCGTGACGCGTCGCGGGTCGCTCGCTACACTCGATTCAAATAATGTCGGGAGAGCGAAATGAAAAATACCCTGATCTGCTGCCTGGCCGCGCTGGGCATGCTGTGCGCGAACGCCTCGGCACAGGACAGTGTCGATGCGAAGCGGCTGGCCGGCGCCCGCGCCGCGGTCGAAGACTTGCAGCGCATCGTGGCGCCGCACGGCGTGCAGGATTCCTATAAAACCCGCATCGGCGGCATCGACCAGTGGATCAATGTGCGCGGCCAGGACCGCGCCAACCCGATGATCCTGTTCGTGCACGGTGGTCCGGCCTCGCCCATCACGCCGACCATGTGGCAGTTCCAGCGCCCGATCGAGGAATTCTTCACCGTCGCCAATTACGACCAACGCGGCGCCGGCAAGAGTTATGGTGAAACCGATCCCGCCATCGTGGCCGAGACGATCCGCATCGAGCGCTACGTCGACGACCTGATCGAGGTGGCCGAACACCTGCGCGGGCGCTACGGCCAGCAGAAGCTGGTGCTGATGGCGCACAGCTGGGGCACCGTGATCTCGATGGCGGCGTCGCTGAAACGTCCCGACCTGTTCCACGCCTACGTCGGCATCGGCCAGGTGATCAGCGTGCGTGAAAATGAACGCATCAGCTTCGAATATGCGCTGGAACAGGCGCGCATCCACGACGACAAGGAGGCGCTGAAGGAGCTGCAGGCGATCGCGCCCTATCCCGGCAGCCAGCCGATCACGCGCGAGCGCATCGTGGCCGCGCGCAAGTGGCCGCAGCACTATGGTGGCCTGTCGGCCTACCGCAGCGAGTCCACTTACTTCTTCAAGGGGCCGCTGCTCTCGCCCGACTACACGATGGACCAGGTCAAGGCCATCGACGCCGGCAGCCTGCTCACGCTGGGCCGGCTGCTGCCGGAATTCGTGAAGGTCGACTATTCGAAGGTGAAGGAATTCCCGGTGCCGGTCGTGATGTTCCTGGGCCGCCACGACTATACGACGCCGACCGCCCCCACCGAGGCCTGGCTGGCGCAGGTGAAGGCGCCGTCGAAGCGGGCGGTATGGTTCGAGCGTTCGGCGCACATGGCGCCGTGGGAGGAGCCGGGCAAGACCCTGGTCAGCCTGCTGGAGTATGTGCGGCCGCTGGCGAAGTAGAACGCATCATCGCCGCCAGTTCGGCCGCGATCTGCTGGCCCAGCGAATAGATATGGAAGCCGTCGACGAAACCGTGGTGGGCCTGCACCGAGAACGGCAGCACCAGCTTGCCGTCCGGACCGTCGCGGAAGCGCCCCCAGGCCAGCGAAGGGATGTCCGAGCGGCCGACGCGCGTGGTCGGATGCTGGATCGAGGTGAACTCGAGCCAGGGAATGCAGGTGACGAACACCTGGTCCTTGGCGTCGCGCGGCGACAGGGTCGCGTAGCGCTGGTTCAGTCCCGTCATGCCCATCGCCTCGACGCCGGCCGCGCGGCCGCGCGCGACGAATTCACGCAGGTCGTCGGACCAGTCGAAGGTCGCGAAATTGAGGTCGTCGTTGAGGTTCTTGACGGTGAACGACGGGATCAGCCGCTCGATGCGGATCACTTCGTCGTCGTAGATGCGATAGCGGAAGTTCTCGATCTTGAGGACCGAGCGCAGCACCGCGCACAACAGCACGTGGAAAGGCGCCAGCTCCTGCTCCTTGCACCACGGACGGAAATCCGGCAGCTCGAGCGGGAAGCACAGGTTGACCGACGGGCTGTCCATGCCGTCGAACAGCGCGAAACGGTCGCGCCGCTGTTCGAACTTGTCCATCTTACTTTGCCTTGTTCAGGCGGCTGTTGCGCATCCCGTAGCCGAAGTAGGCCACGACCGCCACCGCCATCCAGATGAAGAACACGCGGAAGGTTGCCGGCGACAGGTCCTTCATGATGTACAGGCAGGCCAGCACCGACAGGCCCGGGATCAGGTAGGGGCCGAACGGCACGCGGAAGCCCGGCGGCGCGTCCGCACCCTGGCGCTTGCGGATCACCGGCACCGCGATCGAGACCACCATGAAGGCGGTCAGCGTGCCCATGCTCACCATATCCCACAAGAAGGTGGAGTCGACGCTGCCGGCCACCAGGCCGACCACCACGCACACGATCATGGTGTTCTTCACGGGCGCCTTGGTGCGCGCGCTGACCTTCTGGAATACCTGCGGGATCAGGCCGTCGCGGCTGATCGCGTACAGGATGCGGGTCTGGCCGTAGATCGTCACCAGGGTCACCGAGAACACCGACACCACCGCGCCGGCCGACAGCACCAGCGCCGGCCAGGCCTGGCCGGTCACGTTCTGCAGGATCACCGACAGGCCGGCCTGCTGGCCTTCGAACATATGGGCCGGCTGGGCGCCCATGGCGGCTACCGCGACCAGCATGTAGAACACGGTCACGATAATCAGGGCGGCCAGGATCCCGATCGGCACGTTGCGGCGCGGGTCCTTCACTTCTTCGCCGGCGGTGGCGATGGTGTCCAGGCCGATGAAGGAGAAGAACACGGTGCCGGCGGCGGCGGTCACGCCGGCCATGCCGGCATAGCCCGAGGCCTCGTTGGTATTGAAGAAGGGCTGGAAATTGTTGGCGTCGAAACCGGTGAAGGCAATCGCCGCGAAGAACACCAGGATCGCCAGCTTGATGATCACCATGATGGCATTGGTGGTGGCCGACTCCTTGGCGCCGCGCACCAGCAGGAAGCCGCACAGGATCACCAGGATGATCGGCGGCAGGTTGATATTCCCCGGATGGAAAGTCACGGCATGGTGGTCCGAGACGAACATCGGCGAACGCAGCTGCTCCGGTATCTGCCAGTTGAAGGCATTGAGCAGGAAGTTGTTCAGGTAGTCGGACCAGCCGATCGAAGTCGCGCTGGCGGCCAGCCCGTATTCGAGCAGCAGGCAGGCGGCGACGATGAAGGCCGCGAATTCGCCGACGGTGGCGTAGGCGAAGGAATACGAAGAGCCCGAGGCAGGCACGCGGCCGGCCAGTTCGGCGTAGCACAATGCTGTCAGGCCAGCAGTGAGCGCGGCCAGCAGGAAGGACAGGATGACCGCCGGACCGGCCTTGGGCACCGCTTCGACCATCGTGAAGAAGATGCCGGTGCCGATCGTGGCGCCGACGCCGATCATGGTCAGGGGGAACAGGCCGAGCGAGCGATGCAGGCCGGGCAAGGCGCCGGCGACGCCGACGCTGGCGGTTTCCTCATGATGCGGTGCTGCCGATTTGGTACGTAACAGCTTCTGGCCCAGGGTCTGGTTCACGGCGTGTCCTTCAATCCACTTTGGCGATCGCGGCTCGGCGGCCGCAGCTCGACAGTCTCAAAAACGAAGTTGCGATTATAGGGGAGTCCGCCTCCCTCGCAATAAATAGTTTAAGTAAGGTGCATTTTCAAAGCATCTTTGATAGAATTCTTTCCGTCGACTTACCGTTGCCCGCACGCGAAGACCATCTGGCGGGCTTTTTTCAGCACTAAAACATGCTTTTAAATTGCATCTAATAAGGACCTTCCATGATTTCTGCCGCTTCCCGCCCCTATATCGACGCTTCGGTTCCCGTCCTGCGCCAGCACGGTCCGGCCATCACGACCACCTTCTACGCCAATATGTTCAGGGCCCACCCCGAGCTGCGGAACCTGTTCAATATGGGTAACCAGGCCAGCGGCGTGCAGCAGCAGTCACTCGCCTCGGCGCTGTTCGCCTACGCCGCCAACATCGACAACGCCGCCGCCCTCGGTCCGGTGGTCAGCCGCATCGTGCACAAGCACGTCTCGGTCGGCCTGACCGCCGCTCACTATCCGATCGTCGGCTTCCACCTGCTGGGCGCGATCAAGTCGACCCTGGGCGATGCCGCCGTCGAGCCGCTGATGAAGGCATGGGAAGAAGCCTATGGCTCGCTGGCCAAGCTCTTCATCGATGCCGAAACGAAGATGTATGCGGATGCCGGCATCGAAGCGGGCTATCTGCGTCCCATGCGCGTGACGGAGGTCGTGCAGGAAAGCGAGAACGTGCTGTCGATCCGCTTCGTGCCGCAGGATGGCGAGCCGCTGCCGCCGTTCAAGGCCGGCCAGTACGTGAGCGTGGAAGCGATCTTCGACGACGGGTTCCGTCAGCTGCGCCAGTACAGCCTGTCGGATGCGCACGGCGTCGATTCGATGCGCATCTCGGTCAAGCGCGAGGAAGGCAACGACAACATTCCGGCCGGCGCCGTGTCGAACTGGCTGCACCGTAATGTGGAAGCGGGCGACATCCTGCAGGTGAGCTACCCGTTTGGAGACTTCCTGCCGGATACCGAGTCCGACGAGCCGGTGGTGCTGCTGTCGGCCGGCGTGGGCATCACGCCGATGATCGGCGCGCTGAACCGCATCGCCCTGGTCAATCCGCAGCGCCGCGTGATCTTCGCGCACGCCGCGCGCTGCCCCGAGCATCACCCGCACCAGCGCGATATCGCGGCCGCCAAGGCACGCATGCCGAATCTGCAGGTGGTGACCTTCCATGAACAAGACAGCGCGCCCGACGCCCTGCCCGGCTTCATGGACCTGGCGCGCCTGCCGAAGTGGCCGCGCAGCGAAACCAACGTGTATATGTGCGGCCCGCTGCCGTTCATGCAGGCGCAATGGAATGCGCTGCTGGAAGATGGCGCCCCGGCCGAACGCCTGCACCGCGAGGTGTTCGGTCCGGACCTGCTGGATAACCTGCTTTAATCAGTCCAGCAGATGCACCCGGTCGCCAGTGATGCTGCGCTGGGCCGGGTGGCCATACACGCGAATGCCGCCCGAGCCCGAGGTGCGGGCGAACAGCGACTGCTTCACGGTGGCGCGGATGCCGCCGGCGCCGCTGGCGCCGAGGTCGGCGTCGTCCGTTTTCAGGTCGGCCAGGTCGACGTTGGCCGAGCCGCTCACGCGGGCGCTCAGTGAGCGCACCGCGCCACTGGCGTCAAGCGAACTCGATCCGCTCAGTTCCAGGCGCGCATGATCCCCTTTCACCTGGCCCAGGCGCATGCGGCTCGATCCCGACAGGGTCGCGTCGATGCCCTCTAGCTGCAGGCGGCTAGCATCCAGCAGGCCCGAGCCGCTGGAACGCGCATTCAGGTTGCCCACCTTGCCCGCGAGGCGCACTTCGGACGACCCGCTCCGGCGCACGTCGAGCGGCGCGCCATTCAAGTCGCTCACCTCGACGCGGGTGGCGCCGGAAGCGCGCACTTCACTCAAGCGCGGCGTGGTGTACACGATGCGCAGCGGCGTCTTGCTGCGCAGGCTCTTCTCGGAATAGATGCGCAGGGTGTCGCCCTGGGTCTCGGTGCGGATCAGCGACAGCAGATTGCTGTCCGCCTCGACCACGAGCGACGGCGCAGGGCCGACGCGCACCTCGACCGGCAGCGAACCGCTCACGTCCAGCGCCGCCAGCGCCTTGACCTCGCGCTGGTCGCGCGCGGCCACGCCGTCGCCCTCCTTCGCATCGCTGCTCCACGCCGTGTGGACGCGGGTATCGCCGTCGCCCGGTGCGACGATGATGGCGCAGCCGGAAAGAACGGCAAGGGAAGCAAGGGCGATGAGGGTACGCATGGCAGTCCAATCAGGTTGTTGTTCGAGTGATGTCACTCTAGCAAGCGCCCTCCCCGGTCGCCATCTGCATGCGACAAACTGCAAAAAAGGCGTCCTGGACGGCGCATGGACGGCGCGAATGGATTAGCCGAACAGCGTCTTGTGCTCGCGCGGCTGCGAACGCAGGTACTGCGGCGGTGCGAATACCTGGTCGCCCAGTTCAGCCGCTGCATGCCATGGCCAGCGCGGGTCGAACAGCATGGCGCGCGCCAGGCCAATCAGGTCGGCCTGGTCTTTTTGCAGGATGGTTTCCGCGTGCTGCGCTTCGGTGATCAGGCCGACGCCGATGGTCGGCATGCCGGTTTCTTCCTTGATGCGTTCGGCGAAGCCGATCTGGTAGCCCGCGCCCAGCACGATCTGCTGATGGGGCGAGACGCCGCCGCTCGAGACGTGGATGAAGTCGCAGCCGAGGCGTTTCAGCTCCTGTGCCAGGCGCATGCTCGCCTCCAGGTCCCAGCCGCCTTCGACCCAGTCGGTCGCCGAGATGCGCATCCCGACCGTCATCGACGGCACGGCCGCGCGCACCGCGGCGAAGACCTCCAGCGGGTAGCGCATGCGATTTTCGAGCGAACCACCGTATTCATCGTCGCGGCGATTCGCCAGCGGCGACAGGAACTGGTGCAGCAGGTAGCCGTGGGCGCCGTGCAGCTCGATCGCGTCCAGGCCCAACGCATGGGCGCGTTGGGCGGCGGCCACGAAGGCGTCCTTCACGCGCGCCAGGCCCGCGGCGTCCAGCGCCAGCGGCGCCGGGTCGCCTTCGGCATGCGGCACGGCGGACGGGGCCTCGGTCTGCCAGCCGCGCGGCGCATCGGGCGGGATCGCGGCTCCGCCCTCCCACGGTACGTTGGTCGAGGCCTTGCGGCCGGCGTGGGCCAGCTGGACGCCCAGCTTGATCGGGGAATGACGGCGGATCGCGGCGATGATCGGCGCCAGAGCATTCGCGTGCTCGTCCGACCACAGGCCCAGGTCATCCGGCGAGATGCGGCCTTCGGGCACGACGGCGGTGGCTTCCAGGATCAGGAGGGCGGCGCCGGACAACGCCAGGTTCCCGAGGTGGATCATGTGCCAGTCGGTGGCCAGGCCATCGACGGCGGAGTACTGGCACATCGGGGCGATCACGATGCGGTTCGACAGCTCCAGCGAACCGAGGGAATACGGGGAAAACAGCTTGCTCATGGTGACTCCTGCAGGTCGGAATTCACCAGTCTATTCCGCCGGAAGGATTCCTGCAGGGAGCGAAAAAAAACGGGCCGCAGCCCGTTTCCCGTCAAGCGATACGCACCACCATGATGCCGGCGCGTAGTCCCACGCGCACGTCGGGGTTCGGGAACACGACCAGTTCCTCGTCGTGCTTCACCGTGTACACGGTCTCGCCATCGGAGGCGATCACCTCGCCGTGCTTCATCGGCGTGAAGTTCCAGGTCTCGCGGCCCACGCGCATGCTGAATGCGTCCGACAGCTTCATGATCGACTGCGCCGTCGCAAACACATGCGGCGTGGACCTGGCTGCCTCGGCCGGCTGGCCGCGCAGCAAACGATCCAGCGCCTTCGACGCATCGGCGAACTGCGACAGGTCGTTCTGTCCCAGCGTGCCGACCCGTCCCAGCTCGACCGTGGTGCCGGCCGCGCCGAGATGCTCGGACGTGAAATAGCTGTAGGTGCCGGCCGATGCTGGATTCATGATGATGGCCTGGATCCCGGCCTCGCCTATCCACGCGATCAGGCTTGCGCGGGCCCGGTCCTCGATCAGCTCCGGTACGATCGCAAACATCGGATAGTGCGAAGGCCGGATCGCCGTGTGCAGGTCGAGGTGCCAGCGCTGCGGCCCGCTGCCTTCGAAAAAGGCACGGGTGACGTCGATCAGCACGTCGGCGCGGCCGGCCTCGAAAGTCCCGGTCAGCGAACCACGCTCCAGACGAAACATCCGGTTCAGGTCCGCATCGATGAAGCGCTTGGCCGAGCGGATCGCATCGATATTCCCGACGCACAGCATCAGGTCCACCGCCAGCGCCTCCGGCGTGCGCGACAGCGCCTCGACCAGGTACGCGACCATCTCGATCGGCCCGGTCTCGTCGCCATGCACGCCGACCGACACCAGCACGCTGGGACGGCCGGCATCCGGCGTCGCCGCCTTGACGGTCAGCACGCCGGACGCCGGCTGCGCGACGGCAAAGCCGGCGCTTTCGAAGCGCTGCGCGACCGAGGCGAAATCCGCCTCGGCCAGCGCGCGCACTGCTTCAGGCAATGCGCTCACGACTCAAGCCGCCAAACGCTCTGGGCTCAGGCCTTCTGACAAGGCCCACACGTCCAGCATCGCCTGTTCCAGGTCGGCCGGCTGGGCGAAGCCGGTCAGGCCGCGCGCGGCCATCACTTCGTCCACCGCCGCTTCCATATTGCCATCCCGGCCCGCACGCTCGATCACCTGCAGCAGCAGGCGCTGCTGGGCGCGGCGCAGCGATTGCAGCGCATAGTTGCGCAGCTGTTCCTGCGACTTGCTCTGCGCCGGCAGCTTCAGGCCCAGTTCCAGCGTATCGATACCGACCTTCTGGCGCAGCACGGTGCCGATCTGCAGGAACTGCAGCAGGGTCATGCCGCTTGGACGCTGCACCGACACGGCAGCGAACAAGAACGAGGCCTGCGATTCGATGATCTCGACCGCCTTCCAGGCCGCAGCGAACGGCACCGGCAGGCCGGTGTGGCCGTCGGCTTCCGAACGGATCTGCGGCGCCTGGCTCCCGTCGGCCTCGGCGAACAGGGTCGACAGCTCCTTGAGGCCTTCCGAATTGGCCGGCAGCGACAGCACGCCTTCGACGGTGGCGCGCAGCATCGCGCGGCTACGGTTGTCGACCGAGACCGACACGTCGCGCGGCACCACCAGCGCGTCATGGTCGAGCGCCTCGAATACCGGCGCCAGGTGCAGGGCCGCCCAGGCGCGGGCCCAGGCCTTGACCACTTCGGTCTCGTCGATGCGGTGCTCCAGCGCCAGGTCGCGCAGCATCAGCGGGCCACAGCGGTTGACCGCCTCGTTGGCCAGCACGGTGGCCAGGATGGTGTTGGCCAGCGGATGATCCAGCGGATCGCGGGTCGCCACCAGCTGGGCCGGGAAGTAAGGACGCAGCAGCGAGTCGGCCCACGCTTCGCCCGTCAGCTCGAGCGCCGCCAGGGTGCGCTTGAAGCGGTTCTTGACGTTGGCGATCACCACCGCCAGCTCCGGCGCCGTCAGGCCCAGGCCCAGCGACTTGCGGCGCTGCAGCTCGACGTCCGTCGGCAGCTGTTCCAGCTCGCGCGAGACCGCGCCTTCGGCTTCCAGGTTGCCGATCAGGGTGATGTAGCCATCGACCACCGCGCTATTGGCCTGCGCCTGCACCTCGCGGGTCAGCAGGTGGGTCTGCAGCGTATTGTCGCGCAGGACCAGGCGCTCGATCTCGCCCGTCATCTCGTTCAGGATGCGGTTACGGTCGGCTTCAGGCAGCTTGCCGGCGTTGACTTCGGTGTCGAGCCAGATCTTGACGTTCACTTCATGGTCCGAGCAATCCACGCCGGCCGAGTTGTCGATCGCATCGGTGAAGATGCGGCCACCGGCCAGCGCGAACTCGATACGGCCGGCCTGGGTCGCGCCCAGGTTGCCGCCCTCGGCCACCACCTTGCAGCGCAGTTCGTTGCCGTTGACGCGGATCGCGTCATTGGCGCGGTCCTTCACCTGGGCGTGGGTCTCGGTCGAAGCCTTGATATAGGTGCCGATACCGCCGTTGTAGAACAGGTCGACCGGCGCCTTGACGATGCGGTGCATCAGTTCCTGCGGCGGCAGCGAGGCTTCCTCGATGCCCAGCACTTCGCGGATCTGCGGCGACAGCTCGATCGAGCGGGCGTTGCGCGGGTACACGCCCCCGCCAGCCGAGATCAGGTTCTTGTCGTAGTCTTCCCACGACGAGCGTGGCAGCGCGAACATGCGCTCGCGCTCCTTGAACGACACTTCGACATCCGGGGTCGGGTCCAGGAAGATGTGGCGGTGGTCGAAGGCCGCCACCAGTTTCAGCTGGCGCGACAGCAGCACGCCGTTGCCGAACACGTCGCCCGACATATCACCGACGCCGGTCATGGTGATCGGGTTGTTGGCCAGGTCGTGGCCCAGTTCGTAGAAGTGGCGCTTGACCGCTTCGAACGCGCCCTTGGCGGTGATGCCCATTTTCTTGTGGTCATAGCCGTTCGAGCCGCCCGAGGCGAAGGCGTCGCCCAGCCAGAAGCCGCGTTCGACGGCGATGCTGTTGGCGATGTCGGAGAAGGTCGCGGTGCCCTTGTCGGCAGCGACCACCAGGTAAGGATCGTCGCCGTCATGGCGCGCGGTGGCCGCTGGCGGCACGATCTCGCCCTGTACGCGGTTGTCGGTCACTTCCAGCAGGCTGGCGATGAACAGGCGATAGACTGCTTCGCCCTCGGCCGCCACCACTTCGCGCGGGGCGCCGGTCGGCATCTGCTTGCACACGAAGCCGCCCTTCGAGCCGGCCGGCACGATGACGGCGTTCTTGACCATCTGCGCCTTCACCAGGCCCAGCACCTCGGTGCGGTAGTCTTCCATGCGGTCCGACCAGCGCAGGCCGCCGCGGGCGACCGGGCCGCCGCGCAGGTGCACGCCTTCGAAGCGGCGCGAGAACACATAGATCTCGCGGAAGGGACGCGGCTCCGGCGCCAGCGCCAGATTGCTGGTGTCGACCTTGAAGATGATCTTCTCGCCGCTGTTCTGGAAGTAGTTGGTGCGCACGGTGGCCAAGGCCAGGTCGACCAGCGCGCCCATGATCTCTTCGGTGTCGGCGTGGTTCACGCTCGGCAGGCCGGTCTTGAGAGTGTACAGCTTGCTGCTGCCTTCGTTGCGCTGCTCTTCGCTCAGGCTCGGGTCGAAGCGCCCGATGAAGCCGGCGACGAATTCCTTCACCAGGGCCGGCTGGGTGCGCAGGGTCTCGGCCATGTAGCGCACTGAGAACTTGGAGCCCAGTTGGCGCCAGTAGCTGATATAGGCGCGCACCAGCTGCACTTCGCGCAGCGACAGGCCGCCTTCGATGGTCAGGCCGTTCATGCGGCCGTCTTCGGCCTCGTCGTTGAACAGGGCGCTGAACAGTTCCTCGGCCACCTGTGGGATTCCCGGCTTGGCCAGCTTGGCCGCACTCTCGGCATCGACCGTCAGCGCGGTCACGTAGCGGCGTACGCCATCCAGGCCGGTGTGGCGGTAGGTCTGCTCGCGGTCGACCGCGATGCCGGCGTTCTGCAGCGCTGGCAGGATGCGCGACAGCGACGGCACGGTCTCGCTCGAATACAGGCGGATCGAGGCGCCGGCGGCGTCATCGTGTTCGATGCGCGCGGTCACACGGTCCGGGCGGCATTTGGTCAGCAGCGCGTGCACGTCGCGGAACGCGGTCTCGGGCGTGGTCGCGGCGACGAAGTTGACCGGCAGGGTCGGCACGATCTTGCGCATCAGGCTGCGCTGGCGGCTTTCGTCGACCGAGTTGATCAACTCGGCGAAGCGGTCATGCCAGCCATCGAGCACGCCCAGCAGCGGACGCTGGATATCGCTTTCCAGGTCGAGCGGGTAGCGCGCGGCGTGCGCGGTCAGGTAGACGCGCGCCAGCGGGCCGTCGGCCACCAGGGTCTGGACGTCGACGTCGCGCGCGCCCGAGCTTTCCTTCAGGGCGGCGGCCAGGCTGGATGCGACGGCGGCGCTGAAGCGCTCACGCGGCAGGTAGACCAGCACGTTCAGGTGGCGCTGGTAGACGTCGCGGCGCGCGAACACCTTGGCGCGCGGCTGCTTGTACAGCGAGACCACGGCGCCGCAGACTTCGGCCAGCCATTCCGGCTCGGCTTCCAGCGCTTCGGTGCGTGGCAGCGATTCGAGGATCTCGATGAATTTCTCGGCGCGGAAGCCTTCCTGGCGCACGCCGGCGATGGAGAGCACCTTGGCCACGCGGCCGCGCGCGAACGGCAGGCGCGCCAGCGGGGTCGAGGTGGCGGCGCGGGTGAACAGGCCGATGAAGCAGTGCTCGCCCAGGATCTTGCCTTGCGCATCCAGGTCGCGCACGCCGATGAAGTCCAGCGGCGCGTCGCGGTGCAAGGTGCCGGCCACGTCGGCCTTGACGATCGACAGGTTCTCGGCGCGCAGCGACAGGGTTTCGAAGTCGCCCGGAATGCTGGCCAGGCAGGTGCCGTAGACCGGGTGCGAGGTATCCTTCAGCACGCCGATGCGGCTCGGGATGTCGCGTTCGAGTTCGCGCGCGCCCGGCTTGACGACGTAGTAGGCGTAGCCGAACGGCTCGAAGCCCTCGTTCTTGGCCCACTCGAGGAAGGCCGCGACTTCCTGGCCTTCCGGGGTGCCGGCGGCAGCGGCGGCGGCGGCGACTGCCGTCATGCGGTCGCCCATGGCGACGGCGTCGCGCTGCACGGTGGCGGCGTCGTTGGCGACCATGCGCAGGCGCGCGGTCAGCTTGTCCAGTTCTTCGAATTGCAGTTCATCGTTCAGCAGGCACAGGACGATCGATTCCAGCGGGCTGCCGGCTTCGCCAACGGCGACAAAGGCGCCATTGGCGTCGCGACGCACCGGCAGCACGGCGTTCATCACGCCGGCGGCGGTGATGCGTTCGCGGCGCAGGGCCATGACGAAGGAGTCGACCAGGTAGGGACGGTCGTCGTTCAGAATCAAGAGTGCGGTGGCGGTGCCGCCGCGGCCGTCCAGGTAGCGCATGGTGGCGATCTGCGCGCCGGGGCCGCTGCGCTGGGCCAGTTGCGAGAACCCTTCCACCAGTACCGGCGCCAGGCTTTGCGGCGCGGTGCCGGCCAGGTCTTCGTCGTCGAGCGATCCGATCCAGGCGGCGGTCAGGGCATTGACCTGGGCGCTGTCGGCGGACTGGTTGGCGTTGACCAGCGCGAGCGTCTGGTTGCGCAGATCGTTGGGCATGTCTTTCATCTTGCTTCTCCAAAGTTGTGTGCCTGGTGCGTCGACAGCTCGTGGCCCGACGCGGCCCTGCTTATACAGGACAGGGATCTCCCGCCCGAATACTACATCGTTACAAGTCGTACAGCCCCGGCAATCCGAGGATGCGGGTGAGTTCTTCCAGTGCGGCCGCGCATTCCAGCGCCAGCTGCGGGTCGGCCAGGTCCTGGGGCTCGACGCGGTCGCGGTAATATTGTTCGACCCAGGCGACCAGCCGCGCATACAGCGCCTCGGTCATGATCACGCCCTGGTGCATGGCGGCGGCTTCCTCGTCGGTCAGCACCACGCGCAGGCGCAGGCAGGCCGGTCCGCCGCCATTGCGCATGCTCTGGCGCAGGTCGAATTCGACCAGCTCGTCGATCGGGCCGCCGCTGGCGACCAGGCCGGCCAGGTAGTTGGACACGGCCGGGTTCTCGCGGCACTCATGCGGCACCACCAGCGCCATGCTGCCGTCCGGCTTGGACAGCAGCTGGCTGTTGAACAGATAGCTGGCCACGGCGTCGGCCACCGGCACCTGGCTGCTCGCCACGCGCACCGACTGCAGCTCGGTATCGACGCCGGCCAGGGCGCGCCGGAGCAGATCCAGGGTGCCCGCTTCGTCGGCGAACGCCTGCTCGTGATGGAACAGCACATTGCCGTTGCCGACCGAGATCACGTCGTTGTGGAACACGCCCTGGTCGATCACGTCGGGGTTTTGCGCGGCGAACACGGTGCGCGCCGGGTCCAGGCCGTGCAGGCGCGCGATCGCCTGCGAGGCTTCGAGCGTCTGGCGCGCCGGGTATTTCTTCGGCGCCGGGGCGGATGGGTCGAACTCCACCCGGCCATAGACGAAGAACTCGACGCCGACCGCGCCATGGCTGGCGGCGAAGCGCGTGTGGTTGGCGGCGCCCTCGTCGGCGAAGGCCGGCACCGACGGCAAGGTGTCGTGCACCACGAAGCGATTGCTGTCGGCGAAGATCGCGCGCAGGGTGCGGGTCGCCTGCAGATGCTCTTCGGAGCGGTGCAGCTTGTTGTTCAGGTTCGCGGCAGTAAAGTGCACGCGGCCGTCGAGCGAGTCGGCCGATGGGCTCACGGTGCCGGCATTCGCGGTCCACATCGGCGCGGCCGACCAGGCGCAGGCCAGGATCACCGGCGCTTCGCGGTACGCGCGCGCCAGCACGTCGGCATCGGTGCCCGAGAAGCCCAGGCTGCGCAGCAGGCGGAAGTTCGGACGGCCTTGCGGCGGCATCACCGCCTGAGCGAAGCCGCGCGCGGCCAGCTCGCGCATCTTGGCCAGGCCCTGCAGCGCGGCCTGGCGCGGATTCGAGGCCGAGCGCACGTTGTTGAACGAGGCGACGTTGCCGAACGAGAGGCCGGCATAGTTGTGCGACGGGCCGACCAGGCCGTCGAAGTTGAATTCACGGGCGTCGCGCATCGTCAGGCTCCTTGCGCCGGGAAGGCCAGGCCGGGCGACAGCTTGGCCGGCATTTCCAGTGCCGCGGTCTCGATCGAGGCCACCGGATAGGCGCAGTAGTCGGCCGCGTAATAGGCGCTCGGACGGTGGTTGCCCGACTTGCCGACGCCGCCGAACGGCGCCGAGCTGGCCGCGCCCGTGGTCGGACGATTCCAGTTGACGATGCCGGCGCGGGCGCGCACGGCAAACCGCTTCCACAGTTCTTCCGACGGCGACAGCAGCGCGGCAGCCAGGCCGAATTCGGTGGCGTTGGCCACACGCAGGGCGTCGTCGAAGTCTTTCACGCGGATCACCTGCAGCAGCGGGCCGAACCACTCTTCGTCGGGGATGCCCTGCGCATCGGTGGTGTCGACGATGCCGGCCGTGACGAATCCGGCGTTCGTATCGAGCTGGCGCATCTGCAGCAGGATCTTGCCGCCCTTGGTCGCCATATCGGCCTGCGCCTGCACCAGGCGTGCGGCGACCGCGCTCGAGACCACCGGTCCCATGAACGGCTGCGGCTCGGCATTCGACGGGCCGACCTGCAACTGGGCTGCCACGTCGACCAGGCGTGCCAGGAAGACCTGCCCTGCCTCGTTATCCTGGATGACCAGGCGGCGCGCGCAGGTGCAGCGCTGGCCGGCCGAGATGAAGGCCGACATCACCGTGTGATGAACGGCGGCGTCAATGTCTTCCACGTCCCACACCACCAGCGGATTATTGCCGCCCATTTCCAGCGCCAGCATCTTGCCCGGCTGGCCGCCGAACTGCTTGTGCAGCGCCGCGCCGGTCTGGCTGCTGCCGGTGAACAGCACGCCGTCGACCAGTGGCTCCTGGCCCAGCGCGATGCCGGTCTCGCGGCCGCCGTTGACGAGGTTCAGCACACCCTTCGGCAGGCCGGCCTTCTCCCACAGTTCGACGGTCTTCACCGCCGTGCGCGGCGCGTATTCGCTCGGCTTGAACACGATGGTATTCCCGGCGATCAGGGCCGGCACGATGTGGCCGTTCGGCAGGTGGCCGGGGAAGTTATAGGGGCCGTAGACGGCGAACACGCCGTGCGGACGGTGGCGCAGCACGGCATTGCCGTCGGCGACCTTGGCCTGGCTTTCTCCGGTGCGCGCGCCATACGACTGGACCGAGATGTCGATCTTGTTGGCCATGGTGGCCACTTCGGTGCGCGCTTCCCACAGCGGCTTGCCGACTTCCTCGGCGATGGTCGCCGCCAGTTCCTCGGCATTTTCCTTCAGCAGATCGCGAAAGCGCGTCGCGATGGCGATGCGTTCGTCGAGCGACGTCAGTGCCCAGGCTTCGAAGCCGGCGTGCGCAGCGGAAGCGGCGCGCGCCACGTCCTGGGCCGTCGATTCATTGCTGGTCCAGGTCTGGCTACCGGTCGACGGATCGATGGTCGCCAGTTCGCGGCCGCTGCCGGCGAGCCACTCGCCGTTGATGTAGTTCGAAAGATTAGCCATGGGAAGTCTTCCTGGTATTGAGTGTCAGGGTACGCACGTTGTCGCCCGCCTGACAGCGCAACTGCGCCAGCTCGGCGGGGTTCAGGACCACGCTGGTGGCGCCCGGCACGGCGCGGGTCAGGATCATCCTGAAGTCGTCGAGGCGCGTGTTCGACACCAGCATATGCTCGGTATCCGGCGCCGCTTCCTCGTCTGCCAGGCCCTCGGCCGCCACCGCCAGCACGCTGTCGCGCACCGCGCGCAGTTCGGACACGCGGCCCTGCAGCACCGGACCGGCGTCGAAGATGTCGACATAGCCCTCGTAATGCATGCCTTCCTGCTCCAGCAGGCGGCGCGCCGGCTGGGTCGAGGTGTGCACCTTGCCGATCACGTCGACCGCCGACTGCGGCAGGTAGTCGACATACAGTGGCTGGCGCGGCATCAGTTCGGCGATGAAGGATTTCTTGCCGATCGCGGTCAGGCCGTCGACGTGATTGAAATCCATCTTGAAGAAGTGGCGGCCCAGGCCTTCGTAGAACGGCGAATCGCCCGCTTCGTCCTGGTAGCCGCGCATCTCGGCGATGATTTTTTCGGTGAACAGGTGCTGGAACTGGGCGATGAACAGGAAGCGGCTCTTGGACAGCCACTTGCCATTGAAGCCGGCGCGGTACTGCGGCAGCAGGAACAGCGAGCACAGTTCGGTCGAGCCGGTGAGGTCGTTCGACAGGTACAGCGTCTCCATCCGGGTGAACACGTTCAGCTCGCGGCTGCAGTGCACCAGGGTGCCGATGCGGTAGTTGTAGAACGGCTCGGTCAGGCCGACCGCGCCCTTGATCGCGCACACGCCGGCAATGCTGCCGGCCTCGCCGGCAGGCCCCGTGTGCTCCAGCACGAACATGTAGTCGCGCTTCTCCGGCGCGATGGTCTCGGCGAACGAGGCTTCCGACGTCGCCAGGCGCTGACCCAGCATCTCGGGATCGGGTTTCAGGGTGGTCATGCCGCTGCCGGCCTGGCGCGCCATTTCCATCAGGGCGTCGAGGTCGGACAGTCTGGAGGAACGGATCACGAGCATGCGGGTTCTCCCTGGATGCGCACGCACACCACTTCGTCGCCGGCCGAGACGCCCAGCGCCTGCTGGACCTCGCGCGGCAAGTCGATGCTGTGCGCATGTTCGATCGGTGCACAGCGCACGGTCACGGCGCGGAAACCGTTGTCGACGCTGGCGACGGCGTAGTCGACCGGCGCCACGTCAGGGGCATGATCGGTTCCCTGAGCAGGCCCCGCGCCCACGCGCAACTTGTACGAGGCACAGAACGAGCGCAGCGCGTTCTTGTGCGCCTGCAGGATCGGGCCACCATCGAAGATGTCGATGTATTCGTCGGCTTCAAAGCCTTCTTGCGCCAGCAGGTCGAAGGCAATCTGGCCGCCCGGATGGATCTGGCCCAGCGCGGCCTGGGCGTCGCCCGGCAGCAGCGGCACGTAGACCGGATAATGCGGCATCAGCTCGACGATCAGCGTGCGGTTGCGGGCGCCCTCGATCAGGCGTTCGGCCTCGAGGAAGTCCATCTTGAAGAACTTGCGTCCCAGCGCATTCCAGAACGGCGACTGGCCGTCGGCATCGAGGCGTCCGGCCAGCGGCACGAAGAAGCGGTCGCCGAAGCGGTGCGGCGCCAGCATGGCGTACAGCAGGCGCGCGCGCGACAGCAGCGCGGCTTCGATGCCGGCGCTGTCGCGGTGGCGCAGGAAGAAACCGGACAGCTGCGAATAGGCGGTGAGCTCGGAGCACAGGGTCAGCGCGTGCACGCTGTGGCTGATGTTCAGGTCGCGCGAGACCTGCTGGATCACGTCGTTGCGGAACGCGAAATAGGTGCCGTTCGAGCCTGCCGAGGCGTGGATGATGGCGGTGCCGACCACTTCGCGCGAGCGCAGGTCTTCCAGCACGAACAGATACGACTCTTCACTCGGGATATCGACCTGGGCCGCGAACGAGGCGAGTGAGCGCTCGACCGCGGCGACTATGCCTTCACGCGTGCGCGGGAGCGTGTGCACGCCCGGCATCGAGATGGCCGCCATCGCTTCCAGCGCGCCGATATCCGCGCGATCTACCGGACGGACAACATACATTGAGTACTCCCTGGTGAAACGTAAGTGGAGACAATGCGGACGGCCGGCCTACCCTCCCGGGCGGGCCGGCCGCGACCGGAGTTTGGCGATCAGGCGGCGGTGAATTCAGCCACCGCCGCGCGCATAAGGCGGTCGGCTTCGGCGATCTGCTCGTCCGACACCACCAGAGCCGGCGCCAGGCGCACGACGTCCGGGCCGGCGATCAGCAGCATCAGGCCCAGCTTCTCGCACAGCTTGGTGTAGTCCTTCGAACGGCCCTTGACGCCTTCGGCCATCGGCAGGCCGATGAGCAGGCCCATGCCGCGCGGCTGGCCGAACACCTGCGGATAATCCGCCGCCAGTTGCTGCAGGTTGGCCATGACTTTTGCGCTGGCTTCCTTGACGCGGCCCAGGAAGGCCGGCTGGTTGATCAGCTCGAGGACCTTGAGGCCGACGCTCGAGGCCAGCGGGTTGCCGCCGTAGGTGGTGCCGTGGGTGCCGACCGCCAGGTACTGGGCGATCTCGTTGGTGGTCAGCATGGCGCCGATCGGATAGCCGTTGCCCAGCGCCTTGGCCGAGGTCAGCACATCCGGCACCACGCCCATCTGCTCGTAGGCGAACAGCGAACCGGTGCGGCCCATGCCCGACTGCACTTCGTCGAACACCAGCAGCGCGCCGGTCTTGTCGCAGAACTCGCGCAGCGCCTTCAGGTAGTCCGGGTTGCCCGGGATGACGCCGCCCTCGCCCTGGATCGGCTCGACGATCACGGCGGCGACGTCGTCGGTGATGGCGGCGCGCGCCGCTTCGATGTCGTTGTACGGAATGTGGGAGAGGTCTTGCGGCAGCGGCTCGAAGCCTTCGGTGTACTTCGGCTGGCCGCCGACCGAGACGGTGAACAGGGTGCGGCCGTGGAACGACGACAGGCAGGACACGATGCGCGACTTGTGCGGGCCGAACTTGCCGTGCGCGTACTTACGCGCCAATTTGAGGGCCGCTTCGTTGGCTTCGGCGCCCGAGTTGCAGAAGAAGGCGCGTTCGGCGAAGGTGGCCGCGATCAGGGCCGAGGCCAGGCGCAGCACCGGCTCGTTGGTGTAGCCATTGCCGATGTGCCACAGGGTGTTGAGCTGCTTGGTCAGCGCTTCGTTCACTTCCGGATTGGCGTGGCCCAGGGCAGTGACGGCGATGCCCGAGGTGAAGTCGAGGTAATGCTTGCCTTCCTGGTCCCACAGGTCGAGGCCCGACGCACGCACCGGCACCATCGCGGCCGGGGCGTAGGTAGGGACCAGGACCTCGTCAAAAGTCTGACGGCTAACCGGCAGCGTGGCGATACCCGAATCAAGCTTTGCGTTCATGGCTTCTTTTCCTCATCCAATCAGTGTGGGTGGTGCGGGATGGAATCACCGCATGATCGGCCCATTATAGAAACGCTTCCTGACAACTTCTTTTAGAAGTGCGACAGGCATTTTCATTTTTGGACGACTGGGTAAGGCCCAGCCTTGCCCAGTCGTCCCCGCGAAGGCGGGGACCCAAGTTTGCTTGCGCCATGGCTGCGTTAAATAGCATCGGCGATGCATGCAAACTTAGGTTCCCGCCTCCGCGGGAACGACGTGCTGGGGCAGCAGGGCAAGAGTGTGAGTGCCTACTGCGCCAGCTTGCGCTGGCGCTCTTCGCGCGGCGTATTCCCGAACAAGGCCCCAAATGCCGTCGAGAAATGCGATCCCGAGGAAAACCCGCACATCAGCCCCACCTGCACGATCGAGTGATTGGTATCGAGCAGCAGCTGGCGCGCACGGCGCAGGCGCAGTTCGAGGTAGTAGCGCGACGGCAGGCTGCCCAGGTATTGCTTGAACAGGCGTTCCAGCTGGCGCCGCGAGATGCCGGCCAGCTGGGCGATCTCGTCGGTCGAGAGCGGCTCTTCGATGTTCGCCTCCATCAGCGCCACCGCCTCGGACAGCTTGGGCTGCAGGGCGCCAAAGCGGGCCTGCAGCGCCACCCGCTGGCGCTCGTCCGGGCCGCGCACGCGGTCGATGCACAGGGTTTCCTTCACTTGCGCCTGGACCGTGGCGCCGAACAGCAGCTCGACCAGCCTCAATGCGAAATCGATGCTGGCCGCCCCGCCGCAGCAGGTGAGGCGGTTGGCGTCGACCTCGTACAAATGGGGGGTGAGCAGGGCCTGCTCGGCCTGGGCGTTCACGTCCGGATACAGGGCCCAGGGCAAGGCGGTGCGCACGCCATGCAGGACGCCGGCGTCGGCCAGCCACAGCACGCCGGCTCCCACCCCGCCCCAATACGGCGCGGCGCGGCAGCGCTCGATCAGCGCGCGCAGGTTGGCCGGGCGCAGTGCCGCCTCGGCCTCGTCGGCCACCAGCAGCACCAGGTGCCAGTGGCGCCCGGGATCGCTCATGAATTTGTCGGGACCGCGCACGTCGACGTGCAGGCGGTCCGGCCCCAGCACCTTGGCCGCCAGGCGCAGCGGCTGGTACAGCCCGGACCAGGTCAGCGCATCGGGCTCGCCGGCGTTCACCAGCAGGATGCGCAGCGGGCGCTCCTGCGCCAGCAGGGACAGGTCAGGCTGCATCGCGGCGGGTGAGGGATGCCATGGCTGCAGAAGGGGACGCGCGACGGACGTGATGAAAGGACATGGTCGTCTATCATACCGGAGTTCAATCGGCGCGTTTCGCGCCAGCCATGCCTCCGGCAGAATCTTGCGTGGCGGGCAACGTAAGGCGCGGCGGACGGCTATAATCCCCGCCCATGGGGGAACGATATCTAAAAAGCGTCCGGCTGCTGGCCGAGTGCATGCAGGGCTTCGAGCGCGTCTCGGGCGATGCGGTGCGCCAGAACGGGTTGACGCATGCGCAGTTCGATATCATCGCCACGCTGGGCAATACCACCGGCATGAGCTACAAGGAACTGGGCGAACGCACCCTGATCACCAAGGGCACCCTGACCGGCGTCATCGAACGCCTGGAACAAAAAGGCCTGGTGCTGCGCGAGCGCAGCTGCGACGACAAGCGATCGTTCTTCGTGCGCCTGACGCCTGCCGGCGATCAAGTGTTCTGCGATGTGTTCCCGAAAGTGATTGCACGTGGAAAAGAATTATTCACCGCCTACAGCGATGCCGATTTCGCCGTGCTCGAAGACGCGCTCGGCCTGCTGCGCGAGCGCATCCGCGCCAATGGCGCCTGCGCCCGGCATGACGGCAGCGACGATGGCGACCGCCCCACTCCCTCCCTATTCCACCTGAAGGAAACGCCTTGAAAACCTCTCTCATCGACGGCAAGAAGCCACCCCATTTCGACAAGCACATCATCGGCAACATCCTGCTCGACGTCGCCCCACTGGCAGAAGTGCGCGAGGAGCCGATGCTGATCGGCGTGCGCAACGAAGCCGGCGAGATCTATCGCCTCATCGGTGCCGCCAAACTCAACAGCTACATGAACGCGGTCGAGGAACTGCTCGAC
Organism: Massilia sp. CFBP9026; assembly: GCF_034045165.1. NCBI lineage: Bacteria > Pseudomonadati > Pseudomonadota > Betaproteobacteria > Burkholderiales > Oxalobacteraceae > Massilia > Massilia sp. CFBP9026. The sequence goes on from NZ_JAXCWH010000002.1 coordinate 606,887, forward strand.
CTCGGTCTGGTCGACGAGTTGGAAAACCTCGAAGAACAGAAGGAAGGCTGCGACGCCATCTTCAGCGAAGAGTAAGAGCCCGGAGGCCACGGCGCCACCGAAATCGATACCACAGGGCAATATTTTTGCAAGCAGGGTGTTGTGTTAGGGGTATAATTTTCCCATGGACCAAGTCTCCGCACTCGACAGCATCGCCGCCGAAGCCAGCCGCGGCGAACTTGCCTTCCCCACCAGCGTCAGCGCCTCGCTGACCCTGCAGCGGGCGCTGGGCGAACCCGACTGCCATATCGACGCCGCCGCCCGCCTGGTGCAGGCCGAGCCGCTGCTGGCGGCGCGCACGGTCGCGATCGCCAACTCGGTGGCCTATAACCGCAGCGGCAACGACGTCACCAATGTGCGCGCGGCGGTCCAGCGCGTGGGCTTTCGCACCCTGGGCGCCCTGGCGGCCTCGGTCATCGTGCGCCAGCTGGCCAGCGAGATCCGCGATCCGGGCCTGCGCCACAAGGCCGACCAGCTGTGGGCCCATTCGGCCCACGTGGCCGCGCTGGCCCAGGTGATCGCGCGCCGCGTGTCCTTCGTCGATCCCGAAACGGCGCTGTTCGCCGGCATCGTGCACGAGGTCGGCGGCTTCTACCTGCTGTCGCGCGCCGAAGCCCTGCCCGGCCTGCTGGACGACAACCTCAATGCCTGGCTCGACCATGGCGAAGCGGCCATCGGCCGTGGCGTGCTGCACAAGCTGGGCGTCCCGGCCCCGGTGATGGACGCGATCGAAGCGCTGTGGGTCGGCATGCGCGCGCTGCCGCCGGAAACCCTGGGCGACACCCTGCTGCTGGCCAATGACCTGGCGCCCTTGCCCTCTCCCCTGTTCGCGCCGCCCGGCGCCACCACCCATGCCGCGGCGGCCACCATTGACTTCGTGTTCGGCGAAGGCACGCTCAAGGGCGTGCTGGAAGAATCGGGCGAGGAAGTGAAGAGCCTGACGTCGGCGTTGATGTAAGCAAGCCACAAGTAAGCAAGCCAAAAAAAACGCCCGCTCGGTAAGGAGCGGGCCAAGTCCAAAACTAGGGATGTCCTGAAAGAGACAGCTTCATCTTATGCTCTCGGCGTAGCGCACTCCGTACGTTCACGCACACTGGTCATCACTCTTTTCGCCTCTCCCGTTCGGTGCCATTGCCGGCCCAGCCGTGCATTTGCCATCCGCGCTTTCTGCTAAGGTCGTTCTGCCAGGACGCGACTGCAGAGCGCGTCCGGCGCAATCACGCTCTGGAGGACATCCCATGAAAATCACCCTGAACGACCAGGTGGCGCTCGTGACCGGCGGCGACTCCGGTATCGGCCGCGCCATCAGCATCGCCTTCGCCGCGGCTGGCGCCAAGGTGGTGGTCAACTACAACAGCAGCCAGGACAAGGCTGACGAAGTCGTACGACAGATCAAGGAAGCCGGCGGCGATGCGCTGGCGGTGCAGTGCAATGTGTCCAGCGAAGACGACGTCGAGCGCCTGTTCGACGCCACCGACAAGGCCTTTGGCGGTCTCGACATCCTGGTCGCCAATGCCGGCATGCAAAAGGATGCCGGCATCGCCGAGATGTCACTGGACGACTGGAAAGCCGTGCTCGACGTCAACCTGACCGGCCAGTTCCTGTGCGCCCGCGCCGCAGTGAAGCGCTTTCGCCAACAGGGCAACCGCGGCCGCATGCGCGCCAACGGCGTCATCCTGTGCATGAGCTCGGTCCACGAGACCATCCCCTGGGCCGGCCACGTCAACTATGCAGCGTCCAAGGGCGGCATTGGCATGTTCATGCGCTCGCTGGCCCAGGAAGTCGCACAGGAACGCATCCGCGTCAACGGCATCGCCCCCGGCGCCATCCGCACCCCGATCAACGAAGACGCCACCGAAGGCGAGGCGGGCAAGAAGCTGCTTGAGCTGATTCCGTATCAACGCATCGGCGAGACCGACGACGTGGCCAGTCTGGCGCTGTTCATGGCGTCCGACCTGGCTGACTACATGACCGGAACCACGGTCTATGTCGACGGTGGCATGTCGCTTTACCCAGGATTTGAAGACAATGGCTGAACCAAACGCAACCCGCCCACCGCGCCCGATCGGCGACCACGGCGCCATCGGCAATATGGCCACGATCGCCCTCGTGGCGCTCGATGGCGCCATCGATTTCCTGTGCTGGCCCGACTTCGACAGTCCCAGCATCTTCGCCGCCCTGCTCGACCCCGAACAGGGCGGCCACTTCACCATCGCGCCCGAGGACGGGGACATGCGCGTGGTGCAGACCTATGTGCCCGACACCAATGTGCTGCTGACGCAGTGGATGGGCGAAACGGCCAACGTCGAGATCATCGATTTCATGGTCGGTCCCGAGGAACTCGGCCATGGCGCGGTGCGGCTGGTACGCCGGGTGCGGGTCAGCAGCGGCGAGGCCCGCATCCGGATCGATTGCCAGCCGCGCTTCGACTATGCCCGCCAGCGGCCTCAAGTGACGGTGGGGCAGGACCACGCGCTGTTCGCGGCTCCCAATGCCCCACGCCTGCGCCTGTCGGCGCCGGTGGAATTCGTGGCGGCCGATGGCGGCGCCAGCGCCTCGGTCGTGCTGCACGACGGCGACGTGATGGACTTCGTGCTCGACGAGGATGGCGACTCGAGTCTCGATGCCGGCGCCCGCGACGCCCTGCTGGCCGAAGTCGTGCGGCGCTGGCAGGACTGGACCAGGCGCTCGACCTACAAGGGCCGCTGGCGCGAGGCGGTCAACCGTTCGGCGCTGGTGCTCAAGCTGATGACCTCGTGCCGCCACGGCTCGATGGTCGCCGCTGCGACCTTCGGCCTGCCCGAGGTATTGGGCGGTGAGCGCAACTGGGACTACCGCGCGACCTGGATCCGCGATGCCTCGTTCACCGTGTATGCGCTGATGCGGCTCGGCTACACCGACGAGGCCAAGGCATTTACCCGCTGGGCGGCCGAACGGCCGAAACACGACTCGACCGACAGCCACCTGCGCATCATGTATGCGCTCGACGGCAGCCAGATCGGCGAGGAAATCGAACTCGACCACCTGGCAGGGTATGCCGGTTCCAGGCCGGTACGCATCGGCAATGCCGCCGCGACCCAGCTCCAGCTCGACATCTTCGGCGCCCTGCTCGACGCCATCTACCTGAGCAACAAGTATGGCGAGGCGATTTCGCATGCCGACTGGGTGGGCGTGTGCGAGGTGGTCAACTATGTCTGCGACAACTGGCAGCGGCCCGACATTGGCATCTGGGAAGGCCGCGAGGAGCCGCGCGAACACCTGCATTCCCAGCTCATGTGCTGGGTGGCGGTCGACCGCGCGGTGCGCCTGGCCAGCAAGCGCTCGCTGCGGGCGCCGTTCGAGCGCTGGATCGCGGCGCGCAACGATATCTCGCGGTATATCTGGGACACGTTCTGGAACGAAGAGCTTGGCCACTTCGTGCGCAGCAAGGGTTCGCGCGACCTGGACGGCGCGCTCCTGATGATGCCGCTGGTGCGCTTCGTCGGCTCGACCGATCCGCAATGGCTGGCCACGCTGGACGCGATCGGAGAACAGCTCGGCGACGATGCGCTGGTGCTGCGCTACGACCGCGACGACGGTCTCGAGGGCCAGGAAGGCGCGTTCGCGGCCTGCTCGTTCTGGTACGTCGAATGCCTGGCGCGCGCCGGCCGCATCGACCAGGCCCGCAACAATATGGAAAAGCTGCTCGCCTACGGCAACCACGTCCACCTGTATGCAGAAGAATTCACTAGTAAGGCCGAGCTGCTCGGCAACTTCCCGCAAGCCTTTACACACCTGGCCCTGATCAGCGCCGCGACCTATCTCGATGCTGCGCTCGACGGCAAGATCGAGCATCCCTGGCAGCTATAAAAACTGCGGATAAAAAAAGGCGCTGTCATCGTTACCTATTGATGACCCCGAATGCAATACGCAGCAATTGCTCGACAGAAGTGACTCGGCCGCCATCGAGCGCCCACTGCCAGCCCAGATAGTTTGGGAGCCAGCGCGACGCCACGCCATGGAAGCGCGCCAGCCATTCCTTGAATCGGCGGTGATAGGCATTGACGTTTTGAACGTGGATGGCGCCCTCGGCGCCGTTGCGGACGCGTTCGCCGGCACTAAGATTGATGGCCTGATGGGCGATGTCATGGGCACGGGCGAAGGCGGGATAGGCGGCGTTGGCGTCGGTGACCAGCAGTGCCTGGGGATCGAGTTTTGGCAGCAAGTGCTTGACCAGCTGGACCACTTTCAAGGCGCCGCGTCCGGTCACGGCGTCGATGGTCTGGCCGCTGCGGTCGCGCGCCACCAGGATGCAGTCGAGATGATGCGAGATGCCACGCAGGGCGGCCCTGCCGCCACGCTTGCGCGGCCGGCGATCGAGCTTGCGCGAACCTTTTTGCGATTCGAGCAGGAACATCTCGTCGGCCTCGACGATGCCTAGCAGACGTTCAGGCCGGTCGTCCTTCACCCGGTCGAGAAAGCGGTGACGCCAGCGAAAGGTCGTGTTGGAGTGCACGCCGAGCCGCTTGGCTGCAGAGCGGACCGTGCGGGAATCGAGGACCGTGTCCAGATAATCGAGCCATTTGCCCTTGTGCCTGAGCCGTGCTAGTGGCGTACCCGTCAGGTCGTTGAAGGTGCGGCCGCATGCGCAACAGCGAAAGCGTTGCAGGTCGTTAGCGTGACCATGCCGGTGCCAACGCTGGCAGCCGCAATCCGGGCAGCACCGCCCCTTTGACCGGATCTCGCCGATGAGAGCAACCACCCGGTCGAGCCCGGCAGCTGGATGCAGGGCGGCGAGCACCTGCTGACGCTGCGGCTGGTTCAGTTGAGGCAGCTGGGCGAACAGCTTCTCAAACTTCGGTGCTTTCATCGTGCGCTCCCGATCGATGACGACCAGGATTGGACCGCGGGTCAGCTCAGCAGTTCAATGCTCATCCATATCTAACGATGACAGCGCCAAAAAAAACGCCGCCCCACCAGCGGCGGGAACGGCGTCCAGGAGACAGGGATGATGCGGTGTAGCGCTTACTTCTTGGTGTAGATCTGGTCGAAGATGCCGCCGTCGGCGAAGTGGTTCTTCTGGGCCGCGGTCCAGCCGCCAAGCTCGTCGATCTGGAACAGCTTGATCTGCGGGAACTGTGACGCATACTTCTTGGCGAACTTGTCGACCGCCGGGCGATAGTAGTTCTTGGCGATGATGTCCTGGCCTTCGTCGCTGTACAGGTATTCGAGGTAGGCCTGGGCCACCTTGCGGGTGCCTTTCTTGTCGACGTTCTTGTCGACCACGGCGACCGGCGGCTCGGCCAGGATGCTCAGCGACGGCGCGACGATCTCGAATTTATCCGGGCCGAGTTCGCGCAGCGCCAGCAGCGCCTCGTTTTCCCAGGCCAGCAGCACGTCGCCGATGCCGCGCTCGACGAAGGTGGTGGTGGAACCGCGCGCGCCCGAATCGAGCACCGGCACGTTCTTGTACAGGGCGCCCAGGAATTCGGCCGCCTTCTGCGGATTGCCGCCCGGCTGGCGCAGCGCGTAGCCATAGGCCGCGAGGTGGTTCCAGCGCGCGCCGCCCGAGGTCTTCGGATTCGGCGTGATTACCGAGACGCCCGGCTTGACCAGGTCGTTCCAGTCCTTGATCTTCTTCGGATTGCCCTTGCGCACCAGGAACACGATGGTCGAGGTGTATGGCGCGCTATGGTATTGCAGCTTCTTTTCCCAGCCCGGATTGATCAGGCCCTTGTCGCGAATCGCGTCGATGTCATAGGCCAGCGCCAGGGTGACGACGTCGGCCTGCAGGCCGTCGATCACCGACCGCGCCTGCTTGCCCGAACCGCCGTGCGACTGCTTCACAGTGACGTTGTCGCCGGTTTTTGCTTTCCAGTGCTTGGCGAAGGCCGCGTCAAACTCGTGGTACAGCTCGCGGGTCGGGTCGTACGACACGTTGAGCAGGTTGACGTCGGCGGCAAACGCCGAGGTCTGCACCAGCAGGGTCAGTGCTGCCAGCGAACGGATGAAGGTTTTGCGAAGCATTTATTATCTTTCTGGAGGGTGGGAAACCGTAGCGTACGGTCTCGGCCCATAGAAAGAAAAGGAATAAATTCAAGCATCCATATGAATTTTTCCAACGTAGATCAGCTTGCGCATCGCCTTCGATCAGTGTGCCTTGGACAGAATGAGCAGCCAGCGGCGGAACAGCAGGATCTCGACGTGGCCGGCCTCGACGCCGGTATCGCACTCGATGACCGGATTGACCGCATAGAAGCGCTTGCGGAAATCACGGGTGATGAGGATTTCGCGGCGGCCAATGCGCGCCAGGAAGGGGACAGGTGCGTGTTCCAGGCCGAAGGAGCTGTTCAGAGTCGTCATGTTCGTTTCCTTGAATCGTAGTGGTTGTGCAGTGAGGAAAGAATAACACAACTACTGTACAAATACACAGCTACTGTTCGGACATACAGTAAATTTTTGCGTGTGTGGTTTTTTCGCCAAGTCAGTCATAATCAATATCATGAGCAATGTCCTGCCCCGTCTTCAACGTTTTGCCGCCGCCCGCTTCTCGCCGGAAGGCGAGTACGGCCTCCATCTCACCGTCGGGATCGCGTTCCTGCTGCTGGCGATGGCGGGCTTTGCCCGGCTGGCCGATGCCGTCGTCGCCGGCGCCCCGATCACCCAGCTCGACATGGTGGTGGCCAACTGGTTGCACGCGCACGCCAGCCAGGGCGGCCTGCTGCGCGATGCGCTGCTGGTGCTGACCCATATCCACAGCACGCCGGGCGTGCTCGCGATCGCCTTCGGCGTCGGCGTCTGGCTGTACCGCCGTGGGCAGCGCTACTGGATTGTGGCGCTGGTCTCGAGCGTGCCGGGCGGGATGCTGCTCAATGTGGCGCTCAAGCATACCTTCGAGCGCGCGCGTCCCCATTTCGAGGAACCCATCCTCACCCTCACCACCTATAGTTTCCCGAGCGGGCACACAATGGCCGCCACCGTGTTGTACGGCCTGCTGGCCTGCTACTTCGTGCGTCATGCCAGGTCCTGGATCGGGCGCCTGCTGCCGTTCGTGCTGGCGGCGCTGATGATCGGCCTGATCGCGTTCTCGCGCATGTACCTCGGCGCACACTACCTGACCGACATCCTGGCCGCGCTGGCCGAGGGCTGCGGCTGGCTGGCGATCTGCATCGGCGGCGCCGCTACCCTGAACCGGCGCCGGGCCGCGCGCGAGCGGCGCGCGTCCGGTAGGGCGCCGCGGCAAGAAATATAAAAGGAGATTCCCGCATGCGCACCCTCGTTCACCTGTCCGACCTGCATTTCGGCCGCGTCGACCAGGCGCTGCTCGGCCCCTTGCGCGAACTGGTCGAGCGCATTGCGGCCGACGTGGTCGTGATCTCGGGCGACCTGACCCAGCGCGCGAAGGTCGAGGAATTCGAAGAAGCGCGCGCCTTCCTCGATTCGCTGCCCGGTCCGCAGATCATCGTACCCGGCAACCACGACATCTCGCTCTATAACGTGTTCCGCCGTTTCATGCGGCCGCTGGCGCGCTACAAGCGCTTTATCACCGACGATCTCGAGCCCGCGTTCATCGACGACGAGATCGCCGTGGTGGGCGTCAACACCGCGCGTTCGCTGACCATCAAGGACGGCCGCATCAGCCACGAGCAGGTGGCGGGGCTGCGCCAGCGCCTGGCCGGCCTGGGACCGGAGGTGACGCGCATCGTCGTCACCCATCACCCCTTCGATTTGCCGGAACACTTCGAAAAGCGCGACCTCGTGGTGCGCGCGCCGTTGGCGATGGAGGTGTTCGCCGAGACCAGCGTCGACATCCTGATGGCCGGCCACATGCATGCCAGCCACGCGGGCAGCACGGCGGCGCGCTACCAGATCGACGAATACGCGGCGCTCGTGGTCCAGGCCGGCACCGCCACCTCCACCCGCGGGCGCGGCGAGGTCAATTCCTTCAATGTGGTGCGGGTCGAGCCGCAGCGGGTCGAGATCGACCGCTATGGCTGGGACGTGGTGGGGGGCAGGTTTGCCTTGGTCACGACCGAGAAGTTCGTGCGCGCCGGGAGCATCTGGTCGCCGCATAGCGACGGCATGCTGGCGGCCGGCCTTTGAGACGGCCAGCAGCGCGCGCACGTCGTTCCCGCGAAGGCGGGAACCTAAGGTTGCATGCGTTGCCACTACTGTTTAATAGCGTGGCGGCTTAAAGGGCTTGGGTTCCCGCCTTTGCGGAAACGACGTGCATGCGGTGGTGATCGATGCGGGGTCCCGCGTCAGATCCAGTATTCAGTCAACCGCGACATCATCTCGCGCAACCGATCGCCCCACGGCCGCCGCTTCCAGTCGGCCAGCTTGATCTCTTTCGAGTGGCGCAAGTCTTCCCTGAACGCCGCTTCCATATCGCGTCCAAACTGCGGATCGAGCACCACCACATTGACCTCGTAATTGTGGATGAAGCTGCGGCGGTCGATGTTCGCCGAGCCGATCGACGACCACATGCCGTCGATCACCGTGGTCTTGGCGTGCAGCACCGCCACCTGCAGCTGGAAGATGCGCACGCCGCCTTCCAGCAGCTCGTGGTAGAACGACTCGCCCGCATACTTGATGAAGTCGTGGTCCGACACGCCCGGCAGCACCAGCTGCACGTCGACCCCGCGCTTGGACGCTGCGATCAGGGCGTCGACGATCTGCCGGTCCGGCACGAAGTAGGCCGCTGTCAGGTGGATCGACTTCTTCGATTCGCCGATCGCCAGCACCAGCGATTTATAGATTTCCGAATCGCGGTCGGGCGACGTCGCCAGCACCCGCACCACTTTCTCGCCCACCGGGGCGAGCTTGGGGAAGTACTCGATCTCGGGCAGTTCGCCCGCGTCCTGGTGCACCCAGTTGTCGATGAAGGCCCACTGCAGGGCGCCGACGGCCGGTCCCTCGATCTTGATGTGGGTGTCGCGCCAGCCCACGTCTTCTTGGTTGACCTTGCCGGCGCGCTTGTTCGAGCGGAACAGCGAGCTGTTGGCATAGGTGCTGCTGATATTGATGCCGCCGGTGAAGGCGACCTTGCCGTCGACGATCATGATCTTGCGGTGGTCGCGGTTGTTCAGCGCCCACTTGCCGGGCCGCTTGGTCGGGTTCACCGGGTTGAACACCAGCACGTTGATGCCGGCCTGCTGCAGGCGCTCGAAGAATTCCTTCGGCGTGGCCAGCGTGCCGACGCCGTCGACGATGATGTTGACGGTCACGCCCTCGGCGCGCTTCTGCATCAGGATCTCGGCGAACTGGGTGCCGATTTCGTCGTGGTCGAAGATATAGGTCTCGAGGTTGATCGAGGTTTTGGCGTTCTTCGCCGCTTCCATCATGGCGCGCATCGTGGCCGGGCCGTCGAACAGCAGCGAGACCTGGTTGCCGGCGATCAGCGGCACGCCGGTCGCCTGTTCTTCGAGCACCGCCAGCTGCTTGAGGTCGGGCGAGGCGCGCGCCCAGCGCCGCTTGAGCAGCGCCGCCGCCTGTCCATCCTTCATCTCGCCGCGTTGGGTGGCGACGGTGGGCACGGCCTTGTCGGGCGCTCCGGCGATGGTGCTGCGGTCGGGCAGGGCCTTGCATGAGGCGACCACGCAGACGAAACCGATGACGCCGAACCAGGCGGCGAAGCGCTTCTTGTTCATTTTGTTCCCCTCGAGGAGACGGTATCGGGCGGCGGCAACTGGCGATGCCGCGGACCCAGGAAGAATTCGACTGGCGAATAGGCGAAGCGCCGGCCCAGTGCCTGCACCAGCAGGATCCAGCGCTTGAAGACGATCTTGCGGGCGCGCAGCGCCACCCACAGCGCCAGGCCGAAGCTCACCAAGAGGTTGACGGTGCCGATCATCAGCACGCCGGCGGTGGCATTGGCGATCTGGGCCCAGCTCATGCCGTAGTCCAGCGCCACCAGGGCGGTGGCGAAGTTGGCGGCCGAGAAGGTGATGTGGCGGATGTCGATCGGCAGACCGAGCAGGAAGCCGATGGTACCGGTGGTGCCGAGCAGGATGCCGAAGAAGAAGTTACCCATCAGGCCGCCGAGATTGTCCTCGACATAGCGGCCCAGGCGCGCCGTGCGCTCGGCGCCCAGCAGGCGGCGCAGGCCGCGGATCTGCTGCACCCGCTGCCCCATGCGCGTGTACAGCGCCTTGTTGTCGTAGTAGCCCGAGATCAGGCCGGCCACGAACAGCCAGACGCCGGCCACGGCGGCGTAGAACAGCGCCGGGCTGTGCAGCGGGTCGATGTCGTTCAGCAGGTGCAGCGCCTTGATCGGGTCGACCAGGTGGTGGCCGGTGTACCAGCGCACGCCCTCGGCGATCGCCCAGGCCACGGGGAAGGCCACCAGCACGTTGCCGAGCACCGCCACCATCTGGGTGCGGAACACTTTGTTGACCAGTTCGGCCAGCTTGTCGACGTCGATGCCGCGCCCGGTGGCGGAGCGGTGCAGCGAGGCGGCGATGCGCTGGGCCGTCATGGCCGGCTGCTTGGTGGCGACCGTAAAGTGCAGCATGTGGATCAGCACGAAGCCGAGCGAGTAGTTCATGCTGAACAGGAAGGCCTCGACCAGCGGCGGCGTCCTCAGGTAACCCAGCAGGATCTTGAACAGCGCCATGAAGCCGACGATGAAGCCGGCGCCGGACGAGGACCACAGCATCTTGCGCAAGTCCTTGCGGTCTTCGGCGATGTAGTGCTCGCCGGTGCGGCTGGCGTTCTCGGTGACGTTGCGCGCCAGCAGGTGCACATTGTCGCGTACCAGGCCGCTGACCTGGTACTTGGTGTTGTGGGCCTCGATCAATTCTTCGGCCAGCGAGATCGCGGCGTGCTGGCGCGGAGTGAGCAGCGGGGCGTCGGGCAGCGCCAGCTGGCCCGGCTTGTCGGCTTGCGGCGCCACCGGCGGCACCACCTCGCCGTCGATGACCAGCTCGTCCATCACCTCATGGGCCGAGGCGGGGGCGGGCGAGGGCGTCGAACCCTTCTCGTCGGTGACGTCGACCAGGAACAGCAGCTTTTGCAGGCGGTCGATGCTTTGCTGCACCGCCACCAGCAGGTAAGTCAGGGCGATGCTGGTGCCATTCGACAGCGCCAGGCGCCGGATCTTGAGCACCACGTCCTCGCACTGGTCGAGCATCACCAGCAGGTGGCGTGCGTCGTCCGGACGCTCGCGCTCGCCGGCGAGATAGCGCGCGTATTCGTCGAGGTAGCGGTTGGCCTCGATGTTCTGCATCAGGAAGGGCGAATCGAAATTCTCGATCTGGCTGTAGCTGTGCACCAGGCGCGGCTCGAGGCCGAGCGCGCAGATGCGGCAGGACAGGGTGCGGATCGCGTCCAGCAGGCCCTTGAGCGTGACCACGCGCGCGCGGCCGGGCGCGCTGTCGTCCATCTGCGGGGCATTGGCGATCACGTCGAACAGCTGCATCCAGTCGCCGTCGGGCACCGCGCGGATCCATTCGTAGTCGTCCTCGCGGTACAGCACCTGGTCGAGCGCGTCCGATAAATACAGGTTGTCGAGCGCGGGCGGCAGGAAGCGGTAGGTGATGCGGCTCTTGAGTTCGGTGACGAAGCCGTCGTTCGACAGGATCCCGATATCGCTGTAAAGACTGGTGTGCCGCCGCTTCTCGAGCAGGGTCGTGATGTAGCGGCGCAGCGCCCAGGCCTGGGCTGGATTGCCCTTCAGGAGCTGGGTCAGCGTGCGCACCGCCTGGGCTGGATCGTCCCCGTCCTGCCACACCCAGCGCTGGCGCGGGCGCAGGTGGCAGACCAACTCGACCAGCAGGTCGATGTCGTCGCTGTAGGGATCGATCCGTTCGAGAGTAGCAAGCATGAAAACAATTTCTACTGGAAAGCCGTAGTGTACGCGACGAGGCCGGTAAATATGGTGTGGCAACGAACAGTAAGTCGGTGGAGGATGCCGCCGTCAGTTGCATATTTGCCAGTGCCGAAAAAATAGTACTTGCACCCGAATGTATTTCCTTGGAGCATGTATTCATTCCATGGCGCGCCGCCATCAACGCAAGGAGAACACGTGAAACGGATGATCTTGTCGACGCTGTTGACCTGGACCGCGCTTGCGGGCGCCGCCATGGCCGAGAACAGGCCCCTGCCGTCCCTCGGCGCCGACCTGGCCCAGACCTCGGTGTCCGGCCTGGGCGCTGGCGGCTTCATGGCGGCCCAGCTCGCGGTCGCGTATTCGAGCCGGATCGTGGGCGTCGGCGTCATCGGCGGCGGCCCGTTCTACTGCGCCGGCACCTATCAGAGCGGCAGTTTGATCGAGGTTGCGCAGACTACCTGCATGACGCCGTTCTCCAGCGCGGTCGGCGCCAATGGCGCCGTCTCTTACCAGAATGCAAGGCGGTTCGCCGTGGACGGCCGTATCGACCCCACCGGGAACCTGCAGCGACAGCGCGTCTACGCGGCCACCGGCGGCCTTGACGATACGGTCAAGTCCATGGTGGTCGAGCAGGTGGCGGAGTTCTATCGGCTGGCGGGTGCGCCCGCAGCCAACATCCGGTATGTCTTCAGTCGGGAGGCCGGCCATGGGATCAGCACCGACAACCCGGACGACCCGCCGTGCGGGACGACCGGGATGCCCTACATGAACAACTGCGGTTTCGTGCAGGCGCACGACGTGCTGCGGCACCTGTATCCGGAACGAACGGGCGCGGTCGACGGCAGCGCCCGTGGCATGCTGATCCGCTTCGACCAGAGCGAATTCCTGAACAACCCGCGCAGCAGCATGGATGACGAGGCATACGTCTACGTGCCGGACGCCTGCCGCGATGGCGGTTGCGCCGTGCACGTCGCCTTCCACGGGTGCCGCCAGGGTGCGTCCGATGTCGGCAGCCGTTTCTATCGGGGCGCAGGCTATAACGGCTTCGCCGACGCCAACCGCCTGATCGTGCTGTATCCGCAGGTACACAACTCCAAAGGCATTCCGTTCAATCCCAGGGGATGCTGGGACTTCTGGGGCTATTCGAACGGTCACCAGCCAGACTGGACTTTCGCTACCAGGCAGGCCCCGCAGATGCAGGCCGTGATGGCCATGATCGAGCGCCTGGGCCGCAAGTGACCGAACTCCACCATGTCGACGAAAGAGGAACATCATGCTGAACAACCCCCTGGAACTCGCGAACTTCCGCTTCATCAAGCGCATCGTGGTCGGCAACGACAATCCGGACCAGATGCGTAGCGAAGCCGAAGTCCAGTCGCAGATGGACCTGGTGAACCTCTGCCTGGGCTCGACGCCGCGCGGACGCATCCTCGGCCTCGAGAAGAATGTCAGCGTCCGCGACATCGGCGGCCCCGAGGTCATCATGCAATCGCTCGTGTATCACATCGGCTTCGAGCGCAAGCCTTACTTCCTGGATGAGGCGAAGTAGGCGAGGCGGCGCGGCCGCGGGTCTGGACGCGCCCGCGCCAGACCTTATACACTGCCATGGTTCAGCAATGTAGAAGGCAACCATGTACCTCACTTATTACAACGGCCAGTGGGCCGAAGGCAATACCCCCCTGTATGGCGCGATGGACCACAGCCTGTGGCTCGGTTCGTCCGTGTTCGACGGCGCGCGCGCGATCCGCGGCAAGCTGCCCGACCTGCGCCCGCACCTGGAGCGTGTGATCACGTCCGCCGAAAAACTCGGCCTGCGCTGCCCGCTGACGGTCGAAGAGATGGAGGCGCTGGTGCGCGAAGGCGTGGCCAAGTTCCCGCTCGATGCCGAACTCTATATCCGTCCGCTGGTGTTCGGTTCCGAAGGCTTCCTGATCCCGGTCGCCGAAAAAAGCCAGTTCGCGCTGACCCTGTTCGATGCACCGCTGCCGCCGTTCACCGGTTTCTCGGCCTGCCTGTCGACCATGCGCCGTCCGCAGCCGAATATGGCGCCGACCGACGCCAAGGCCTCGGCCCTGTACGCCAACTCGACCCGCGCGATGCGCGAAGCGAAAGAGCGCGGCTTCGACCAGGCCATCATGCTCGACGCCGAAGGCCATGTGGCCGAATTCGCGGCGTCGAACCTGTTCCTGGTGACGGAGGATGGCAAGCTGGTGACGCCGGCCCTGAACGGCACCTTCCTGGCGGGGATCACCCGTGCGCGCGTGATGGCGCTGCTGGCCGAAGCCGGCGTGCAGGTCGAAGAACGCAGCGTCAAGGCCACCGAGCTCAATACCGCGCGCGAGATCTTCAGCACCGGTAACTACGGCAAGGTCACGCCGTGCACCCGCTACGAAGACCGCACGCTCGAAGCGGGCCCGGTCGCACGCCAGGCGCGCGCGCTGTACCTGGCATTCACCGAAGCGACATAAGCAAGTTGGATCGTGAATGACAAAAGGCCGGCATTGCCGGCCTTTGTCGTTAGCGGAGAATGATCAGCCGCGCGCAGGTTCGGCGACGTAGATCTCGACGCGGCGGTTGCGTGCCTTGCCCGCGTTGTCGTTGTTCGAGGCAATCGGTTCGCGCGAGCCGCGGCCTTCGATGGTGATGCGGTTCGGGTTCACGCCGCGGCCGGCCAGGTAGTCGCGGGTGCGCGAGGCGCGGTCGACCGACAATGGCTGGTTGATCGAATCGCTGCCGGTGCTGTCGGTGTGGCCGATGATGACGACGTTGGTGTTCGGGTTCTCTTGCAGGGTCTGGGCGAAGCGCTGCAGGATAGGCTGGAAGTTGCCCTTGATGTCGGAACGGCCCGTGTCGAACGAGATGTCGCTCGGGATTTCCAGCTTCAGGCGGTTATCCTGGGTCTGGGTGACTTGCACGCCGGTGCCCTGGGTGGCTTGTTCCATCTGCTGCTTCTGCGCTTCCATGCGCTTGGACCAGATGTTGCCGATCACGGCGCCTGCGGCAGCACCGATGGCGGCGCCGCCGGCAACGCGGCCGCCTCCGCCGCCGCTGGTGGTGCCGCCGATCAGGCCGCCCAGGCCGGCGCCGATGCCGGCGCCGGTCGCGGTGCCGCGCTGGGTGGTGGACATGTCGGCGCAACCGGTGGCGGTCAGGGCGACGATGGCGATGGCGGCGGTGGTTTTGATGAAGTTTTTCTGCATTGTGGAACTCCTTAAGTAAAAAATCCGTTTCGTCGTCACGCCGTTACAGGCGCGACCGCGAAACGGATTGGGGTGCTGCGACAAGTGGAACTTGTCATTCTACTGCTATATGCCGCGTCCGCTGATCAGGCGTACCAGGATCATGATGACGGCGACGACGAGCAGGATGTGGATGAAGCCGCCGATGGTGTACGAAGTCACCAGGCCGAGCAGCCACAGGATAACGAGAACGACAGCGATGGTATATAACATGGTGGTTTCTCCTCTACTGTTTGCGCCGGTTGCGCTGTGATTCCAGTATGTAGTTGCCAACAGTCGCGTACCGTTCGATAACGTACATTAAACGCAACTTTTTTGTTTTCGCAAGCCGGGGATCCAGCCCATCATGCCCACCAGGCCGGTGCAGCCGATCAGGCAGGTGAGCAGGCCGCCTGCAATCAGGAACACGATGTCCTGCGGCTGCAGGTGTCCGTTCCCATCGGGCGCCGGCCCGGCCGACAGCAGGCCGAACAGAGTCAGTAAGATTCCCCAGACGATGATGCCGATCCACGCCATGCTGTTCATGCGCTTCTCCCACGGTTGATGGTGTCCCGCTTTTCGTTTCAGCGTGGTTCGATTGTCGGGGCAGCTCATCCATAATTCCGTGCGTTGGCGCACATTGCACTCAGGAAAAAGTTTGGCCGGGACGCTTGCGCAATCCCGGCCATGTGCTAGCCATGCAGCCTGAGTGGATCAGGCCAACAAATTCAGGCTACCGAGCGCAGTCGTCCCTTGACGATGCGCACGCGGTCGCCGCTGCTCCATTGCGGCTGGCTGTTCTGGCGGAAGGTGCGCAGGGTGCCGTCGTCCAGGCGCACGCGGATCTCGTAGCTGGTGGTGGCCTTCATATTGCCCTCGACCTGGTTGCCGACGACGGCGCCGCCGATCGCGCCGGCCGCGGTGGCCAGGGTGCGGCCGTTGCCGCCGCCGACCTGGTTGCCCAGCAGGCCGCCGATGACGGCGCCGCCGGCCGCGCCCAGGCTGCTGCCTTCGGCGCGCTGGGTGATGGTGCGGACCGACTCCACATTGCCGCAGTTCTCGCACCAGTTGCGCTGATTGGCGGCAACCTGGGTCGGCTTGCTTTCCGTGACCGGCGTCGCCACGACTGGCGCGGCAACCGGTGCGGGTGCTTGCACCGGCGCCGGCGCATAGGCCTGCTGCTGTGCTTGCTGTGCCGGAGCGAGCGGTGCGCCCGGATAGGCGGCATAGCCCGGCGCCTGCTGCGGGACATCCTGCGGCAGGGTGGAAGCCAGGGCCTGGCGGTCGGCTTCGGTCAGCGGGCGGTTGGCGGTGCCGCCGGTGGATGAGGGCAGCCAGCCCATGATGGCGGCGGTACCGACCAGGCTGAACAGTACAACAGCGGCCGCGGCCAGCAGCAGCAAGGGATGGGTGCGGTTCTTGACAGGAGTGTGTGGGGGCGTATTCATCTTTATTCCTTTCGTATGGCGTTGACGCCTCGGTACGATGATTGTCGTCAGGAACAACCCGAGCTTCCGTGCGTCACCGTACATACTCGCTCATGGGGCGACGGTTACGCTGGCTGAAATTGTTTGCAAATGTATCTGGAACGGGGCGTATCCGGCTTGCGCTGCGTACTGATCCTTACAATTTTCTCTGAGGAAAGAATGAACTCTGCCGTCCATCCGCCCGTTACCGATTGCAGCAGCAACCTGCTGCTGGCCGCGCTGCCGTCGCAAGAAATGGCGCGCATGGTGCCGATGCTGGACCAGGTCAGGGTAGAGGCGGGGCAGGTGCTGTGCGAGGCCGGCGATCCGATCGAGCACATTTATTTTCCCCACGATTGCCTGGTGTCCCTGCTGGGTGTGGCCGAAGGACGGATGACGCTCGAGGTTGGACAGGTGGGACGCGAAGGCATGCTGGGAGTGACGACCGCACTGGGCCACGACACGACCCAGGTGCGCGCCGTGGTTCAGCGCGCCGGCAACGCCAGCCGCATGGATGGCGCACGCTTTCGCAGCGAGGTCGAACGCAATCCGGTGCTGCAGAAGGTGCTGTACCGGTATACCGATGCGCTGCTGGCGCAGGCGATCCAGATCGCCGTCTGCAGCCGCTTCCACGTGCTCGAGGCGCGGCTGGCGCGTTCGCTGCTGGTCACGCGCGACCGCCTGCAATCCGACAAATTCCACCTGACCCATGAATTTCTGGCGCACTCGCTCGGCGTGCGCCGCGTCGGCGTCACCAAGGCTGCCAGCGCGCTGCAGCAGCAGGGCCTGATCGACTACAGCCGCGGCAATATCGAGATCCTCGATCCCGCCGGCCTGGCCGCGGCGGCCTGCAGCTGCTACGCGATCGTCAGGGAAGCCGGCGCCATGCCGGTCGCCAAGTAGAAACGCCCGGCAAGCCGGGCGTTTTACTGTCGGACGAGAACGCCGATCAGTTGGTGGTCTTGACCTGGTTGCCGATCACGCCGCCGACGGCCGCGCCGCCCACGGTGCCGAGCGCGCTGCCGCCGCTCACGGCGCCACCCAGCACGGCGCCGGCGCCGGCGCCGATGGCGGTGTTACGGTCCTGCTTCGACATGTTCGAGCAGCCGACCATGCCGAAGGCGGCGGTTGCCATGGTTGCGGTCACTACCAGCGATTTAATGGTTTTCATGATGATCTCCTTTGGTGGGGTTACTTCAGGCGCAGGTCATTCCTGACCGATTTGACGCCCTTGACGGTTCGCGCGACCGAGGCCGCCGCGGCTACGCTGTCGGCCGAGCTGACGAAGCCGCTGAGCCGGACAATGCCTTGGTACGTGTCGACATCGAGATCGGAAACCGTCAGTTCGGGATCGAGCCTGATGGCGCTGCGCACGCCGGCACTGATGGCTTCGTCATTGACGGTCTCGGCGCTGCCGAAACCGGGAATGCCTGAGGCACAACCTGCCAGCGGTCCGCAGGCCAGGACGGCCAGCAGGACTGGAATGCTTGCGTAACGCTTGATGCTCGATCCGTTCATTCGGGTATGTCGCTTTCTCGGTGACTTGGTTCAAGACTAGAGTCCGTTGCTAATTTGATCTGTTCGGCAACACACAATCGGCGCGCCGTGTTGTTACAGGTTGTTTCAGCGGTGCCGCGGTGCGAGCCCTGTTTGACTGCTGTGGAAATCAAGGCGCTGTCATCGTTTAGTGTTGAAACTGCCCAAGGCCGCTCGCAGCAATGTCTCCGGCGAATCGATGCGTTCCCCATCCACGGCCCAGCGCGAGCCCAGATAGTTGGGCAGGTAATGCGATGCCACGCCGTTGAAGCGCGCTAGCCACTGGCGGAAGCGCCGATGGTAGCTATTGACGTTCTGGACATGCACCGCGCCGCGCACCCGCTCGCCCTGGCGCAGACTGACGGCTTCGTGGCTGATGCCGGCCTCGCGGGTGAAAGCCCGATACGCCGTGTGCGCATCGGTGACCAGCAGGATGTCCGCTTCGAGCACCGGCAATAAATGCTCATGCAGCTGCGCCTTGGTGACCGCGCCCCGGCCTGGCACGAAGTCGAAGGTGCGGCCGTCGCGGTCACGCGCCACCAGGACGCAGTCGTGCTCCTTCGAGATGTCGCGCTTCGTCGCGACACCACCGCGCTTGCGCGCCGGTCGGGTCAGTCGGCGCGATCCAGCGGTTCACGCGATTCCACACGAAACGGTGACAGTGCCGAAATCAATGTGCGTCAACGAACTGAGTGCCGGACATAACAGGTTTATAACGTTCTCTACAACACTTCCCAGGAGAATATGCGATGAATAAACATCAAACGATGACCGGGCTTCGCCTCAGCTGCGCCGCAGCCGTGCTGGCACTGACTGCATGCGCGAGCCCCGACCAGGCCCCTGCAACGGCGGACGTGGCGGTGTCGCGCCACGCGGTCGAGAACGCCGTGTCGGCAGGCGCCGCCGAACTGGCGCCAGCCGAGATCAGCGCCGCCCGCGACAAGATGGGCCGCGCCAACCAGGCCCTGGCCGCACGCGACTACAAGCTGGCGCGCGAACTGGCGGTCCAGGCTCAGGCCGATGCCAAGCTGGCCCAGAGCAAGGCCGTGTCGGCCAAGGCGACCGCAGCCTCGACCCAGCTGAACGAAGACCTGCGCGTGCTGCGCGAGGAAGTCGACCGCGCCAACAACCAGTAAGACCAAGCTTCGAGGTTCGCATTTAACGCATGAGTCCGCGCCGTCGAACGGCGCTCCAACAAGAAGAGGAACAAGAACATGAAAAACCGTAAATCCGCCGTTTCGATCCTGGCCGCCGCCGTGCTGGCCGCCGCCTGCGCCAGCGCCCCGGTGACCACTGCGACCCTGGACCAGGCACGCGCCGACTTCGTCAGCGCCAATAACAATCCGCAAGTGTCGACCTATGCGCCGATGGAGTTCAAGCAGGCCAGCGAAGCGCTCGACCAGGCCAACCAGGCCGCGCATCGCCGCGAAAGCCTGGAAGACGTCGACCGCCTGGCCTACGTCGCCAAGCAGCGCATTGCCACCGCGCAGGAAGTCGCCAAGGCCAAGGCCGCCGAAGCCGATATCGCCGATGCGGGACGCCAGCGCGACCAGGTCCGCCTCGAGGCGCGCACCGCCGAAGCCGAACGCGCCAAGCGCGAGGCCGAGGCCGCCACCGCCGCGGCCCAGCAGGCGCAGGCACAGGCCCAGGCCGCCCAGCAGCAGAACGCCGCCCTGAGCGAGCGCGCCGCCCACCTGGAAGCCTTGCTGAACGACATCCAGGCCGTCAAGACCGAGCGCGGCTACGTGGTGACGATCGGCGACGTGCTGTTCGCCACCAACCAGGCGAACCTGAATCCGAACGGAATGTCGACCCTGCGCAAGCTGGCCGATGTGATGCGCGAGAACCCGGACCGTACGGTGCTGGTCGAAGGGTTTACGGACAGTACCGGCAGCGCGAGCTACAACCAGGACCTGTCGCAGCGCCGCGCCAACGCGGTCGCCAGCGCCCTGGGCGAACTGGGCGTGCCGCGCGACCGCATTTCGATGAAGGCCTATGGCCAGGCATTCCCGGTGGCGTCGAACGACAACGCATCCGGCCGCCAGCAGAACCGCCGCGTCGAGATCGTGCTGTCCAACGATGGCGCGCAGATTCCCCCACGCGCAGCAATGCGTTGAACCACACTGAACACTGATTAAGGAAACACCATGGAACAGACCAACAACCTGGCACACGGCTTCGACATCGAGGCGATTCGCCGCGCGGCAGCCAACCTCGACGACGGCGCCGTCACCGAGGGTTACCAGGCCGACCGCGAAGCGGTCATCGCGATGCTCAACGACGCCCTGGCCACCGAACTGCTGTGCGTGATGCGCTACAAGCGCCATTACTACACGGTGGCCGGCCCCAACACGGGGCACATCAAGGCTGAGTTCCTCGAGCACGCCCAGCAAGAGCAGGACCACGCCGACCGCATCGCCGAACGCATCGTTCAGCTCAATGGCTCGCCCAACTTCAACCCGTCCACGTTCACCGCGCGCAGCCATGCCGAGTACGACGAGTCCGACGACGTGCAGGCGATGGTGCGGGCCGACCTGATCGCCGAGCGGGTGGCGATCGAGTCTTACCGCCAGATGATCGCGGCGATCGGCGACAAGGATCCGACCACGCGCAATATGCTTATCGACATCATGGCGATGGAAGAAGAGCATGCCGACGACCTGCGCGACCTGATGGCGTGAGTCGTCAGCCGCGAACCAGCCGGGCCAGGATGACGGCCCCGGCCTGTTCGCGGCCGGTTTTTCAATGATTTTTCAGTGACAGGAGTAGAACATGCTAGAAACTTCCCGCAACACCAACGGCAGCATGCACCCGATCAGCGGCAGCACCTATGCGACCCAGTCCGACATGAAGGCGCTGGTGCGCGATGCCCAGTCGATGCTGACCGCGGCCGCTTCGCTGACCGGCGAGAAGGCCGAGGAACTGCGCGCGCGTGGCATGGAGCTGCTCGACCGCGCCTTGGGTGGCGCCAGCCTGCTGCCGACCCAGGCCGTGGAGAAGGGCAAGGAACTGGCCCACACGGCCGATGTCTACGTTAAGGACAATCCGTGGCGCACGATGGCGATCGCGGCCGGCGTCGGTGTGCTGCTCGGCATCCTGCTGAGCCGCAAACATTAACGCCGGGGGAATAGACGTGGATAAACAAGAAGCGATCGTACACAACCCTGGTGTCATCAGTGGCATATCGAGCCTGTTCAAGAGCCTGTTCGGGCTGGCGGTCTCGCGCGTTGAACTGGCGGCGCTCGAGCTGTCCGAGATCCGCAATCACGTAATCGAGCTGCTGGCCATCTTCGCGGCGGCGGTGCTGGCGGTCTGGTTCGCCATCGCCTTCGGCGCCATGACGGTGGTTGCGCTGGCCTGGGAATCGATGGGCTGGACCATCCTGCTGATCATGTTCGCGGTCTTCGCCCTGATCACGGCGGTGCTGGTGACGAAGGGACTGGCGCTGCTCAAGCAGAACAAGCTGGCCTTCCCGGCGACGATGAAAGAACTCAAGAACGACCGCGAGATGTTGATGTAAGGGCTCACCAAGGGAGAAGGTATGCAGAATCAAAACGGAACGACAGGATTGGCCGGTCACCAGCACAGCCTGGATCCGGCGGTGCGCAAGGCAGAGCTGTTGCGTGAAGGCGAGTTCTTCCGAGCAGGCGTGGCGCATGCCAAGGCCAGCATCCAGTACGGCATCAAGCCCGAAGTCATGCTGCACTCGGCGATGGATCACGCCACCTGGGCCTTGCGTGCCCGGGCCGATGCCATGCTCAAGCCTACCGGAACCAATGTGTCGGTGCTGTTGCCATATGCGCTGGGCGTGATCAATTTCGTGCGCCAGCGCCGGCTGGGCAAGCCAGCGGCGGGCGCCGCCCTGGTGCTGGGCGCACTGGGCTGGTACGTCAATCGCAAACGGGCGCAGCAAATACCAGAATAAGGGTAAGCTGTATTCCAGACGTTGCCGCAAGGGGTCTTGCGGCAACCGCCAGCCGGAACACGGGCTGGAACATGCAGTTAGAGTACCGAAGTTGGAGCACCGAAGTTAGTGCACGACTATGAGCGATCGCGCCGCCATCAAGAACGACAGGGCGGATCGTGTTGTACAGAATATGGTGGGGCTTGAGCGGCGTCGCAATCGGGGATTGGACGCCGTCTTTTTTTGTCGGCTGCACCCTATAACGCACGCCGCGGCTGGCGGTTGACGCACCGTGCGCAGGCCTGGGGCTATGCCGGCGTCAAAACCGATCGCGAGGCGCAATATGCATCCGTCCAATATCGTCCTGCTCGAATTCCATCCCGAACGCGATGACCTCAGTCCCGACAAGGAATTGCGCAACGGCCTGTCGGTGGCCCTGCGCATGGGCGATACCTTGTGGCTGGCCAATGACGAGTCGCTCAGCATCGAGCGCCTGACGCTGGAGGCCGAGGACAGCCGCGGCAAGACCAGTTTTGCGCGCGCACACCACCAGTTCGCGCTGCACGACTTCCTGCAACTGCCCTTGCCGCCGCACGAAGAGGGAAGCAAGCGCATCAACGAAGCCGATATCGAGGGACTGGCCAGCGACGGCGACTACCTGTGGGTGACCGGCTCGCACAGCCTGCGCCGCAAACGGCCGGACCAGGGCGACGGCGTGCGGCGCTCGCACAAGCGCCTGGCGGCCGTCAGCGCCGACGGCAACCGCTACCTGCTGGCGCGTATCCCGCTGGTGAAGCAGGATGGCGGCTTCACGCTGCAGAAGGAAGCGGAGCACAAGGGCAAGCGGCGCACCGCGGCGTTGCTGCGCGGCGACGAACACGGCAACGAATTGACGGGGCTGCTGCGCCAGGACGAGCACTTCGGTCCCTTCCTGGCCATCCCGGGCAAGGACAACGGCTTCGATATCGAGGGCATCGCCCTGGCCGGCAAGCATGTGCTGCTGGGCCTGCGCGGCCCGGTGCTGCGCGGCTGGGCCGCGATCGTCGAGGTGGCGCCGGTCGACGATGGCGAAGAGGGTTGGCTAAGGCTGGCGCCGCTCGACGAGGAGGGCGCCCTGTACCGAAAGCACTTTCTTGACCTGGATGGCCTGGGCATCCGCGACCTGTGCGTGGACGGCAAGGATCTGCTGATCCTGGCCGGGCCGACGATGGACCTCGATGGTCCGGTGACGGTACTGCGCTGGCCCGGCGGGGCGCGGCCGGACAAGGCCTCGGCAGTGAGCCGGGACATGCTGGAACACGTGCTGGCGCTGCCGTTCGGGCAGGGCGTCGACCATCCGGAAGGCATGTCGCTGTTCTCGAGCCAGGATGGGCGCGAAGAAGGGCTGCTGGTGGTGCACGACGCGGCGTCGCCCAGCCGCCAGATCGGCGACAGCACCCTGGTGGCCGACGTGTATCCGCTGCCGCCGCGACGTAAAAGGAAATAGACGAAAAAAAGCGGCCATCGGATGGCCGCTTTCGTCGCTGCGCCTGGAATTTATTGGCGCGGCATCGGCTTGCCCAGCTGCGCCGTCTCGCGCTGCCAGGTCGCGCGGGCGTCCTGCATGCACGACTTGCGCTCGGCCGTTGGCGCCTTGCGGCAGGCGTTCTGCGCTTCCTGCAGCGCCGCGCCGAGTTCCTTGCGCAGCGTCTGCTGCGCCGGATCGTCGCGGTACCAGCGCGGCGGGTCGCCCTTGGCGATTTCCTGGGCCTGCTGCCGGGCGACGGTGGGGTTGACGGTCGCGTCGGTGCCGGTTTGTGCCAGGTCCTGGGCCGAAGCCGCGAAGGCGGCGCCGGCCAGGGCGCAGGCGCAGGCGCCGCGCACGATGCGGGTGAGAGTAGCCATGGTTGTCTCCAGCTGTCTCATGCCGGTGGATCAGTAGCGGTAGACGCGGCCGTCGACGATGCGCACGCGGTTGCCCACGCGCAGATCGTAGGCGCTGTCCTGGGTCACGGCGCGGTATTCGCCGTTATCCATGCGCATATTGATCTGATACATCTCCGGGCCCGGGGCATTGCGGTTCTTTTCGACGTTGTTGCCGACGACGGCGCCAGCCAGGCCGCCAGCCACCGTGGCCGCGGTACGGCCGCCGCCGCTACCGATCTGGCTGCCGGCCAGTGCGCCGACCACGCCGCCCAGCACGCCGCCGGCGCCGCTGGTGCGGTTCTCGCCCTGGACTACCTGGATCGATTCGATCACGCCGTAGCCGGCCGAGGCGGTGCTGCTGCCCGAGCCGTATCCAGCGTTGTTGCCGTAGGGCTGGGAACTGTTGCTGGCGCAGCCAGTGAGAAGCGCGCCGGTCGCCAGCAAGGCGACGATAAATTTACGGTTAGCATTCATGTTGTTCTCCTGACAAAAGTATGAGTCCAGAATAGTCAGGTGGCCGGCGAGGGTCTGTGCGTTGCCGCACCCACCTTGCTTCGAGGGTAGAGCCCGCTGCCATGACTATCTCCGCCGGCAGAAATTCGGTTGGTGTGGCCAGTTTTCATTCAACTTTCTTGTTCTATATCTGCTCATCTATATGTCGGCGCCAAGAGTCTGCTAGTTGTGTTCGGCACCGAACAGAAACCGGGTGCGCGGCATGTAAAGATGTCTCCAATGTTGACAAATGGAGAACAAAAATAATGAAGACGTCACACGTACTCCTGCTGATCGGTGCAGCGCTCGGCTGGGCCGGCCAGGCCGTCGCCCAGCTGCCGGCGCCGGAGGCGAAGACCGTCTATCAACAGGCGATGGACGCCGCCGAAGCCGCCTACGACGCCGCCAAGGCGCGCTGCGATGCGCTGGCTGGTGTCCCACACGAGATCTGCGTCGCCGACGCCCGTGCCGCCCGCGTGCGCGTCGAGGAAGAAGCGGGCGCCGCCCACAAGAACACGCTGGCGGCCTATACCCAGGCGCGCATGCGCATCGCCTCTGCCTATTACGAGCGCGACAAGACGCGCTGCAGCGCCGCGCTCGGCAACGACCGCGACGTGTGCCAACGCCAGGCCAAGGCCACCCTGGTGGCCAGCCAAGCCGATGCCCGGGCCGACCGCAAGGCGATCGAGGCACGTCTGGAAGCGCAGGACGCCAGGATCGACGCCGAATACCGCGTTGCACTGCAGAAGTGCGATGCCTTCGCCGGTGACGTCAAGGAAGGGTGCGTCAGCACCACCCGGACGGCATACGGCAAATAAAGAACCCGCGGGCCGGATTGCCGGCGCCGCCCAACCCGCCCGCAAGGGTATTGCACCACCATGATTAATCAATAAGGAGCCATCATGAAAATCGCCAAGAACCTCATCTCCGCAGCTTTCGTCGCCACCGTCGCCATCACCGCCGTCGGCTGCTCGTCGACCAATAACCAGGCCAGCACCGGCGAGTACGTCGATGACGCCGTGATCACCACCAAGGTCAAGGCTGCCCTGATCAACGACCCGAACGTGAAGGCCCGCGAAGTCAACGTCGAAACCTTCAAGGGCGACGTCCAGCTGTCGGGCTTCGTGGCCGATCCACGCGATGCCCAGCGCGCTGTCGAAATCGCCCGTGGCGTCAAGGGCGTGACTTCGGTCAAGAACGACATCCGTGTGAAATAATAAGCGCTTAGCCGGGGCGGCCCGGCATCTCGTTCAGGCATACCATGCAGCTAGCACCAACCGATCCGGCCACGCCGGCAGCATCCAACCCTTTGCCTGAACCAGCCGCCCCTCCGGGCGACGCCGCCCGCGCCGACGCGCGCGGGGCCGGCGACGACATCGCCTTGCACATCGGCGGCATGCGCGTGCCGCTGCACGTCAATGCGCGCGGCCTGTCGCTCGGCATCCTCGCCACCATCGCTTTCGTGTTCGCGCTCCAGTGGGCGCAAAAGTTCTTCGTGCCGCTCTTGCTCGGCATCCTGATCGCCTACACCCTCAATCCCGTCGTGCGCTGGCTCGAACGCTGGCACATCAAGCGCATCATCGGCGCTACCCTGGTCACGGCCGTGATCGTGGGCGCGATGGCGGGCACCCTGTACCGGCTGCAGGGCGAATTCTTCAATATCCTCGACGAGTTGCCGACGCTGACCCACAAGGTCACGCGCATCCTCACCAATACCAGCGGCCAGCGCTCGACCCTGCAGCAGATGCAGGCGGCGGCGGCCGAGATCGAGCGTGCCGCGAGCAATGTCGGCGCCGACGCCAAGCGCCTGGCGCAGCAGCGGCGCCAGTATCCGCCGCCGGCCGCCGCGGCGAGTTCGCCGATCCGCGTGATGGACTGGGTGCTGGCCGGCTCGATGAGCCTGGCCGCCTTCATGTCGCAGGCGACCATGGTCGTGTTCCTGGTGTTCTTCCTGCTGCTGGCGGGCGACACCTTCAAGCGCAAGCTGGTCAAGCTCACCGGTCCCTCGCTCACACGCAAGAAAGTCACCGTCCATATCCTGGACGACATCAATACCTCGATCCAGAGCTATATGTTCATGCTGTTGGTGACCAATATCCTGTTGGCCCTCCTGATGTGGGGCGCGTTGCGCCTGATCGGTCTTGAGAACGCCGGCGCCTGGGCCGCCTTCGCCGGCGTGGCCCACCTGATGCCGTATTTCGGTCCCCTTGTCATCACGGTTGCGACCGGGATGGCGGCTTTCCTGCAGTACGAGACCCTGAGCATGGTGATGCTGGTGGCCGGCGCCTCGATGGCGATCGCGACCCTGGTCGGCATGGTCGTCGCCACCTGGATGACCGGCAAGATCGCGCGCATGAATCCGGCTGCGGTCTTCGTCAGCCTGCTGTTCTGGGGCTGGTTGTGGGGCGTCTGGGGCTTGCTGCTCGGCGTACCGGTGGTGATGGTGCTGAAGGTGGTGGCCGAGCGGGTCGAGGGAATGGAAGTGGTGTCGGAGCTGCTGGGCGAATAAACCGGTAGGGTGGAAGGCTCTGCCTTCCACGCGTCCAATTTTCCCTTGCACCGCATGGACGCACGATGTCGTTGGACGCGTGGACGGCGAAGCCGTCCACCCTACGGTTTTTTACGCGGTGCTGGCCTTCGGTTCGACGCCCGTGATTTCCTTCGGCTTGTTGTGCAAGCTACCCATTTGCAGGGCGTACTGGCGCGCGAATTCGGCGCCCAGGAAGAAAATCTGCGCCGAATAATACACCCACAGCAGCAGGGCGATCAGCGAACCGGCGGCGCCGAAGCTGTCGGTGGTGCCACTGTTGCCGATGTATAGCCCGATTCCGAACTTACCCAGCGTGAACATCGCCGCGGTGCCGAGCGCGCCGATGGTGACGTCTTTCCACGACAGCCGCACGCGCGGCAGCAGCTTGTAGATCACGCCGAACAGGGTGGCGATGACCAGGAAGCCGATGCCGGAGGCGACCCAGCCCATGACGATGGCGGCTTCCTGCCACACACCGGTGATGAACTTCTCGGCCACCGTGGTGGCGGCGCTGACGACCAGGGACACCATCAGCAGGAAACCCAGCACCAGGACCATGCCGAACGACAGCAGGCGGGTGCGGATCGTGTTCCAGATGCCGGCGTCGGCCGGCGCCGGCAGGCCCCAGATCTCGTCCAGGCTGTCCTTCAGCTCGGAAAACACGGTGGTGGCGCCGACGATCAGCAGCAAGGTGGCGACGATCGTGGCGAAGCGGCCCGATTCCTTGTTCTGGGCGCCGGCCAGGATGGCCTGGATCGTGTCCGCCCCCTGCGCACCCAGCAGCCCGCGCAGCTCGGCCAGCAACTGGCCTTGCGCGGCTTCTTCACCATAGAAGAAACCGGCGACGGCGATCACCAGCACCAGGATCGGGGCCAGCGAAAACAGGGTGTAGAAGGCCAGTGCTGCGCCCTTGCTGGAGGCACGGTGGTCCAGCCATTCCGTTACCGCGCAGCGCAGGACTTTCAGGATCTGGTGCGTGTAAGGGAACCATTTCTTAACTGCCATATCCCATCCTCCAAATGAAAAGGGGGCCGAAGCCCCCTCGAATAAGCGTTGCCGCCTAAGGAATTACTGCTGCACTGGCACTTCGACCGTGATCTGGTCGACTTCGACGCGACGGTTCGGTTCCAGGCAAGCGATCAGCTGGGCGCGGTTCTTCTGCTGGCACTCGACCAGTGGGTTGGCTTCACCCTTGCCGACGGCGCGCAGGCGGTTGCCGTCGATGCCTTTGCCGACCAGGTATTCACGCACGGCATTGGCGCGGCGCTCCGACAGGGCCTGGTTGTACTTCTCCGAACCCAGGCGGTCGGTGTAGCCGGTGATTTCGACGTTGGTGACCGAGGTGTCGGCTTGCAGGGCAGCGGCGATCTCGTCCAGCTTAGGCGCCGGGGTGATCACTTCAGCCTTGTCGAAGGCGAACAGCTTGGTGGCTTCCAGGGTCACTTTCTGGAAGCGCGGTGCTGGTGGTGGTGGCGGTTCGACTGGCGCCGGTGCTGGAGGCGGAGCCTCGACCACTGGAGCTGGAGCCGGTGCCGGTGGCGCTGGTGGCGGGTTGAACGCGTAGTTCAGGCCGACGGTCAGCATCTTGTTGTTGCTGCGCTTGAAGCCGAATTCTTCGTCATCACGCAGGAAGCCGCGCACGGTGCGCAGGTCGGCTTGCAGCGACCATTGCGGGGTCAGGCTTGCCTGGAAACCGATACCGACGGTGGCGTACGGCGAGTTTTTCTCGACGTTGCGCAGTGGGTTGTTGACCTTGTCACGCTCGGCGCCCAGGCCGAACAGGACGAACGGACGGAAGCGATCGCGGCTCAGCATCAGCAGGGCATCGACGCCCAGCAGGGTCTGGCGATACTCGCTTTGGCCTTGCTCGAAGCGGGTCTGGCTGGCGCCGATCTGGATATCCCAGTTCTGGTGGACCGCCTTACCGAACTTCAGGCCACCACCGGTGTCGCGATCATCCACGCCGAAGTCGGCATCCGGCTTCACGTGGTTGACGCTTGGCTGGATGTACCACGACGGGTTGAGCTCTTGGGCGAGGGTGGCGCTGGATGCGCACAGCAGCGCAGCAGCCAGGGCGATCTTCTTGGTATTGTTCACAGGTAACTCCCGTAGGTTAAAAGTTGATGACAACGCATACGTCAGCAGCGATGTTGGATAAAGAATAACAGTGCAAGTTCCGTATGCTCGGTGCGGTAGCGCACCCAACGTGGAATGGCAGTGCGATTTTACAACAGTGGTAAAAACTCCACATTTCCAAGATGAAACGAACTGTAACGACGTTGTCATGTACAGAGCGGGCGTGCGACGCGCGCGCGCCGTCACCCAGCTGTCATGTCGACATATTCATATTAGGTATGTGACATGACATTCTGACATCGACATGGCATGCGCGCATGTTCGCCAAAAGGGAGGGGCATATTCTGCAGCAGCGGGCGCAGGGAGAGCGCGGGTGAAAAATGCTTTTGGGAATGTTGTCGAATGTTGGATGGCGCACAGACCATGATGTCTGATGCAGGCAATCTTGAGTCCAGTTAAGCGGAACCGAGATGTTGTCAGGGTGTCATACGACACACAGCGACCCGGACCACACAGTCTCACTCTCTATATTGGAGCTCATCGATATGCATGCAACGACTCAGCACAACGCGGTACCAGGCGAAACCGGCGCAGTGCACACTTCCAGCAATTCGGCGCTGATCGAGCGCGTCCCACCACAACCGACCGAGCGCGCCCCGATTTCGCTGGCCCCGATCGAGCGTGTGCGTTCGACCTCGGCCACCCAGCGTCGCATCGAAAACATGCAAAAGCTGATCAATGAACTGTCGAGCCACGAAATGCTGGCCGACGAGATCGCTTGGTTCCTCAAATTCTCGCCATCGGGCGCCCGCAAGTACATCCGCGACCTGCGCGAAGCCGGCGTGATCGAACTGGCGCGCTATATCGAAGGCACCGCCACCTACCTGGGCAAGGCCGTGTACCAGATCTCGCCAGATCCAGAGCGCGTCAAGGCCTTCCTGGCCGCGATCTGCCAGCCGAAGCGCGAAGGCGCGGCCCCACGCAAGGAGCGTCCAGGCCTGCGCGAACAGAATATGGCCGGCAGCGGTCGCCATTTCCACATCCTGGCCGATGACACCCATTACGCGATCCGCGTGAACCGCAGCCCGGTCGCCCGTGACCCGCTGGTGGCGGCGCTGTTCGGCCCGGCGCCAGGCCAGAACGCCGTTACCGCCAAGGAACGCGCCTGAGTGCGCGCCCGGGGCTGCTGCGGTAGAGACCCGCAGCGGCTCCGGTTCGACGATCGCTGTCGTCATTTTTGCCGCGCTTTATGCGCGGCTTTGTTTTTATGGGCTAGCCGCGCTGCGCCATCCGGGTGAGCAACTTATTGCAACTCCTGTGTTGAAAACCGGTCAATAATCCTCACTTGTCTGCCATGCAGCCGCTCAGCCGGCAGGTTCAACCAGATAGGAGTGACGATGTTACCGAGTGCCGAATCGCTGGAAGGCAAAGCAATCCCGAACGTGGTCTTCAAGGCCAGGCCCGACGACCAATGGCGTGATCTCAGTTCCGACGAGTTGTTCAAGGGGCGCACGGTCGTCGTGTTTTCCCTGCCGGGCGCCTTCACCCCAACCTGTTCCTCGACCCATTTGCCGCGTTATAACGAACTGGCCCCGGTGCTGCGTTCGCATGGCGTGGACGACATCCTGTGTGTCTCGGTCAACGATGCCTTCGTCATGAACCAGTGGAAGGCCGGCCAGGACGCCGCCAATATCACGGTCATTCCGGATGGCAACGGCGATTTCACCGAGGGCATGGGCATGCTGGTCGACAAGCGCGAGCTGGGCTTCGGCCGCCGCTCCTGGCGCTATTCGATGCTGGTGCGCGACGGCGTGATCGACAAGATCTTCATCGAACCAGAGCGCGAAGGTGACCCGTTCGAGGTATCGGATGCCGATACCATGTTGGCCTACCTGGCGCCGGATGCCGAGGTGCCGGAACCGGTCGTCATGTTCTCGCGTCCCGGTTGCCCCCATTGCGCCCGCGCCAAGCAGGCGCTGCGCGACAATGACATCCACTACACTGAGATCTCCGAAGACCAGAAGATCAATAGCATCGTCCTGCGCGGCGTCACGGGCCGCATGACCTGGCCGCAAGTCTTCGTCGGCGGCGAGCTGATCGGCGGCGCCGACGAGGTGCAAGCCTGGCTGGCCGGCAAGGCTTGACCATGGAAGCCATCGCAGTCGGCGCAGTGGGGCTGGCCGTGCTGGCGGCCTGGCTGTGGCCGAAGTGGCGCCTGCGGCAGGCGCTGGCGCGGCCCTTGCCGGCCTCTCATGCCGCCATCCTGGCGCGCAACCTCGCCCAGTATCGCGCAATGGACGAGGGGCAGCGCCGGCGCCTGCAACGCATGGTCCAGCAATTCCTGCACGAAAAGAAATTCGTCGGCTGCGCCGGCCTGGACGTCACCGACGAGATGCGGGTGACGATCGCGGGCCAGGCCTGCCTGCTGCTGCTGGGGCGAGTTGCGGACAACGGCAAGCCCGCTATCTATCCCACGCTGGACCTGATCCTGGTCTATCCCGGCGCCTTCCTGGCGCCGCGCAAGCAGGTCGACGTGTCCGGCGTGGTGACCGAGGAACGCCAGGACTTGCTGGGCGAATCGTGGGGCGATGGCCGCGTGATCCTGTCGTGGGACCATGTGCGGCGCGCCGGCCATGCCGAGACGGCCGGCCATAACGTGGTGCTGCACGAATTCGCCCACCAGCTCGACAGCGAGTCGGGTAATACGAATGGCGCCCCCTACCTGGGCAGCAGCGAGCGCTACCGTAGTTGGTCCGAGGTACTGTCGCGCGACTATGCCAACCTGCGCCACGAGGCGATGTGGGGCATGCAGGGTGTGCTCGACCACTATGGCGCGACCAATCCGGCCGAGTTCTTCGCGGTGGCCACCGAAAGTTTCTTCGAGCAGCCGCACCTGCTGGCGGCGCAGCATCCGGCCCTGTACGAGGAATTCCTCAAGTATTACCGGATCGATCCACGTCAATGGCAGAGCGCTCCGCCGCCGCCGGTGGCGGAACCGCCGAGCTATGGGGTGGTCTATGGGCAGTGGCGGTAGCGGCGGCAATGAGCAGCGTGCGATCGCGTACAGAGCGGCGGGTGCAGCCCGCGTACGCTTGAGCTACCGTAGACGCTACTTATTTGCCACATAATGGGGAGGATTCGCCGATGTCCACCATCATCGCAGGACGTTTCCAGCTTCAGGACGATGTCGACCGCGCGCGCGACGCGCTGATCGACGCCGGCTTCGATGCCGACCGCATCAGCGGGTTTTACCTGAGCCAGCCCGGCCAGCACGATATGACACCCATCGGCGGCGACCATCTCCAGTCGCCGGGCGCCAAGGAAGCGCCCGAAGGCGTGGTGAAGGGCGTGGCCACCGGCGGCGCTGTCGGTGTGGCCGTGGGCGCCGCCACCTCGCCCGTTACCGGACCGCTGGGGCCGATCGTCGGCGGGCTTGTGGGCGGCCATGTCGGCTCACTGTTCAGCTTCAGCAAGATGAAAGACCGGGGCGAACCCGAAGAGGGCGGCGAGAACGCCGTCCCGCCGCGCACGGCCGGCATGCTGGTGGCGGTCGCCTTCGACGATCCCGACCTGCAGGCGCGCGCCGTCGACCTGCTGCGCCAGCTGGGCGCCCACCACATCGAACGGGCCCAGGGCAATATCGTCGGCGGCGACTGGGCCGATTTCGATCCCAGCAGCAGGCCCGACGTGATCGCCTGAACCATCGAGATGCGGCGCACCGTGTTTGCTGCGCTGCTCTTTGCACATGGGCTTTGCCCCGTTCACACTTGATCCTAATCAACAACCTACTGTTGTCGTTTCCCTACACTCGGATGCTCGCAGTCGCGCCATCGGCGCCAACGAGAATAGGAGTGAGACATGGCAGGAGACACGGTAGCAAGGCAGGACAGGCGGGTATCCGGGAAGCGGGTAGCCCTGGTGACGGGGGCGATGGGTGGGCTTGGTACGGCGCTGTGCCGGCGCCTGCATGCGGAAGGGTTCCTGGTGGCGGCGACGCACTCGCCGCAGAATGGGCGCCGCGACGCCTGGCTGGCCGGCCAGGAGGCGGACGGGATCAAGGTGCGGGCCTATGAGCTCGACGTCTCCAACGGCAATGCCTGCGAAAACGTCGTGGGCCAGGTGCTAAGTGACCTCGGCCGCATCGACGTCCTGGTCAATAACGCCGGCATCACGCGCGACCGCAGCATGCGCAAGATGAGCCAGGACGACTGGCATACGGTCATGGGCGCCAATCTCGACAGCGTATTCAATATGACCCGGCCGGTGCTCGAGTCGATGATCGGGCAGCGCTGGGGACGCATCATCAATATCTCTTCGGTCAATGGCCAGCAGGGTGCTTTCGGGCAGGCAAATTACGCCGCAGCCAAGGCTGGCATGCATGGCTTCACCAAGTCACTGGCGCTCGAAGTAGCCCGCCACGGGGTCACGGTCAACACGGTCTCGCCCGGCTACCTGGACACCGCCATGGTGGAAAAAGTGCCGCAAGACGTGCTGCGCGACCGCATCCTGCCGCAAATCCCCGTCGGCAGGCTGGGCAAGCCGGCGGAAGTGGCGGGGCTGGTGGCCTATCTGGTGTCGGACCTGGCGGGCTATCTGACCGGCGCCAATATTGCGATCAATGGCGGGCAGCATATGTATTGAGGGTGGCCGCTCGCTATCCGCGGCTCAGGCCGCGGCCGTCGGCGGCGTGAGCGCATCGAGGGTGGTGCTGTGCAACTGGATTTTCTCGAGGGCCAGCACGATCGGCGTCGGCTGGCCGCTGGCGACGGCGCCGGCCAGGGACAGCAGGCCGCCGACGAGGCCGGTGACTTCGCCGATCACGCCGATGCGCCGGATCTTTTCGGCGGCTGCAGCGGTGAGGGCATTGACCCGGCTTTGCGGTTGGCCCAGGCCCTGGATGACGAAGGCGGCGGCGTCGGCATATAAAGTATTGGCGCGCTGGCGCAAGACCATTTCATCGTCCAGCAGGCGGCGCATGGCGTCCTGCACCTGCACGGGGACGCCGCGGCCGTCGTAGCTGCGGATCTCGCGCAGGATGCGTTCGTGCAGGCGATCGGCGATCGTCGACAGGCCATCGGCCAGTTCGACCACCTGCTGCATGCTGGACAAGCCGCCACCGCCGACACCGTGGGCAGTTTTGGCGGCGTCGGCGCCGGAATTGGCGGGGGCTGCGGCCTGGACGCTGGCGGTAGGGGCGGCCTGGGCTGGAGTAGTGTCGCCCTGCGCTGCGCCCGCATCCCGCGGGTTGGTCTTGTCGTGTGATGACTCCTGCATGCCGTCCTCCTCAATCGCCGTTCAGTCCGTCGCGGATCAGGCGCAGGTCGCGCGCATAGTTGGCGAGCATGCGCCGTGTCTCGTCGCCCGTCAGCTTGTTCATGTTCTCGCGCATCTTCTGGTGGCCGAGCGCCACCTTGGTGAGTCCCTGCAGCGCCAGCTCATAGCGGCGGTCGATCAGCTTGTACTCGGTCGACTTGTTCAGGTAGTGCACCTTGGCCAGGGTAACGAGCATGCGATCGGTGTTACGGTTCGAAAACGGAAGCTCCACATCGAAGATGCCGAGCACGGTCTTCTTTTCATTCTCGTTGGTCTTGTAATAGAGGCGGGTGAGCGAGATCATGGCATCGAGCAGTACCTGCACATCCGCATCGCCGTCGCGCACCATCGTCTCGACGCTGCGGTTCTGGTACCCCGAGGCGATCACGCGCGTGAGCAGCCGGGTCATCCCCGTATACGCCGCCACATGCCGCTGCTGCAAGCCCGATTCCGCATTCGCCTTGAGCCCATTGCCCAAATCATCGATCCGTTCCGACAAATCGTAGCGCCCGTCGCCCGCGAGCAGGCTGAGCGTTTGCATATAGAGGACCAGCGTCTTCTGGATGGCGACAAAGTCGTCATAGACGGCGCGTCGCCGCACATCGTTCTCGCGCGCGATGCGCTCGGCCTGCGGCGACAGATAGGGCTGCTCGCGCTCGTAGGTGTCACGATACCGCCGCGACAATTCCGCATACCCACCCAGCTTGGCCGAGGCATCCGCGAACTCGCGCACCTCCTGCAAACTGACCGACCCATTGGAAGCGCAGCCACCGAGCAGCACACCAAACCCAACCACCAGCCCCACCGCAAGTCGACGCAGCATCGCGACCCTCCCGCCCACCAGCCCCAAAACCCCATTCTTCCAGCCCCGCACCTTCCCACCTTGCCAATTATCAATTCCCCCTCGCAATCCGCCCGACACCACACACAATTAGGGTCAGAGTCGAATTAAATGACAACTTTCAAAGTTATCAAACAATTCAACTCTGACCCTAATTTTTGAGTAAATTACTGATGGAATGCCTGTCTCAATACGTTTTCACCGCTAATTTGAATCATAGCCATTGGCCAATAATTCGACTCTGACCCTAATTAATTTGGAGGTCAAAAATGGCCTGCGAATAAGGCTTTGGTGAGAATTGGCAGAAAAATTAGCAGGATGAATCGATGTTCCCGAAAGACGGGCGATTCAATAGAGCGGAGAAAATAAATAAATTAGGGTCAGAGTCGAATTAAATGACAACATTCGAAAGTTGTCACTTAATTCGACTCTGACCCTAATTATTGGGTAATAAATTGGCTGAAACAAGCTGAGGGTAAAGTCGGCGAATTGGGCGGTGTGACAATCTTTCCCAATAATTCGACTCTGACCCTTAGGGGACCCTTAGGGGACCCTCAGGGGACCCTCAAGGGCCCTCAGGGGATTAGCGGTCGCGGCGGACGGCGGAGGCGGGGCGGGGGCCGTTGTGGCGCTTTGCGCTGGCGGCGGGGGCGCCGGTGCCGGGGGTGCGCGGTTTGTTGCCGCCACCGCCGCCACCACCACCACCACCGTGGCCACGGCCGCCGCCTGGACGGCCGCCGCGGCCCGTATGGCCTGGGGCACCGCTACGCAGCTGGATCGGTTGCGGTTTGGCGTTCAGGTCGGGCTCGAAGCCGGGGATCACGGCGCGCGGCAGGGTTTGCTTGATCAGCTTTTCGATGTCTTTCAGCATCTGGTGCTCGTCCACGCAGACCAGCGACACCGCCTCGCCCGTCGCGCCGGCACGGCCTGTACGGCCAATGCGGTGCACATAGTCTTCCGGCACGTTCGGCAGGTCATAGTTCACCACGTGCGGCAGCTGGTCGATGTCGATGCCGCGCGCCGCGATGTCGGTGGCCACCAGCACTTGCAGGCTGCCATCCTTGAACTCGGCCAGCGCCTTGGTGCGCGCCGACTGGCTCTTGTTGCCGTGGATTGCCATCGCGCCGATGCCGTCCTTGCCCAGCTGTTCCACCAGCTTGTTGGCGCCATGCTTGGTGCGGGTAAACACCAGCACCTGGGTCCAGTTGTTCGACTTGATCAGGTGCGCCAGCATCGGGTGCTTCTTGTCGCGGTCCACCGGGTGGATTTTTTGCGCGATCACTTCCACGGTCGAGTTGCGGCGTGCCACTTCGATCGATTGCGGATTGTTCAGCAGGCGGTCGGCCAGTGCCTTGATGTCGTCCGAGAAGGTGGCCGAGAACAGCAGGTTCTGGCGCTTCGGCGGCAGCAGGGCCAGCACTTTGCGGATGTCGTGGATGAAGCCCATGTCCAGCATGCGGTCGGCTTCGTCCAGGATCAGGATTTCGATCTTCGACAGGTCGATCGTGCCCTGGCCCGCGTGGTCCAGCAGGCGGCCCGGGGTGGCGACCAGGATGTCGACGCCATGCTTGAGCAGCTTGATTTGCGGGTTGATGCCGACGCCGCCGAAGATCACGGCCGAATTCAGGTTCGTATACTTGCCGTACAGGCGCACGCTTTCCTCGACCTGGGCCGCGAGCTCGCGGGTCGGGGTCAGCACCAGCGCGCGGATGACGCGCGGCGCGGTCTTGTTGCGCTGGGCGGCGCCCACGGCGTCGCTCGACAGGCGGTGCAGGATCGGCAGGGTGAAGCCGGCGGTCTTGCCGGTGCCGGTCTGGGCGCCGGCCAGCAGGTCGCCGCCGTTCAGGACGGCCGGGATGGCCTGGCTCTGGATCGGCGTCGGGGCGGTATAACCTTGTTCGGTCACCGCGCGCACGATCGCGTCAGAGAGACCAAGTGAAGAGAATGACATAGATTTTTCAGTAAAAAACGGCCCGTCGCCACAGTGGCGGCAAGTCCTGGAATCGGGTTGATGCGGGCGCGCAATCAAGCGCTCGCCCGGACGCTGCCGCGCAAGGCGGTTAGCAGGAATTATAGTGAAGTTAGTTTCACCATAGAAAGTTTTTGCGCCATTACTATGTAATGCTTTGTAAGACGCCTGGTCAAAAGCAAGCGGGCTACCGGCAAGCGCAGCCTGCCAGTAGCCCGACCAGTACAAGTGGTATTTTACGCGAAAGGCGAAAGCAGCGGGACCAGCGCGCCGAAAACCTTCGGGCCGGCGGCGATCACGTCGCCCTTGTTCAGGTAATCGGACTCGCCGTCGAATTCGCCGACGATGCCGCCCGCTTCGGTCACGAGCAGGGCGCCGGCCGCGATATCCCAGACCTTGAGGCCTTTTTCGAAATAGCCGTCGATGCGGCCGGCCGCGACGTTCGCCAGTTCCAGCGCCGCCGAGCCGCCGCTGCGCACGCCGTGGCTGCGCGAGGCGACCACTTCGTACATGCGCAGGTATTCGGCCAGCGCGCGTGGATCGGGCCCGTGGCCAGCTGACAGCAGGGCGCGGCCGATACGCTCGGTAGAGCGCACGCGGATGCGCTTGTCGTTCAGGTAGGCGCCGGCGCCCTTGGTTGCGGTGAACAGGTCGTTGCGGACCGGGTCGTAGACCAGGCCGTTGGTGATCACGCCGCGCTGCTTGAGCGCGATCGAGATGCAGTAGTTGGGATAGCCGTGCAGGAAGTTGGTGGTGCCATCGATCGGGTCGATGATCCACACGTTTTCACTCTCGTCGTTCAGATTGCTGGAAGCGCCGCTTTCTTCCGCCAGGATGGCGTGGTCGGGATAGGCCTTGAGCAGGGTCTCGACGATCGCTTGCTCCGCCGCCTGGTCGACGTCGGTGACGAAATCGTTGTGTTGCTTCTCAGAGACGACGATGCGATCGATATCGAAGGACGCACGGTTGATGACGGTGGCGGCGCGGCGGGCGGCCTTGATGGCCGTGTTGAGCATTGGGTGCATGGAGGCTTATCCGTAAAAAACGCGAACGCCCACTCACGCACCATGGGGCGTCGTGAACGATCAGCTATTGAAGAGTGATTAAAGAGCAGGGCAGTGTCGAAACGGCTACAATCGCGGGCTTGTCCCCGCCATCTTGAAAAACCGTCCGCAATGCGCGATGGTCGCTATTGTAAATGAACCCGACCCAAACCGACACTTCTCTTTTTAAACGCCTGCGCTTCGTCCTGGTCGAGACCAGCCGCGCCGGCAACGTCGGCTCGGTGGCGCGCGCCATGAAGACGATGGGCTTCAGCGACCTGGTGCTGGTCGCTCCCAAATGCGAGAACCCGCTGACCGACCCCGAAGCGGTGGCCTTCGCCAGCGGCGCCATCGACGTGCTCTCCAACGCGCGCATCGTCGCCGACATCAACGGGGCGCTGGACGGCTGCAACTTCGCCGCCGCCGTCTCGGCCCGCCTGCGCGAATTCTCGCCGCCGGTCTGGACTCCGCGCGCCTTCGCGATTCACGCCGGCAGCCAGCCCGACCTGCGCCCGGCCATCGTGTTCGGCAACGAGCGGGTCGGCCTGCCGAACGGGATCGTCGAAAGCTGCAACGTTCTGATCAACATCCCGGCCAACCCGGACTACTCGTCGCTCAACCTGTCGCAGGCGGCCCAGGTGCTGGCCTATGAGGCGCGCATGGCGGCAGTGGGCGACGGCATCGACGCGCGTGGCGTGGGCTTCCACGGCGAGGCGGCAAGCGTGACCCAGGTCGACGGCATGTATGCGCACCTCGAACAGGCGCTGGTCGCGATCGGCTTCCTGAACGCCGACAGTCCCAAGAAGCTGATGCCGCGCCTGAAGCGCCTGTTCGCGCGCACCGGCCTCGAGACCGAAGAAGTCAACATCCTGCGCGGCATCGCGAGCGCGATCCTGAAGGACCGGCCTCCGCGCTGAGCCGTATTGCACGCTGTCCGTACGGCCGCATGGCGTACACTGAGGGCATGGCGAATTCACGCAATACACGCAACAAGTCAGGCAGCACCTCGCGCCGGACCTTCCTCGCCGTCGGCGGCCTTGCCGCGCTGGCGCTGGGCACCGGCGGCGCCTGGTACCGCGCCACGCGTCAGCAAGCACCGCATGGCTTCGCGCTCGACGGCGAGGCGCGCGCCGCCCTGCATGCGATCGCACCGGCCATCCTGGACGGCGCGCTGGCCCACGACCCGGGCCGCCGCCAGCGCCAGCTGGGCGCCGCCATCGACGCCGTCGAAGCCGCCATTCGCGGCCTGCCGCAAGCCACGCAGGAAGAAGTGCAGGATTTGTTCGGCCTGCTGGCCCTGCGTCCGGCGCGGCGCCTGCTCACCGGCGTGCCGACCGGCTGGGAGAGCGCCGATATCGCCCACGTCAGCGCCTTCCTGCAGGAATGGCGCGTGCATCGCTTCGGCATGATGCGCAGCGCCTACGGCGCGCTGCACGACCTGGTGCTGGGCGCCTGGTATGCCCGGCCGGCCAGCTGGGAGGCGATCGGTTATCCCGGCCCGCCACGGGTGCCGGCATGACGGGCCGCATTCCCGATCCGATCGAGGCTGGCCTCAAGCGAGGCTGGCGCACGATCGACGCCTCGACGCTCGAGCAGGACCGCACCCTGGAGGCCGACGTCGTCATCGTCGGCAGCGGCGCCGGCGGCGCCATCAGCGCCGAGATCCTGGCCCGGTCCGGCCTGTCGGTGATCGTGGTAGAAGAAGGCCCCTTGAAATCCTCGCGCGATTTTCAGATGCGCGAGGCCGACGCCTACCCGCAGTTGTACCAGGAGTCGGCCGCGCGCAAGACGGCCGACAAGGCGATCAACATCTTGCAGGGCCGCGCCGTCGGCGGCTCGACCACGGTCAACTGGACCTCGAGCTTTCGCACGCCGCAGCCGACGCTGGACTGGTGGCGCGATCACCACGGCCTGGCATTCGCATCGAACGACGAGCTGGCGCCTTGGTTCGCCATGGCCGAGCGCCGCACCGGCGTGGTCGACTGGCTGGTGGGGCCGAACGAGAACAACGCCATCCTGCGCCGCGGCGCGGAAAAACTCGGTATTTCCAGCGCCGCCATCCGGCGCAACGTGCAGGGCTGCTGGAACCTGGGCTATTGCGGCATGGGTTGCCCCACCAATGCCAAGCAGTCGATGCTGGTCACCAGCATCCCGGCGGCGCTCGATAACGGCGCCATGCTGATTACACGGGCGCGCGCCGAACGCCTGCGGCTGCGCGGCCAGAAGGCCGAGGAACTGGTCTGCAGCGCGCTCGGCGCGGACGGCGTGCTGCCGAGCGGGCGCGAGCTGTGCCTGCGCGCGCGCCACTTCGTGGTTGCGGGCGGCGCCATCAATACCCCGGCGCTGCTGCTGCGTTCGAAGGCGCCCGATCCCAGCGGACAGCTCGGCAAGCGCACCTTCCTGCATCCGACCCTGATCTCGGCTGCCTTTTACGAAAAGCGGGTCGAGGGCTGGGCCGGGGCGCCGCAGAGCGTGTATTCCGACCACTTCCTGTCGCGCGATCCGATCGACGGCCCGATGGGCTATATGCTCGAGACGCCGCCGGTGCATCCGCTGATGGCGGCCACCATGATGAGCGGCTTCGGCGAACAGCATGCGGCGGCGATGCGCGACCTGGCCCACCTGGGCGGCATGCTGGCGCTGTTGCGCGATGGCTTCCATGACGAGTCGCCCGGCGGCGCCGTGCGCCTGCGTAGCGACGGCAGCGGCGAGCTCGATTACGAACTGAACGACTACCTGTGGGACGGCGCGCGCCGCGCGCTGCTCTCCATGGCCGAGATCCAGTTCGCGGCCGGCGCCCGCACCGTGCAGCCGGCGCACGAGAAGGCCCAGCGCTACCGTTCCTGGGCCGAGGCGCGGCGCGAGATCGCGACCCTGCCGCAGCGCGCCCACGTCACGCGCGTGGTCTCGGCCCATGTGATGGGCGGCTGCGCCATGGACGGCGACGAGCGCCGCGGCGTGGTCGATCCCAACGGGCGTTACCGGGGATTGGCGAACGTGTCGGTGCATGACGGCTCGCTGTTCCCGACCTCGCTCGGCGCCAATCCGCAGCTGACCATCTACGCCATCACGGCGCGCCTGGCGAGCGGCCTGGCGGCCAGCCTGACGGGCCGCCCGGCGGTGGCGCTGGCATGAGCTCGCGCATCCTGCTGCGATGGCTCCTGCTGGTGCAGGCGCTGGCGGCGCTCGGCATCGGCGCGGCCGGCATGCATTGGCTCGGGATGAATGGCTGGCAGGCCGCCGCGCTGGGGCTGGGCAGCGTGGCGCTGGTGCGCCTGCTTATCAATACCAACAACTTCCTGATGGCGGCGCGCGCCGCCAGCCCGACGCCGTCCGAGTATCGGGTTACCCCGGGCGCCGCCCTGAAAATGGTCTGGGAAGAATTCAGCACCAGCATGCTGATGACTTCCTGGCACATGCCGCGCGCGCGGGCGCACACCCGCATCCATCCCGGCTCGACGGCGCCGCCGGTGCTGCTGGTGCACGGCTACGGCTGCAACAGCGGCTACTGGGCCCATCTGGCGCCGCGGCTGGATGCGGCGCGCATCAGCCACGCCACGCTCGACCTGGAGCCGCTGACCGGCGACATCGATGGTTATGCCGCGCGCATCGAGGAAGCGGCGCAGCAGCTGTGCGCGCAGGCCGGCGCGGCGCAGCTGATCGTGGTCGCCCACAGCATGGGCGGGCTGGCGGCGCGCGCCTGGATGCGCACCCACGGCGTGGGGCGGGTGGCGCGCCTCATCACGCTCGGCACGCCGCACCACGGCACCTGCCTGGCCGCCTTCGGCCTGGGCATCAATGCGGGCCAGATGCGGCGCATGGGCGTGGCCGGACCCGAATGCGCCTGGCTCGGCGCGCTCGCGGGCGGCGAAGCGCCCGAGCTGCGGGCGCGGATCGTCTCGATCTACAGCCACCACGACAACATCATCGCGCCGCAGACCTCGAGCGAACTGCCGGGCGCGCGCAACCTGGCGCTGGGCGGCGTGGGCCACGTGGCGCTCGGCCGCAACCCGCGTGTGCTGGCCATGGTCATGGGCGAGATCGAGGCCATGTGCAGCGACCGTGCGGCGACTGCCGCAATGCACCATCAATAAGGAGTCAATTAGCTGACTCACGGCGGCCCCACCGCGTGGTACAGTGATGTCAACATCGCACTCCCGGAGCACCATCGTGGCCCGTATCCTCATCATCGAAGACAACCCAGCAAACATCGAGCTGATGTCGTTCCTGCTCGGCGCCTATGGCCACACGCCGCTATCGGCCGCCGACGGCCCGCGTGGCGTGGCCGCCGCGCGCAGCGAGCGGCCCGACCTGATCGCCTGCGACGTCAACTTGCCCGGCATGGATGGCTTCGCGGTGCTGGCCGCGCTCAAGACCGACCCGTCGCTGTCCGGCGTGCCGATCCTGGCCGTGACCGCGCTGGCGATGGCGGGCGACCGGGAGAAGGTGCTGGCCGCCGGCTTCGACGGCTACATCAGTAAACCGATCGAACCGGAGAGTTTCGTCGCCGAGCTCGAAGCCTTCCTGGCTGCCGCGCCTGCTGCCTCCAGCGTGCCGGCATCCCAGCCAGTGCCCGTGCCAGCTCAAGCGCCCAGTCAGGGATCCAGCGCCGCGCTTGAAGAACGCACGCTGCTGCTGGTCGACGACGACCGTTTCATGCTGGGTGTGCTGAACGACATGCTGGTCGGCCAGCCCTACCGCATACTCAGCGCCTGCTCGGGCGAAGAGGCGCTGGACGTGCTCGACCACGAAGCGGTCGAGGTGATCCTGTGCGACCAGGCCATGCCCGGCATGCGCGGCACCGAAGTGCTGGCGCGCGCCGCCGAGCGCTATCCCAAGACCGTGCGCCTGATGCTGTCCGGCCAGCCCGACCTCTCCGAGATCGAGGCGGCGATCGCCAGCGGCGTGGCCGACGACCACTACGTCAAGCCGCTGGGCGCGCGCACCCTGCGCGAACGGATCGACGAAGCCTTCCGCCTGCAGAGCCAGCGCGCCGCCGCCTGAACGGGGGCGATGCGATAGCGCCGATCGAAAGATTCATCGAACGACCGTTCGATGTTATCCTTGCGGTAATGCACTATTAACTTCGGCCTACATGCAACAAAAAGCCCCGCGCCGCACCCGCGAACGCATCCTCGAGCTGTCGCTCAGGCTGTTCAACGAGTTCGGTGAGCCCAATATCACGACGACCGTCATTGCCGAGGAGATGAATATCTCGCCCGGCAATCTGTACTACCATTTCCGCAACAAGGACGACATCGTCAATTCGATCTTCGTCCAGTTCGAGGCGGAAATCGAGCGCGTGCTCGCGGTGCCGGCCGGGCGCCGCTCGAACATGGAAGACGTGTGGCTGTACCTGCACCATATGTTCAAGCTGATCTGGCGCTACCGCTTCTTCTACCGCGACCTGAACGACCTGCTGTCGCGCAACCGCAAGCTCGAACTGCACTTCAAGGCCATCCACGCCCACAAGATCAAGGTCGCGCGCCAGCTGTGCGAAGACCTGCGCAGCGAAGGCTCGCTCGAGGCCTCCGACCAGCAGATCGGCGCCATGGCGACCAATATGGTGGTGGTGGCGACCTACTGGCTGTCGTTCGAATACGTGCGCAACCCGCGCAAGTACAGCGAGCAGCAGG
Source organism: Massilia sp. CFBP9026 (assembly GCF_034045165.1). Lineage (NCBI taxonomy): Bacteria > Pseudomonadati > Pseudomonadota > Betaproteobacteria > Burkholderiales > Oxalobacteraceae > Massilia > Massilia sp. CFBP9026. The sequence goes on from NZ_JAXCWH010000002.1 coordinate 650,664, forward strand.
CCATCGCCGATGCGCTGGCGCGCGGCTGCTACCAGGTGCTGTCGATGGTCGGGCCCTACCTGTGCGGCGAGACCCGGGTGCTGTTCGAGAAGCTGTCCGACGACTATCTCCAAAAACTGTCGGCCGACGCCAAGCCGGGCGCCGACTTCTTCTGAGGTTTTATCCATGAAATCCCTGGCCGTCTATTGCGGCGCCGCGCACGGCGTCAATCCTGTGTACGCCGACGCCGCGCGCGGCCTGGCGCGCGCCATGGTCGAGCACAATATCGCCCTGGTCTATGGCGGCGGCAAGGTCGGCCTGATGGGCGTGATCGCCGACGAGGTGCTGCGTCTGGGCGGCGAAGCCACCGGCGTGATCCCGCGCGCGCTGGTCGAGCGCGAGGTCGGCCACGCCGGCCTGACCCGCCTGTTCGTGGTCAAGGACATGCACGAGCGCAAGGCGATGATGTCGGACCTGTCGGAAGGCTTCATCGCCATGCCGGGCGGGATGGGCACGCTGGAAGAGCTGTTCGAGATGGTCACCTGGGCCCAGCTGGGCATCCACGCCAAGCCGATTGGCCTCTTGAACGTCAACGGCTTCTACGACGGCCTGCGCGCCTTCGTGCGCCACCAAGTGGAAGAAGGTTTCGTGCGGCCCGAGCACGAGGGACTGATGCTGGCCGGGAGCGACCCGGTTGAACTGATCCGGGGCCTGCGCGCGGCGGCGCCGGCGCCCGCGGTTCAGGCGGCGGTCGAGGCCGACGCCGAAGCCAGGGGATTGCGCGGATAAGCGCCGTAGCCGGTAGGGTGGACGGCTTTGCCGTCCGCGCATTCAGACAGTGTAAGCGTCGATGGATCGTGTGCAGGATAATTCTGCATTTGGAGCGGTTTTCGATTGCCTCATGGATGATCAACGGCGGTAGAACGCGTGGACGGGGGACCCGTCCACCCTACGCCACCTCGATCCGGTCGCGCCCCGACGCCTTGGCCCGGTACAGCGCCTTGTCGGCGCGGCTGATCGCCTCGGTGAACGGCTCACCCGTGCGCCGTGCGGCCAGGCCGGCCGAAAAACTGATGCGGCGCGCGGGATCGAGTCCCTCGACCCGCAAGGCATGCACGTGGTCGGCCATGCGCTCGAGCACCTGGCGCGCGTCGTGCGGCGCCGCGTCCGGCAATAGCAGCAGGAATTCCTCGCCGCCCCAGCGCGCCAGCGTGTCGTTGGCGCGCAGCGCGCCGCGCGCGGCGCTGGCGAACTCGCGCAGCACGGCGTCGCCCAGTGCGTGCCCGTGGCGGTCGTTGACCTGCTTGAAGAAGTCGATGTCGAGCAGGGCCACGCAGCTGCCCGCGCCGGGCGGCTGGCGCCGCTCCTCGGCGCAGAGGAGTTCGTTCATGTGGCGGCGGTTGGCGAGGGTCGTCAGTTCGTCGATCGTGGCCAGGGTGCGGATGGTCTCGAGCGCTTTTTCCAGTTCCTGCTTCTTGCGCTTCATGCGCCGGCGCAGCTTGGTCATCTCGCTCGACAGCAGGGCGGTGGACAGCAGCGCCGCCGTCAGGTAGCCGAAGTTCATCGCTTCCACCGCCGGCGGATGGCGCAGCGGGTCGCCCGCCTGCAGCCACCACATGACGCTGCCCATGCCGCCCAGCGTGACAGCCGACAGGAACATGGTCTGGCGCGGGCGCAGGGCGACGGCGCAGAAGGCGATGATCACCACCGTCATGCACAGCAGCGCGGCGCGCACCGGTCCGGCTATCGCATATCCCGCCATGCCGCAGCCGATCGCGAACAGCGACTGCAGCGTTGCCAGCACGCCCGGCGCCAGACCCAGCGCCGCGCTGAAGCGGATCAGCGCATACGAGACCAGGGTGCCGGCGGCGGCGGTTGCGCCCAGCAACATGGCCGGCGCGCGCGGCGTGTGGCCGGCCGCCACCTGGCACGCCATCAGCACGATGGCCGCGAGGTACAGCAGGGCGGTGGCGATCCAGTAATTGAGCATGCGCCGCAGCGTGGGTTCGGCGCCCAGCAGGACGCTGGTGGTGTCGCGCACCGGCTTCACGCCACGACTCCGTGGCTGTCGGCCAGCAGTCGCGCCAGCGCCTGGGCCGGCAGCGGGCGGCTGAACAGATAGCCCTGCATCTCGTCGCAGTCGTTGGCGCGCAGGAAGTCGCGCTGCTGCTCGGTCTCGACGCCCTCGGCGATCACGCGCAGGTCCAGTTTATGACCGAGCGAGATCACCGCCAGCGCGATCGCCTGGTCGTCGGCGCAGCTGGCCAGGTCGGCGACGAAGGACTTGTCGATCTTGAGGCGGGTGATCGGGAACGATTTCAGCGCCGACAGGCTGGAGTAGCCGGTGCCGAAGTCGTCGATCGAGAGCGACACGCCCATCGCCTCGATCTCGCGCATCTTGTCGACCGAGCGGCCCAGGTCGCGCATGATCAGGCTCTCGGTCACCTCGACCTCGAGGTCTTCGGGCGGCAGGCCGCTCGCGCCCAGGGCGTCGGCGATGCGCTCGACCAGGCGCTTGTCCTCGAACTGGCGCGCCGAGACGTTGACCGACATGCTGATTGGCGGCAGGCCGGCGGCGCGCCAGGCGACGTTCTGGGCGCAGGCGGTGCGCAGCACCCATTCGCCGATCGGGACGATCAGGCCGCTCTCTTCGGCCAGGCCGATGAAGCGGTCGGGCGAGACCAGGCCCTGTTCCGGATGGTGCCAGCGGATCAGCGCCTCGACGCCGAACAGTCGGCCAGAACGCAGGTCGATCTTGGGCTGGTACAGCAGCTCGAACTGGCAAGGGCCAGGGTAGCCTTCCGCGCAGGTATCCACGCAGGTATCCACGCAGGTATCCAATGCCGCACGCAAGCCCTCCAGCAGGCCCAGCTTCTCGTCGATGCTGGCGGTCATCTCGCTGGCGTAGAACTGGACGTTGTCGTTGCCCAGCTCCTTGGCGCGGTACATGGCGACGTCGGCGTGCATCATGAGGGCGTTGGCGTCGACCCCGTCGCGCGGATAGAAGGTCACGCCGATGCTGCAGCTGACCTGCACCTCCTGGCCCTCGACCAGCACCGGTTCGGTGACCGCCTGGCGCACCTGTTCCAGCAGCGGCGCGATGGCGGCCGGCTCGCCCGACAGGGCGGGCAGCAGGATCACGAACTCGTCGCCGCCGAAGCGCGCCAGCGTGTCGCCCGCGCCCAGGCAGCGCGCCATGCGCGCGCCGACCACCTTCAACAGAGCGTCGCCGGCGTTGTGGCCGAGTGCATCGTTGACCAGCTTGAAGCCATCGAGGTCGATGAAGGCCAGGCCCACCGCGCTGCCGTCGCCGGCCGCAGTCGCAATCGCCCCGTCCAGGCGTTCGCGCAGCAGGCTGCGGTTGGGCAGGCCGGTCAGGTCGTCGTGGTGGGCCAGGTGACGGATGCGCCCTTCGGCCAGCCTGCGCTCGGTGACGTCGCGCACGATGACCACGACGCCGTCCTCGACCGCGACCGCCTGGCGGTACAGCCAGCGCTCCCCCTGCGGCAGCGCGCGCGCCAGCCATTCGGTTTCGTGCGTGACGCCGTCCAGCGCCACCGTGGCCAGGTCGGCGAAGATGCCGGCGCTGAATGCCCCGGGCAGCATCACCGACATGCGCTGGCCAGCCAGCTGCTCCTTGCGCAGGCCGGTGAGCTGTTCGGCGCGGCTGTTGGTGGTGACGATGGTGAAGTCGGTCACGCGTCCCCGCTGGTTCATGATGCTGCGCAGGACGAAGAAGGCGTCGGGACTGGCTTCCGAGGCCGCGGCATAGGTTTCCTGGGCCTGGCGCTCGCGCCGGCGCGCCTTGGCCAGCTGCCAGGACCAGGCGCTGACCAGGATCACCACCGCCACCAGCAGCGCGCTGCCGGCGCTGGCTCCCAGCAGCCAGGCGCGCCGCTGCTGGCGAAATTGCGCCATCTGTTCGTTTTCCGACAGGCCGGCCACCGCCAGCAGCGGGAAGCCGCCCAACGGCCGGGTGGTGGTGTAGCGCGTCTCGCCATCGATGCGGCAGGCCCGCAGGCCGACCATGCCGGTGGGGCCGGGCGTGTAGGACTGGCCCCATGAGACCTGTTCGCCGATGCGCATCGCGCGCACCACGCCGTCCACCCCGACGAGGCCGAGCAGGCCTCGTTCGCCCTGGCGCGAGCGTTCGTACGAGCTGGTGAAATAGGCCGGGTCGACCGCCACGATGGCCACCCCGGCGAAGCGGCCGGCGGCGTCGTCGATGCGGCGCGAGAAATGAAGATGCGGCTCGGCGGCCTGCGGGTGGACGATGGCCTGGCTCACATAGGGCTGGTCGTGCCGGATGTGGCGGTGGAACTCGAAATAACTGGCGCCGGACAGGTCGCGCGCGCCGGCAGCCGGATTGCTGGCCACCACGCGCCCGTGGCTGTCGGTGATCTCGACCTGGAACACCAGGCCGGGCGGGAGCAGTCCCTTGGCCGCCAGCGCGGGCAGGGCGCCTTGCGCGCCGTTCTGCTCGACCGCGTATTTCAGCACGCGCAGGGTCTGGTCGATGTTGCTCAGGCTGCGCGCCATCTGCGCCTCGTAGGTGTCGAGCAGCTCGTGGGTGGCGTCGCGCGCGGCGGCTGCCGCGGTGCGGCGCTCCACCTCGATCACATGCAGGGTGCCGAACCACATGGCGCCCAGCAGGAACAGGGCGAACAGCGGCAGCGAGATATGGGTCTCGAGCGCGAGGGCGAGCCAGCGCGCGGGCGTGCGGCGCACCCGGCTCGGGGACGGCGCGGACGGCGCGGACGGCGTGGCGACGGACGCAAGCGTGTTCATCATCCTCACGGCAGCACCAGCACGGCGCGCACCGAGCCGTCGAGCGCCTCGCGTTCGATATAGCCGATCATCGCCGGATTTCCGGCCACCAGGCGGCGCACGCCGGCGTCGCCACTGGCTTCGCGCGGCGGCTGGCCGCGGCCGGTGAACACCATCTTCGACCAGTGCGCCTTGAGCAGGGCCGGCGTCTTGCCAGTGAGTTCGCGATAGAAGCTGTCGCGCTGCGGCGCGCCGAGCTGCTGGTCGACGGCGACCGCCTGGGTGCCGTCCGGGAAGCGGCTGGCATGGCCGAGGAAGATCGCGGCCACCTGGTCGGCGTTGATGGCCGCTACCGGGCTGCGGCTGGAGACCACCACCACCAGTTCGGCCGAGGCGTTGGCGGCAGCCGCACTGAGGGCGAGAATGGCGAGCAGGCGCCGCACCGATGGCAAGGAAGGAGAGAGCGCGCGCATCAGAACACGAAGTCCAGGGCCACGCTGCCGACGTGCACTGCGCGGTCGGGACGCAGGTCGGGCTGGTTGTTGATCAACGTACCGCGCGAGCCTTCGCGCGGACGCACCCGGTCGAGCTGCAGCTTGAGCGCGATATTGGTCGCCGCATCCCAGCGCAGGCCGGCGCTCCAGGTGGACTGCACCGGGATCGTCGCCAGGAAATCGTTGATGCCGGCGTTGATCTGGCCGGCCGCCGCGGCCAGCGGCGGCGGCAGGCCATCGGTCGGCAGGCCGGGATCGCGGGTCGGGACGTCGGCGCGCACCTGGGCGTAACCGGCGTAAGGGGTCAGCGCCCCGCGACGCAGGCCCGCACCGACATACATCGACGTGCCGCCGCCCAGCAGCGAATCGGTGCGGGTGCGGCCGCACTCGGCGGTCACGAACCAGGCGCCCGGATCGACGCTCATGCCGATGCTGACCATGGAGACGCGTTTATCTTTGATCTCGTAGCGGTTGGCCAGTGCGTCGCCGGCCGGCCCGAAGCGGCGCAGCACCGTGAACAATTCCTCGCCGATGGCGGTGTTCAGGCGTCCGCTGGCGGCCGACAGGCGCGCGCTGACGGCGCCGCGTTCGATGCTGTGCGACAGGCCGACGATGTCCTCGGCCTTGATGCGCAACCCGTTGCGCAAGTCCTGGTCGGTGCGGCCGGCGAATACCTGGGTGGCATGCAGCACGGAACCCGTGCTCCAGCGCCAGGTGGCGTCGAGGCCGTCGCTGCTGGAGATCGGCAGGGAACCGTAGACCTCGACCGGCGTGCGCACCCAGGGAATCGTGTAGCCGATCTTGCGCGATTCGGCGCCGAGGAAGACGGGCAGGGCGATGCGGCCGGCGCGCACGGCCAGGTCGGGTGTAAGCTGGTATTTGATATTGGCCCATTCGAGCTGGGGCGCATAGCTGCCGTCCAGCCGCTGCTCGCTGACCACCTGCAGCACGCCCGACCAGGCGCCAAGATCGAGGTCGAGCTGGGCGCCGAGGCGGCTGTCGACGTCCGGACTCCAGGCTCGCGTATGGCCGGCGCCATCGGCGCGCAGCACCGAGGCGGTGAAGTCGGCGCTGCGCGCGTCTGCATACACCGCGCCCAGCGTGCCGAAGCCGGACAGCTTCAGGACGGGCGTGGGCGTGGCCGGCTCGCCCGGCGCTTCGGCGCCGCTGGCGTGGGAGGACAGGAAAGCGAGCGCGCACGTAGCGAACGCGGCGGACAGGCGCCTGGTATGTTGCTGAACCATGTGATGTGAGTGGCGGGAGGCGAGGGAGGTCTCGGGATGACGGCAATTCCGAGTGTGCAGACTGTAGCGGAGCCCGCTCGCGAAGTCGAGTGACCGCCGGTTAGAAATTTACTTGGACGAAACGTTCGTTGTTGGCAAGCAACGATTGCGATTGAATGCGTTCAGACATCCGGGAGCCGTGCCGTGCAAAAAGAGGCTAGGATGACAGGATGGCATGCCGCCACGTTTTCCTGAAAGGTTGGAATGAAGCGTTCAGTCATCCTCGCAATCCTGGCTGCGGCCGCGTCCGTCGCCATGCCGGCGCTGGCCGCGGATCCGGCGTTCTGCGCCTCGATGTGCGCCTCCGAACAGCGCGAATGCCGCGCCGGCGCCCAGGCGCTGCCGCTGGAGCAGCGGCTGACCGGGTCGACGCCGGAATTCCGCAACCCATTGGCGCGCGCTGCCCAGGGCGCGGTGCCGGGCCAGGCGACCCGCGCGCTCGATGCCGCGGGCGACAACGGACGCCGGATGGCACGGCTCGGCGCCTGCGACACGGCGCTCCAGCGCTGCACGCGCAGCTGCGCGGCGCAGCCGGATGGCGCCGGACGGTCGCCGCTGCATCAGCCGCCAGCGTCACCAGCGCTGCCCACATCGAAGCCAGCGCAGTCGAGCTAGTCGCCGCTCCACAAGCGCTCGCCGGACAGGTCGAGCCAGGTCAGGTACAGGCGCACGTCGAACTCGAGCTGGTGGTATTCCCGCTCCATCCAGCAACACAGCTTGTAGAACGCCTTGTCGTGTTCCTTTTCCTTCAGGTGCGCCAGTTCGTGCACGGCGATCATGCGCAGGAAGGGCAGCGGCGCATCGCGAAACAGGCTGGCGATGCGGATCTCGTGCTTGGCCTTCAGGCGTGAGCCCTGGACCCGCGAAATGGCGGTGTGCAGGCCCAGCGCGTGCTGGATGATCTGGATCTTGCTGTCGAAGGCGACCTTGGAGACCGGCGCGGCATGGCGCAGGTAGTCGTCCTTGAGCTCCTGCACATAGTCGTACAGGGCGCGGTCGGTGCGGATGCCGTGCGGCTCGGGATAGCGGCGGCGCAAGGTGTCGCCAAGGCGGTTCTGTTCGATCAGCCCGCTCACCTGTGCTTGCAGGGTGTCCGGGTAGGCGGTCAGGTATTTCAGGGTAGGCATAAGCCCGGCAATGTACCACAGGGGCGGTCGCGCCGCGCAAGGCCGCGCCGGGACCGCCCGTGGACAGTCGGCAGCCAGACGCGCTAGCTGTCTTCACCCTGGCGGTTGCCCTTCTGCGACGCCGCGGCGGCAGCGGCGGCTGCTGCGCGCTGGGCCGATTGCCGGCTTTCGCCGCCCTTGCGGCCGATGTCGGCCATATGGGCCCGGTTGCGGCTCACGGCCTCGCCGCCTTTCTGGCCGGCGCGGCGCGCTTCTTCGGAATCGAATTCGTGCGCCGTGCCTTTCTGGTGCGCCGCCTGGCCGCCCTTGCTGGCGATTTCACGCTGCTGGTTCTGGTCCATTGCCGCGAAGCCGCGCTTGGCGGGCGGCCCGCTCTTCTGGGCGCTGCCCTGACTGCTGCTCTTTGCTCCGTTCTCCTTGCTGGTCGCCATGTCGATCTCCTTGTGCCCTTGGGCTGTCGGTTGTAGAGGCCGTACGCTATGCATGAACGCACTTGGAGTTATCTCAGGCTGCGCTCGTGCGTTTAGAGAAACGTGGTGAGCGTTAGTTCCGCCCCGTCGCCATACGGCGTCCTGGCCTGCTCAGGCGGAACGTTTCGCGGGCACCGGCGCCAGTGCGGCTGCGTGGCCGAGGCCGGTCTGGGCTTCGGCCATCACGCCCATCAGGCCCTGCTGCCAGGCGCGCACGTGTTCGCCCAGCGGCTGCCAGCCGCGCATCGCGGTGGGCGCCAGTTGCAGGGGATCGGTGCAGGCGGCGAGCTGGCGGCCGGTGTCAAGCGCGGTCTCGACGAAGTGACGCGCCATCTGCAGGTTCAGGTCGGTCAGGCGCGCCAGCAGCTCCTGGCTGCGCTGCGACAGCGTGGCCAGCTGGTTCGCTTGCGCGCCCAGCTGGGCGGCCAGTTGCGCATTGAGCGGCGCGCCCAGTTGCGGATTGAACTGGCCTTGCAGCGCCGGGTTGGCGGAGAATTGTTCGAAAAGGGACAGCATGGCCAGCTCCATGGAGGCAGGGCGAGGCGCCCTGACCTGTACGACCATGGAGCCGGCGACAAGTTCTAGGCGTCTGCCACTTTCAGCACCAGCTTGCCGAGGTTGCGCCCTTCGAACAGCATCAGCAGCGCCTGCGGGAACTGCTCGAAGCCATCGACCACGTATTCATGGCTCTGGATCGCGCCATCCTTGAGCCATTCGCCGAGCTGGGCCACGGCCTCGGGATAGCGCGCCGCATAGTCGAACACGATCATGCCTTCCATGCGCGCGCGGTTGACCAGCAGCGCCAGGTAGTTGGCCGGGCCCTTGACCGGTTCGGTCACGTTGTACTGCGAGATCGCGCCGCAGATCACGATGCGCGCCTTCATATTGATGCGGGTGAGGACGGTGTCGAGGATCTCGCCGCCGACGTTGTCGAAATAGACGTCGACGCCCTGCGGGCAATGCTGCTTGAGCGCGGCGCCGACGTTGCCGGCCTTGTAGTCGATGCAGGCATCGAAGCCGAGGCGGTCGACGACGAAGGCGCATTTCTCGGCCCCGCCGGCGATGCCGACCACGCGGCAGCCCATCTGTTTCGCAACCTGGCCCACGGTCATGCCGACTGCGCCGGCCGCGCCCGACACCACCACCGTTTCGCCTGCCCTGGCCTGGCCGACTTCGCGCAGGCCGAAGTATGCCGTCATGCCGGGCATGCCCAGCAGGTTCAGCCAGGCCGTCAGGTGACCCACTTGCGGATCGATCTTGGCCAGGTTGGCGGTCTTGTCGTCGGCCGGGCCGGACCAGTAGCGCTGCACGCCGGTGCCGCCCATCACATGGTCGCCCACGTTGAGGCGCGGCGAACGCGAGGCCACCACCACACCCACGCCGCCGGCGCGCATGACTTCGCCGATCGCCACCGGGCGGATATACGATTTGCCCTCGTTCATCCAGCCGCGCATGGCCGGGTCGAGCGACAGGTACAGCACCTTGACCACGACCTCGCCTTCGCCCGGTTCGGGCACGGCCTGTTCGTGGAACTGCCAGTCTTCGCGCTTGGGCAGCCCGACCGGCCGGGCGGCGAGCAGGAACTGCTGGTTCGGAGGAAAAGCATTGGTCATCGCGATCTCCATATTCAGTAAGACGGCTAGTCTAACCCGGCAGGGAACCCGGCAGTCGCCGCGCATGCGACAATAGCGGGTTTTCATCCACCAGCACCTATAAGCGCACGCAACAATGGCTATCAAAGCGACCATCTACAAGGCCGACCTGTCGATCGCCGACATGGACCGAAACTATTATCAGGAACATGCCCTGACCATCGCCCGGCATCCGTCCGAGACCGAAGAGCGCGTGATGATCCGTGTGCTGGCCTTCGCCCTGCACGCCGATCCGGCGCTCGCCTATGGCAAGGATTTGTTCGACGTCGAAGAACCGGCGCTGTGGCTGAAGGACCTGACCGGCGCCATCCAGACTTGGATCGAAGTCGGCCAGCCGGACGAGAAGCGCCTGCTGAAGGCGGCCGGTCGCTCCGAGAAGGTGGTGGTGTACAGCTATAGCGCGACCAGCAGCATCTGGTTCAAGGGCCTGGCCAACAAGATCGAGCGCGCGAAAAACGTCAGCGTGATCAACATCCCGTCCGAGATCAGCGCGCAACTGGAAAAGATGGCGCAACGCTCGATGCAACTGCAGTGCACGATCCAGGACGGCCAGGTGTGGCTGACCGACGGCACGGACACGGTGCAGGTCGAGCGCGAAGTGCTGCGCGGCGCCCTGTAACAGACGCCGCTACCGGATCAGTTCGGCGCGTCGCCCAGGCGGCGCGACTTGCCCGAACCGGCGACCGAGCTGCGCAGCTTCGGATCGCCATAGTATTTGACGTCGCCGGAGCCGGCGATCGACATGCTCAATTCGTTCCTGGCCCAGACCGTCACGTCGCCCGAACCGGCCACGCTGATGCTGGCGCTGTCGGCCGCGACCTTGCCCAGGTCGACATTGCCCGAACCCCCGATCGACACCGACACGTCGCGCGCCTTGCCGCCGTTGGCGCGGAAGTCGCCGCTGCCGCCGACGCTGACCGAGACCTTGTCGGCGTCCAGGCTGGCGACACGGATCTTGCCCGAGCCACCCAGGTTGATGCGCAGGCTCTGGGCACGCAGCGCCTCGGCATCGATGGTGCCCGAGCCGCCCAGCGACAGGCGCTCGATCTGGCGCGCGTTGACGACGATCTTCATGGTGCGCGCACGCAGGTTCATATTGCGCTTGGTCGGGCGGATGCGCAGCACGCCGTCGTCGACCTCGGTTTCGATCAGGCGCTGCAGATTGTCGTCGGTCTCGATCGTGATGCCTTCGGTATTGCCCATGCGCAGTTCGAGCTGGGCCGGCAATTCGAGCGCGATGCCGGTGAAGCGCTCGACTTGGCGCGCCTGGCGCGTCACGCTGCCGCTGCCCTCGACTTTTTCGCCGCCGAAGGGCCAGGCCATGGCGGGCGTCGGCGCGGCGACGCAGGCGAGAGTGGCGGCCAGCAGCAGGGTGCGCACGGCGAATGATGGCTTGAAGGCTTGCATGGGTGGACTCCGTGATTCGTTGGTATGGCAGCCATCGTAGCCAGCCGGGCGCGTCCGGGAGAGCCGTTTGCGACGAATTGCAGCCTTTCGGGGATGAAATGCACGAGCACGGGACCGGGCGAGCCGACGCGCCGGCCCGGAATGCACTAGAATCGTGCGTTTTTTGCCTGGACGTACTGAGATGAACCTGATTTTATTGGCTGCGGCATTCTGCATCGGCATTGCGATGTCGGCGCAGGCCGCGGTGAACAGCCAGCTGGCCCATTCGATCGGGGCGAATTCGATCATGGCCGCGCTGATCTCATTCAGCTGCGGCACGGTGGCGCTGCTGGTGATGGCGATGGCCAAGGGCGGCGTGGCCGGACTGGGGGCGACCCTGGCGGCGCTGCCGTCGCAGCCGGCCTGGAAGTTCCTGGGTGGTTTCATGGGTGCGGCCTTCGTGCTCGGCACCGTGTTCCTGGCGCCGCGCATCGGCCTGTTGACCCTGGTGGTGCTGGTGATCGCCGGTCAGTTGCTCAGCTCGATGGCGATCGACCATTTTGGCCTGATCAATATGGCGAAACGCGAAGTGTCGCCGGCGCGCCTGACTGGTGCGCTGGTGGTGGCCCTCGGCGTGACGATCACGGTATTCGGCGACCGCATTGTTGCGAGTTTGTCACGCTGACGATATTTTTACTCTGGTGCAACATTCCAGTTCTATAATGACTGGAACTCGTTTTTACTCCAGCACCAGATGGAACATCACCAGTCCTCGCAGATCCCGACCCTTTCGTACATCGAAAACGAAGACCATCCAGTGTTCGAAACCCTGGTGCAGCAGATCCTGCACCTGCTTAACTCGAAGCTGGTGTTCTCGGACATCATCATCCATCAAAACAGCCCGCTGATGCTGCGCCAGCCGAAAGGCCTGGTGGCGGTGACCGATTCGCCGATCACGAAGGAAGAGCTGGAAGAATTCTTCGATGTGATCGAGCCAAACTGGCCGCAGCGCATCGCCTCGCGCGCCTTCGACCGATCGATCGATTTGCATACGGCGCGCATTCGCGCCAACTGCTTCCGCTTCCAGGGCGGCAAGCGTATCGGCTGCGTGATCAGGCGCTTTCCGAAGGAGCCGATTGCGCTGGGTGATCTTGGCCTGTGGGACGACGAGCGCGAGTTTGCGCGGCTGACCAGCGGTCTCGTGCTGATCATTGGCGATACCTGCCAGGGCAAGTCGACCACCATTGCGTCGATCCTGGACGAGATCAATCGCCAGCGTTCGGGGCACATCATCACCATCGAAGATCCTGTTGAAACCCTGATCCCGCAGCGCAAGTGCATCATTACCCAGCGCGAAGTGGGAGAGGATGGCGACGTCGAGAGCTATTACCTGGGGGCGCTCGATGCGCTGCGCGAGCGGCCGGATGTCATCGTGATCGGCGAGATCCGCGATGCGCAGACCGCGCAGGAGGCGTTGGCGCTGGCGGAGTCGGGGCCGCTCGTATTGGCGACCTTGCATGCGCGCTCGACCGAGCTCGGCTTGCAGAAGATGCTGCGCCTGCTGGGGAATTCAGAAGCGCAGGCGCAGGCCCTGGCGCATGCCTTGCGCGGGATTTTGTGCCAGGCGCTGCTGCCGTCTGTCGAGGGCAATCGTTACTACTTGGCGACCGAGTGCCTGACGCCGAGTCCGGCTGTGGTGCGCATGCTGGAGGCGGGCGACCTGGGTGGGATTCGCGCGCAGATGAACAAGGGCATCGATGCGGGCTGCCATACGATGAATGCGTCGATCGAGGGATTGCTGGCGTCGCACAAGGTGCGGGTGGAGGATGCGCGCAATGCCACGACGGATCGGGTGGCGTTCGCGGATATGGTTTAGTGATTGCGGAAATGGCGAGTACAGCGACTACAATTGTGACTATCAGCAATATGGGCTGTCCAAGCAGGTCCGCTTGATAGACATGGCTCGCGGATTACAAAAGTGATAGTTAGAGAAATCGATAAACTCTGCAGCCAAATCTCTGCAGAGTTATGCTATCGATTATGGTTGTTTGGTCAAAAATCTTTTATGCATATGCATATGCATGAGAGAGATACGCATCCCCGATCTGGGCGGACTGTCCGGCTATGGTCACTGTTGACGTCTCGCCGATAAAGTTCCCATTATCGTAAATGTTCACCGTCTCGTAAGCGAGATCGATGGATGTCAGGCCGATTTCTGCGAGTAAAATCAGCTCATCGGGGTTCGAAATCCCGTCGGAGTTTGAATCTTTCCAGAGCAGCAGGGTGTCGTAGGCAGAGTCGCTGGCAGTGATATAGCCATCCGAGTTGGAGTCCAGCGTGGCGAGTTTTTTGAAACCTGCGGCCCTTCCCGATCCGCCGAAAAGCTCGGTAATGTCGTCAATTGCGCCGTTGGAATTCGAATCTTGAACCAGAAATGCATCTGCCTGGTCGACCCATCCGGTTTTCCTTGCGATTCCGTCACCCACCGTATCGAAGAATACTTGAGATTCGTGGGCCGAAATCGTCCGTGCCCCGTCGCCATTCAGGTCCACGATCAACGGGGTAGGTGCGTTTTCGTACACATAATCTTCGTTTGCCTTCACCTCTGCATCGGCGCTGGATGCACCGAGTAGATTCTTCAAATTATTGAAGAATTCAAAAAAGTTTGGACCTTGGTAGAGTTTGCCAGAACCAAGCGACTCGGATATGCCGTGCATAAATTGATCACCTTGCTTAAGGCCTATGCTGCCACCGGTGGACCAAGCGGAAACGTTACCGGGATCGCAGACATATTCAGACAGCTTGGAGTATGCGTCCAGCAAGGTTCCGTCCTTGAAATACTGGTGCGCTGAAAACCGCTCCCCTCCGCCCACCACCAATGCCCGATCGACGAAATCGACACAGTTGTTGCAAAATATAGAATAGCTATTATTTCCAGCATCTGCTGCCTGCGCGAACTCGAGGACACGGTTGAAGGTTGACTCTGAAACAACAACATCCGAGTACGAGTAGGCTGATGGATTGTTCGAAATTCGGATCATCGTTTGCGCATGTTCATTTTGAACGCCAGCGCTCGGCGAGACATTTGCCCCATATGTGTAGGACTGACCCGAGGGGCCGATCAACGTGATATTGGTATGCCCAGTGGCGCCGTCGGTAAATTGGTTGACCCTGATTTTGAAGTCCATTTTTTGTCCAGATTATTTAGTTGAAGGAAATGACAAATACGCCGCTTTCAAGCTGCTTCAGCACACCCTTGTAGGGCCTGTTTGTATCCAGGCCGAGCGTGGCCCACTGGCCATGCGGCGAGAGGATCAAGCCTGGTGTTTGTAGATCCCTGATTCCATATTTCTTGTCTTGCATCTCAGGATCAGGTAAGAACTCGCGAACGTTATCGAACGCCTTCGATATGGCAGAAATCAGGTTCGTGTCTCGTGCCACAAAAGGACTCAATTCAAGTGCAATGCAATTCTTCTGTTTCACTTTGCAAGACGGTTCCGCTTCGACGACTTGATAAATCTTGCATTTCTGATCCAAGAAATCTTCAATATCCTGGTCCGCCTTGCATAGCGGACGATCGTAACTCAGGGCGTGAGATTCAGCTGGAAAGCGCTCTGAAGGCAAAAGCCGATATCTCTGATGTTGGTAGTCGATATAGCTTTTCTGAGTCAGCTCTCTCGTAACGACATCGGTTATGATGTCCAGAAATGCCATGCCTACGAGAACGGGATCCTTGGGCGCCGAGCTAACCGGAGAGAAGACGAGAAGGCTGCCGATGAAGGACATGGTGATTGGAAATTTGAGTTGAATTTTCATCATGCTCCTTGTCATGCTGTTAGAAATCGATACCGCCACTGCATGTGCTCGGAGTTTGATTCGGATTGTCGATATATTGAAGAAACCTCAAACAATACGAAATAGGGCAAATGTCCCGTCCTGGAACTTACTTGCGAGCAAGCATACGCAGGGCGAAGTCAAGAAATATGCAGCCTGAATATTTTTTGAGCGCCGTCGATTGTTATGCGTATGCGATTGGCGTACCATCGAAGACGAAATGTTGGAGATGGTTAGCGCTTTTTTTTCACCCAAAAAGCATAAGCCGACAGGATGAACAGATGGACAGATGGACAGACGGGCGGCTGGACGGGGCGGCGCTGGAGAACTTGGCGGCCCAGGCCGAAGGGGCTGAAAATGGCGGTGCTTAAGGCTGTCGATGTCACGACTTCAGGTGAAAGGGTTCTGGCATGAAATATCTTTCCGATGGCGATGTCGCTGACTGGTTGAGCGCATTGAGAAGTCCACTCGCTCAACCTGACACAATCGCGCAGTGGATAGACGGACCAGTCAAGAAGTTCTTTCCATACGAAAGAATGATTATCGCCCACGGGGTTGTTATCGCGGATCAGTTAACGATAACTGATATTTTTCAAATCGGTCACTCACAGGAATATTTATCCCAATTGCAGAGAAAATTTGATGTTTCGACCCGAGGTTCTTTAAAGCGCTGGATGAAGAATCGAATGCCGTTTTTTATCGATCCCGAGCAATCTTGTGATTTTGTGAGTGCGCTGGAGCTGGATGAAATCCAGAGGTTTGACCTGAAAAATATTGCCGGCCATGGCACGTTGGACCTGCATTCGTCGAGTGGTACCTATGTCAGTTTTTGTGGAGTACGACCTCCATTAAGTCAATGGCATCTGGACGCATTAAGTATTATTGTCCCACAGTTGACAGAAATTTATCTACGACAAAGCGGCATTCAAGGACGAAGCGGGAATCATCTTGTGCTAACTGTTCGGGAAAAATCGATAGTCAGGTTATTGGTCGAGGGGACCGATAGCAAGACGATAGGCAGAAAGCTTGATATTTCAGAGAAAACTGTTCGAAACCAGCTAACAGCGTTATATGCGAAAGCTGGCGTCTCCAACCGTGTGCAGCTTGTCGCTCGGTTAAGAAAAAGTATTTCAATCGAAGACGATTTCGGTAAAAATCCTCGTGGCAGCTGAAGGATGTGTCACTTTTATTGGTCTGTGACGGCCCGATAGCTGTTGACCTCGACCGCAGCCACAGGCGGCGACGCATTGCCCCAGCTGGTACGGATCCAACTGAGCACTGCCGCCACCTGGGCATCGTCCAGTTCATGGCCGAACGGCGGCATGCCGTAGGGGCGGGGATTGCCTTTCGTCCCGGGCGGGAAGCCGCCGTTGACCGTCATCCGGATCGCATTCACGGCTGGCGTCACCGTCACGGCGCGATTACCGGCCAGCGGCGGATAGGCGGGCAGCTTGCCGCGGCCATCGTCGCCATGGCATTGCGCGCATTTGGCTTCATAGATGCGGCGGCCCTCGGCCAGGACTTGCTCGCCGGCCGGCGGCACGCGCGCCGGCCGTTGCGCTGGCGTTGACGGCAATGATTTCAGATAGCTCGCCATCGCACCCAGGTCGTCCGGCGTCAGGTGCTGCAGGCTGCGCGCCACCACTTCGGCCATCGGCCCGGTGGCCGAGCCGCGCGGCGAGATGCCGGTGCCGAGCAGCGCCACGATGTGTTCCTTGTCCCAGTCACCCAGGCCGGCCTCGCTGCCGGACGTCAGCGACGGCGCATACCAGCCCAGCGTCGGAATCAGGCCGCCATCGAGTCCTTCCTCGTTCGCGCCGAACTGGTTACGTGTGCTGTGACAGGCGCTGCAATGCCCCAGGCCTTCGACCAGGTAGGCCCCGCGATTCCACTCGACGCCGCGCGCCGACTGCTCCTCATGCACGCCGGGCCGGAAGTACAGCAGGCGCCAGCCGGCCAGCAAGGCCTGGCTGTTGTAGGGGAAGCCCAGTTCCTGCGGCCGGTTCGGCTGGCGCTGCGGCGCCAGGCTGCGGAAGTAGGCGAACAGGGCGTCCGAGTCGCCGCGCGTGACCTTGGTGTAATTCGTGTAGGGGAAGGCCGGGTAGAGCAGGCGGCCATCCCTGGCGATGCCGTTGTGCAGCGCGTTCCAGAAGTCGTCCGCGCTCCAGTCGCCAATGCCGGTCTCCTTGTCGGGCGTGAGATTCGGCCCGTAGAAACGCCCGAATGGCGTGTCTAGCGCACGGCCGCCGGCATACGCCACGCCGCCGCGCGCCGTGTGGCAGGCGATGCAGTCGCCGGCCCGCGCCAGGTAGGCGCCGCGCTCGATATTGGCGGCAGACGGAGCGTAGGCCTGCGGCGAACTCGATGGAATATGCTCGGCGCGCGGCCAGGCCAATGCCGCCGTGGCCAGCGCGATAACGATGATGACGAGGAGGGCTATCCGTAAAGTTTTCATCGCGCCTCCGGATCGCTGCCGCAGGCCAGTGGCAAGGGACGCGCGATGGATTCGGCCGGGCGCGGGTCAAGAGGCATCGGCTGCGCCGCCAGCCAGCCCGAGACAGCGGCCACGTCCTCCAGCGACAGGCGCGCCGTGATGTCGGCCATGCAGTCGGGCCCATGCGCGCGCCGCACCTTGTTGCGCCATGCGCCGAACTGCGCGTTAACGTAGTCGCGCGGCAGGCCGAGCAGGCCGGGAATGTTCGGCTGCACGCCGGTCAGGCGCGCGCCATGGCAGGCGACGCAGGCCGGGACTTTGCGCGCCGCGTCGCCATCGACCACGAGCTGGCGCCCGCGTTCGAGCACTGCAGCTGACAAGCCGGATGCCTGGGGCGGCAGCACGGTCGGCGGCAGGGCGGCGAAGTGCTGGGCGATCTCGCGCAGGTAAGCGTCGGGCAGGTGTTCGACCAGGTAGGTCATCAGCGGATACTGGCGCCGGCCGTCGCGAAAGTTGAGCAACTGGTGATACAGGTAGCCGGCCGGCTTGCCCTGCAAGCGTGGATAGAAACTGTCGTTGACCGGATTGCCGCGCGCATTGACCCGCGCGTGGCAGGTGGCGCAGGCGAGCAGGCGCTGGTCGATGGTGTCGGGGACGGTTTGCGGCGCCGCCGTGGCCGCACAGGCCAGCACGCCGAACAGGGAGGCGAAGAAGAGGCGAAGGCTTCGTGAACTCATGTGCTCCCACCGGCATCGAAGATGGTGGGAATGATAACGCGAATAGTTGAGGTTTCGCTCTTTCTTTGGGGACAGGGCAGGTGCCGGTGGACGCGTGGACGGCGAGCCGTCCACCCTACTGGCTTATGGAGACGGCGGATTCGCCTTCCAGTGGCGGTAGATCTTCAAGGCCGCATGCGCGTCGTCGGCCGCATACTGCAGCTGCTTGTCCGACAGCCGGGGCAGGGCCCAGTTGGTGGTGGTGATGCGCTTGGACTTTTGCAGGCGCTGGCCGAAGAAACGCTCGACGGCGCTGCGCGCGCCGAGCGGATTGCGTTCACCTCGCCGGCGCAGGGCCGTCGACAGGTCGAGCACATTGCGCAGCTCGATGCCGAACTTGGATTTCAAGCGCCGCACATCGTCGCCCAGGCCGAAGCCGACCTTCAGCACGCGCTGATCCTCGAGCACGGGTTTCAGGACGGTAATGGCCAGCGCATTGCCGGCCGGGGTCGCGGTCTGGAACAGCCAGGCCGTTTCCAGGGTCGCGAGCTGCACCAGGTGCGGCCCGGTCGAGACTTCGCCCTTGGCGAAGGTGGGCTTGGATTCGGTGTCGAAGCCGATCGCGTCGCCGCCCAGCAGGTCGGCCAGCGCCTCGCGCGCGTCCTGCTCGCTGCGCACCAGGCGCACATTGGCCAGGTCGATGCCGACGTAGGCCGGCAAATCGTCCTCGATGATCTCGGGCTCTGCGCTCAATTCTTGGAGAACTTGGAGGCCAGCGCCTGCAGTTTTTCCTGGCGCTTGCGGTTGTTTTCTTCTTCCTGCGCGGCGTCGCGTTCGGCCTTCTTGCGGTCGGCTTCCTTCTTGAAGCGCTGTTGCAGCTGCTCCTTGGCGTGCAGGCGGTGCGCCTCGGGCACTTCGGCGCCGGCGGTGCCGTCCAGGTCATGGCGCGTTTTCGCTTTTTCCATCGCGCGCAGGTAGCGCATCGAACCGGTGTGGATGCCGAGCGCGGCACGCATGACCTTCTTGTCCAGGCCGGGCATGCGGGCCAGCAGCTGCTTGTCGATGCCGATCGACAGCGGCAGGCAGTCGCGGAAGGCTGGATACTCCTGCTGGAGCTGCTTGAGCAGTGCGCGCGCCGACATGCCTTGCGCCGGCGCGGCGGCCGGTGCTGGTGCGGCCGGTGCTGCTGCTTGCGGCTGCTGCGCCTCCGGGGTGGTGGCGTTGGTGTCGACGGACTCTGCAGGGGTAGTGGTATTCATTGACTTCATGGTAAGAACAAGATTGCGAAGGATAGCACGGCGCTCGGGCGCGCATTGTACTAGTTCCAATTATAAATGTTGGGAAACTTACAGCGGAGGGAAGCGCCGGCGCATGAAATCGTGTATCATCCGCCTCTTGCCTTGAGACCGGCTTGCGCCGGCGCAGACCTTCCAGGAAGCTTGTCGGGAGGGCATGTCAGGGCGGCGCTATGTGAATTGTGTATATCCCTTATCGGATCTATCAATTATCACCAAAACTTGCATTGGGGCATAATATGCCCCTTCCCCTATTCTTCTAGAAAAATAGATGCAAGCCCGTGTTAGCGGGCTTTTTTTCGTTCCGACATGCACAGCACGATTTTGAATATCGACCATCGCCTAACTGTCCGCAGCCCAGAATCGAGTTGGCGCGCGCAAAAACCGGTAAGTCGTGCTTGAAACCTGGCATGTCCGCCCCTAGGTAGGGCCACTTCCGTTCCCCCTTTCCCAGGACCCGTACGCGGGTCCCGCTGGATTATTGACTTCGCAGGCGCGCACCTGGCCTCGACTGGAGAGTTTTAAGTATGAAAAACACCGCCAAGACATTGACACTGACAGCGAAAAAAGCGCCGGCCAAGGCTTCGGCGCCGCTGGCAGTGCCGAAAACCGCGACCTCCTACTTCCTCGAAACGGAAGCGGCGGCCAAGGTGACGGTGGTCAAGACCCGTTCGCGCCTGGCCACGCTCAAGGCCCAGGCCGACGCCATCCTGGCCGCCGGCGGCCCGGTGGCGGCCGAGCCGGTCGCTGCGCCAGTCGTGGAAGAGGCGCCTGCTGCTGCGCCGGTCGTGGCCCCGATCGCCGCCGCGGTCGAAGAAGTGGTGGCCGAAGCCGCCGCCCCGGTGGCCGACGAAGTTGTCGATGCCGACGCAGACGCCGGCATCGACCTGGCCGCCGAATACATGCAGGCGCAGGCCAAGCCGGCCGTGGCGCCGGTCATCGTGCGCAAGCGCGGCAAGCTGGCCGCCCTGAAGACGGCCGAGCCAGAAGCCGCGGTCGCCGCCCCTGCTCCGGCCGCGGCGCCGGTGGCCCAGGCCGCCGCCGAGGAAGCGCCGAAAGTCGTGCGCACCCGCGCCGTCCGCCGTGTCGACACGGGCGCCAGCGTCCCCGTGAGCGCCGTCGGCGCCGTCAGCAAGACCACCGATGCGGCCGCGCTGGCTGCGATCGATACCTCGGGCTACCTGCTGCCGCAGGTGAAGGTTCCGGGCCGCCGCGGCCGCAAGCCAAGCGAATTCGTGCCGGAGAACGACGAAGTCGCGGCGCTGAACGCCGTCGAACGCGCCGAACTGAAGGCCGCCTCGAAGGCGCGCGAGCGCAAGGCCAAGGGCATCGGCATGCTGAGCGAAGCCGGCTTCTCGGAAACTGAACTCGAAAAACGCCGCCAGCAGCTGAAGAACCTGATCAATATGGGCAAGGAGCGCGGCTACCTGACCCATGCCGAGATCAACGACCACCTGCCTGAAAACATCATCGATCCGGAAGCGATCGAAGGCATCATCGCGACCTTCAACGACATGGGCATCGCCGTCTACGAGCGCGCCCCTGAAGCCGAGATGATGCTGCTGTCGGACCAGGCCGTGACCCCGACCAGCGAAGATGAAGTCGAAGCCGCCGCCGCGACCGCCTTGTCGACCGCCGACTCGGACTTCGGCCGCACCACCGACCCGGTCCGCATGTATATGCGTGAAATGGGCGCGGTGTCGCTGCTGACCCGCGAAGGCGAGATCGAGATCGCCAAGCGCATCGAGCAGGGCCTGAAGGACATGGTGCAGGCCATTTCGGCGTGCCCGATCACGATTTCGGAAATCATCGCGCTGTCGCACAAGATCGCCAGCGACGAGATGAAGATCGACGATGTGGTGGACGGCTTCGTCGACCTGAACGACACCCCGGCGCCCGCCGCTTCGGTGGCCCACGCGGCTGCCGCGGCCGAAGAGGACGACGAGGAAGAGGAAGAAGTCGAGGAAGAAGAAGAGGAAGGCGAGGGCGGTAACGCCGGTGGCGCCGCGGCCGGCTACTCGGCCGAGCAACTGGCCCAGCTGCGCAAGAGCGCGCTGGAGAAGTTCACGCTGATCGAGCAGCAGTTCGACCTGATGGGCCACGCGTTCAAGAACGAAGGCTACGGTTCGGCCGCCTACGAGGAGGCGCAGGCCGTGATCTCGTACGAGCTGCTGGGCATCCGCTTCACCGCCAAGGTGGTCGAGAAGCTGTGCGACACCCTGCGCCGCCAGATGGACGAAGTGCGTTCGATCGAGCGCGCCGTGCTGGACATCTGCGTGAACCGCTGCGGCATGCCGCGCGCCCACTTCATCAAGGTCTTCCCGGGCAACGAGACCGACCTGCAATGGGGTGACCGCGAAGTCGACTGCGCCTATCCGTACAGCGCGGTGCTGAGCCGGAATCTGCCGGCGATTAAAGAGCTGCAGCAGCGCATGATCGACCTGCAGGCGCGCGTGGCGCTGCCGCTGGCCGACCTGCGCAAGATCAACAAGCAGATGGCGGCCGGCGAAAAGCGCGCACGCCAGGCCAAGCGCGAAATGACGGTGGCCAACCTGCGCCTGGTGATCTCGATCGCGAAGAAATACATCAACCGCGGCCTGCAGTTCCTGGACCTGATCCAGGAAGGCAATATTGGCCTGCTGAAGGCGGTCGACAAGTTCGAATACCGTCGCGGTTATAAATTCTCGACCTATGCGACCTGGTGGATCCGCCAGGCGATCACGCGCTCGATCGCCGACATGGCGCGCACGATCCGCGTGCCGGTGCACATGATCGAGACGATCAACAAGATGAACCGCATCTCGCGCCAGATCATGCAGGAAACCGGCAGCGAGCCGGACCTGCCGACCCTGGCCGCCAAGATGGAGATGCCGGAGAATAAGGTTCGCGAGATCATGAAGATCGCGAAGGAACCGATTTCGATGGAAACCCCGATGGGCGAGGACGGCGATTCGCAGCTGGGCGACTTCATCGAGGACAACGCGACCCTGGCCCCGCTGGACGCCGCGCTGCACGCCTCGATGCGCAACGTGATCAAGGAAGTGCTGGACTCGCTGACCCCGCGCGAAGCCAAGGTGCTGCGCATGCGCTATGGCGTCGAGATGTCGAACGACCACACGCTGGAAGAAGTGGGCAAGCAGTTCGACGTGACCCGCGAGCGTATCCGCCAGATCGAAGCCAAGGCAATGAGCAAGCTGCGCCAGCCGTCGCGTTCGGACAAGCTCAAGACCTTCCTGCACAACCAGTAATTTGCTGGCTTGCTGGATGTAGAAAAGCCGCCCGGTTTGCGCCGGGCGGCTTTTTTTGTATCTGCTGCTGGTAGGTTGCTGACTTGGGTTCCCGCCTTCGCGGGAACGACGTGCATGAGCTGGTGGTCGTCGGAAGTCGACTCGGGCCACGAGCCTCAGCACGTCGCCCCCGCGCAGGCGGGGACCCAAGCTTGCACGAGCAGCGTTACCCTCGAATCACCCCGTATTCCGCAACCCCGCAGCCACCCCATTGATCGACAAATGAATCCCCCGATGCACGCGCGGATCCGCATTGTCGGCCAGCTTGCGGCGCCGATGGATCAGCTCCACCTGCAAGTGGTTCAGCGGGTCGAGATAGGCGAAGCGGTTCTGGATCGAGCGGGCCAGCAGCGGATTGCCGGCCAGCCGTTCGCTGGCGCCGGTGATCGCTTCCAGGGTGCGGATCGTCTCGCCATGCTCGGCCGAGATGCGGCGGAAGATGCGCTCGCGCAGGCCGGCGTCGCTCACCAGACCGGCATAGCGCGAGGCGATCGCCAGGTCGGTCTTGGCCAGTACCATGTCCATATTCGACAGCAGGGTGGCGAAGAACGGCCAGTCGCGGTACATCGCGCGCAGCTCCTCCAGTTTCGCTTCGCGTTCGCCCCCGACGCTGGCGTCGTCGAGCCAGCTGGTCACGCTCGACGCGAACCCGAACCAGCCCGGCAGCAGCAGGCGGCATTGGCCCCACGAGAAGCCCCAGGGGATCGCGCGCAGGTCTTCGATGCGGCGGGTCGACTTGCGCGAGGCGGGACGCGAACCGAGGTTCAGTTCCGCGATCTCGGCGATCGGCGTGCCTTCGAAGAAGTAGTCGGTGAAGCCCGGCGTCTCGTACACGAGGTTGCGATAGGCCTTGTAGGCGCGGTTCGAGAGCTCGGCCATCACGGACTCGAAACGCTGCAGGCGTTCGGTATCGATGCCGCCGACGTCATGCGGCGTCAGGCTCGCTTCCAGGGTCGCCGCCACCAGCAGCTCAAGGTTGCGGCGGCCGATCTCGGGGTTCGAGAACTTCGAGGCGATGATCTCGCCCTGTTCGGTCAGGCGGATCTGGCCGTTGACGGTGCCGGGTGGCTGGGCGCGGATCGCGTCGTAGCTCGGGCCGCCTCCGCGGCCGACGGTGCCGCCGCGGCCGTGGAACAGGCGCAGCTTGACCTGGCGCTGCGCGAACACCTCGACCAGTTTCAACTCGGCCTGGTACAGCTCCCAGTTCGAGGTCAGGAAGCCGCCGTCCTTGTTCGAATCGGAGTAGCCGAGCATGACTTCCTGCAGCCGGCCCTGTTTCTCGATGATGCCGGCCACCAGCGGAATCGCCATCCACTCGTCCATGATGCCGGCGGCGCGCTGCAGGTCGGGGATGGTCTCGAACAGCGGGATCACCATCGCGTCGCTGGTCCCGCTGCTCACCCGCATCAGGCCCGTCTCTTTCTGCAGCAGCAGCACTTCGAGCAGGTCGGACACGGTCTCGGTATGCGAGATGATGTAGTTGCGGATCGCACGCGGGCCATAGCGCAGGCGGATCTCGCGTGCGGCGCGCAGGATCGCCAGCTCCGAATTGGTCTCGTCGCCATAGCTTTCGTAGGGCGAGAACAGGGGCCGCGACTGGGCCAGCTCGCGCAGGATCAGTGCGCGCTTGTCCTCTTCGCCCAGCGCCGCGTAATCGGCTTCGACGCCGGCGCGCGCGAACAGCTCGGCCAGCACGCGCTCGTGGATGTCCGAGCTCTGGCGCATGTCGAGTGAGGCGAGGTGGAAGCCGAAGATGCGCGCGGCGCGCAGCAGGCCGGCCAGGCGCGGCTGGATCAGCATGGCGCCGTGGTTCTGGCGCAGCGAGTCGGCCAGCACCTCGAGGTCGGCCGCGAACAGTTCCGGGTCGAGATAGGGCGCGGCATGGCCGACTTCCTTGCGCAGGATGTGGCCCACGCCCAGCTCGCGCGCGGTGGCGGCCAGGCGCGCATAGATGCCGATCAGGGCGCGGCGGTAGGGTTCGTCGCTGCGGTGCGGCGAGGCGTCGGGCGAGGCGTCGGCCAGCTGTTCCAGCGCGGGCGACACCTTGACCAGCAAGGTGGAGGCCGACAACTCGGCGCCCAGCGCGTGCACCTCGTCGAGATAGAAGTCGAGGATGGTGGTCGACTGGCGCGTCAGCGCGTGGCGCATGGTGTCGGCGTTGACGTTCGGGTTGCCGTCGCGGTCGCCGCCGATCCAGCTGCCCATCTGCAGGAACGAGGCGTGGGCGGCGGCAGTCGAGCCATCGCCGCCATACTGTTCGGCGACTTCCAGCTCGATGTCGTCGTACAGGGCCGGCACTTCGCGCAGGAAGGTGATGCGGTAATAGGACAGGGCGTTTTCGATCTCGTCGGCCACGGTCAGCTTGGAGTAGCGCAGCATGCGCGTCTGCCACAGGGTGGCGATGCGGGCGTGCAGCAGCTGCTCGTTGCGGCGGCGTTCCTTGGGCGTCTGCGGCGCGTCGCGCTCGGCCAGCAGGCGCGCGATGTCGTGCTCGGCGTCGAGGATGCTCTTGCGCTGGACCTCGGTCGGGTGGGCGGTGAGCACCGGCGAGATCAGGGCGTCGCGGAAGAATTCATCGACCGTCTCGCGCCCGATGCCGGCCTCGGCCAGCTTGCCCAGCGCGTAGCCGATGCTGCCCGAGCGCGGCGAGGACCCCTTGAGCAGGTGCGCGCGGCGGCGGCGGTTGTGGTGCTGGTCTTCGGCGATATTGGCCAGGTGCGAGAAGTACGAGAATGCGCGCACCACCGAAATCGTCTGGTCGCGGGTGAGCTTGTGCAGCAGGGTGGCCAGCTCTTCGCCGGCGTCCGGATCGTCATCGCGGCGGAAACGCACCGCGGTCTGGCGGATGGTTTCGACGATGTCGAACACCGCGTCGCCTTCCTGGTCGCGCAGCACGTCGCCCAGCAGGCGGCCGAGCAGGCGGATGTCTTCCTTGAGCGGGGCGTCCTTGTCGGCGCCGGCTTGTACTACGGGTGCAGCAGGATTGTCCATATCGACCACAAGTAATAGATTGTGCGATGGCGGTTGGCCACGATCTGCAAGATGCCCCATGATAAAATTTATGATCTTATGCAGGGAACGGCTACTGGCATCGTCCGGGTCGGCCCAATGACAGTGAAAGAACTCGAGTGTTAAACGCTATACAGCAGGTAGTTACCGTGGCGCCCCAGGCGCCAGCCAGACTGATTATCGCATCCCGCGAGAGCCGCCTCGCCATGTGGCAGGCGGAGCACGTGCGCGACCGGCTCGCCGCATTATATCCAGAATGTAGCGTCGAAATTCTCGGAATGACAACACGCGGCGACCAGATCCTCGACCGTACGCTGTCCAAGGTCGGCGGCAAGGGCTTGTTCGTCAAGGAGCTCGAGGTCGCGATGGCCGAAGGCCGCGCCGACCTGGCCGTGCACTCGCTCAAGGACATGCCGATGGAGCTGCCGGAGGGCTTCGAACTGAGCGCCGTGCTGGAAAGGGAAGACCCGCGCGACGCCTTCGTCTCGAACGACTTTGCCAGCCTGGATGAGCTCCCGGCCGGCGCCGTGGTAGGCACCAGCAGCCTGCGCCGCCAGTCGCTGATCGCGGCGCGCTACCCGCACCTGGTGATCTTGCCGCTGCGCGGCAACCTGGACACCCGGTTGGCGAAGCTCGATCGCGGCGAGTACGCGGCCATTATCCTGGCCGCCGCCGGTCTCAAGCGCCTGGGCCTGCCGCAGCGCATCCGCGCGCTGCTCGAGCCCGAACTCTCCCTGCCGGCGGCCGGCCAGGGCGCGATGGCGATCGAGATCCTGAGCGGGCAGCGCAGCGACGGCGTCGACCTGCGCGCCGTGCTGGCGCCGCTCAACCATGTCGTCACCGCCCAGGCGGTGCTGGCCGAACGCAAGGTGTCGCGCATCTTTGGCGGCAGCTGCCAGATCCCGCTGGCGGCCTATGCCACCGTGCAGGACGGCCAGATGCGCCTGCGCGCCATGGTCGCGACCCCGGACGGCAAGCGCAGCGCGCACGCCGAAGTGCTTGGCTCGGCCGAGCAGCCGGAATACCTGGGCGAGCAGGTGTCCGAGCTGCTGGCGCAGCAGGACGCCAACGCGATCCTGGCCGCCTGCCGCGTCGATGCGGCCGAGGATGCCTGAGCTGGCGCCAAAGCCGAGCGAGCGCGTGGTCGTGGTCACCCGGCCGCGCGCCCAGGCCGACGGCCTGGCAGAGGCGCTGCGCGTGATCGGCCGCACGGTCGAGGTCTTGCCGCTGCTTCAGATCGCCCCGGTCGACGATCCGGCGCCCCTGCGTGCGGCGCTGGCCGCCGTGCCTGACTATGCGCTGGCGGTTTTCGTGTCGCCGAATGCGGTCGATGCGGCGTTTGCCCACCTCGATGCCTGGCCGGCGGCCGTGCCGCTGGCAGTCGTGGGCGAGGGCAGCCGCGCCGCGCTGGCGCGCCATGGCGTTGCCGATCCGGGCTATACGATCCACAGTCCTCTCGACCCCGCCCACAGCGATTCGGAACACCTGCTGCAGAACCTGGACCTGGCCGCCTTGAGCGGCCGGCGCGTGCTGATCGTGCGCGGCGATGGCGGGCGCGAGCTGCTGGCCGACGCCCTGCGTGCGGCCGGCGCCACGGTCGAGGCGGTGGCGGCCTACCGCCGCAGCACCCCTGTATTGACGCCCGGGCTGGCCGCACGATTGCGCGCCTTGCTGGCGCAGCCAAACGACTGGATAATCACGAGCTCGGAAGCCCTGCGTGGCTTGGGCGGCCTGGTGGAGGCGCTGGGGCCGCAATTCGGGGCACAGTTCCGGCAACAGCGCCTGGTCGTACCCCACGCGCGGATCGCCGAGACGGCGTACGCCCTGGGGCTGCGCCACGTGACCCTGACGGGATCCGGAGATGCACGCCTACTAGCAGCGTTACAATCACAATAATGAACGAATTGCCGAACAATCCAGATCAGCCGCAGGCCAATGTGCCCGCACCGAGTCTCCACAAGCCCGACGGCGTCCAGGGCGGCGCGCCGTCGGGTGCGGCCGCGGGCGGTGTCCCTCCGGGCGGCATGCCCCCGGCCGGCGGCGTACCCCCAGCCGGAGGCGGTCCCGTCCTGCCGCGCATGGGCGAGCCGGGCGGCCCCGGCCTGTTCGACCGCCTGGCGCGCCCGCTGCCGCTGGCGGTGATCGCGCTGGCCG
Organism: Massilia sp. CFBP9026; assembly: GCF_034045165.1. NCBI lineage: Bacteria > Pseudomonadati > Pseudomonadota > Betaproteobacteria > Burkholderiales > Oxalobacteraceae > Massilia > Massilia sp. CFBP9026. The sequence continues at coordinate 678,551 of NZ_JAXCWH010000002.1, forward strand.
TGCTGCTGGCGCTGCAGACCTATTCGTCGCACAACCGCATCAACGCGCTGCGCCAGGACATGGCGCGCAGCCTCCAGAAGGGCAATGCGGTCAATGCCGAGACGGCGGCGCTGGCGCGCGACGTGGCGGACCAGTCGAAGGAGCTCCAGATCAAGGTCGGCGTGCTCGAAAGCCGCCAGAGCGAAGCCCAGAGCCAGCAGGTGGCGCTCGAGCAGCTTTATAAAGACCTGTCGCAGAACCGCGACGAGTGGGCGCTGAGCGAGATCGAGCAGGTACTGTCGACCGCCAGCCAGCAGCTGCAACTGGCCGGCAACGTGCAGGGCGCCCTGATCGCGCTGCAGAACGCCGACCGCGCGGTGTCGCGCTCGGACACCCCGCAATTCCTCACCATCCGGCGCGCGATCGCGGGCGACATCGAGAAGCTCAAGGCCTTGCCGGCGGTGGACCTGGCCGGCGTCGCCGTGCGCCTCGACCACGTGATCGGGCAGGTCGACTCGCTGCCGATGCTGTCCAATGAAAAACCGCTGCTGCCGGTGGCACCCGTGCGCACCGGCCGCAAGGGCGAGGCCGCGGCCGCGGCTGCGCCGGCCACCGGTCCGGCGCAGCCGCTGGGCGTGGGCCAGCGCATGCTCGACACCTGGAGCCTGTGGAGCCAGGAGATGTGGGACGACGTGCGCCAGTTGATCCGGGTGCGCAGCGTCGAGTCTCCCGAGGCGCTGATGCTGTCGCCGAGCGAATCGTTCTTCGTGCGCGAGAACCTGAAGTTGCGCCTGCTGAATGCGCGCCTGGCGCTGTTGTCGCGCAATGAGGCGACCTTCCGCGACGACCTGGCCACGGCCCAGGCCATGCTGGTCAAGTATTTCGACACGCGCGCGCGCGTGACGCAGTCGGCCCAGGCCGCGCTGCGCCAGGTCCAGGCCAATAACCTGACGATCGAGATGCCGACGCTGGCCGACAGCCTGAATGCCGTGCGCAACTATAAAGCGAAATAAGTCATGCACAAAGCGAAGCGATAATAATGCGTTTACTTCTCTGGTTAGTCGCGCTGATGGCCGCCGCCATCGGCATCGCCGTGACGGCGCGCTTCAATCCGGGCAATGTGGTGCTGTTCTATCCGCCGCACCGGATCGACATGTCCCTCAACCTGTTCGTGGTGCTGCTGGTGGTGTCCTTCCTGGCGCTGTACGGCCTGGTGCGCGCCGCCAACGCCACCCTCAAGATGCCGCAGCGCGTGGCCGCTTATCGCCAGCGCCGTGCCGAGCGCGAAGGCAACAAGGGCATGCGCGACGCGCTCAAGGCCTTGTTCGAAGGCCGCTTCGGCCACGCCGAGAAAGCCGCGATGCGCGCCGCCGAGCTGCCCGAGAACGCCGGCCTGGCGGCCCTGGTCGGCGCGCGCGCCGCGCACCGCATGCGCGAGCCGGCGCGGCGCGATGCCTGGCTGGCCGGGATTGCCCACGACAACACCCTCAAGACCGCGCGCCTGATGACGGTCACCGAACTGCTGGTCGACGACCACCAGCCCGAGGCCGCGCTCGAAGCGGTGGCCGAACTCAATGCCAGCGGCCAGCGCCACATCCACGCGCTGCAGTGGGCGATGAAGGCCAACCAGCAGGCGCGCAACTGGCCCGAGGTGCTGCGCCTGGTGCGCATCCTGGATAAACGCCGCGCGCTGCATCCGGCCCTGTCGAGCCGCCTGCGCGAGCTGTCCTACGAGGCGCTGCTGGGCGGCGACGGGCATGACGCCGAATCGCTGCGCCGCATCTGGGCCACGGTGCCGCCGCAAGACCGCACCGTGCCCTATATCGCGGCGCGCGCGGCCAGCGCCTTCAATACGCGCGGCCTGCATGACGAGGCGCGTGCGATCGCCGAAGAGTCGCTCAAGGCCGGCTGGGACGAGCGCGTGGTGCGCGCCTACCGCGACGCCGCCAGTCCATTCGGGTCTCCTTCACTCCTGGCCCAGATCGAGGCGTGCGAAACCTGGAGACGCGAGCGCCCGATGGACGCCGAGCTGGCACTGACCCTCGGTTCGCTGTGCCTGAAACAGAAATTGTGGGGCAAGGCCCAGCGCTACCTGGAGCAGGCGCTGTCGGACGCCACCGAGCCGTCGATGGTGCGCGAGGCCCACCTCAAGCTGGCCCAGATGCACGAGGCGCTGGGGCAGGAGCAGGAGGCGGCAAGCCATTATCGGCAGTGTGCATTGGCCAGCATTCTTTGAGGCGCGCACGCATGGCCCGCCGCACAGGCCATGCCTGTTTCGCTATAATGACGGCCTATTATTGACTCTCCAGCAACCAAGGACCATCCATGAGCCTGAATAACGTCCCAGCCGGCAAAGACGTGCCGAACGACTTCAACGTCATCATCGAAATCCCGATGAACGCCGATCCGGTCAAATACGAAGTCGACAAGGACAGCGGCGCGATCTTCGTCGACCGTTTCATGGGTACGGCCATGCACTATCCGTGCAACTACGGCTACGTCCCGCAGACCATCGCCGACGACGGCGATCCATGCGACGTGCTGGTCATCACCCCGTTCCCGCTGCCGCCGGGCGTGGTGGTGCGCTGCCGCGCGCTGGGCGTGCTGAAGATGACCGATGATGGCGGCGGCGACGCCAAGGTGATCGCGGTGCCGGTCGAAAAAGTGCTGCCGATGTACAAGAAAATCCAGTCGCTGGAAGACCTGGAAGAGCTGCGCCTGAAGCAGATCCAGCACTTCTTCGAGCACTACAAGGATCTGGAACCCGGCAAATGGGTCAAGATCGAAGGCTGGGCGGGCATCGACGAAGCCAAGGCCGAGCTGGTGAGCGGCGTGGAAGCGTACAAGAAGGGCGCCCAGGCCTGAGCCAAAGCGCTACCTTCATCGAGCCGGTACCCGCGAGGGTAGCCGGCTTTTTATTTGCCCCTGCGTCCGGCGGGCCAGGCGCCACCGGCTTGCCCCGCCGGACGCCGCCCACTCACCAGCCGATGTCGTACAACAAGGGCAAGGTAAGGTCGCGCGGCAGTGTGACGTCGTGCGGCAGGTCGTCGTTGATCGACGGTTCCATGAGCTGGTTGGGCGTGGCTTCGGTGGTGTAGTGCGACACCGAAGAGCCTGGAGCATGGACACTGGGCGTGTACATCAGGATGCGGCCCTGGTCGTCGGCGCCGGCCAGCCGCAGCGGATCGGCCGAGAATTGCGCCACCACGCCGGAACGGGTGCGCGAACGCGTCTGCAGCGCGGTTTTGAGCTTTTGCCCGTCCGCCTGGGTGATGCGCAGCGCGGGAATCGCGATGTCCGGATCGATGCCCGGCAGGCCGGCCACTTCGCCGGCCACATTGTCGGCCACCACCAGCCCGATCGCGCCGGCTGCCTGGACGTTGCGCGCCTTGACCACGTAGTCGCAGTTGCCGCGATCGACCAGGGCGATATTGCCGCGTACGGCCAGCGCATTGACGGTGTTGAGCGGCGCGCAGGCCAGGCCGGTGCCGTTGGCATGGTCGCGGATCGGCATCAGCTGGCCGCTGACCGGCGCGCTGGCCACCGGCGGTCCGAAGCTGGCGGCGCCGACCGCATAGGCGCCGGCCGCTCCGGCGGCGGCGGGGCCGCTGATGGTGAGCACCGAGGCCGGCGCCAGCGCCTCGGGCGCGGTGGCCCGCACGTGCGGGCCATTCCAGGACAGGCCGCGCCAGGCGACCGCCGACGCCGCCCGCTGGGCATTCGTCATTTGCACCCAGGTGCGGCCAGTGCGGTTGTCGAGCAGAAAATGGTCCCAGATCGATGGAATTCCCTGGATCTGGGCCCCGCTGCCGTCGTCGGTATAGGTCTGGAAGCCCAGGCCGTGGGCGATCTCGTGCAGCAGCACGGTCACCAGGTCGATCTGCTCGCCCGCATTATTGTCCAGTCCCAGGTAGAAGGTGAGGCCAGGCACGCAGGTCGGCGTCAGGCCCAGCAGCGAGTTGAAGCGTGCGATGACGTGCTGCTCGTCGGGCGGGGTCAGGTCTTCGCCCACGAACTTGGCCGCCAGTGCCGGCGGGTACCAGGTGAGGGTACGCGGCGCATTCGGGAAATTGGCCCATACCGAGGGGGCGCCGGCCGCGCCCAGCACTGCACCGGTGAGGTTGCAGCTGAGCGGCACGAAGGCGGCGCCGATGCGAATCGGGATCGTGCTTTCCAGCGATGCGCCCCACAGGTCGGCCGCGTGCTGGAAGGCGATCAGGCGCTGCTCGCCGAGCGTGGCGCCGGTATTGCCGCCGACCGGCGCGGCAGGGGTGGGATCGTTGAAGCCGACACCCGGCTCGTTCTGGTTGACGATCACGATGACGGCAGCTTCGGCCTTGCCGATGCTGTACAGGCTGGCAGCGGCCAGCAGCACGACCGCGACCAGGCGCGAGAGCGAATTAGCGGTGATCATGGCGGCCTTTCTGGTGGACGGTGACAGGGGCTGCGCCCTTGATGGCAGCGCTGACGTTACCGTTTACAGCGCGCTCGGCAGCATCGGCGCCCTGGACGCAGGTTTGGTCGAGCTTGCCATCGGGGCCTCGGGTAACCACGGAATACACCAGGCGGCTCTCGCCCAGTCGGGCGTTGAGCCGGCCATTGGAACCCGTGACGACCGTCGGCTGGGATGGACGGGCGGCGCCGGCCGGAGTCGCCGCGTGCAGCGCCTGCCGTTCGGCGCTGGTGGGCGCGCGCAATTCGCCGCTCTCGGCGTCGCGCACGACGGTCAGGCCCTGGGTGGCGCTGCCGGCGGTGGCCTGGGGCGCGGCCCAGGCGCTCGCACACAGGGCCGTCAATGGCAGCACCAGCAGGGTGGCGGGAAGGTGGATAGTCGATCGCATGGAATATCTCCGAAAATTCATTGACGCTCACGGCGCCGCATCAGGCCAAGCACGCCCAGGCCGGAAGCCAGCAGCAGCAGGCCGCCCGGCTCCGGCACGGCGGTGACCACCCGCACGGTGTCGAGGCCGACGTAGCTGAGCACGGCCGGGTCGCCCAGGTAGCGGAAGGCGAAGCGTCCCTCTCCTTCGACCGTCAGGTTGGCGCTCCATTGCTGCCAGTCGGTGGGAAAGTCGGTGGCGCCGCCGATCGTGGCCAGCAGGGTGTCGAAGCCGGCCGCATCGGTCCCGCTGCCGGAACTGAAGCGCACCTCGATCAGGTCGTCGAAGCCGTCGACCAGCTCGCGGTTGGTGAAGAACGACAGCGTGGTGAGACCGCTGAGCGTGAGCGTGGGCGTGATCAGCCAGTTGTCGACGATGCCGATGCCGTTGGTGGCGCCGAGGAAGTTGGCGGCCGCATAGGAGTTGGCGGCGCCGGACTGGGCGCCGAAGATGTCGGAATTGCCCTGGAACCAGCCGATGCCGGCCGGGACACTGCGGTTGATGCGGTCCCAGTCGGTAAGGCCGGACAGGCTGGCGAAGCCCTCGTTGAGGACCTCGACGTTGGCCTGGGCGGCCAGCGGCGAGGACGCGGCCGCGGTGACGGCCGCTGTCGCGATCAGGAGTTGGAGTCTTTTCATGGTGTGGTTGTTCAGGGGCCAGAGGGATGGGATTCCTCGCGCTGGCTGACGACGAGGCCATTCTTGGTTAATGATAAAAATGGCAACGGTCGCGATATTGATGTGTGTTCAGAACATCGAGCGGGACGTGCGGCGTCCCTCAAATGCAGCGATGGAACTTGACGAAAACGCTTGCAATTTTGCAAGTCGGTGCTGGAAGGAAATTGAGGTGCCGCCGATGGGGTGGCGGGCGAAGGGCTTGCGCGCCGGTTGCTGGCCCGGCGGCACAACGATGCGGTGGAATTACAGCGGCGCAAGCAGCGGCGCATAGCTGCGCCGGTACAGCTTGTCGCCGAAGAGACCGAAGATGGCGGCGCGCGCCAGCGCGGGCAGGGCGCGCATCTTGTCCCTGGCCGCGCACTGGCGCTGCACCCAGCGGATCCGATGCTGGCGCCGGCGCGTGTACGACGCCAGCGCAGTGTCGAGGTCCTGGCCCGCGGCGAGGACGTCGGCCAGCACCGCGGCATCCTCGATCGCCAGGGCCGCTCCCTGCGCCATATTGGGCGAGGCGGCGTGGGCGGCATCGCCGATGAAGACGACCCGTCCCTGCACCCAGTCGTCCATGACGACCTGGCCAAGGCGGCCGAAGTGGACTCGCGCCTCATCCTGGTGTCCGCGCTCGAGCAGCAACGATACGGGCGCGGCGAATTTCTGGAACAGTTCCGGCAGGCAGGCGTGGCGGTAGGGCTCGGGATCCGCTCCCGGCGGCAAGGTCAGGTCGGCGTACACATAGACCTCGCTGCCGCTCACGGGAATCGCGAGCAGCGTGCTGCCATTGCCCAGCAAGGCGGTCCAGCCGGCGACGCCGGTGATGTTTTGGGTAATGAAACGCCAGCACACCTGGCGGCCATATTGCGGATTGACGTCGGGGCGGACGATCCGGCGCACGCCCGAATGGATGCCGTCGGCGCCCACCACCAGGTCATAAGTGGCCGAGCGGCCGTCGGTGAAGGCGACCTCGCAGCGTCCGCTGGACTGGTCGATGGCCTCGACCGATACGTCGTGGCGCACCCTGGATTCGCCGAAGGCGGCGCCCAGGATGGCGTGCAGCCGCGCGTGCGGCAGCGACAGGCAGGGGCCGCAGCGCGACCAGACGTCGCCGGTGCGGGTCTCGGTCAGTTCCCAGCCGCGGTGGTCCAGGATCTTCTGGCTGCGCACGGCCACGGCGTTGGCGCGTACCCGGTCGAGCAGGCCGAGGCTGGCGATGGCGCGGGTGGCATTGCCGGGCAGGTAGAGTCCGGTGCCGGAGGGCGATGGCGTCGCGAGGCGCTCCACGACGTCGGCCGCGATGCCGCGCTGTTCAAGGGCAAGGCCCAGCGAAAGGCCGGCGATGCCGCCGCCCACGATCAAGATTTTCCTTTGCATGATGTCTGCCGCCCGTTCATTCGTCCAGCATGAAGATACGCGGCGCGCCGCATTTCGGATGCGGCGCGCCGGAAAGGACGTGAGGCGGGAAAGGGGGGATCAGGAAGCGGGCGCGCGGCTCCGCGCCAGCCAGGCCCGCACGCGCAGTTTGCCGACGATCCCGATCGGGAAGAAGTAGATCGAGAGGATGAACAGCACGCCCAGCCACAGCAGCCAGCGGTCCGGGTGCAGGGCCGCCGCCAGCAGCGGCACGCCCTCCAGCGCGGTCGAGCCGTGCGCCATCAGCTCCTTCAGGTAGTTCTGGGCCAGGATGAACAGGGTGGCGCCGATCACCGCGCCGTACATGGTGCCCATGCCGCCGATGACCACGATCAGGAGGATGTCGGTCATCACTTCGAAGCCGAGCGAGGTCTTTGGCCCCACGTAGCGCAGCCACAGCGCCATCAGGGCGCCGGCCAGCGCCGCCACCAGCGCGGCCAGGCAGTTGGCCCAGATGCGGTAGACCATGGTGCGGTAGCCGAGCGCCTCGGCGCGGAATTCGTTCTCGCGGATCGCCTGCAGCACGCGGCCGAACGGCGAGTTCACCAGCCGCAGCAGGAACAGGAACAGCAGCAGGCAGCCGGCGAACACCAGGTAATAGGTGATCACCTTGCCGTCGACGTAGCGGCCCAGGACCTCGTTCTCGAACAGCAGGTAGCTGGGCGACAGCACCTCCGGCACGCTGAAGGTCACCCCATCCTCGCCGCCGGTGAGGTCGGACAGCTGCGAGGCCAGCACGGCAAAGGAAGAGGCAACGGCCAGCGTGATCATGGCGTAGAAGATGGCGCGCACGCGCAGCGCGAACAGGCCGACCACCAGGGCCAGGGCCAGCGCCAGCAGCAGCGCCATCACCAGGCCCGTCACCATCACGCCCCAGGTGGGTTCGTCGACGCGGGCCAGGGCCAGGCCGATGCCATAGGCGCCGATGCCGTAGAACATGGTGTGGGCAAACGAGACGATGCCGGTATACCCCAGCAGCAGGTCGTAGGACGCCACCAGCACGATGTAGACGCAGATCGTGGCCGCCGTGTTGAGCGGACGCGCGCCGGAAAACAGGAAAGGCGCCAGCGCCAGTCCCAGCACGATCAGGAGCAGCAGGGCGGTCAGGATGCGGCTGCGCGGCAGGTCGCCGGAGAGAAGTCGGTGCAGCATAAAATTGGGCATAACTTCAGTTCCTCGACGTCGAATACAGGCCGGCCGGGCGCCACAGCAGGACCGAGATCATCAGGATGATGCTCGATACCAGGGCGATCTTCGGCGCCAGGAAGCCGGCGTAGTTGGCCACCAGCGCCATCAGCAGGGCGCCGATGAAGCAGCCGCCCACCGAACCGAGGCCGCCGATGATGATGACGATGAAGATCATCACCATGATCTCGCTGCCCATTGCCGCGGTGAGCGTTTCCTTGTACAGGCCCCACATCACGCCGCCCAGGCCGGCCAGCGCCGAGCCGGCCGCGAACACGGCCACGAACAGGCGCCGGATGCGGTAGCCGAGCGCCTCGACCATCTCGCCGTTCTCGACCCCGGCGCGCACCAGCAGGCCGATCTTGGTGCGATTGAGCACCAGGAACATGGCGACGAAGACCACCAGCCCGACCACCACAGCCACCAGACGATACTTTTCCACCGCCGCGTCGCCCATCAGGATGGCGCCGCGCAGCGCGGTCGGCAGCGGCAGGGCGATCGTTTCGGCGCCCCAGATCACGTGGATCAGCTGTTCGGCCACGATCATGCCGCCCATCGTGATCAGGATCTGCTTGAGGTGCTGGCCATAGACCGGCTTGACGATGATGCGCTCGAAGGCCCAGCCCAGGAGGCCCGTGACGACCATCGCCAGCGTGACGGCCAGCGCCAGCACGCCCAGGTTGATCAGGAGCGAGTCCATCTCGAGCCAGCCGCGCATGGGCAGAAGGACCAGCGTGGCGGAAAACGCCCCGACGGCGACGAAGGCGCCGTGGCCGAAGTTCAGCACGCTCATCAGGCCGAACACGAGGGTCAGGCCGCTGGCCATGATGAAGATCATCATGCCCATCGCCAGGCCGGCGACGGTGAGGGTGAGCCAGGTGGGAAAGCTGCCGATCAGCGGCAGCATGGCCAGCATCAGGGCCGGCACCAGCAGCAGCGGCGCGATGTCGCGCTTCGCCGCAGGCAGCGGCGCATCGGCCTCCGCCACGGTTTTCGAAACAGGAAGGATTGCACTCATAGCGTGTCCTATTGGTGGGAGTCGAGCGACAGCCCGAGCAGGCGCTGCTGCAGCGCGGCGTCGCCGGCCAGCGCCGCCATCCTGCCGGCATGGGCCACGCGGCCGTCGTCCATCACGCTGACGCTGTCGCCCAGCGAGCGCACGAAGTTGAAGTTCTGCTCGACCAGCAGGATCGTGGTCTCGCGCTCCTTGAGTTCGCGAAAGGCCGCGATCAGGCTTTGCACGATGCTTGGCGCCAGGCCCTTGGTCGGTTCGTCGACCAGCAGCAGCTTCCTCGGTTCGACGATCGCGCGCGCGATCGCCACCATCTGCTTCTGGCCGCCCGACAGGTTCCCGGCCGGCTGGTTCCAAAATTTGCGCAGGGCCGGGAAGAAGCCGCAGATCCAGTCCACGCGGGCCGCGTCCAGCGGGCCGTTGCGGGCGGCCAGCACCATGTTTTCGCGCACCGTCAGTTCGGAGAACACGGCCATGTTCTCGGGGACGTAGGCGATGCCGGCGCGGGCGATGTCGGGCGTGGCCATTGTCGTGATGTCGCGGCCGTCGAAGTGGATGCTGCCGGCGCTGGCCTTCCACAGGCCCATGATGGTGCGCAGGGTGGTGGTCTTGCCGGCGCCGTTGCGGCCCAGCAGGACGGCCAGCTCGCCGCGCCGCACGGCCAGGTCGACGCCTTGCAGGATGTGGTATTGGCCGATGTGGGTATGGACTCCGGACAGGGTCAACAAGGCGTCCGTGGCCGGCGACGTGTCGTTGAACGCGTGGACGGCGGAGCCGTCCACCCTACGCGTGTTCGGGTTCGGGGTGGGGTTCGGGTGTTCCAAGATAGGCTTCCTGTACGATCTTCGATTGCATCACTTCGCGCGGATCGCCGTCCGCCACCAGTGTGCCGTTGTGCAGCACGACGATGCGGTCGGCCAGCTGGCGCACCACGTCCATCTTGTGCTCGACCAGCAGCACCGTCTTGTCGCGTTCCTGCTTCACCTGGCGGATCAGGTCGAGCACCACCGGCACCTCATCCACGCTCATGCCGGCTGTGGGTTCGTCGAACATCATCACCGAGGGCTCGAGCGCCAGCAGGATCGCCACTTCGAGCTTGCGCTGGTCGCCGTGCGACAGGGCGCCTACGAACATATCGCGCCGGGCCATCAGGGCAACGCGTTCCAGGTAGTGCTCGGCGCGTGCGACCAGCTCCTTGTGGCTCGACCAGATCGAGAAGAAATTCAGGCCCATGCCGGCGCGGCTCTGCACCGCCAGGCGCACGTTCTCGACCACGGTCAGGTGCGGGAACAGGTTCGTGAGCTGGAAGGCGCGGCCGATGCCCAGGCGCGTGCGCCTGGCCGCGCCATCGCGCGTGATGTCGCGCCCGTGCAGCGCGACCTTGCCGCTCGTGGCCGCCAACTGGCCCGAGACCAGGTTGAAATACGTGGTCTTGCCGGCGCCGTTGGGGCCGACGATCACGGTCAGGGTGCCGGGGTAGAAGTCCGCCGTCACCGCGTTGACCGCGACGTGGCCGCCGAAACGGATGGTCAGGTCGCGGGTCGACAGCGCCGGCTGGCGCGGGTCAAGAGTAGGGGGCGCCGTCATGTCAGCGTTTGTTCTTCACCGGCAGCGGCATCTCGCTGGCCGGGATTTCGCGCACCAGCTCCAGCAAGTCCCATTCGCTCTTCTGATCCTTCTTGATGCGGAAGTGGTACATCGGCTGGATCGCCTGGTGGTCTTCCTTGCGGAACGTCATCAATCCTTTCGGGGTCTCGAAGCTCATGCCCTCCATCGCCGCCACCATCTTGTCGCCATTGCCGTCCGGGACCTTGGAGAGCGCCGCCACCACCGCGCCCGCCGCCGCCATGCCGCCGGCGGTGAACATGTCGGGCGGGGCCTTGAAGCGTTTGGTGTGTTCCGCGACGAACCAGTCGTTCATCTTGTTCTTCGGGAAGTCGTAGTAATAATAGATCGTGCCCTGGGTGCCGGCGAAGTTCTTCCAGGTCTTCATCACCGGCAGGATGTTGCCGCCCGGGGAAAGCACGATGCCATGGCGTTCCGGCCTGAGGTCGGCGATCTTGTTCATCGGATTGGGGCCGGCCCAGACGATCTGCAGGATGCGCGGCTGCGGCTTGTCCTTCAAGGCGTCGAACAGGCGCTGCGAGGACGCGGTGAAGTCGGTCGTCGCCAGCGGCGCGTACTCTTCATGGACCACCTTGGCGCTGCTGCCGGTCGCGGCCAGCGCCTCCTTGCCGGCCTTGATCGCGTCGCGCCCGAAGGCGTAGTCCTGGGTCAGGAAGCCGATGCTGCCGCCCTTCAGGGTGCTGGCGGCGGCCAATGCATCCTGCATCGAGCTGCGCGCGGTGCGGAAGATGTACTTGTTCCACTTGTCGCCGGTGATGGCGTCGGCCACCGCCGGTTCGATGATCAGGACCTTCTTGTATTCCTTGGCCACCGGCAGCATCGCCAGCGCCGAGCCGGATGACGTGGTGCCGACGGCGATGTCGACCCGGTCGTCGCCATAGGCCTCGGCCAGCAAGGTGCGTCCCAGGTCTGGCTTGCTCTGGTCGTCCTTGACGATCACCTTGATCTTGCGGCCGTTGATGGCCATGGTGCCCTTGGTCAGGTATTCGAGGCCGAGCATGAAGCCGGCCTCGGTCTCGCGCGCATACGATTCCATGATGCCGGTCTTGCCGGCGATGAGGGCGACCTTGAAATCCTTGCCCTGGGCCAGCGCGCCGGGAGCGGCGCCGGCGGCAAAGGCCAGGGCCAGGGAGAGGGCGAGGGGTTTGATCAGATGCTGCATATGTGTCTCCTTGTTTTATTTAAGGGATCCGCGCCAGGAAAGCGCCGATCGCCTCGAAGGCTTCCGGTTCGGTGAGCATCGGCGCATGGCCGACGTTCGGCACTTCGGTATAGGCCAGGCTGGGGGCCGCCTTGCGCATCCAGGCCGCCTGTTCTGCTTCGACCAGGTCGGACAGCGCGCCCCGGATCATCAGGGTGGGGCGATGCCGCGTCAGGCGCCGGAAGGCCATGCGCAAGGCCAGCGAGGTTGGAGGAAGTCTACCGTTTTGCAGGCTGTGGGCGATACCGGGATCGTAGCGGGCGCACAACAGACCATCGTCGCGTTGTTCGAAGGCGCGCTGGGCCCACTTGTCCCACTCGGTGTCCGGATTGGCGGGGAAGGCACAGGCATTGATGTCGCGTACATGGCAGACCGCCTCGTCCCAGCTGGCGAAGGTGGCCGGCTTGCCGACGTAGCCGGCGATCCGCTCCAGGCCGCGCGGGGACAGCACCGGGCCGATGTCGTTCAGCACCGCGCCGGCCACCAGGTCGAGGCGCTGGGCGGCCAGCGTCATCGTGATCAGGCCGCCCATCGAGGTGCCGATGAAGACGGCGCGCGCAATGCCCAGCGCATGCATCAGGGCCACCACGTCGGCGGCGTACACCAACGGCGTGTAGTTGGCCGGGTTCGGGTCGCGCGCCGAGTGGCCGCGGCCGCGCACGTCGACCGCCAGCACGCGGCGTCCCAGGCCCGCTACCTGCGGGGCCAGTTCGTCGAAGTCGAGCGAGTTGCGGGTGAGGCCATGGATGCAGATCACGGGCAGGCGTGCGGGGCCGCCGGCGCCGTGGTAATCGCGTGCGTAGAGGGCGAGGCCGTCGCTGCTGGTGTAGGTGATGGGGGAGCTGGTTGGCACGCGGCGGTTCCTGTTCAGTGTTCGGTTTTTCTGACGTTTGCGACGTTGGTGAATAAATTGGGTCCCCGCTTTCGCGGGGACGACGTTCAGGTGCCAGCTCTTAGAAGCGCAGCTCCAGGGTGGCGGAGACCGTGCGCGGGTTGCCGTAGAAGGCGGTGAGCGTGCCTTCGTTGCCCAGGGTCGGGAACAGGTAGCCGGCGGTCTTGTAGTGCTCGTCACCCAGGTTCTTGCCGTGCAGGCCGGCGCGTACCTTGCCGTCGGTGCGGGTCCAGACGATCGACGCGTCCCAGATCTTGTACGACTCCTGGTCGAGGATCGACGGCGTCTCGAACTGGGCGGTGGCGCCCTTGTACGAATAGCTGCCGATCAGCGAGATGCGGCCGTTGTGGCCCATGAGCGGCAGCGGAATGTCGTAGTTGGCGCGCAGGTTGGCCGAGTTCTTCGGCGTGTTCTGGAAGATGCGCTGGTCGGCCACGTTCACGCCCGCCACGATGTATTCCTTGTACTTGGCGTCGATATAGCTGTACATGCCGGCGATCATGAAGTTGGGCGTGATGTTGGCGATCGCTTCCAGCTCGGCGCCCTTGATCTCGGCCTTGCCGGCATTGGTGGTCACGCCGGCGAAGCTGTCGTCGCGGCCGTCGCCGTTGGTGTCGACCGCGATCGAGCCGGGAATCTGCACGTCCTGGTAGTCGCTGTAGAACAGGGCGGCGTTGGTGGTGATGCGCCCGCCGTTGAAGGCCGACTTGAGGCCCAGCTCATAGGTCTCGATGGTCTCGGGCGCATAGCCGGCGCGGGCGACGTCGAGCGGGATGCGGGTGCCGACCACGTTCAGGCGCGGATCGAAGCCGCCGCCCTTGAAGCCTTCGGAATACGAGGCGTAGATGTTATGGGCAGGGTTCATCTTCCAGTTGATGGCCACGCGCGGCGTGAATTTCTTGTCTTCGCGCTCCAGCAGGCCGTTACGCAGGTCGGTGTCGGTGCGGAACAGGATCGCGCCCGGGTTACCCATGTCGGGCGTGCCGGCCAGGCCGAAGTAGATCTGGCGCAGCACGTCGGCTTCGCGCTTGTCGACCGTGTAGCGCCCGCCCAGCGACAGGCTCACGGTATCCGTGAGGTTGTAGCTGCCGTCGAAGTAGGCGGCCCAAGCCTTGGTGTCGATGTCGCCCATGGTGTAGGTGGACGTCGGCACGGCGCCGGCCAGGATAGTGTCGAACTTGTTGAAGGCGTTGGCGTCCATGTAGTAGACGCCGGCCACGCCCTGCAGGCGCGGGCCGTTGTAGGTAACCTGCAGCTCCTGGCTGAACTGGCGGTTGGTGTACAGCGCCGGCACTTCCATGTCGACCACCGGCAGGGCGTCGAAGTCGATCGGCGCATACGATTTGTCGCGGCGGGCGGCGGTGATCGACTTGACGCTCCACTCGCTGTTGAGCATGTATTCGATGGTGGCCGAGCCGCCGTAGGCGCGCACTTCCTGGTCGTGGCCGAGGGCCTTGGTCAGGTTGCCCTGGGTGTCGAACACGTCCGGCAGGATCGGCGCCCCGCTGGTGCGGCCGACGATCAGGCGATGGCCGTTCTTGGGATTGGAGTCGTCTTGCGTGAAGTCGCCGGCCAGGCGGATGAACAGGTCCTGGTTGGGCGTGAACTCGGCCGAGACGCGGCCGGCGGTAACGTCCTTGTCGTAGTTGCCCTTGCCGGTAAACAGGTTGTCGCCGAAGCCGTCGCGCTTGAAGCGGGCGACGGTGGCGCCCACGCGGGCGGTGTCGGTGAGCGGCGTGCTGGCGGTGATCACGGCTTCCTTCTGGCCGTATTCGCCGACGGTGGCGCGCACCCGCACGTCGCGCTGCGGCCCGAGTTTGCGGGTGACATACTTGACGGCGCCGCCGATGGTGTTGCGGCCGTACAGCGTGCCCTGCGGGCCGCGCAGCACCTCGATGCGTTCGACGTCGTAGATGTCGGCCACCGCGGCTTGCGGGCGGGCCAGGTAGATGTCGTCGATATAGATGCCGACGCCGGATTCGAAGCCGGCCAGCGGGTCGGCCTGACCGACGCCGCGGATGAAGGCGGTCAGCGTGCTGTTGGTGGCGCGCGAAGCCTTGAGGGTGGTGTTCGGCAGCGCCAGGGCCAGGGCGGTCACGTCGGGCACGGCCTGCTTGGACAGCTGGTCGGCGCTGAACGCGGTGACCGAGACCGGGACGTCCTGCAGGGTCTCTTCGCGCCGGCGCGCGGTGACGACCACCTTCGAGACGTTTTCCTCGGCAGAAGCCACCGGCGCGGCTCCGGCATCCTGGGCCTGGGCCATCCCGACCGATCCGCCGGACAGCACCAGCAGGGCGGCGGCGGACTGGTTCAGCAGCTTCATCTTCTTCCTGGTCAGACGCATTCTAGTCTCCTCATTTTTGGTATGGCATGCAATCGAGCATGCGTGCGATCGAGCGCATGCCAAGCAGTGTGCCAAGGTCGGGTTTGGTTGAATAGTCAACAATCGCCCACCCCGTTGTGCACGAATGCACAGCCCGCTTGCTGGCCTTCGTTGTGAGCTTTCCTAGGGACAGATGCCGCATCGCACCATTTCTGTGGCACTGCAGACATCGTCGGTAAATTGCTTGCAGAGGGAATGTGCACGAGTGCACAATGTGTCATCTTGATATCTGACAAGCGATCTCATGAATACGCTCCCGGAGTGGACTGATCTGCGTTTCTTCTTGGAGCTGGCCCGCGCCGGCACCCTGTCCGGCGCCTCGCGCCGCCTCGACGTCGAGCACACGACCGTCGCGCGCCGCATCGACCGGCTCGAGACCCAGCTCGGCGCGACCCTGTTCGACCGCTCGCGCGAAGGTTATGAGCTGACCGAGGTCGGCCTGGCCCTGCTGCCGCACGCCGAGGCGATGGAAGGGGCGGCGCTGGCGGCGGCCGAGCAGATCGGCGGGGCCGAAGTGGCGGCCCACGGCGTGGTGCGGCTCGGGGTGCCGGAAGTATTCGGCGTGAAGGTCGTGGCGCCGCTGCTGGTTGGCCTGCTCGACCAGCACCCGGACCTGCAGATCGACTTGCTGGCGCTGCCGCGCTTTGCCAACCTGGCCAACCGCGAGGCCGATCTGGGCGTGATGCTCGATCCGCCCACCACCGGCCGCTACGTGGTGACGCGCCTGGCCTCGTTCCGCTTTTATTTGTACGCGTCGCCCGCCTACCTGGCGCGGCATCCGACGATCCGCACCCAGGCCGACCTGGCGCGCCACGACTTCGTCGACTACGTGCAGGACCGCCTGGCCAGCCGCGAACTGTCGTACCTGAACGAGCTGGGTTTCACGCCGCGCCGGCGCATGTGCTGCTCGGGCATGACGGCGCAGATCGAGGCGGCGTCGCTGGGCATGGGCCTCATGATGGCGCCGCCCTATGCGGTGCCGGACGATGGCCGGCTGGTGCCGGTGCTGCCGGGCTTTTCGGCCGAGCGCTCGTTCTGGCTGGCGGCGCCGACCGACCTGTATCGCCTGCGCCGCGTGAAGGTGGTGTGGGATGTGCTGCGCGAGTATGCCGACAGCTCTCCCGGCCTGTTCGTCCAGGATGGCATGCAGCCTGCATTGGCGCCAAATTGAAGAGCGCGGTATCCTCGCACGGTTCACATTTGTAAAGGCAACCATGCGCAGCCAGATCAGCGACGACATCACCTTCCGCAAACTCGAGATCTTGCTGGCCTATATGGAAGGCGGCAACCTGAACGCCGCCGCGCGCATGCTCGACATCAGCGCGGTGAGCGTGCACCGCGCGCTGCATTCGCTCGAGGAGGGCATGAGCTGCCAGCTGTTCAGCCTCCAGGGCCGCAACCTGATCCCGAACGAGGCGGCCCAGGTGCTGGCCGAGGTCAGTCGCGAAGTGGTCAAGCTGATGGCTGACGGTATCGCCGCCACGCGTTCGGCGGCCGGCTATTCGGCCGACCATCTCAGGATTGGCTCGCTGTATTCATTGACGACGGGAGCGATCCCCGAGGTCATCATCGGCATCAAGTTGCGCAAACAGGAAATCGAGACCGAGCTGGTGCTGGGTTCGAACGCAGAGCTGCTGCATAAACTGAAGCAGAACGCGATCGACGCGGCGCTGATGGGGATGCCCGATCCCGACCCCGAGATTGAATCGATCCCGCTGTTCGAGGATGAGGTGTTCTTCGCCGCGCCGGCCGGCTCGCCCTACGCGAATATGAAGGAAGTCGACCTGCGCGCCTGCGCAGCCGAGAAATTCGTATGCCTGAAGGATGGCTTCGTGACCCTTACGGGCTTCCAGGAAGCCTTCCGCATCGCCGGCTACGCGCCGACCATCGTCACCCGCGTGGGCGACATCTTCTCGCTGATGAACCTGGTGGCGGCCGGCATCGGCTACACCTTGCTGCCGGGCCGGGTGCGCAATGCCTTCGGCGACAAGGTGCAGCTGATCCCCCTGAAAGCCGACTACCACATGCAGCAGACCATCGGCCTGAGCTTCTTGCGGGTGCGCGAACGCGACCCCAATCTGCTGGCGCTGGCGGCCGTATGCCGCATGCTCAAGCACCGTACGGCCTGATACCGCAGCGCAGCATCCAGGCGCGCCTTCAGGTCGACAGTTTCGCTGACAGTAAACGTTGCCGACCGAGCGTAATTGATCTCCGATCCAATCGCGGCTAACTTGGCAGCACAAACAGCTTACCAAGAGCATAACTAAGAGCATGACCCATACGGGATCATGTATTGGAGACGTACCACCCGCGGTCACCCGGTTGGAGCCGGCCCGCACCTCGAAGGAGCCTTGCCGTGTCCTCTCATGTCATTGCAATTTGCGTGCTGGCGCTGATGTTCATCGTCGCCACCGCCATGCCCATCAATATGGGTGTCATCGCCTTCGTCGGCGCCTTCCTCGTCGGCACCCTGGTCGCCGGCATGGAAACCAAGACCATCATGTCCGGCTACCCGGCCGAACTATTCCTGACCCTGGTCGGCATCACCTTCCTGTTCGCCCAGGCCCAGAACAACGGCACCATCGACTGGCTGGTGCGGCTCGCGGTGCGCGCCGTCGGCGGGCGCATCGCGGCCATCCCGTGGGTGATGTTCTTCATCACCGCCTTGCTCACCTCGGTGGGCGCGGTCAGCCCGGCGGCGGTGGCGATCATCGCACCGATCGCGCTCGGCTTCGCGGCCAAGTACAAGATCAATCCTCTCATGATGGGCCTCTTGGTGATCCACGGCGCCCAGGGCGGCGGCTTCTCGCCGATCAGCATCTATGGCGGTATCACGAACAAGGTCGTGATGGAGGCGGGGCTGCCGATCTCGCCACTGACCACTGCCTTCACCAGCCTGGGCGTCAACCTGGCGGTGTCGGTGCTGCTGTTCTTCGTGTTCGGCGGCGCCAAGCTGATGCGCCAGCAAGTGCCGAAGGCCGAGCGCTCGGGCAAGGGCCTGCCGGTTTCGCCTTTCGGTCCCCCGGTGGCGGTGGCGGCCCAGGGCCCGCAAATCTATGGCGATGCCGAGAACGAATCGGCGAGCGAAGAACGCCTGACCAAGGAGCGTTCGAGCGCCGCCGTCGGCGCGGTAGGCGCCACCGGCTCGGGTAGCGCCGCCGGCCACGCCGCGGTTGACCTGAACGAAGGCCCGACCTTCCACCAGATGTTCACCGTGGCCGGCCTGGTCGCGCTGGCCGTCCTGACCCTGCTGTACAAGCTCGACATCGGATTCGTCGCCATCACTATCGGCCTGCTGATCTCGATCCTGTCGCCGCAGGTGCAGAAGCGCGCCATCGGCCAGGTGTCGTGGCCAGAGATCATGCTGATCGTCGGCGTGTCGACCTATGTCGGCGTGATGCAGAAGATGGGCACCATCACCTGGGTCGGCGACAGCGCCGCCAGCCTGGCTTCGCCGCTGACCGTGGCCTTGCTGCTGCTTTTCGTCGGTGCGGTTGTCTCGGCCTTCGCTTCCTCGACCGCGGTGCTGGGCTCCCTGATCCCGCTGGCGGTGCCGTTCCTGGCCTCGGGCACCGGCGTCGACCCGATCGGCTTCATCGCCGCCATGGCGGTCGCATCGACCATCGTCGACGTCAGCCCGTTCTCGACCAACGGTGCGCTCGTGCTGGCCAGCGCCCAGGGCATCGACCGCGACGTCTTCCTGCGACAGCTGATGATCTATGGCGGTATCGTGACCCTGGTGGCGCCGGTCGTGCTGTGGGTGCTGTTCGTGGTGTTCTAAAGTCGCAAAAAATAGGAAATCTCATGACTCACAGTGAAGGCCGCTGGACTACCCAGCAACGCAACCGCGGCGATCGCCTGGCACGAGTCCAGGCGGCGCTCGGCGGGGCGCTGGACGGCAAGATCGTCCAGGCCGCGCACATCGTCGACCTGCTCAATGCCGTGCTGGAGCCGGGCGACCGGGTCTGCCTGGAGGGGAATAACCAGAAGCAGGCCGATTTCCTGGGCAAGGCGCTCACGAAAGTCGACACCAGCCGCGTGCATGACCTGCACATGCTGCTGTCGGTGCTGTCGCTGCCCGAGCACCTGGACGTGTTCGACAAGGGGATCGCCTCCAAGCTGGACTTCTCGTTCTCCGGCCCGCAGGCCGGCCGCCTGGCCAAGCTGGCGCAAGCCGGCAAGCTCAATATCGGCGCGATCCACACTTACCTGGAATTGTTCGCGCGCTACTTCATCGACCTCACGCCGCGCGTGGCGCTGGTGGCGGCCGAGATGGCCGACCGCGAGGGCAATCTGTACACCGGCCCGAACACCGAGGACACGCCGGCCATCGCCGAGGCGACCGCCTTCAAGAGCGGCATCGTGATCGCCCAGGTCAACCAGATCGTCGACAAGCTGCCGCGCGTGGACATCCCGGGCGACTGGGTCGGCTACGTGGTGCAGTCGCCAACCCCGTACTACATCGAGCCGCTATTTACACGCGATCCGGCCCAGATCTCCGAGATCCAGGTCTTGATGGCGATGATGGCGATCAAGGGCATCTACGCCGAGTACGAGATCGAGCGCCTGAACCACGGCATTGGCTTCGACACCGCCGCCATCGAGCTGCTGCTGCCGACCTATGCCGCCAGCCTCGGGCTGAAAGGGAAGATCGCGCGCCACTGGGCGCTCAATCCCCATCCGGCCCTGATCCCGGCGATCGAAGCCGGCTTCGTGGCGTCGGTGCATTCCTTCGGCTCAGAACTGGGCATGGAAAAATACATCAGTGCGCGGCCGGACGTGTTCTTCGTCGGGCCGGACGGCTCGATGCGCAGCAACCGCGCGTTCTCGCAGGCGGCGGGCCACTATGCCTGCGATATGTTCATCGGCTCGACCCTGCAGATCGACTTGCAGGGCAATTCGTCGACCGCGACCCTGGGCCGCATCGCCGGTTTCGGCGGCGCGCCGAATATGGGCGCCGATGCGCGCGGCCGGCGGCACCCGAGCAAGGCCTGGCTCAAGGCGGGCGAGCAGGCGCGCGCGGGCCGCAATGTGATCCCGCGCGGGCAGAAGCTGGTGGTGCAGATGGTCGAGACCTTCCGCGAGCACATGGCGCCGGCGTTTGTCGAAAAACTCGACGCATGGCAGTTGGCCGAGCAGGCGAATATGGCGATCCCGCCGGTGATGATCTATGGCGACGACGTGACCCACATCCTGACCGAAGAGGGCATCGCCAACCTGCTGCTGTGCCGCTCCGAGGAAGAGCGCGAGCAGGCGATCCGCGGCGTGGCCGGCTACACGCCGGTGGGCATGGCGCGCGACAAGCGCATGGTCGAGAACCTGCGCGACCGCGGCATTGTCCAGCGCCCCGAAGACCTTGGCATCGACAAACGGATGGCGACCCGCGACCTGCTGGCCGCCAAGAACATGAAGGGCCTGGTGCGCGCATCCGGCGGCCTGTACGATCCGCCGAAGCGCTTCAGGAACTGGTGAGGAAACAACCATGGAAACGTTGAAATACCGTTTCGAGCAGGGCAGGCGTTCGCTGGCCGGCATGCCGCAGCTGGTGGGCGTGGTCGGCTCGGGCAATCTCGAAGTATTGATCGAGCCGTCGCCCTTGCAGGGCGCGTGCGAGATCGAGGTGCGCACCGCGGCCGTCGGCTTCGGCGCCACCTGGCAGGCCGTGATGGCCGATTTTCATGATCGCTGGAGTCTCGCCGACGCGCGCATCAGTATCAACGATATGGGCGCCACGCCGGCCGTGGTCAGCCTGCGGCTCGACCAGGCGGTGGAATCCCTGACTGGAGGCGCAGTATGAGCAGCTACCAGGAATTGACGGCGCGCCAGCGCATTCCGGCGATGTTCGACGCCGGCAGCTTCGAGGAATTCCTGCCGCCGAGCGAACGGGTGGCAAGCCCGCACCTGGCCCAGCTCGACGCGCCGGTGTCGTTCGACGACGGCGTCGTCGTCGGCCGCGGCAAACTCGATGGCAAGTTGGTGTTCGGCGCCGCGCAAGAGGGCGGTTTCATGGGCGGCGCGGTGGGCGAGGTCCACGGCGCCAAGCTGGTGGGCATGCTGCGCCGCGCGATCGACGAGAACGCGCACGCGGTGCTGCTGCTGCTGGAATCGGGTGGGGTGCGCCTGCACGAGGCCAACGCCGGCCTGATCGCGGTGTCGGAAGTGATGCGCGCCATGCTCGACGTGCGCGCCGCCGGCATCCCGGTGGTGGCGGTGGTGGGCGGCGCCAATGGCTGCTTCGGCGGCATGGGCATCGCGGCGCGCTGCGCCAACACCGTTATCATGTCCGAGGAGGGGCGCCTGGGCATGTCGGGCCCCGAGGTGATCGAGACCGCGAATGGGGTCGAGGAATTCGATTCGCGCGACCGCGCGCTGGTGTGGCGCACCACGGGCGGCAAGCACCGCTACCTGCTGGGCGATTGCCAGCTGCTGGTGGCGGACGAGTCGGACGCCTTCCGCACGGCGGCCATCGCGGCGATCGCCGAGCTGCGTGGCGGCGAAGTGCGCCTGACGCTCGAGGGACTGCTGGCCGAGCAGGCCATGCTGGCGCGGCGCCTGGACGACAGTGCGGGCCTGGCCGAACCGATGGACGTGTGGAAGCAGCTCGGCGTGCCGGAGCCGGCCAGGGTGCCGATGCTGGAAGCCGACGCCTTCCTCGACATGGCGGCGCAATACCGCGCCACAAC
The DNA here is from genome assembly GCF_034045165.1 of Massilia sp. CFBP9026. Taxonomy (NCBI): domain Bacteria; kingdom Pseudomonadati; phylum Pseudomonadota; class Betaproteobacteria; order Burkholderiales; family Oxalobacteraceae; genus Massilia; species Massilia sp. CFBP9026. The sequence goes on from NZ_JAXCWH010000002.1 coordinate 700,473, forward strand.
GGGAGCACCATGATGGATTGGCAGCTACTTACGACCCAGCTTTTCCCCGGCGGTCACGACATCGTCGAACGCGATAATTTTTTATCCGGCACGGCGCAGGTCGACGGCCAGCCGGTCGCGGTGATCGGCACTACCGGCCACACGCCGATCGGCATCGAGATCGCGCTGGCACAGGCGCAGGCGATCCTCAAGACGGTGCAGGAGCATCCGGGACGGCCGATCCTGATCCTGGTCGACACGCAAGGCCAGCGCCTGCGCCACCGCGACGAGATGTTGGGCATCAATAGCTATATGGCCCACCTGGGCAAGTGCGTCGACCTGGCGCGCCGCCAGGGCCATACCGTGATCGGCCTGGTGTACGATCAGGCGCTGTCGGGCGGTTTCATCACCAGCGGCCTGATCGCGAGCGCCTGCTACGCATTGCCGCAGTCGACCATCCGCGTCATGGGCCTGCCGGCGATGGCGCGCATCACCAAGGTGCCCGAGGAACGCCTGACCGAGCTGGCGCGGGACAATCCGGTGTTCGCGCCAGGCCCCGAAAACTACCTGCGCATGGGCGGCCTGCACGGCATCTGGGAAGACGATCTCGCCGGGCAGCTGGTGCGCGCGCTGGGCGATGCCACGGATGAAGACCGGCGCATGGCGCTGGGCCTGGAGCGGGGCGGACGCCTGCTGGCGCAGCCGGTCGCCAAAGCGGTGCGGAGCGGCGGCCATGTTCGCGCGGCATGACCTGGTATGGCTGACGCGCCGCGGCTGGCAGCGCGTGCGCGCCGGCGCGCCCGAGGCGGCGCTGGCCGCGCTCGACCGCTGGCGCGACGGCGGCTGGCCGGCCGTGGTGCGGCGCGCCGAGGCCGAGATGGCGGCGAACGAGGTGGCGATCGGTTTCCCGCTGCCGCCGCGGCCCGACGAAGGCGGTAAACTGAAGTTCGGCTGCCGGGTCGAGCTGTCCGATATCGGCCGCCGCACGCGCGCCTTGCCGCTGGTCGCGGCCTTGGACGCGGTGCCGGAGCAGTGGCGCGAGAGCCTGGCCCTGCTCGAAAGCCAGGCCGCCGAAGCCGGCGTGGGCCTGGCGGTGTATGGCTCGGTGGCGCTGGCGGCGCTGACCGGCCAGTACTACCTGACCCCGCATTCCGACATCGACGTGCTGCTGCAGCCCACCAGCCGGCGCCAGCTGATGAAGGGGCTGGACCTGCTGGCCTGGCATGCGGGCATCCTGCCGCTCGATGGCGAAGTGGTGTTCCCCGATGGGCGCGCAGTGGCCTGGAAGGAGCTGCGCGCGGCCTTTGCGGGCGCGCCGGGCACGCGCGTGCTGACCAAGGGACTGCACCGGATCGCGCTGGTGCTACCCGAAGAACTGATTGCGACGCTGGAGGAAGAAACGTGCCCGAATTGACTTGCCTGCACACGACGGTGGCGTCCCGCCTGCCGGCCGCCATCGCCGAGCGCGCGTTCTGCCAACGCATTGCGCGCCTGGCCGTGCGCAGCCTGTACGCCGAACTGGTCTTGTATCCGAAGCCGGGCCTGGTCTCGCTGGTCGACAACGGCAGCCATGCCGACATGACGGCCGTGACCTTCCTGCGCAGCATGTTCGCGCTGCGCCGCTATTTTCTGAAGATCACGCATGCCGGCATGCGCGACGCGCCGTTCCACACGCTCAAGCGGCTCGGCATCGATGCCGAAGCGCGCATGCTGCGCGCCACCGCCGGCATCAACACCCACCGTGGCGCGATCTTCTGCCTCGGCATGCTGTGCGCCGCAATCGGGCGCTGCCACGCCAGTGGCGCGGCGCTGACGGCAGGCAGGGTGCACGCCATGCTCCTCGAGGGCTGGGGGCGAGAACTCGGCGCGCACAGTGTCGCTCCCGGGATGCAATCGAACGGGGCCCGGGCGCGGTCGGCCTACGCGGCGAGCGGCGCACGCGAGGAGGGCGCGCGCGGCTTTCCGTCGGTCTTTCATATCGGCCTGCCGGCCCTGCGCCGCACCCTGGACGCTGGCCGCGGCATGCGGGAAGCGCGCATCGATGCGCTGTTCGCCCTGATGGCACATATCAGCGACACCAACGTCTACCATCGCGGCGGCCCTGACGGCGCCTCGAGGGTGCGGCGCCAGGCGCGCGCCTTCGTTGCGCGCGGCGGCACCGCCAGCCCTGACTGGGAGGCGCGGGCGCTGGCCTGTCATCGATCCTTCGTCGCCGGCCGCCTGTCGCCGGGCGGCGCGGCCGACCTGCTGGGCGCGGCCTGCCTGCTGCAGGCCGTGACGGTCGATTAGCATGGCGGGACGGCTCGCCATCCTGTGCCCGGGGCAGGGCGCTCAGCATGCCGGCATGTTCGACCTGGCGCGCCTGGACCCTGGCGCCAGCGGGCTGCTGGACGAATGGTTCGTCGAGCCGCGACTGGCGCCGGTGCTGCGCGCTTCAGTGGAAAGCGAAGAGCGTTTCGCGAACCGCATCGCGCAGCCGTCCATCGTCGCGGCGACCCTGGCGATATGGACCGCCTTGCGCGCCCGGCTGCCCGAACCGGCCCTGGTCGCCGGCTACAGCATCGGCGAATTGTCGGCCTATGGCGTCGCCGGCGCGCTCGACCCTGGTTCCACAGTCAAGCTGGCCATCGAACGCGCGCGTGTGATGGACACCTGCCTGGAGGGCGAGGCGGCGCAGGCGATGGTCGCGCTGTCCGGCATGCCCGATGGGAGCGTGGAAGCGCTGCTGGCGCGCTTCGGCTACTACGCCGCGATCGTTACCGGCGACGATGCGCTGGTGGCCGGTGGCCCCGCAGCCCAGGGCGAGGCGCTGGCGCAAGCGGCGCTGGCGGCCGGTGGACGCGCGACCCTGCTGCCGGTCGCCGTGGCCTCGCACACGCCGCTGCTGCAGGCCGCCGTGGCGCCGTTCGCGGCACTGCTGGAGAAGCAGCGCTGGTCGGCGCCGGCCTTCCCGGTCCTGTCCGGTATCTCGGCCGAGCCGGTCACCGATGCGAAGAAGGCAATGCGCGAGCTGCCGCGCCAGATCGCCGAGCCGATCCTTTGGCGCGAATGCATGGACGCGTGTGTCGAAGCCGGCGTGACGGTCGCGCTCGAGCTGGGGCCGGGGGCCGCCCTGGCGCGCATGTTGCAAGCGCGCCACCCTGGAATCGCCTGCCGCTCGGTGTCCGAATTCCGCTCGCTTGATGGGATCCATAGCTGGCTAGGGAGGCAACTCGATTAACATTCACGAAGCTGATGTCTGATATTGCTACTCGGAATTGGAAGTTCGTCCGGGTCGCCTATATAACGGTTGCATAGCAGTCGTTATCGTAGGCGCCGCCGTTGTCGGCGGTGCAATCAAGGAGTCGCACGTGAAAAAAATCGTCAATGCCCTCGTCGCTGCCGCCGGCAGCCGCGCCAGGAGCGTCATCCGCAAGCAGGCTGAGGCCGGCAAGCCGTTCCAGGAGAATTTCCGCAGCAATGCGGGCGGCTGGAACTAAGCACGTCTGCCGCCAGATCGTCGGCGGCAATGAATAAAAAGCTGGATCCGTATCGCGGGCCAGCTTTTTTTTCGTCGGTACCGGTTATCGAAACCTGATTTTCGCCGCGTGATGACGCAGGCAGTGCTTCCTTGAGCCGGGCTCCCTGGCCCGGCGTTCAGTCGCGCGCCATGGCGGCGACCAGGTGCGTCTCGACGTCGACGTACAGGTCGCTGCCTACGTCGAACACGACCTTGTTGATCTTGCCCCCCGAGAATGCGAACCTGGGCCGGTAATCGTGCGAGACGCCGTCGCCCGAGTCGTAGCCGATGCACAGGCCTTCGCCGGTAATGGCGAAGTGCCCCGTCATCGTGCGGATCTCGGCTTCGGCCACGACCTGGTCATCGACGTACAGGCGCGCCGGGCCATACGATTCCTTGTATTGGCCCATTCTCTCCTTGGTGAACTCGACGCCGACCACGTGTTTGCCGGATCGGGGTGCATCTCCGACCAGGCGCTGCTCGGGCGGGATGCCGAGGAAGTTGTAGACGTAGATGAGCTTACCGTTCTTGACGAACAGCGCATGGCCGCCGAAGCGTGAACCGTGGGCGAACAGGATGCCCTGGCTGTCGGCGGTGAACTCGACGTCCGCCAGCACCTTGAACGAGACGCCGTGGGTGTTGGCGGCAGAATGTTCCGGCACGGTGCTGGTGCCCGGGTAATAGGCGTACTGCCGGCTCGGCGGCACGGGCGGCTTGAACTCCATCTTGAGGATCCCCATGACGCCCAGGTCGGACAGCGGCAGCACATCGTATTTCTTCGCCTCGCTCATCCAGAGCGCGGCCATCTCTCCGACTTTTTCCGGGTGCTGGTCCGCCAGGTCGAGCGCTTCGGAACGGTCTTCGTCCGTATGGAACAGCTGCCAGCGGTCCTTGTCGAAGTTGCCGAGGTCAGTGAAGGGGCCGTGTTCAGTGACCGCCTTCCAGCCCTTGTGCCAGATGCCGCGGGTGCCCAGCATCTCGTAATACTGGGTTTCCTTCTGCGTGGGTGCATCGACGTCATCGAAGGAATAGCGCATGGAGACGCCCGGCAGCGGCGTCTGCGTCACGCCGTCGACCGATGCCGGCATCGTTACGCCGCAGCATTCGAGGATGGTCGGCACGATGTCGGTGCAGTGGTGGTACTGGTGACGCACCTCGCCGCGCGCCTTGATGCCCTTCGGCCAGCAGATGACGAGTGGATCGGCGACGCCGCCCTGGTAGGAATAGCGCTTGAACATCCGGAACGGGGTCGAGAACGCCGCTGCCCAGCCGGTCGGATAATGGTTGTAGGTGGCTGGGGTACCCAACTGGTCCAGCATCGCCAGGTTCTGGCCGATATCGTCGGGGAAGCCGTTGGCGAACTTGCCTTCGTTGATCGAGCCGTTCGGCGAGCCCTCGCCGGAGGCGCCGTTGTCGGCGCAATACATGACCAGGGTATTGTCGAGCTGCCCCGATTCTTCCAGGTAGTCGACGATGCGGCCGATCTGCACGTCGGTGTACTCGGACATGGCGGCATACACCTCGGCCATGCGGCTGAACAAGGCCTTTTCGTCGGCGTCCAGCGTGTCCCACGGACGCACCGCGTCGAGCGGGCTGAAGGTGCCTTCACGCATGGGGTTGAGCGGCGTGAGCGCGGTGTCCTGAGGAAGGATGCCCTTGTCGATCATGCGCGCCAGCGCCCAATCGCGATACGCTTCGTAGCCGTCGTCGAACCTGCCCTTGTACTTGTCGATGTATTCGCGGGGCGCGTGGTGCGGCGCGTGGTTGGCGCCTGGGCAGAACCACAGGTACCAGGGCTTGTCTGGTTCGGTCTGGCGCGAGTCGCGGATGAATTCGAGCGCCTTGTCGGCCAGGTCTCGCGACAGGTGGTAGCCTTCCTCCGGCGAGTACGGCGGCTCGACATAGTGGTTGTCCTCGGCCAGGTCGGGATACCACTGGTTGGTTTCGCCGCCGATGAATCCGTAGTAGCGGTCGTAGCCCATCGCCAGCGGCCAGCGCTTTTTGGACGCGCCCATGGTCCATTCGTCGACCGGCACATTATGGTTCTTGCCGACCCAGAAGGTGCTCCAGCCGGCCTCGCGCAGCACCGTGGCCATGGTGGCGCACTCCGGCGGCACATGCGAGTTATAGCCGGGGAAGCCGCTGGCGGCCTCGGAAATCGTGGCGAAGCCGTTCTGATGGTGGTTGCGACCGGTCAGGAAGCACGAGCGCGTGGGCGAACACAGCGCCGTCGTATGCCATTGCGAGTAGGTCAATCCGGTGTCGGCCAGGCGCTTGAGCGTCGGCATCTCGATGCGGCCGCCGAAGGGCTCCCATGCCGCCAGGCCGGTATCGTCGTACAGGACGACCAGCACGTTCGGCGCACCTTGCGGCGCGCGCCGGGCCAGGAACGGTTCCCAGTCCGGCGTGGAGTCGCGCACGTCGAGTTCGATCACACCTTTGAAGTCGGGGTTCATGTCCGTTCCTTTCGCGCGCCGCCCGGTTGTGCGGCATCCTCGCAGTCTAGGCGGGCGGGTCGCGCGCCGCCATTGGACCTTCGCCGCACGCAGCAGGCGGCGGGGGAGCGTCAGCGTGCCCGGAACGGGTTGCGCTCGTTCAGCTCATCCATGTAATCGTCGATCCCGCCCGCTTCGCGCTCCAGGAAGCGTTCGACCGCGTCCGCGAACGACGGATGCGCCAGCCAGTGCGCCGACCAGGTCCGGGTCGGCAGGAAGCCGCGCGCCATCTTGTGTTCGCCCTGGGCGCCGCCCTCGAAGGTGGCGATGCCCTGCTCGATGCAGAACTCCAGCGGCTGATAATAGGCGGCCTCGAAGTGCAGGCAGGGCACGTGCTCGAGCGCGCCCCAGTAGCGCCCATACAGAGTGTGTTCATCGTGGATCACCAGCGAGGCCGCGATCGCCCGGCCTTCCTGTTCCGCGATCACCAGCAGGATATTCTCCGCCATGGTTGCTCCGATGCGCAGGAAGAAATCGAGGTTGAGGTAGGGCGTCGAGTGGTGTTCGCGGTAGGTGTTGCGGTAGCAGCGGTTGAACAACACCCAGTCCTCGCGCGTGGCGTCCATGCCGCGCACCCTGCGCATCGTCACGCCGGCTTCCTTCACCTTGCGCCGCTCGGCGCGGATGTTCTTGCGCTTCTTCTGCTCGAGCGTGGCCAGGAACTCGTCGAAGCTGCGGTAGCCCCCGTTGAGCCAGTGGAACTGCACGCCGCTGCGCAGCAGGAAGCCGGCGTCGCGCAGCTGCTGCGCCTCTTCCTCGGGCGGGAACAGCACATGGGTCGACGAGACCTCGGTCGCCCGCTGGGTGGCGCACAGCACGTCGACCAGGGCTGCCCGCGCCGCGGCATCGCGCGCCATCAGGCGTGCGCCCGCCACCGGCGTGAACGGGATCGCGCTCAGCAGTTTGGGGTAATAGTCGAGCCCATGGCGTTGATAAGCGTCGGCCCAGGCCCAGTCGAACACGTATTCGCCATACGAGTGGCCCTTGACGTACAGGGGCAGGGCGGCGGCCAGCACGTCCTGTTCGTCATACAGCAGCAGGAATTGCGGCTGCCAGCCCGTCTCGGGCGAGGCGCTCCCCGAGGCGTGCAGCGCATGCAGGAAAGCGTAGCAGAGAAACGGCGTCGGCGCCGCCTGGGCCTGGACCAGTGCGTCCCAGGAGGCCTGGCCGACTTCGGACAGATCGGAAACGATATGCGTGCGATAATTCAAAATTGCTTCCATTGACGAGGTGAGTGACGACAGGCAGCGATGCGGCCTCGACCTGTCTCACTGCGAAGATCATTTTATGAACAGCCCATTCTTCAATCTCTATTCGCACCATTTCGCCCGCGTCGCGGTGGCCATCCCGCGCGTGCGGATCGCCGACCCGGCGTATAACGTCGAGCAGACCATCGGGCTCGCGCGCCAGGCCGCAGAACAGGGCGCCGCCCTGGTCGCATTCCCCGAACTGGGCCTGTCCGCCTATACCTGCGACGACCTGTTCCACCAGCGCGCGCTGCTCGACGCCACCCTCGAGGGCCTGGCGGCCATCGTCGAGGAATCAAAGACGCTGCCGTTGGCCATGGTCATCGGTATGCCGCTGCGGGTCAACCACATGCTGTTCAATTGCGGCGTGGTGGTCGCGGGCGGCAAAGTGCTGGGCGTGGTGCCAAAGAGTTTCTTGCCTAATTATGGCGAGTTTTACGAATCCCGGCAGTTCACCCCCGCGGATTGCGCGGCGGTGGACCAGATCGACCTGTTCGGCGCGCTCGTTCCCTTCGGCGCGAACCTGCTGTTCGAGGTCGCCAATCTGCCGCTGCTGCGCTTCCACGTCGAGATCTGCGAGGACGTCTGGGTGCCGGTGCCGCCATCCTCGTTCGCCGCGCTGGCCGGCGCCACGGTGCTGGTCAACCTGTCGGCCTCGAACGTCGTGGTGGGCAAGAGCGGCTATCGCCACCAACTGGTCGGCCAGCAGTCGGCGCGCTGCATGGCGGCCTATCTGTACACCTCGGCCGGCCGCGGCGAATCGACCACCGACATGGCCTGGGATGGCCAGTCGCTGATCTACGAGAAGGGCGAGCTGCTGGCCGAGTCCGAGCGCTTCGCCGACGATTCGCACATCATCTATGCCGACGTGGACCTGGACCGTCTGTCGACCGAGCGCATGAAGGCGACCACCTTCGCGCAGTCGGTGCGGCGTCATGCCGGTGAGGTGTCGAACTTCCGAGTGATCGACTTCGAGCTGGATTTGCCTTTGGCGCGCACCCTGCCGCTCCAGCGTAAGATCGAGCGATTCCCCTACGTGCCTGCCGACCGCGCGCGGCGCGACGAGCGCTGCACCGAGGTCTATAACATCCAGGTGCAGGCCCTGATCCAGCGCCTGTCGTCGAGCGGCATCCAGAAGGTGGTGATCGGCGTGTCGGGCGGTCTCGATTCGACCCATGCACTGCTGGTGTGCGCGAAAGTCATGGACCGTCTCGGCCTGCCGCGCACCAACATCCTGGCCTATACGATGCCGGGCTTTGCCACCAGCGGCCGCACGCTCAGGCAGGCGCGCGACCTGATGGCGGCGGTCGGCTGCAGCGCGCAAGAGATCGACATCCGCCCGAGCTGCATCCAGATGCTGAAGGACCTGGGCCACCCCTACGTCGAGGGCAAGGCCGAATACGACATCACCTTCGAAAACGTGCAGGCGGGCGAGCGCACCAATCACCTGTTCCGACTGGCGAATTTCCACAACGGGATCGTGATCGGCACCGGCGACCTGTCCGAGCTGGCGCTGGGCTGGTGCACCTACGGCGTGGGCGACCATATGTCGCACTACAACGTCAACGCCAGCGTGCCCAAGACCCTGATCTCCTACCTGGTGCGCTGGGTGGCCGAGACCGGCGCCGTGGTCGGCGGCGACGCGCAGGTGCTGCTCGACATCCTCGACACCGAGATCAGCCCTGAGCTGGTGCCCGGCGGTGCCAACGACGACAAGCCCGCGCAAAGCACGCAGGACCGCATTGGCCCCTACGAGCTGCAGGACTTTAACCTGTTCTACACGCTGCGCTACGGCTACAAGCCGAGCAAGACGGCCTTCCTCGCGTACTCTGCCTGGCACGATCGCGAACTTGGCCGCTGGCCCGAGGAGCTGGGCACGCGCAACCAGTATGACCTGGGCGCCATCAAGCGCAACCTGTCGATCTTCCTGTTCCGCTTCTTCAAGACCAGCCAGTTCAAGCGTTCCTGCGTGCCGAACGGGCCGAAGGTCGGCAACGGCGGCTCGCTGTCCCCGCGCGGCGACTGGCGCGCGCCGTCCGACTCCGAGGCCACCGTGTGGCTGGACGACCTGGCGAACATCCCCGATTAACTTTGGTACATGAAAGGACCAACACCATGAAACAGATTACCTGCGTGATCAAGCCGTTCAAGCTCGACGAAGTGCGCGAAGCGCTGGCCGAGGTGAACGTGACCGGCCTGACCGTGACCGAAGTAAAGGGCTTCGGCCGCCAGAAGGGCCACACCGAGCTGTATCGCGGCGCGGAATACGTGGTCGACTTCCTGCCGAAGGTGAAGATCGAGGTGGTGGTGGACGATCCGATGGCCGAGCAGGTGGTCGACGCCATCATCAAGGCCGCGCGCACCGGCAAGATCGGCGACGGCAAGATTTTTGTTCAGAACGTGGAGCAGGTGATTCGTATTCGTACCGGCGAGACCGGCGCGGACGCGGTGTAACACTGCCACCCACGCGGCTGTAGGGTGGACGGCTATGCCGTCCACGCGTTTACCAGCGCCTGCTGAAACCTGGTTGCATCAACGCCCCATCCGCATATCGAACTTCCACGTCAGCAGCCTCAGTCCGCTGATGAACAGGCAGCTCGACCACAGCGCGAAGTCGTGCGACACGCCGTATTTACCCATCAGCAGGAACAGCCAGTTGCCGAGGAAGGCGCAGATGGCATACGGTTTGCCGTCCCGGAACACCATCGGCACCTCGTTGCAGACGATGTCGCGCAGCACGCCGCCGAAGATCCCGGTGATCACGCCCATCATCGAGGCGATGAAGATCGGCATCTCGGCCGCCAGCGCGGCCGACGTTCCCGCGATCGAGAACAATCCCAGTCCCACTGCGTCAGCCACCACGATCAGGCGTTCCGACACGATCTGGCGCAGCGTGCGGATCAGGGGCGAGGCCACCAGCGCCAGCACGAAGATCGCGATCGCATATTCCTGGTGCGTGACCCAGAACAGGGGACGCTTGTCGAGCAGGATATCGCGCAGGGTGCCGCCGCCGAAGGCGGTGATGAAGGCCACCGTGAAGACCCCGACCAGATCCATGCGCTTGCGCCGTGCCTCGATGAAGCCGGAAAACGCGCCGACCAGGATCGCCATGATTTCGATGAACTTGATGAGGGTCATGCAGCAGCAGGAAGCGGGAAGTGTTGTTAGACTACCATGCGGCTGCAGACTTACGTAAGGTAAATCTGCGGCGCACCAACGACGAGAGAAAGCCCGCCCACGCATGCGTATCGCCACCCTATTGTTGGCCTCCCTGGCCGCCGCCAACCCCGCCAATCCAATCTGGGCGAGCGAGCTACCCAAGCTGTCTTTCCAGCACCACGACTGGGAACTCGCCTGCGACAACACCCGTACCTGCCGCGCCGCCGGCTACCATGCCGAAGAAGGCCGCAACCGGCCGCTATCGGTCCTGCTGGAGCGCAGGGCAGGGCCTAGCCAGGCTTTCGATGTGAAGCTGCGGCTGGGCGATGCCGACGATGGCATCGACCTGCCCGCGACGCTCGCGATGCAGGTCGACGGCCGCGCGCTCGGCACGGTCGAGCTAAAAGGCGAGGAGTCGATCGGCAGCCTGAGCGCTTCCCAGGCCCAGGCGCTGCTGCGCGCAGTGGCCGGCGCCGGCAAGGTGAGTTGGCGTGCCGGAGGCCTCACCTGGTCCCTGTCGGGCAAGGGCGCCTCGGCGGTCCTGCTCAAGATGGACGAGTTCCAGGGCCGCCTGGGCACGCCGGGCGCCGCCATGCGCAAGGGCGGCAGGCCGGAGCAGGACGTGTTGCCGCCGTTGCCTGCGCCGGTAGTCACGGCAGCCTCGGTCCCGGCTGGCGAACTGGCGCCGCTGGGCAAGGAAGAAGAACGGATCCTGCTGGCGACCCTGCGCAAGACCGCCGGCAATGAGGACTGCGGCGACCTCGAGGCGATCGCCACCGGCGAGAGCAAATTCGCCTATGCGCCGCTCACGTCAACGACGATGCTGGTCTCGGCGCGCTGCTGGCGCGGCGCCTACAACGAGGGGCACGGCTACTGGGTCGCCAACCGCAAGCCGCCGTTCGCGCCGGCACTGGTGACGCAATCGGGCACGGACTACGACAAGGGCGTCATCGGCGCATCTCACAAGGGCCGTGGCATTGGCGACTGCTGGGGGCACGACGAATGGGTGTGGGACGGCCGGCGCTTCGTGCACACGGCGTCGGGAACGACCGGCATGTGCCGCGGCATCGCGGCAGGTGGCGGCTGGAGTTTGCCGACGCTGGTCAGCCGCCGGCCAGCGGCAGGCGCAAAGTAAACACCACCCGCTCGTTCTCGTAGCGGTAGGCGATCTCGCCGCTGTGCTCGCGCACGATCTGCTGCGTGATGTACAGCCCCAGGCCCATGCCGGTGCGGTTGCGCGGATTGTTGAGCGAGGTGCGCTTGAACGGATTGAACAGGGTCGCCACCGTCTCCGGCGGGATCGGCGCGCCCGCATTCGACACGGCGACCGAGGCTTCGCCGTCCCGCGCGCGCAGGCAGACAGTGACCGGCTGCCCGGGTTCGCCGTGGTGGCGCGCATTGCTCAGCAGGTTGGACAGCACCTGGGCCAGGCGGCTGCTGTCGGCCTTCACCGTGGCCGGGTCGTCGCACACCAGTTCAAGCGGGATCGAAGGATAGGCCATGCGCGCCTCGTCCATCAGGTCGACCAGCAGCGCCTTGAGGTCGACTTGTTCGAGCGCCACGCCAAGGCCCATGCCGCGGTCGATGCGGCTCATGTCCAGCACCTGGCTGATCATGCGCTGCATCCGGTTGGTGGAGGACTGGATGCGCTTGCCGATGGTCGGCTGGCCGCTGTTGCCGCCGCCGCTGGCGTTGCCGGTGCGTTCCAGCACCATGCCGGCCATATTGATCGAGTGCAGCGGGTCGCGCAGGTCGTGGCCGAGCATCGCCAGCAACTGGGCGCGGGTGGCCTCGGTCTGCGAGCGGTGCGCGTTCATGGCGCGCACCAGTTCGGCGAGGGTCAGGCGCGAATTGGCCAGCACGCTGTGCTCCCATGGGTGGGCGCAGCCGCGCACCGTTTCGTGCCAGGCGTCGAACGAGCCGCGCGGCGTCAGGCGCGCGCCCAGCGGGCCGATGGCTTCGGTCTTGTCCGGGCGGCCGCCCCAGGCCACGGTTTCGATCTGCTCGACGCGCAGCAGGATGCACCAGCCGTGGCCGAGCGGGTCGAAGGGCAGGGCCAGCAGACCGACCCACTTGCCCAGCTGCTCGCGCAGGGTTTCAGGCCAGTCGGCGCGCATCTCGCGCACCACCAGATCGTGCTGGTTGTCGGGCAGCGAGGCAACGATCGCCTCGGCCAGGCCGGCAGGCAGGTCGCCATGGGTGGCGATCTTGCCGTGCTGTGTCGCCACCATCGCTTGCGCACCGCTTGCCGCCATCAGCGCCCGCGCGTGTTCGCCCAGCGCGTCGAGCGGATCGTCGTCGAGCAGCAGCGATTCGACCAGCGCGGTGCGCACGCGTGCCGACTGCTCGGCCAGCGACGCCTCATGGCGCGCTTCGATGCTGTGGATGGTCGAGGCCATTACCTGGGCCAGTACGTCGGCCGCCATGCGGATCGCATGCGGCACCAGCTTGCGCGACATATGATGGCAGGCGATCAGTCCCCACAGGCGGCCATTGATCACGATCGACACGCTCATCGAGGCGCACACGCCCATGTTCTTGAGGTATTCGACGTGCACCGGCGAGACGCTGCGCAGCACCGCGAAGCTCATGTCCAGCGGAGCCGCGCCCGGTGCGCCGTACAGCGGCACCGCCTCGTAGCCCATGTCCGGGATCATGCGCAGGGTATTGAGTGTGTACAGGCGGCGTGCCTGGGCCGGGATATCGCCGGCAGGGTAGCGTTGTCCCAGATAGGGAACCAGGTCGTCGCGGCGGCTTTCGGCCACCACGTCGCCGCTGTCGTCGGCGCGGAAGCAATAGGCCATCACGCGGTCGAAACCGGTGAACTCGCGCACCTGCTGCACCGCCGAGGCGAGCAGGGCATCGATAGTCTTCTGGCGCCGCAGGCGGTCGATCGAGCCGTGGGCCTTGATGGCGAAGCGCGACACTTCCTCGCTCGACGTCTCGCGCATCTCGAACTCGGCGACGATGCGTCCGGCTTCGGCGTGCACCACGCAGTCGTAGTCGGTGTCGCCGACGCGCAAGTTGGCCACCAGCGGCGCGGCATCGTCGTCGCCGCGCAAGGCGATGCAGTCGGCGATGGCATCGACGGCGTCAGCCGGCAGGCCGAGGCCGGCATAGGGCAGGCCGAGTGTGGGCGCGATGCCGAGCATCGCCGGCGCGTTCATGCTCCAGCCTTCGAGCTGGCCGTTCTCCTGGAAGAACAGCAGGGCGCCGTGCGGCTGGATCGAGCCCGGGACGTGGATCGGTTCGTCGGCGCAGGATTGCAGGTCGACCTGCCGTCCGTGTTCCATTGGAACTGCTTGCGTCGCGTTCAATTCACACATCCCCTTTGCGGTCAATCCGGAAGTGTCCGGGTACGAGGCATTCTACAGTTAACAGATAATTTCCAGCGAAATTGCCAGTTTGAAATGAGTGATTGTCACACGAGATGCAGCATACCGTCCAACGCGCGCAACATCAATCGTGCAGGGCGGGGCGCAGCAGGGCGATGAGGGCGCCATGGCCGCCGTCGGAACGGCCGGCCGCGCAGAAGGCGATGACTTCGTTTTTTTGCACCAGCCAGCTGTGCACGATGCTGCGCAGCACCGGCTCCCCCTTGGGCGAACCATAGCCGATGCCGTGGATGATGCGCACGCAGCGCATCCCGCGCCGGTTGGCGCGGTGCAGGAAATCGGTGAGGGCGTCGCGCGCGCCGTCGCGGGTCAGGCCGTGCAGGTCGAGCTCGTCCTGGATCGGCCAGTGGCGCTTGCGCAGCTTTTTCACGACGTCGGGGCCGACGCCGTCGCGGGCATAGCTCATGGACGGGTCTTCGTCGAGCATGCCCTCGACGTCGAACAGGTCGGACAGTTCATCCGACATCGAGGCGCGCAGCACGTCGGCCGTTTCATCTTCGGGGCTCAGTTGCGCGCGCGCTTGCGCAGCGCGGTTGGGCGCCACGTACACGGGGCGGTGCACGTAGCGGTCCGACTCAGGCATCTTGGTGATGCCTTCCATCGAGGTGCGGAATTCCACCGCCCGTTCGCGCGCGATGCGTTCGCGCTTTTCGCGTTCGGCCTGTTCGATGGCGCGCACGCGCTCGTCTTCCTTGAGCTGGTCGCGCAAGCCTTTCAGTTGCGCGAAGTCTTTCATGCCCGCCATCGCTTGCTACCTTTTTAGTGCGTTGATTACTTTGGATCGTCTTCCAGCGCTTCCAGGTAGCGCTGGGCGTCGAGCGCTGCCATGCAACCGGTGCCCGAGCTGGTGATCGCCTGGCGATAGATATGGTCCTGCACGTCGCCGGCGGCGAACACGCCCGGCACGCTGGTGGCGGTCGCCATGCCTTCCAGGCCCGACTTGGTCACCAGGTAGCCGCCGCTGTGCATCTCGAGCTGGCCTTCGAAGATGCCGGTGTTCGGCTTGTGGCCGATCGCCACGAACAGGCCGTGCACGGTCAGTTCCTTGGTTTCGTCGCTATTGGCCGATTTCAGGCGCAGCGAGGTCACGCCGCTCTGGTCGCCCAGGACTTCGTCCAGGGTCTGGTTCAGCTCGAGCACAATCTTGCCTTCGCTGACTTTGTGCATCAGACGGTCAACCAGGATCGGCTCGGCGCGGAACTTGTCGCGGCGGTGGATCAGGGTGACTTTCGAGGCGATGCCGGCCAGGTACAGGGCTTCCTCGACCGCGGTATTGCCGCCGCCGATGACGGCGACTTCCTGGTTGCGGTAGAAGAAGCCGTCGCAGGTGGCGCAGGCCGACACGCCGCGGCCCATGAACGCCTGTTCCGACGGCAGGCCGAGGTACTGGGCCGAGGCGCCGGTGGCAATGATCAGGGCGTCGCAGGTGAAGGTGTGGCTGTCGCCGACCAGGCGGATCGGTTTTTCGTTCAGGTAGGTCGTGTGGATGTGGTCGAACACGATCTCGGTGTTGAAGCGCTCGGCATGCTGCAGCAGGCGCTGCATCAGTTCCGGACCCTGCACGCCCAGCGGGTCGCCCGGCCAGTTCTCGACATCGGTGGTGGTCATCAGCTGGCCGCCCTGCTCGACGCCGGTGACCAGCATCGGCTTCAGGTTGGCGCGGGCGGCATACACCGCGGCGCTGTAGCCGGCTGGCCCGGAACCGAGGATGAGGACTTTGGCGTGTTTGGTAGTAGTCATGGCGGCGCTCTTTGCTTCACGTGGTTGTTATGTGGACACACGGCAATTGGGGGCGGCCTGACAGGAATCAAGGGCCACCGAAGCCAGCCAGAGGGGTGTCCGGAGAGCGCCGATTATAGTCGATGATGCAGATGTGCATGAATCGTAGGGGCAACGCGGCCGTATATCGCTTAGAATGAAAGGATCGTCGATAGTACTTACTTCCGCAGTACCTGTAATGAGCAAGAATAGCCAAGCCAGCACCTCCGGATACACCCGCACCCAGGCCAGCGCCGCCGCCCGTCGTCCGCTGCCGGGCCGCCTCGCGCGCCTGCTGTCCGAGGCGCGCTGGATCGCCGGCGCCGTCGCCTTCCTGTATTTCGTCCTGATCCTGCTCAGCTACAGCAAGCTCGATCCCGGCTGGTCGCACGCCAACGTCGTGCCGCGCATCGCCAACCTGGGCGGACGCGCCGGCGCCTGGCTGTCCGACCTGCTGCTGTTCATCTTCGGTTTCTCGGCCTGGTGGTGGGGCGTGATCTTCCTGCGCCAGGTCTGGCGCGGCTGGCGCCGCCTCACCGACAAGCTCGGCACCAAGGTGGAGGAGCCGCACCACGGCGAGATGTACGTGCGCTGGATCGGTTTTGCCCTCATGTTCGCCGGCAGCGTCGGCCTGGAATACCTGCGTATGTGGTCGTGGGACGTCGAGCTGCCGCGCGCCCCGGGCGGGGTGCTGGGCCAGTTGATCGGCCATGCGAGCCACGTTACTTTCGGCTCGACCGGCGCGACCTTGCTGCTACTGCTGCTGTTCTTCCTGGGCTTCTCGCTGTTCTTCCAGGTGTCGTGGCTGGCCGTGGCCGAGCGCATCGGCGCCGTGGTCGATGGCAGCTTCGACTGGTTCCGCCTGCGCATGGAAGACATCGAGGACCGCCGCCATGGCGAGGCCGCCGCCGTCAAGCGCGACGAAGTGGTGGTCCACGAGCGCGCCAAGTTCACCGAAAAGCATGCGGACAAGCCGATCCCGGTGGTGAAAGCCGAGCCGTCGCTCGAGTTGGCGCAGCCGGCGCCGGCGCCGGCGCCAAAGGCCGCCGCCACATCGTCGGCGTCCTTGCCGTCGGCCCAGGCGGTGGCGCCTACGATCAAGATCGAGCCGCAGATGGTCAGCGTGCCAAAGTCAGAGCGCGCCGAGAAGGAGCGCCAGTCGCCGCTGTTCCAGGATTTGAATGGCGATTCCGGCCTGCCGCCGCTGGGCCTGCTGGACGATGCGCCGGCCGCCCAGGAGACGGTGTCCATCGAGACGCTGGAATTCACCAGCCGCCTGATCGAGAAGAAGCTGTCCGACTTCGGCGTCGAAGCCAAGGTCGTGGCCGCCTATCCGGGCCCGGTCGTCACCCGCTACGAAATCGAGCCGGCCACCGGCGTCAAGGGCAGCCAGATCGTCAACCTGGCGCGCGACCTGGCGCGTTCGCTGTCGCTGACCTCAATCCGCGTGGTCGAGACCATCCCCGGCAAGAACTATATGGCGCTGGAGTTGCCGAATCCGAAGCGGCAGATCGTGCGCCTGACCGAGATCGTCGGTTCCAAGGTGTATGGCGACAGCCCGTCCAGCCTGACCGTGGCGCTGGGCAAGGACATCGCCGGCAAGCCGGTGGTGGCCGACCTGGCCAAGATGCCGCACCTGCTGGTGGCGGGTACCACCGGCTCGGGTAAATCGGTCGGCATCAATGCCACCATCCTGTCGCTGCTGTACAAATCCGACCCGGCCGACGTGCGCCTGATCCTGATCGACCCGAAGATGCTGGAGATGTCGGTCTACGAAGGGATTCCGCACCTGCTGGCGCCGGTCGTGACCGATATGCGCCAGGCCGGCCATGCGCTGAACTGGGCGGTCAACGAGATGGAGCGCCGCTACAAGCTCATGAGTAAATTGGGCGTGCGCAACCTGGCCGGCTACAACGGCAAGATCCTCGAGGCTGCCAAGCGCGAGGAACACATCCCGAACCCGTTCTCGATCACGCCGGACGCGCCCGAGCCGCTGGAAAAACTGCCGACCATCGTGATCATCATCGACGAATTGGCCGACCTGATGATGGTCGTCGGCAAGAAGGTGGAAGAGCTGATCGCACGTATCGCCCAGAAGGCGCGCGCGGCCGGGATTCACCTGATTCTCGCTACCCAGCGGCCGTCGGTCGACGTGATTACCGGCCTGATCAAGGCCAATATCCCGACCCGTATCGCGTTCCAGGTTTCTTCGAAAATCGACTCGCGCACGATTCTCGACCAGATGGGCGCCGAGACCCTGCTGGGCATGGGTGACATGCTGTACATGCCGCCCGGCACGGGCCTGCCGGTGCGGGTCCACGGCGCCTTCGTGTCGGACGAGGAAGTGCATCGAGTTGTAAAACATCTGCAAGAGCAGGGCGCGCCCAATTATATTGAGGGCATCCTCGAAGGCGGCACCCTGGATGAAGGTGGCGCCGACGGTGCGGTGGCGGGCGAGGGCGGCGGTGAATCCGACGCCATGTACGACCAGGCGGTACAGGTCGTGCTCAAGAACCGCAAGGCCTCGATCTCGCTGGTGCAGCGTCACCTGCGCATCGGCTACAACCGGGCCGCCCGCCTGATCGAGCAAATGGAGCAGAACGGCATGGTGTCGCCGATGCAATCGAACGGCAACCGCGACATCCTGGTGCCGACTGCAAGCGCCGAATAACAATAAAGGAACCCTGGATGCAAGCAATGACCAAATTCAGTTTTGCCGCGCTGGTGGCCGCGAGTGCCTTCGCTTTTCCGGGCATGGCGAGCGCCGCCGCCCTCGACCAGTTCAAGTCCTTCGTCGCCTCGACCCAGTCCGCCAAGGGCGAATTCACCCAACAGCAACTGGGCAAATCGAAGAGCGGCAAGGCCACGCCAGCCTCGAGCGGCAGCTTCGTGTTCGCCCGTCCCGGCAAGTTCATCTGGACCTACCAGAAGCCCTATGAACAGGTGCTGCAGGCCGACGGCGAAACCCTGTACATCTACGACAAGGACCTGAACCAGGTCACCACCCGCAAGCTGGGTAATGCGCTGGGCAGCTCGCCGGCCGCGATCCTGTTCGGCAGCAACAAGCTGGAAGAGAACTTCACGCTGAGCGAAGCCGGCGCGCGGGACGGCATGGAATGGCTGAACGCCACGCCGAAGGCCAAGGACACCTCGTTCGAGCAGATCAGCATCGGCTTGAAGGATGGCGTGCCGATGGCGATGGAATTGAAGGATACCTTCGGCCAGACCTCGCGTCTGACCTTCACCAACTTCCAGCGCAACCCGCAACTGGGTGCGCAGCAGTTCAAGTTCACGGTGCCGCAGGGCGCCGACGTCGTGAACCAGTAAGTCATCAACGGGGCGCGCGCGCCGCGCGGCCCCGTCGTGCATCGGCTACACTACGCCCATGCACAACCATTCGCCTTTCCGCATTCATGTCCACGGATGACCTGTTCAAGACCGCGCCGGCCGCGCCGCTGGCCGAAGCCCTGCGTCCGCGCACCATCGATGAGGTAGTCGGCCAGAGCCACCTGCTGGGCCCCGGCAAGCCGCTGAACCTGGTCTTCAAATCCGGCAAGCCGCATTCGATGATCCTGTGGGGCCCGCCGGGCGTGGGCAAGACCACCTTGGCGCGCCTGACCGCGTACGCCTTCGACTGCGAGTTCATCGCGCTGTCGGCGGTGCTATCTGGCGTCAAGGATATCCGCGCGTCGATCGAGCAGGCCGAGCAGTACCTGGCGCGGGGCAAGCACACGATCCTGTTCATCGACGAGATTCACCGCTTCAACAAATCGCAGCAGGACGCCTTGCTACCGTTCGTCGAGAGCGGCCTGGTGACCCTGATCGGCGCCACCACCGAGAACCCGTCGTTCGAAGTCAATTCGGCGCTGCTGTCGCGCTCGCAGGTGTACGTGCTCAAGGCATTGAGCGATGTCGAGATGCGCCAGTTGCTGGAACGCGCCCGCAAGGAAGCGCTGCAGCACCTGGAATTCGACGAGCTGGCGATCGACACCTTGATTGGCTATGCCGACGGCGACGCGCGCCGCTTCCTGAACCTGCTCGAGCAGACCAGCACCTCGGCCAATACCGCCGCGACCAATCGCATCACCGCGGAGTTCGTCGAGAACGCGCTGACGCTCAATGCGCGCCGCTTCGACAAGGGCGGCGACAATTTCTATGACCAGATCTCGGCCTTGCATAAATCGGTGCGCGGCTCGCACCCCGATGCCGCCCTGTACTGGCTGTGCCGCATGCTCGACGGCGGCGCCGACGCCAAGTACCTGTCGCGCCGCATCGTGCGCATGGCGTGGGAAGACATCGGCATCGCCGACCCGCGCGCGATCCAGCTGGCCAACGACGCCGCCGCGACCTATGAGCGGCTCGGTTCGCCCGAGGGAGAGCTGGCGCTGGGCCAGGCCGTGATCTACCTGGCGATCGCGTCCAAGAGCAATGCCGGCTACAACGCCTTCAATGCGGCGATGGCCTTCGTGCGCAAGGACAAGTCGCGCGAGGTGCCGGTCCACCTGCGCAATGCGCCGACCAAGCTCATGAAAGAGCTGGGCTACGGCCACGAATACCGTTATGCGCACGACGAGCCGAACGCGTATGCGGCCGGCGAAACCTATCTGCCGGATGGGATGCCCGAGCCCGGCTGGTACCAGCCGGTACCGCGCGGGATCGAGAGTAAAATCGCCGAGAAGCTGGCGTGGCTGCGCAGTCTCGACGACGAGGCACGCGCTAATGGAGACGGTTCGTAGGCATGCGCATGGCGCCGGCGGGCCCGGCGCCAGTCCTTCTTCCTTCACTTCTTCCTTCAACGGCGCGCAACACGCCGGCATTGCGCGCTTGATCCCGCGTTGATGCATTCTGCGCCGCGTTTCATGCGCTTCGTCGCAAGTCGATGGCGATCCAGGGGGCTGGTGGCTAAAGTACCACCATCGCAAAGCAATTCGCGAATCACCCTAACCCCTGAAGGAGCCATCATGAACATCCGTAAAAACTTCGAAGCCCTGTTCCTCGCCGTCGCCGCCCTGGGCCTGGTCGCCAGTTTCGCTACCGCCAACGAGCGTCCGATCGAGATCGCCGCATCGACCGTCCCGGCCATCGACATGGCCAGCATCCAGACCGTGATCGTCAGCGCACCGCGCCTGGCAGTCCGCTAAAACCGGCGCAAGCCGGTTTTAGGGGGAGCTTGACGAGGCCCCGGCAGCAAGGTTGCCGAATCTCGCAAATAATGTCGGTCGGCTTGGTACAATTGTGTTTTCGATATACAGCCCAGTCCAACCAGACATGATTGACATCCAACTTCTCCGCAAAGACATCGACAACGTCGCCGCCCGCCTGGCGACCCGCAAGTACCAGCTCGATGTGGCCAGTTTCAATGCGCTGGAGGCCGAACGCAAGGCGAACCAGACGCGCACCGAAGAACTGCAAGGCAAGCGCAATTCGCTGTCGAAGCAGATCGGCATGCTGAAGGGCAAAGGCGAAGACACGACGGCCGTGATGGCTGAAGTCGCCGGACTGGGCGACGAGCTCAAGGCCAACGAAGTGGCGCTGGCCGAGGTCCAGGCCAAACTGACGAGCTTTATCGCCGCACTGCCCAACCTGCCGCACGAGAGTACGCCTGAAGGCAAGGGCGAAAGCGCCAACGTCGAAGTGCGCAAGGTCGGTACGCCAGCCGCGTTCGACTTCGAGGTGCGCGACCACGTCGACATCGGCGAACGCCTGGGCCTGGACTTCGAGACCGCGACCAAGGTCACCGGCTCGCGCTTCTCGATGATGAAGGGCGGCATGGCGCGCCTGCACCGCGCGCTGGCGCAGTTCATGCTCGACACCCACACCGGCCAGCACGGCTATACCGAGTGCTACACCCCGTACCTGGTCAACGCCGATTCGCTGCGCGGCACCGGCCAGCTGCCGAAGTTCGAAGCCGACCTGTTCTCGGTCAAGAAGGGCGGCGCCGAAGGCGAGGGCGAGAACTTCTACCTGATCCCGACCTCGGAAGTTTCGCTGACCAATGTGGTGCGCGACGAGATCGTCGCGCTGGACGAACTGCCGATCAAGATGACCGCGCATACCCCGTGCTTCCGTTCCGAAGCCGGCAGCTATGGCCGCGACACCCGCGGCATGATCCGCCAGCACCAGTTCGACAAGGTCGAGCTGGTCCAGGTGGTGCATCCGGAGCAGTCGTACGCGGCGCTGGAAGAGATGGTGGGCCAGGCCGAATTCATCCTGACTTCGCTCGGCCTGCCATACCGCGTGATGCAGCTGTGCACCGGCGACATGGGCTTTTCCGCCGCCAAGACCTATGACCTCGAGGTGTGGCTGCCGGCGCAGAACACCTACCGCGAGATCTCGTCGCTGTCGAACTGCGAAGCTTTCCAGGCGCGCCGCATGCAGGCGCGCTTCCGCAATGCGGCCGGCAAGCCGGAACTGGTGCACACCCTGAACGGCTCGGGCCTGGCTGTGGGCCGCACCCTGGTGGCGGTGCTGGAGAACTACCAGCAGGCCGACGGCAGCGTGATCGTGCCGGAAGTGCTGCGTCCGTATATGGGCGGGCTGGAGCGTCTGGCGCCGGCTGCCTGATCGCTTTCCGAGGGAGGGATGTCACTTCGGTGCAATTTTCCCTTCCATTTTTCGGGAATGCGTCTATAATGGCGGTCTCTTGCAGGCCACTGCAAGGATCGACCAAAGCCGGAGAGGTGGCAGAGTGGTCGAATGTACCTGACTCGAAATCAGGCGTACGGGCGACCGTACCGTGGGTTCGAATCCCACCCTCTCCGCCAAGTATCATGAAAAAAGCCACCGCAAGGTGGCTTTTTTTATTCTGACAAGCGTCCTGCATTGTCGGTCCACTTTCCGCCACACTCGGTTGTAATTTCCTCAAGCCAACTTGCTTGTTCATCATCCAACGGCTATTCTCTTCTAGATATTTCTGAAGGGAAAGTTATTTTTGGTAGATGAGCTGAACGATTGACAAGCTTTCCTGGCGTCGATTGGCCATGCGTCGAGCTTCGTCTTTCTTTGCGACATGAATTGTCGCTCCCGTCGCTATCATCTACACCGTCTTCAACACACAAGGATTTTGATGATCAAAGCGTCCACCGTTCTTCCACGTCCATTCACCGTCAACGATATCCGCGTCGGCACCGCGCTGTTCGCCGTGCTGGTAGCCCATGCGCGCGAAAAGCCCGGCCAGACCGTCTTCTACGGCGACCTGCTGGACCAGGCGCGCGCGCGCTTTCCGGAAGACGCGGAGGTCGACCGCGCGGTGCCGATCGGTATCGGCATGAAGCTGCTGTTCGTCGAGGCTTTTTGCAAGGCCCATGGCTATCCAAACCTGGCTTGCCTTGCCGTGAACCGCGGCAAGCGCATCCCCGGCCTGGCCTATCCCGGCGACTGGGAGCGCGAAATGCGCGAGGTCGCCGAATTCAACTGGGACGAGGTGCAGCCGGTACTGGACGCCTACGTCGGCGAGGCGATCGTGGCGGCGACGCCGCTGCGTCCCATCAGCAGGGAGAAGGCGCTCGAAATCCGCTACAAGCACTTCACGGATAATCGCCCCGCCTACGCGCCGCTCACCGAATCCGAGCGCGAGGAAATCGTCAATATCCTGATGTCCGGCGTGGACGTCGAGCGGGCCCTGGCCATGGTGCTCGAAGCGAAGGCCGCACTGGCCTGAACCGACCGGAACGAGGATCACATGAATCGCCCCATCGACGCCGACTTGTCAGAGCTGGACGACTACCTGCATGCCATGCGCTCGACCGGTACGCCGGCGAGCTGGCATGCGCCCGCCATGCCGCCGCTGCCGGTCGGCATGGCCGACGCCGGCCTGCAGTACAGATTCTTCCACGTCAGCCAGATCATCGAGGAGAAGTCCGAGGTCCACCGCCTCGCGATGGGCAATGTGATCGCCTGCCTGAACCATACCGATGCAGCCCTGGTCTATCTCTTGAGCAGTAGTGAGCGGGGCGTGCGGCTGTACCTGGGCGTGGCTGCGCCGGCAGCGGCGGCCACCGGCGCCGGCAAGCTGCTGAAGCAGTCGTTCAGTGGGAACTTCCTGGGAGCCGAGCTGGCCGCGGTGAGCCTCGACGATGCGGAACACGCGAGCGTGCTCTCCCATCTCGAGCACGTCGGCCTGATATGCGGCGTACCATCCCGCCACGAAGGCGATGCGCGTTCCGGCGACGAAGAAATGCAGGGCGTGGAGCGCCTGATCGACAGCCTCGCTGGCGAGGACTGGACCCTGGCCATCGTCGCCACCCCGGGCAGCAGCGCCGACATCGTGGCCGTCATCGACGGCATCCAGGCGCTGGCCAGCGATGTGTCGGCGCACGCCAAGTTCTCGCTGCAGCGCTCGCGCAACCACGGCAGCCAGAAATCGGTGACCACCGGCAGCAGCGAGGGCGTCAGCAAAGGCAGCAATACCTCGTCCACGAAAGGAACGTCGACTACGCTGAACGAGGGATACAACCAATCGGAAGGTAGCTCCTCGGGCAATAGCCGCAACGGCGGCAACTCCAATTCCACCACGAAAAGCGATTCGGAAGGAAAGAATAGCGGTATATCGAAGGGCACCAGCGAATCGGAGACCAAAGGCAGCAACAGCGGCGGCGGCGAGACGGTGTCGACCGAACGGATCGATAAGCGGGCCGGGGAGATGCTGACGTTCCTGGACGAGGTCCAGTTGCCGCGCTTCCGCCAGGGTTACGCCAAGGGCATGTTCCGGACCGCCATGTATGCTTGCGCACGCACGCCGGCCGTCTACCAGCGCCTGGGTCATACCTTGTTGTCCATCTTCCAGGGCAACAAGGCCAGCATGACGCCGCTGCGCCTGCAGGCGGTCGAGCAGGGCAGGATGCGCAGCCTGGCCGACCTGCTGGCGGTGCACGACCACGCGTCAACGGTGAAGGGGGCGGCTGCCGACACCCTCGTGCATTCGCTGCCGGTGAATGCGCATACCGGCCGCCTGCAGGGGGCGACCTGGCTCAACGGCAATGAATTGTCGCTGCTAATGGGTTTCCCGGGCCGCGAGGTGCCCGGCATCCGGATTCGCAAGAGCGTCGATTTCGGACTGAACCTGCCGCCCGCGACGCAGGACGGCATCCGCCTCGGCGCGGTGATCCAGCACGGCCGCGTGCTGCCGTTCCAGCCGGTGGTGCTGCAACAGGAAGAACTGGCGAAACACGTGTTCATCACCGGCGTCACCGGTTCGGGCAAGACCACTACCTGCATGAAGATGCTGCTCGAGTCGGGCCTGCCGTTCCTGGTGATCGAGCCGGCCAAGACCGAATACCGCGAGCTGCACGGCATGGCCACGGACATCGAGTACTACACGCTGGGCCGCGAGGACCTGACGCCATTCCGTCTCAATCCCTTCGAGCTGGTGTCGCGGCGCAGCAGCCTGTCGAGCCACATCGACGTGCTCAAGAACACGCTGAACGCCGTCTATCCGATGGAAGCGGCCATGCCCTATATCGTCGAGGAGGCGATCATCCAGGCCTACCGGCGCAAGGGCTGGGACATCCACACCGGCAGCAATTACCTGGTCGACGATCCGTTCGCACCGCACAGCGGCGCCTGGCCGAACTTCGCCGACATGATCGCCGAGCTCGATGACATCATCCAATCCAAGGAGATGGGCGAGGAGTTCCGGCAAAAATACCGCGGCTCGCTGGTGGCGCGCCTGAGCAACCTGACCCAGGGCACCAAGGGCCGCATGCTCAACTGCCGGGCGTCGCTGGACTTCGGGCGCCTGCTCGACCGCAAGGTCGTGATCGAGCTCGACGAGATCAAGGACGAGGGCGACAAGGCCCTGTTCATGGGGCTGATCGTCAGCCGCCTGGCCGAATGCATCAGGCAGCGCCATGCCGACGCGCCGCGGTTCCGCCACCTGACCCTGATCGAGGAGGCGCACCGCCTGCTGTCGCGGCCCGAACCGGGCGAGGGCAGCAAGAAACTGGGCGTCGACATGTTCTGCAACCTGCTGGCCGAGGTGCGCAAGTACGGCGAAGGCCTGATCATCGCCGACCAGATTCCGCGCAAGCTGGTGGACGACGTCATCAAGAACACCAATATCAAGATCGTGCATCGCCTGTTCTCGGCGGACGATCGCAACGCCATCGGCGACGCGATGTGCCTGGACGAGGGACAGAAGAACCACCTGCCGTCCCTGCAACCGGGAGAGGCGGTGGTGTATGGCGGCGGCTGGCACGCGCCTGTGCTGACCAGGATCGAGCGCAACGCCGACACCAACGGGGCAGTCATCGGAGACGCCGAGCTGCGCGAACGCGGTAGCCATCAGGTGTGGGAGAGCCGGGACTGGCTGTATCCGTACCAGGCGCGAGCCGCGGTGTTCGCCGATGGCGCCGAGCTGATGCGCTTTCAGCGTTCGGGCGCGCCACTGTGGGCGGTGGGCCTGCGCCTGCTGCACGACCAGGTGCACCAGCGCCAGGTTGTCCACGGCAGGACGATGAAGGACCGGACCTTGCTGTTGCAGCGCGCTGGCCAACTGGGGCGCAGCCTTGTCCTGGAATGGGAGCCGCGGCTTTCCAGGGCCCAGCTGGGCGAGGCACTGTGCGCGCAGTTCTTCGACGACTACGCGATCGTGGCCGATTCCGACGCCAACGCCGCCGTCGGCGCCTTCGTCGCCTGGTTGCTGGAAGGATCGCTCGACCTGGATTTGCTGCGTGCGCTCGAGACGCCATTCAAGCAATTCAGTAAGTGGTGGAAAGATAAAACATTGAACAACGTCTTTTGAAAGGACAACCATGGCATTCTTCAGCGCAGCGATCGCATTCGTTTCTTCGTTCGCTTCTTCGATCGTTTCTTCGGTCAGCGGCATGCTCTCGACAGCGCTGCCGCGCATCGCCACCGTTCTTGGGAATACCGAAAACTGGGGCGTCCTGAGCAATATCGTTTCCGCTGTCGCGCGTATTTTCGGGGCGTTCACACCGCAGGAAACGGTGGAGGACATGGGTAACCGCACCCTGCAGGGCGCCGAGGATGGCATTCGCCCAGAGAACTTCGATAGCTGGGACGAATACGTGGCGCGCATCCGCGCCGTCGAGCTCAAGCCCGAATTGTCCGAACGCTTCACACTCGAAGAAAAGACCTCGGCCGGCCTGGCAATGGCCGTGCGGGCCATGGAAGAGAAACTCGACTTGCCCAACGGCGCCCTGGTCGGCCTGCCGTTGCTGGCGGCGCTCAATCCCGACTACTTCAACGCCGAGCGCCTGGCGGGCCTGCTGCGTACGACCCACGACATCGTCTCGGTCGTCGAGTACGTGGACGGCAAGCTTGGCACCACGGACGGGCGCAGCGTGGAAGACATCCTGCTGCGAACCGGCCAGCAGCTCGAGCCGGGCAAGACGGGCCCGCAATTGCGCGCCGACCTCGACGCCGTGGTCGACCGCATCCAGCGCCCCGAACAGGCATGAACGCCATGCACACGCTTGCCCTCGTCATCACGCCCGAACACTTGAGCTGCTATCGCCGCGAGGACGGGCGCTGGCGTCCGATGCCGCTCGAGGGCGCGCTGGTCGCGACGCTCGACGAACGCGCCGAACGCCAGGTCGAGGCGATCCGCGATGAATTGCACGACCGCGCCAGCATCGCCTCTGCGCGCCTGAGCCTGCTGGTGGACGACGCCGCGCGTGCACGCGCCCACGCGGTCCGCTTGTGCACCGCGGCGCTCGAGGCCGGCCTTGGCCGCGTGGATACCTGGCGCCTGGGACTGCTGGCGGAACGGGTAGAAGTGCCCGGTGCGCCAGCACAGGCGCAGTGGTGTGTCGAGAACCTGCTGCCCTGCCTTGACGATGCTGGCGCGCAAGGCCCTCGCCATGAGAACGAGCTGACGGCGCTGCGGGCCGCGCTCGACGCCGCGCGGCGCGAGACGCGCGAGCTGGCCGACCTGCACGCGGTTGCGTTGAGCCGCTCCGAGCAGATGCAAGTGGCCCAGCGCGAGGAGCTCGCGGCCTTGCGCGCGCGCCTGGCCAGCCAGGATCCGGTGCCGGCCGAGGCGGCGGTGCGCTTCATGCCGCTGTTCTTCCGCCACTTCTGGGAAAAATTCAGCCCGTCCGACATGGCGCATGTGCTGCGCAGCGGCGAGATGCCGGTCGTGCCTTCGCCCTTCATGGAACCGGGCGGCGCCGCGCTGGCGACCCTGCGCCGCCAGTTCCTGCACCAGCCGCAGGCGCTGCGCCTGAGGGTGCTGGCGCTGGCGCGCGACCTTGGGGTGAACTGGGAAGTTCGGCCGGATATGCGCGACCTGCTCGAGGAGGCGTGATGCAGCTGAATGTTGAGCAGAAACGGCGCATCGAGCGCCTGCGGGAAGGCGCGTGGCCTGCTGACAAACTTGGCTGGTCGGATCTGCTGCTGTTGCTGCGCCACGATCCGGATCTACGGTCCCTGATCGCCGAGATCGCCCGCCAGCCTGGGCTCGAACCGGTTGACATGGCCGTGGCGTCGGCCGACCCCGTGCCGGCGCCAGCGCCAGTGCCAGTGCCAGTGCCAGCGGCCATCGCTCCCGATCCGCTGCGCACGGCCTTGTCCGGACCATTGCGCCTGCACGCGCTGGTCGAGCGCGACGAAGCCCTGTGCCTGGCCTGGCTCGCCGCTCCGCTGGCGGCCGATGGATCGGGCCTCACCCGCCTGATCGCCAATGCCTCGCATTGGGACCGGATCGAGGCGCTGTGGGATGTACTGGCCCAGCGCTGCAAGCACGCGCAGCGCGCGGCTACGCCGGATGAAACCGCGATCGTCGAGGAATGCGTGCGCATTCATAACCTGCTGTGGGAAGGACGCCAGGCCATTACTGTGCCGGCCACGGCGGGCGATGGCTTCGATTTCGGCATCCACGAACGCGGCAACGCGGCCGGCCAGGCTGTGCGTCAGTCGTGGCTGCCGGGCCTGAAGAATGCGGCGGGGCAGCTGCGCAAGAAGACGCTGGTGTACACCGTATAGGACGAAGAATGAGCATCGAATTTTTGTTGGGTAGTCCGTTTCGTAGCGCGGTCCAGGACGCGCTGTCCCGGTTCTGGGTCATGCTGGAGCAGAACGACCTATGGGAGATGAAACTCGCGAAGGGCGAGAGGTATCTGTTCCAGCGGACAGAAGACGAAACCGGCCTGCTGTGGTTGACTGATGGGACTTTCGCAGTCAGCCTGCGCGCCGCACGCGAGGCGATCGACAACGTTGGCGACCCGTGGCGGCTGCCTACCTTTGACGAACTGGAGCGTTTCGCCAAGCATCCGAGAAACCCGCTGCGCAACGGCCAGGCTTACCGCCTAAAAGACAATTGCCACATCTTTAGCGACTCGGAACGGACCGATGTTGACGAGGGGTACTGGCATCGCGGCCAGGACGGGGCGGGTGTCTTTTATGCTGTTACCGACTGGAACGCCAGCCACGTGTCGGTCCTGGACTTCATGCTGAAGAACGTAGTAAGCATCAAGCAGGCCAATAAACCATCCACGCCCGATATTTGGGGGCCTGTCATTGTCGCGGTGGCCTCGAAAGCGTTGTGCGCCGAGATCGACTGGCGCCCGGTACGCCTGCCAAAACTGGACACCCTGGCCCTGACCGATCGTAACAAGGGCCTATGGGAGTTGCACGGCGCCGCGCCCGACCTGCTTGAAACGCTGGACGTTCGCCCGCGCGACCCCGCGCTGGACATCCGCGACCATCACGTGGCCATCGATTTCGGCACCAGCAGCACCGTGGTCGCCTGCGAGGAAGACGGCAGCAAGAAGCTGCTGCGGATCGGCGTGCAGGACTACCTGCAGGCGCCGCTGCCTGCGCATTACGAAAACCCGACCGTGCTGGAGATCGTCGACCTCGATGCGGCGCTCTCCACCTGGAACGATGTCGCCTACCGGCCGCCGCTGAATTGGGACGATGTGCGCAGCTCGCACGAGGCGCTCAACAGCCTGCGCGCCAATGAAAGCGATCCTGACGTCGTCAGCAGCATCCTGCCCAAGATCAAGCAATGGGCCTTGCGCGAAGCCTCCGACTCGCGCGGACGCATCACCGACCGCAAGGGCCGCGAACACGAGCTGGCGCCGCTGGGCCTGCGCGCACCGGTACGCGGCGCTGCGCTCGAAGTCGGCCCCGGCGACGACTTTGATCCTGTCGAGCTGTATGCCTGGCACCTGGGCATGATCATCAACTGGCGCAAGCGCGGCATCCACCTGCGCTACTACATGACCTTCCCGGTGGCCTATCCGCGCGATGTGAAGGACAAGATCCTCGCCTCGTTCAAGCGCGGCCTGCAGCGCAGCCTGCCGGCCACGCTGGTCGACTCGCCGCGCTTCGCCGAGTTCTCGGTCAAGGAGTGCGCCAGCGAACCGGCCGCCTACGCGGCCTGCGCGCTCGGCACCCTGGGGATCGCGCCCAGCGTCGAGGGCGTCGCCTATGCCGTCTTCGATTTCGGCGGCGGCACCTCGGACTTCGACTTTGGCCTGTACCGCTTGCCGGACGCCGAGCAGGAGGACGAAGGCTACGAGGCCGTGCTCGAACATTTCGGCGCTGCCGGCGACCGCTTCCTGGGTGGCGAGAACCTGCTCGAGAACATGGCCTATCTGGTGTTTCGCGAAAACCTGGACCAGTGCCGCGAGCGCCAGATCGCGTTTTCCAGGCCGCTCGATGCCGAGGATTTCGAAGGCAGCGAACTGTTCCTGGACCGTACCCAGGCCGCGGCCACCAATACCCTGATGCTGATCGGCAGGCTGCGCGCCATCTGGGAAACCGGCGCCTACGACAACTCGAGCGGTATCGAGAAGCTGACCCTGCTCAATCGCCAGGGCGAGAAGACCAGCTGCGAGTTCACCATCCCCGAGGAGGCCTTGCTGGGCTACCTGAGAAAGCGCATCGGGCAGGGTGTGCTCAACTTCTGCACCGCGATGCACCACGCCTTCGGCGACCGGGCGCCGCGCACCATCCACGTCCTGTTGGCGGGCAATGCCAGTCGTTCGGCCCTGGTCCAGGCATATTTCAGCCTCGGCGATGGCGGCGACGACGCCGGCATCACGGCGCAGCTGCATGAAGTCACCAGCTCGTGGATGGAACGCCTGTTCGGCGCCGGCGCGCCGGAACTGATCGGCCATGCGCCGCTGGCGCCACATCCGGACCGGCCGTACGCACCGACCGGAAAGACCGGCGTGGCGCTTGGCCTGCTGGACCTGTCCGATGGGGGCGTGATCAAGGTGATCAACCGCAGCGCGCCCGATGCCGGTGGCGAGGCGCCGTTCGCCCATTTCGTGGGGCGGATCCAGCTTCAGCGCTTCAGGCCGGGCCTGGTCCAGGGGGCGCCGTATGGACGCTGGGGCGAACTCGGTCCGCAGCGCGACAAGGTATTCCATCTACGCCATACGACATCGCCGTCCGCACATACGGGCGAGATGGCATCCGACCAGCCTGGCCTGTACTCCAGGCGTCTCGATTTCGACGGCGACATCGCCGGGCACCGCGTGTATGCGCGTCCGCTCGGTCCGGACGCCATCGAGATCTGCACGGCGGAATCGCTCGAGGCGGCCGAGGCGGGCCGTATTGGCAACCAGCGCGTCGTTGAGCTGTAGGCGCTGCGCGGCGGTTGAAGCGCGCCGCCCGATTCGGTACAATCGGGGTATGGCGTGTGCTGCGTGCGCCCGGGGCTGTCCCCGAATACGGAGAACGACAAAAACTTCGTTTTCCGTACAAGGAGAAGCCCTCATGAGCGTCAACGCGCCCCGTTCCCAACTGTCCGCCTTCCAGCGCTTCCTCGCCAGCGAATCCGCCGGCGGCATCCTGCTGATGTTCGCCGCCGTCGCCGCGCTGCTGGTGGCCAACAGCCCGCTCGCCGGCAGTTACCACCACCTGCTGCACCTGCCCACCGGCCCCATACTGAGCGACAAGCTGGGTCCGATGACGCCACACCTGTGGATCAACGACGGCCTGATGGCCCTGTTCTTCCTGCTGGTGGGCCTGGAGATCCGGCGCGAGCTGGTCGACGGGCGCCTGGCCACCTGGAAGGCGCGCCGCCTGCCGGCACTGCCAGCCTTGATGGGCATGGCGGTGCCGGCCGTGATCTATACGGTGCTGACTCGCAGCGACCCGCTGCTGGCCAATGGCTGGGCGATCCCGTCGGCGACCGACATCGCCTTCGCCATGGGCGCGCTGGCCCTGCTCGGGCGCCATGCGCCGCTGTCGCTCAAGCTGCTGCTGGTGGCAATCGCCATCCTCGACGACATGGGCGCGGTCGTGATCATCGCCATCTTTTATACGTCGAGCATCGATGGCGGCGCGCTGGCGGCGGCCGGCGCCATCGTCGCCGGCCTGGTCGTGTTGAACCGGCTGCGGGTGATGTCGCTGTGGCCTTACCTGATCGGCCTGGCCCTGCTGTGGTATGCGACCCTGCTGTCCGGCGTGCACGCCACCATCGCCGGCGTCGTTGGCGCTTTCCTGATTCCATATATCCCTTCCACCGGCGAGCAGGATGCGTCGGATTCGCCCGATTCTCCGCTGCACCGGCTCGAGCATGCGCTGGCGCCATGGGTGGGCTTCCTGATCGTGCCGCTGTTCGGCTTCGTGAACGCCGGCGTCTCGTTCGCCGGGCTGTCGCTGTCGAGCGTCCTGGCGCCGCTCCCGCTGGGCATCGCGGCGGGCCTGTTCCTGGGCAAGCAGTTGGGGGTGTTCGGCGGCGTCCTGATCGCGGTGAAGACCGGGCTGGCAGCCAAGCCGGCCGGCGCCAGCTGGCTGCAGATCTATGCGATGGCCATGCTGTGCGGGATCGGCTTCACCATGAGCCTGTTCATCAGCGGGCTGGCCTTCCCGGGACATCCCGAATTCGTCGAGGAAGCCAAGATCGGCATCCTGCTTGGATCGCTGGTGTCGGCGGCGATCGCCTGCCTGATCCTGCGTTTTGCGCCAAAGTCCGGAGAACAGGCCGCGGCCTGACCCCGGTCAGTCGGGTGTGACGCCTCGCTGAGGCGCGCGCAGCACCTTACAGCTGCGCGATCTGGCGGTCGATCGCCCGGTTCGCGCGCTCGCTGCGTTCGCTGTAGCGGTCCGTCAGGTAGGCGCTGCTGCCGCGCATCAGGAGCGTGATCTTGACCAGTTCCTCCATGACGTCGACCACGCGCTCGTAGTAGGCGGATGGACGCATGCGGTCGTCGTCACCGAATTCCTTGTAGGCCATCGGCACCGACGACTGGTTCGGAATCGTGAACATGCGCATCCAGCGGCCCAGCAGGCGCAGGGCATTGACTACATTGAACGACTGCGAGCCGCCGCAGACCTGCATCACGGCCAGCGTCTTGCCCTGGCTGGGCCGCACCGAACCCTGCTCCAGCGGTATCCAGTCGATCTGGTTCTTGAACACCGACGTCACGGTGCCGTGGCGCTCCGGGCTGCACCACACCTGGCCTTCGGACCAGATGCACAGTTCGCGCAGTTCGGCCACCTTCGGATGGGACTCCGGCACGCTGCCAACCATCGGCAGCCCGGTGGGATCGAAGACTTTCACTTCGGCGCCGAAGTGGCGCAGGATGCGCGCCGCCTCTTCGGTCAGCAGGCGGCTGAACGCGCGTTCGCGCAGCGAGCCGTACAGCATCAGGATGCGCGGCGGATGGTCGATGCCGTCCGCGGGAGCGAGCCGTTCGGCGGCCGGCAGGTCGAGGCGCGCCGGGTCAAGATTGGGAAGGTCGGGAATCTGGTCCATGGTCGTTCTCGAAAAAGGTTCAACCCAGGCGCAGCGCGAGCGCGCACAGCGTGAGCAGCAGGATCGGCAAGGTCAGCACCAGGCCGACGCGGAAATAGTAGCCCCACGAGATGCGGATGCCCTTGGCCGCCAGCACGTGCAGCCAGAGCAGGGTGGCGAGGCTGCCGATCGGCGTGATCTTCGGTCCCAGGTCGCTGCCGATCACGTTCGCATAGATCATCGCCTCGCGCACCGCACCTTGCGTGGCGGTGGCGTCGATCGCCAGCGCGCCGACCAGCACCGTCGGCATATTGTTCATGATGGACGACAGGATCGCTGCGATGAAGCCGGTGCCCAGCGCCGCGCCCCAGACGCCATAGGCGGCGCAGCGCTCGAGCAGGGTGCTCAGGCCATCGGTCAGGCCCGCGTTGCGCAGGCCGTACACCACCAGGTACATCCCGAGCGAGAACACCACGACCTGCCACGGCGCGCCGCGCAGCACGGCGCGCGTCGGAATGTGGTGGCCGCGCGCGGCGACGACCAGCAGGATGATGGCGCCGCCGGCCGCGACGGCGCTGATCGGCACGCCGGCATCGTCCAGCCAGAAGAAGCCGGCCAGCAGCAGCGCCAGCACCCACCAGCCGGCGGCGAAGGTCGCGCGGTCGTGGATCGCATCGGCTGGCATGCGCAGCTGGGCGAGGTCGTAGTGGCGCGGGATGTCCTTGCGGAAGAACAGGTAGAGGATGGCCAGGGTCGCCGCAACCGAGACCATGTTGACCGGGACCATGACGGCCGCGTAGCGCGCGAAGCCGATGCCGAAGTAGTCGGCCGAGACGATATTGACCAGGTTCGACACAACCAGCGGCAGGCTGGCGGTGTCGGCGACGAAGCCGGCCGCCATCACGAAGGCCAGCGTCGCGCGCGGCGGAAAGCGCAGCGCGGCCAGCATGGCGATCACGATCGGGGTCAGGATCAGCGCCGCGCCGTCGTTGGCGAACAGCGCGGCGACCGCTGCGCCGAGCAGCACCAGCAGGACGAACAGGCGCCGGCCGTCGCCTTTCCCCCAGCGCGCCACATGCAGCGCGGCCCACTCGAAGAAGCCGGCCCGATCGAGCAGCAGGCTGATGACGATTACCGCGACAAAGGCGCCGGTGGCGTTCCAGACGATGTCCCAGACCACCGGGATGTCGGACAGCTGGACCACGCCGAAGAGCAGGGCGGCGACGGCGCCGCCGGCCGCGCTCCAGCCGATGCCCAGGCCGCGCGGCTGCCAGATCACCAGCGCCAGCGTGGCAACGAAGATGAGCGAGGCGGTCAGCATGCGCCGATGCGGTCCAGCGCTGCCTTTAGCGCGGCGCGGTCGCCCGCCAGTTCGGCCAGCGGCAACGCGAACAGTGCCCCGATGCGGGCCAGCACGATCGCGTAGGTCGCCTCGAAGGCTGCCGCGATTTCCGCGGGCGTTCCCTGAACCTCGCTCGGGTCGCTCAGTCCCCAATGCGTGCGCACCACGTCGCCCAGGTAGGCCGGGCAGGTCTCTCCGGCGGCATTGCCGCATACCGTCACCACCACGTCCGGCGTGAGCGGCAGGTCGTGCCAGGATTTGCTGGCATAGCCGTCGACCGCGATGCCATGACGGCGCAGCAGGTCGAGCGCATCCGGGTTGAGCCGGCCGGTCGGCTGGCTGCCGGCGCTGATGGCCTTGAAGCCGTGCGGGGCGAGATGGTTGAACACGGCTTCGCTCAGGATCGAGCGGCAGGAGTTGCCGGTGCAGAGAAACAGGAAGTTCATGGCATGGATGGTGTCGGATTGATCTCAACGTTTCAAGAGATATTGAGATGATGTTCGACTATAATCGAGCACCTGAAATTATTCAACTGGAACGTCGAACATGGAAACCAAACAGGTACTGGCGGCGCTCGCCGCCCTGGCCCAGGAATCGCGGCTGGCGATCTTCCGCCTGCTGATCCAGGCCGGCCCGTCGGGACTGGCGGCCGGGAAGGTCGGCGAGGAACTGGAAATCTCCTCGTCGGCGCTGTCCTTCCACCTGAAGGAGCTGAGCCATGCCGGCCTGGTGACGGCGCGCCAGGAAGGAAGATTCATGATCTACACGGCGCAGTTCGACACCATGAGCGAACTGGTCGGTTTCCTTACCGAGAATTGCTGCGCCGGCGTCCCCTGCGGGATCGACACGTCGGGCAGCGCTTGCTCACCGCCGACCGCCAAACGCTAAGAGCGCCTACGCCGTTCCCGACCATCCCGGTCAACAATTGATGCGTCGCAACATTCCTCTGCTAACATGTTAACCAGTAGTTGTTATCTGGTTATACCGTCAGGAAGGAATCGTCATGCTGTCGCAATTGCAGGCCATGTTTCGTTACTTTAACCAGGCCGTGCCGTTCCGCCTGGTTCCCGCCCTCATCACCACCGCCGTCCTCGTCACGCTGCTCGCCTTGCCCCATCCCGAGGGCTTGAACCCCGACTCCTGGGGCCTGGTCGCCATCTTCCTCACCACCATCGTCGCCATCATCCTGAAGGTGATGCCGATCGGCGTCATGGCCCTGATGGCCATCGTCATCGTCTCGCTGTCGCAGGTGACGTCCGGTTCGTCCAAGGGCGCGATGGCCGATGCCCTCGGCAGTTTTTCGAGCCCGCTCATCTGGCTGATCGTGGTCGCCGTGCTGATCTCGCGCGGTCTCAAGAAGACGGGCCTGGGCAACCGCATCGGCCTGCAGTTCATCGCGCTGCTGGGCAAGCGCACGGTCGGCATCGGCTATGGCCTGGCCGTATGCGAGCTGGTGCTGGCGCCGTTCACGCCCAGTAATACCGCGCGCGGCGGCGGCATCGTGCACCCGATCATGAAGTCGATCGCCAGCGCCTTCGATTCCGATCCGGCCAAGGGCACGCAGGGCAAGGTGGGCACCTATCTGGCGCTGGTCAACTACCACGCCAACCCGATCACCTCGGCGATGTTCCTGACCGCCACCGCGCCCAATCCGCTGGTGGTCGACTTCGTCGCCCGCGCCAGCGGCCAGAATTTTCACCTGAGCTGGACCACCTGGGCCCTGTGCATGGTGCTGCCGGGCCTCGTCTGCCTGTTCCTGATGCCGCTCGTGGTCTATCTGTTGGCGCCGCCCGAACTCAAGAAGACGCCGGATGCGGTGCACTTCGCGCGCAGCGAACTCGCGCGCATGGGCCCCTTGTCGGCCAAGGAGAAAGTCATGCTCGGCACCTTCGGCCTGCTGCTGGTGTTGTGGGCAAACGTGCCGGCCATGCTGTTCGGGCCGGCGTTCACGCTCGATCCCACTGTGGTCGCCTTCCTCGGTCTGTTCACGCTGATCATCACCGGCACCCTCGACTGGGACGATGTGCTGTCCGAGAAAAGCGCCTGGGATACGCTGATCTGGTTCGGCGCGCTCGTGATGCTGGCCGAGCAGCTCAATAAACTGGGCGTCATCGCCTGGGCCTCGAACGGCATGCGCGACGCCATCGCCGCCAGCGGCATGGGGTGGGGAGCGGCGGCGACCGTGCTGGTGCTGGCCTTCGTGTTCTCGCACTACCTGTTCGCCAGCACCACTGCCCACATCAGCGCCATGATGTTCGCCTTCCTGTCGGTGGGCGCTGCGCTGGTGCCGGGAGAGTACCTGGTGCTGTTCCTGCTGATGATGACCGCCGCCTCGGCCATCATGATGACGCTCACCCACTACGCCACCGGTACCTCGCCGATCATCTTCGGCAGCGGCTACGTGACGATGGGAGCGTGGTGGCGCATCGGCTTCATCATGTGCGTGTTCGAGCTGGCGGTGTTCGCGATCGTCGGCGGCGCCTGGTGGAAGATACTCGGCTACTGGTAAGCGCTCACAGGCTCTGATTTAACCAGCGCCAGCACTTCGCGAAAGCGCGGATGGCGGCAATCGTGCAGCCACTCGAACAGCACCATCTCGTGCGTCACGATCGTCGCGCCGGCATGCTGCAGGCGGCGCATGGCGGCGGCGTGGTCCGACGGGCGGCGCGAGCCACTCGCGTTCTCCACCACGAAGACGTCGCGGCCGGCGCGCAGCAGTCCGAGCGCAGTTTGCAGCAGGCACACGTGGGCTTCGCAGCCGGCGATCACCACTTGCCGGCGGCCCGGGGCTTGCGCGTCGAGCGCCGCCAGCAGGCCATCTTCGCAGGCGTCGAAGTGCGTCTTCGCTACCGTCTGCACGCACAGCCGCGCCAGCGCGTCGGTATTCGGTCCGAGCCGTTCGTGGTTCTGCACCGTGCCAAGGACTGGCACCTCGAGCAATGCGGCGGCGCGGGCCAGCACCAGCGCCTTGGCGACGACGTCGTGCGCGCCGTGGATCGCTGGCATCATCCGGGCCTGGTAGTCGACCAGCACCAGACTGCTGGCCCCGGCATCGATTGCATTCATCGTCATTCGGTCTTGAATTTTCTTAAACCAGATTAAGTTTTGTTGCGACGCAGCATAAAACCGTTGCTTTGGTACCATCTAATGCTACCATCTTGCGGTCACAGCACGAGGAGACAGTCATGGAACCGGTGAACACGACGCATCCCTATTATGACCGGCTGATCGCCGCCGCTCGGACGCAGGGGCCGGTCACGGTGGCGGTGGCGCATGCCTGCGACCGCTATGCGATCGAAGCGGCGCTCGACGCCGCCCGGATCGGCCTGATCGAGCCGCTGCTGGTCGGTCCGCAAGCGCGCATCCACGCCGCGGCCGACGCGGCCGGCCTCGATATCGGCGCGCTGGCACTGTTCGACACGGAGCACAGCCACGCATCGGCCGCGCGCGCGGTGGAGCTGGTGCGCGAGGGCAGGGCGTCGGTCCTGATGAAGGGCAGCCTGCATACCGACGAGTTGATGGGCGCCGTGGTGTCGGGCTCCACCGGCCTGCGCACGGCGCGGCGCCTGTCCCACTGCTTCGTGATGGACGTGCCGGGCCGCGGCGAGCCGCTGATCATCACCGACGCCGCCATCAACATCATTCCCGACCTGGCGGCCAAGCGCGACATCGTGCAGAACGCGATCGACCTGGCCCGGGTGCTCGGCTTCGAAGGCGTGCGGGTGGCGATCCTGGCGGCGGTGGAAACCGTGAGCGACAAGATGCCATCGACGATCGACGCCGCGGCCCTGTGCAAGATGGCCGACCGCGGCCAGATCACGGACGCGGTGCTCGACGGCCCGCTGGCGATGGATAATGCGATCGACCTGCAGGCCGCGGCCATCAAGGGCCTGGTGTCGCCGGTAGCGGGCCGCGCCAACGTGCTGGTAGCGCCGGACCTCGAAGCCGGCAATATGCTGGCCAAGAGCCTGAGCTTCATGGCCGGCGCGGCGGCGGCCGGCATCGTGCTCGGCGCCCGCGTGCCGCTGATTCTCACCAGCCGCGCCGACACGGTGGCGGCGCGCCTGGCCTCGTGCGCGGTGGCGGTGCTGCTGGCACGCCATCAACTGGCCAGCGCCAGGCTGGCGGGGCGCTGAGATGGGAGCCAGCGACTGCGTCGCCGTCATCAACGCCGGCTCGTCCAGCATCAAGTTCTCGGTGCATCGCCTGCCCGACCTGGCGCTGGCCTTCAAGGGCCGGATCGAGAACCTGTATCGCGGGGCGACCCGCTTCATCGCCCAGGACGCCGACGGCGCCACGGTCGGCGAGCACAGTTGGCCGGACGCGCTCGACCACCATGCAGGGATGGCCTTCCTGATCGACTTCGCCGAACGTGAACTCGATGGCTACCGCGTGCGCGCGGTGGGCCACCGCATCGTGCACGGCGGCGTCGAGTACAGCGGCCCGCAGCGGCTCGACGAGACCGTGCTCGAGCGCCTGGAACGGCTGGTGCCGCTCGCGCCGCTGCACCTGCCGCACAACCTGGCGCCGGTGCACGCCCTGATGGCGCTGGCGCCCGGCCTGATGCAGGTCGGCTGCTTCGACACCGCCTTCCATACGGCGCAGCCGGCGCTGGCCCAGGCCTTCGCGCTGCCGCCGGAGATCACCGATCTTGGCATCCGGCGCTACGGTTTCCATGGTCTTTCGTACGAATACATCGCTGCCACCTTGCCGCAGCATGACCCCGCGCTGGCAGGAGCGCGGGTGGTCGCGGCACACCTCGGCAACGGCGCCAGCATGTGCGCCATGCACGGCGGGCGCAGCGTGGCCAGCACCATGGGCTTCACCGCCGTCGACGGCCTGCCGATGGGCACGCGCTGCGGCGCCCTCGATCCGGGCGTGGTGATCTACCTGATCGAGGAACTGGGCATGAAGGTGTCGAGCGTGCAGCGCCTGATGTACCAGGAGTCGGGGCTGCTGGGCGTGTCCGGCCTGTCGTCGGACATGCGCACGCTGGAGGCGAGCAGCGATCCGCGCGCGCAACTCGCGATCGATTTGATGGTCTACCGGATCGGCCGCGAACTCGGTTCGCTGGCGGCCTCGCTGGGTGGCCTGGACGCGCTGGTGTTCTCGGGCGGGATCGGCGAGAACAGCGCGCGCCTGCGCGCCGCCGTCTGCCGCGACGCCGCCTGGCTCGGCGCCGAGCTCGATGAAAGCCTGAACGCCGCGCCGCCGCCTGGCGTCGCGCGCATCAACGCGCCCGCCAGCCGGGTCTCCGTGTGGCTGGTGCCGGCCAACGAAGAACTCATGATCGCCCGTCATACCATCGATTTACTGGAGACCGCATGATGCACCATCATCCCATCCTGGAAGGCAAGCGCGCGCTGGTGGTTGGCGTCGCCAACGAGCATTCGATCGCCTGGGGCTGCGCCAAAGCCTTCCATGCGCTGGGCGCCGAACTGGTGCTCACTTACCTGAACGACAAGGCGCGCCCGCACGTCGAACCGCTGGCCGCGCAAATCGGCGCACGCTTGCTGCCGCTCGACGTGCGCGAACCGGGACAGCTGGAAGCGCTGTTCGCGGAACTGGCGCAGCTAGGACAGCTCGACATCCTCGTGCATTCGATCGCCTTCGCGCCGAAGGCCGACCTGCAGGGCGGCCTGCTCGACTGCTCGCTGGACGGCTTCCTGCAGGCGATGGATGTCTCGTGTCACTCCTTCGTGCGCATGGCGAAGCTGGCCGCGCCCTTGATGACGCAGGGCGGCAGCATGTTCGCGATGAGCTACCACGGCGCCGACAAGGTGGTGCCGAACTATAACGTGATGGGACCGGTGAAGGCGGCGCTGGAATCGAGCTGCCGCTACCTGGCCCATGAACTCGGACCGCGCGACATCCGCGTGCACGCCATCTCGCCGGGGCCGCTCAAGACGCGCGCCGCCTCTGGGCTGAAGGATTTCGACCTGCTGCTGAGCGATGCGGTGGCGCGTTCGCCATTGGGAGAACTGGTCGACATCGACGACGTCGGCCAGGTGTGCGCCTATCTCGCCTCGGACTTCGCGCGCCGCCTGACCGGCAGCACCGTCTATGTGGACGGTGGCCTGAACATCATCGCCTGAACCCTGGAGCAACACCATGAAAGTCATCCTGTCCGGCCTGCACGGCGACGCCTGCGAAACCGCCATCATCGAAAGCTTCGCGCCTTACTTCCACATCCGCCACGTCGAGATGATCCGCGAAGGCTCGCCCGACAGCCCGTGGGCCGTGCTGCACATCGCCGATTCCTACGAGCGTGCCTGGGAAGCGTGCAATACGCTGCGCGGCGTCTTCCACCGCGGCAAACGCCTGCACATGTACATCCCGCTGCACCAGCCAGACATTTACCACGAGTTCGAGCCGCACCAGCGGGTCGATATCCGCTAGTCTTTGCGCTGTGGGGCGCGATCGTCCACGAGCGCTTCGAACCAGTCCAGGGCCGCATCCCACAAGGGCCGGGCCTGCGGCCTGAAGTAACCCATGTGGCCAAGCCGCAGGTCGGCGACGTTCACCGTCTTCACGAGCGCAGCGCCGTAGCCGGCCATGAAGGCGTCGCGCGAGGACGGCGGCGCCCAGCGGTCGTCGAGCGCATTGTAGGCGACGATGGGCGTGGTCACGCGGGCAAAGCCCAGCGCGGTCTCGCGCATCGCCGGATCGTCGAAGAAGTAGCGCGGGAAGCGGCACCAGCCCTTCCACTGGCGGTAGACACCGCGCGGCACGTCGGCGCCCATGCCGATTCGGCTCCAGGCCAGGTAGCCGTGGCGCCAGACAAGCCAGGGACCGGCGACGCGCCACAGGAAGTGCACCTTCAGCCGCTCCAGCGGCGGCATCCATCCATGCCAGCCGGCCCCGGTACCGAAGGCGACAAGGCCGGCGACCCGCTCGTGGTTCGGCAGCAGGCCGAGCGCCTGGCCGCCGAAGGAGTGGCCGGCCAGCAGCAGCGGGGCGGCGCCGTGCGGCACCGAATCAACCACCGCCGCCAGGTCGAGCCGGGCCCAGTCCAGGAAATCGCCGCCGAAGCCCGCCAGCGACGGCGGGGCCGAGCGGCCGATGCCGCGGTAGTCGAAGGTGGTGACCGCATAGCCGCGCGCCGCCGCATGTTCGGCGAAGCGCCGGTAGAAACCTTGCGGCACGGCGGTGGCGCCGGCCACGACCAGGTGGCCGCGCAGCGGGCCCTGCGCCTCGTAGCGGTCCGCCTCGAGCAGGTAGCCATCCCGGGCGCGGATGGTGATCGGGGTCGCCATCAGGCCTGGGTATGCGCAAGGGTGGAGTGCGGCGCGACCGGCAGCACCTTGGCCCCGATGACCAGGCTGGGTAACTCGGTCACGCCGCGTTCCTTCGCCTGCGGCGTCAGCCCCGGATGCAGGCACAGGTCCACGACCCGCAGGCCGGGGATGGCGGCGCCGAGGGTGAGCGCGATGTCCAGGCACAGGCGGCAACCGTCGTGATAAAGGATGGGAGCGTCGGTGGATGGGGAGGGAAGCTGGGACATGATTGCCTCAATATTATTAGGATTCCTAATGATAATTCAATGGCGCGTCCTGTCAAGCATCGTCCGGCGCCGCATCGCGCGCGAGCAGGGTGTCCAGCTGCGCGAACAGCTGGGCGAACTGGCGCGAGGCTACCTGGCAGGCGGCGCAGCCGGCCAGGTGCGCGGCGAGCTGGCGCGCCTGCTGCGGCGTGAGCGGCTGGTCGCGCGCACTGGAGACGAGCCAGGTGGTGTCGCGGCAGGTGATCGGGGTGGTGATGTTGTCGCTCATTCGGGTTCTCCCCAGCTGCGCACCGTGCATTCGCGCAGGCGCATGCGCGCGCGGTACAGCACCACGCGCAGGTTGGCATTGGTGAGCATGCAGTGCTCTTCGATTTCCTTCAGTTCCATGCCCAGGTATTCGCGCATCAGGAACAGGCGCGCCGTGTCCCCGGGCAGGCGGCGCATGCACAGCTCGACGATGTCGAGCAGCTGGCGCTGGGCGGCGAGGGTGGCGCCGCACATGGTGTCGACGAAGGTGTCGGGATGCCAGGCGCCGTCGGGCGTGAACAGGCCGTCGAATTCGGCCTCGCCATCCGGGACGAGCACGGGCGCGTCCGGCCCCGGCCTTCGGCTGCGGATCAGGTCGACGATCTTGTGGCGCAGGATCCCGGTCAGCCAGCTGCGCAGGGTGGCGCGGCCGGCGTAGCCGTTCCAGCCGCGCGCCGCGCCGATCAGCGTGTCCTGCACGGCGTCTTCGGCATCGGCCTGGCTGCCCAGCTGCAGGCGCGCCAGGCGCAGCAGGAAAGGCCGCTCGCCGGCCAGGGCCTGCCACGGGTCGCGCGCCTCGTCCATCATTGCTTGAGGCGGCGCGACAGCGAGACCGCGTAGGCGGCGCCGCGCGCGTGCAGGATCGGATCGTCGCTGGCCGCGATTCCCGTCGGCAGCGCCAACGGCATATAGACCACGCCGTTGCAGGCATCCTGCGGCGCCTGCCCCTTGACCAGCAGGCGGCCCAGCTCGACCTTGCCGGCGCCCTGCCACACGGTGCTCGGATCGAGCAGCGAATCGCCGGCGGCCGGCAACTGGGCATACAGGGTGAAGCCGACGGTGTCCGCGCCCAGCCGCCTGGCCAGCTCGTCCTGCAGGAACAGGTCGGGCAGGGTCTTTTCTTCGTCGGCAGTCAGGTACTGCACCGCGACGAAGGGTTCGGCGACGATGCGCGCATGCTGCGTCTTCTTGCCGCGGCCGCTGAACACGAAGGCGTTGTTCGAGAAGTAGGGCGTGCTGGCATACGAGCTTGGCGCCGCATGCGCGGCCAGCAGGGCCGGCTGGCGCGTGCCGTCGGGGTGGGCGGCGTTGTGGGCGGCGACCTTCGCCGGGTCGGGCTTGCCGGTGGCCGGATCGGGCACGCGCGCCTGCAGGAAGCTGACGAAGGACTCGGGGGTGGCGGCGAAGAAGGCCGGCTCCGAGATCAGGAGCAGGTCCCAGGTCTCGCCGCCGGCCGCCACGCGCATCGACATGCCGCGCACGCTGCGGCTCTTGTCCGACGCCTTCGGATTGCCGCCGCCAACCGAGAAGCGGACATTGGCCGGCACGCTTTTTTGCCCGAATAGCGGACCGTCGGCGAAGTCGCGCGCGCTCTTCGCGGGCTGGAATTGGCCGACCGCGCAGAAGCCCTTGGCGTGCGAGGCGCGCATGCCGGCGTGCGATCCGAAGGTGCCGTTGAGGGCGTCGACCAGGGCGGCGGGGCTGGTGTCCTGGGCTTGTGCGAGAGGGGCGCCGGCGGCGCCGATGGCCAGCACGGCTGCGGCGAGTGTGTTGTTCATGATGGACTCCTGTTCGAATGGTGGGTAGCGATAAGTCGGCGCATCCGCCGTTTCGTTACAGCGCCGTGTCGTTTTTTTCGCGGGCCTGTGCCGATGCGCTGGCTGATCAATATTCCCAATCACGTCCAGAGGAATTTCCAATTTCTCATT
This sequence comes from Massilia sp. CFBP9026, assembly GCF_034045165.1. Taxonomy (NCBI): domain Bacteria; kingdom Pseudomonadati; phylum Pseudomonadota; class Betaproteobacteria; order Burkholderiales; family Oxalobacteraceae; genus Massilia; species Massilia sp. CFBP9026. Next base: position 744,462 of record NZ_JAXCWH010000002.1, read on the forward strand.
TTAAGTTAGGTGTCCTAACATTCATTCCAGCTTACCGCAACACGAACAAGACGCAAACCCCACCATCCACTGAAGGAGACCGCGATGAACAAGCTGACCACCGCCGCAGGCGCACCCGTCGTCGACAACCAGAACACCATGAGCGCCGGGCCACGTGGCCCGCTGCTGCTGCAGGACGTCTGGTTCCTTGAAAAACTGGCCCACTTCGACCGTGAAGTGATCCCCGAGCGCCGCATGCACGCCAAGGGCGCCGGCGCCTATGGCAGCTTCACCGTGACCCACGACATCACGCGTTATACCAAGGCGCGGCTGTTCTCGGAAATCGGCAAGAAGACAGAGCTCTTCATGCGCTTTTCGACGGTGGCGGGCGAGCGCGGCGCCGCCGACGCCGAACGCGACATCCGCGGCTTCGCCATGAAGTTCTACACGGAGCAGGGCAACTGGGACCTGGTCGGCAACAACACGCCGATCTTCTTCCTGCGCGACCCGCTCAAGTTCCCCGACCTGAACCACGCCGTGAAACGCGACCCGCGCACCGGCATGCGCAGCGCCGACAACAACTGGGATTTCTGGACCAGCCTGCCCGAGGCCCTGCACCAGGTCACGATCATCATGAGCGAGCGCGGCATCCCCAAGAGCTACCGCCACATGCACGGCTTCGGCAGCCATGCCTTCAGCTTCATCAACGCCGACAACGAGCGCTTCTGGGTCAAGTTCACCTTCAAGACGCAGCAGGGCATCGCCAACCTGGACGATGCGCACGCCGCGGCCCTGATCGGACGCGACCGCGAAAGCCACCTGCGCGACCTGTACGACAGCATCGAGGCGGGCGACTTCCCGCGCTGGACCTTGTATGTGCAAATCATGCCCGAGAAAGAGGCCGCGACCTATCGCTACAACCCGTTCGACCTGACCAAGGTCTGGCTGCACGAAGACTATCCTTTGACCGAGGTCGGCGTGCTGGAACTGAACCGCAACCCCGAGAACCATTTCGCCGAAGTGGAGCAGGCCGCGTTCAGCCCGGCCCACGTGGTGCCGGGCATCGGCTTCTCGCCCGACAAGATGCTGCAGGGCCGCCTGTTCTCGTATGGCGACGCCCAGCGCTACCGGCTGGGCGTGAACCACCATCAGATCCCGGTGAACGCGCCGCGCTGTCCGGTGCACAGCTATCACCGCGATGGCGCAATGCGGGTCGACGGCAATCGTGGCGGCACGCCGGCGTATGAGCCGAACCGCCATGGGCAGTGGCAGGAGCAGCCGGACTTTCGCGAGCCGCCGCTGTCGCTCGAAGGCGCGGCCGACCACTGGAACCACCGTGTCGACGACGACTATTATTCGCAGCCGGCCCTGTTGTTCAGGAAGATGTCGCCGGCCCAGCAAGACCTGCTGTTCGAGAACACGGCGCGCGCCATCGCGCGCGCCTCGAGCGAGGTCAAGGCGCGCCATGTCGCCAACTGCACGCTGTGCGATCCGGCCTATGGCGAAGGCGTGGCCCTGGCCATCGCCCGCCACGATGAAGGCATCTGAAGATTTCAATTAGGAGTCCTTGACATTAATCCGGCAGCTGCTATCCTGTGTTCTCGGGCAGTCAGGCAGCCGACATCGCAGCATCCAGGCAGTAGAGAAGCCAGACGTCCCGCGCATGCCGCCGCATGCCGGGCGTCGCGAGGTCGGCAGCATGACTGCTCTTTTTTTAAAGATTAATAGTTAGGACTCCTTTATAAATGGGTGATGTGGCCGCACCCTTCGACCCGGCCACTCGACTGAAAGGAAACATCATGTCCCGTATCGAACTCGTCAACCCGACCACCGCCCAAGGCACCAGTGGCGAACTGCTGCAACAGATCAAGGGCGCCTTCGGCGTCGTGCCGAACATGTTCCGCGGCGTGGCCAACTCACCGGCAGCGCTGACCAGCATGTGGGGCTCGTTCGGCGCCCTCGGCGGCGGCACCATCGGCGCCCGCCTGGGCGAGCAGATCGCCGTCGCGATCGCCGACCGCAACGACTGCCACTACTGCCTCGCGGCCCACACCGCCCTGGGCCAGAAAGCCGGTGCGACGAAGGACGAGATGGCGCAAGCCCAGGCCGGCCAGTCGAGCGACCCGCAGACCGCCGCCGCCCTGCGCTTCGCGCTGGCCGTGGTCGAGAAGCGCGGCCACGTCGACGCGACCGAGGTGCAGGCCCTGCGCAATGCCGGTTTCGACGACGGTGCGATCGTCGAGATCATGGCCCACGTGGCGCTGAACCTGTTCACCAACTACGTGAACGTGGCCTTCGACGTGTCGGTCGATTTCCCCGGCGTGAAGCTGCGCGCAAAATGAACGCGCCACTCTACGACACCGCCGCGCCCGAGTTCGAGGTCAGCGGCTGGCTGAACGCCACGCAGGCGCCGACCCTGGCCTCCCTGCGCGGCAAGGTGGTGGCGGTGTACGCCTTCCAGATGCTGTGCCCGGGCTGCGTCTCGCACGGCATCCCGCAGGCCAAGGGCATCCGCCAGCTGTTCGGACAGGACGAGGTCGCGGTGCTGGGCCTGCACACGGTGTTCGAACACCACGAGGCCATGAACGAGGGCGCCTTGAAAGCCTTCGTCCATGAGTACCGCATCGGCTTCCCGGTCGGCATCGACCGCGCCAGCGACACCGGCCCGGTGCCGCGCACGATGGAGCGCTACGGTTTGCGCGGCACGCCGACCTTGCTGTTGTTCGACCGCCAGGGCGTGCTGCGTCACAGCCTGTTCGGCCGGGCCGAGGATATGCAGGTCGGCGCGCTGATCGGCCGGCTGCTGGCCGAACCCGTCGAGGCCACGGGTTGCGACGGCGACGCCTGCAGCGTGCGTTAGCAACAGCACCGGCGCGGCGCGCCCCCTGGGAGCGGGGGCGCCGCCGGCCACCACAGAACGATTCGATTCACTCGCAAAACAAGAAAGAGAACCTGATATGAAGCTGATCCAGACCACCATCGCCGCAGCCCTGTCGCTGACCATGCTCGGCGCCTTCGCCCATCAGGGTGAGCACAAGAAGGAGCACAACGGCGGCATCAAGAGCGCCCCGACCAAGGGCGTGAAAGCGCCATTCGACATCCACCACACCAAGATCACGACCGAGGGAAATGTCGCGACCTTCCACGTGGCGGTCTCGGGCAAGGCCGGCGCATCGAAGCCAGCCAAGACCGGCAAGCTGGCCGGCAGCAAGGTGTTTTCGTATGTGTGGCCGACCACGATGGATCCGTCGACCGTGGGCTTCGAGCGCGGCGCCGGCATCCTGGCCTTCGCCGTGACCTCGCACCCGGATTTCGACGACACTCCGCTGTACGACGAGAACGGCGACGGCAAGCTCGATAACGACGGCGACCTGTGGCACTCGCACTGGGTAGTGCTGACCAAGGATGTCGCCTGCGGCAAGGACGCGCTCAAGATCGTCGACATCCCGGAAGGCGCCAAGCCGAAGCTGCCCAAGACCTGGCCGGGCCTCCCGATCCTGATCGACAGCCCGGCCTACAGCCCGGTCTTCAAGGGCGACACGCTCGAAGTGAAGGTGCCGTTCGACGACATCACGGTGCTCAACAACGCCAGCTTCGACGGCGTGACGGCGGCGCTGCGCATCAACGAGAGCGTGCACAATCCGCTGGTCTGCGTGGCCGATGTGTTCAAGGTCGCCTCCGGCAACCTGAGCCTGCCGGGCAAGGTCAACCAGTAAGGCCGCCGGCAGGGATGCGCGGCAGCGGTTTTTGCAGGCGCAGCGCATCCATGCCGTCGTGGTAGTAGGCGGCGTGGCGGCCGAATTCCCGGTAGCCGCGTCCGCGAAACAGCGCCAGCGAGGCCGCATTGTCGGCGCGGATCTCGAGGCGCAGGCAGGTGTAGCCGTGGATGCGCGCCTGGCGTTCGGCGGCATCGACCAGCCCCGCGCCGACGCCCCGGCCCAGGTGTTCGGGGTGGGTCGCGATCGAATACAAGCGCGCGATCGTCGAGTTCGCGCGAAACAGCAGCAGGACGTAGCCGCGCAAGGACGTGTCGTCGGCGGCGTCGACCAGCAGGGCGCCGTGCGCGCTGGCGAGCAGGTAGCAAAAGCGCCGCCGGTCGAGCCGGTTGCCGGGAAAGCTGGCGTCCTCGATGCCGACCAGCGCCGCGACGTCATCCAGGGTGGCGCGCCGGATCGGGTTGGCCTTCATCCCCATAATGCATGCGCCGCGCCGAGCTGCGCCGCCGGCAAGGTCGACAGCTTCGGCAAGGTGGCGTATACCTCGTCGTACAGCGCGTGCATCTCGCCGGCGGACTCGGGGTCGCAGGTCTCGGCGTCGCTCACGCAGCGTCCGGGGCCGTAGTCATGCGCCGCCGGCTGGTGCAGGACGACGTTGGCCAGGCTGGCGTCCTGCACCCGCGTCACGTGGGCCAGCACCGCCGCGCGTTCTTCCATGCGGGGACCGTCGGCGCCGCAGACCGCGACGAACAGCACCCGCATGTCGGGATTGAAGACGCGCGCTGCGTTCAGGCGGGCCAGCAAGCGGTACTGGCAATCGAGATCGATCTCGGCGCCGCGCACCGGCACCACCACCAGCCGCGCCGAGGCCAGCACGCAGCGGCATTCCTCGGTGTCGCGCGCGCCGGCGTCGATCAGGATGTCGTTGAACAGCGGGCGCAGGGCGGCCAGCCGCGTCTTGACCGCGCGGCTGCCGACCTGGCGCGTGTCGATCCAGGGCCGCAGCGCCGCGGCGCCGCGTTCGGCGCCCCAGCCATCGTCGCGCGCGGTGTTCATCAGGCATACCCGGCGCCCGCTGCGCGCGCGCAGCACCGCGAGATTGCGCGCGATGACGCTGCGGTCGGGATTGCCGTGCTGGTTGACGATGGCGATGATCATGATGGCCTCCAGTCCAGTTTCGATGGTGACAAGCGTAGCGGGGCGGCCGTAAAAACCGGGAAAAAGACTGGGGATCGGAGATCAATGCCGTGTAAACGTGCGCTGACGCGATCGGCGATGCCGGGATAAGGTGCCGGTCCTCGATCAATCCTGGAGCTGCCATGCCCGACCTTCGCCTTTCCGACCTGCTCACTGAACGCCTTCGCCTGCGCGCACTGCGCCCAGGCGATGCGCCGGACCTGCTGGCGCTGTACGCCGACCCCGAAGTGATGCGCCACTGGATTCACCCGCCCTGGTCCTTGCTGGCGCAGGCGCAGGCGGCGATCGATGAGGCGCAGCGTGATCTAACGAGTGGCCGGGCGCTGCACCTGGCGATCGAGGCGCGGCTCGATGGCCGCCTGGCCGGCAGCTGCGCGCTATACGATATCGCGCCCGAACAGCGGCGCGCCACGCTCGGCTACCTGCTGGCCGCGCCGTACTGGGGGAAGGGAATGGCGCGCGAGGCGCTGCAGGCCATGCTGGGACATGGTCTCGGGACGCTCGGACTGGAACGCATCGAGGCCGAGGTCACGCCGCACAACGTCGCGTCGCAGTCGCTGCTGGCGCGCCTCGGCTTTCGCCGCGAAAGACGCCTGCCTGCCCGCTGGCACGTCGGCGGCGCGACCCGCGATGTCGACCTGTGGGCGTTTACACTCGCTTGCCATGAGTAGGCCGGTTCTTTATACGGTTTTTATGGCTGCGCCGCTAGAGTGGCGGGCAACCCAACTCCGGCATCGCCCCCATGACCACGCACTCCACGAATTCTTCCGAGCCTGATCCCGACAGCGAGGCGCGAACGCGCCGCCTGGTGGTCGTCGACCACGCGCGGGACTGGCGCACGCCCGATGGCGATTGCACCGTGATCGAGGCCGACGACTTCCTGGCGGGATGCGCGTCCGACGAGGGCGCCCTGGTGATCAACCTGTGCGGCAGCTACAAATATCTGTCGGTCGGCTACTACTGCTCGCTGATGGCGCAGGCCCGCGGGCAGCAGGTGCTGCCGTCGGTGAAGACCATCAACGACCTGTCGCGCAAGGCGATCTATACCCTCGACACGGGTGAACTCGACCGCGCCCTGAACGAGGCGCTCGGCGGCGCCGGCGGCGTGCCGATGCCGGTCGCGTTCTCGCTCGATATCCGTTTCGGCATGACCGACTACGCGCCGCTGGCCGCCCTGGCGCGCAGCATCTTCGACACGTTCCCGGCGCCGCTGCTGCGGGTCGACTTCGCACGTGGCGACGCCTGGCATATCGCCGCGATCCGGATGCACGGCCCGGGCGCGCTGGGCGACAGCGAACGCAGCGCCTGCGCCGCGTTGGCGGCCGCCTGGGAGGGCTTGCCGCGGCGCGCGCCGGCCGCACGCCGCTACCGCTATCGCATCGCCATGCTGCATGACGCGCACGAGGAGCTGGCGCCGAGCAATCCGGCTGCGCTGGCGCGCTTCGCCGCCGTGGGCCGCGAACTGGGCCTCGAGGTCGCGCCGGTGTCACGGCTGGATTTCTCGCATCTGGCCGAATTCGACGCCCTGTTCATCCGCGAGACCACCGCCATCAACCACCACACCTATCTGTTCGCGAAGAAGGCCGAAAGCGAGGGACTGGTGGTGATCGACGATCCATCGTCGATCCTGCGCTGCACCAACAAGGTCTATCTGGCCGACCTGCTGCGCCGGCACGGCATCCCCACGCCGCTGACCTTGACCCTGCAAAAGGTCGATGCCGGCGCGCTGGCCGCCATCGAGGCCAGGATAGCCTATCCGATGGTGCTGAAAATCCCGGACGGCGCCTTTTCGCGCGGCGTCGTGAAGGTGCGCGATGCGGATGAGTTCCGTCGCGTGGCGCAGGAACTGCTGCGGCAGTCGGCCCTGATCCTGGTGCAGGAATACCTGTACACCGATTTCGACTGGCGCATCGGGGTGCTGAACCGGCAAGCCATCTTCGCCAGCAAATACTTCATGTCGAAAGGCCACTGGCAGGTCGCCAAGCGCGACGCCAGCGGCAAGGCCGAATTCGGCATGGCGGCCGCCGTACCGCTGGGCGAGGCGCCGCCCGAGCTGCTGGACTATGCGCTGCGGGCCGCTAACCTGATCGGCGACGGCCTGTATGGCGTCGACATGAAGATGACGCCGCGCGGGCCGGTGGTGATCGAGGTGAACGACAATCCGAACATCGATGCCGGCGCCGAGGACAGCGTGCTGGGCGACGAACTGTACCGGATCGTGCTGCGCGACTTCGTGCGCCGCCTGGACCTGCTGCACGGGGCAAATCTCTAATTAGGACTCCTTGACAAACCCGCGTGCTTTGCTATCCTGAAGCACATGGACATCCAACCCGAAACCCCCTGGGACAGCACGCCCGACGTCTCCGCCCGCATCGTCACCGCCATCGGCCGCATCGCGACCGTGCTGCGCGCCGGCATGTGGGAAGTCTCGACCAGCGAAGGCCTCAATCCGGCCCAGGCCGAAATCCTGCACCTGCTGCAGCACCGCACGCGCGGCGTGCGCCTGTCGTGGCTGGCCAAGCAGCTGTCGATCTCGGCGGCCAGCGCCAGCGATTCGGTAGCCGCGCTGGTCAACAAGGGCCTGGTGCGCAAGGCGCGCGCCGAGGACGATGGCCGCGCCACCGCGCTGCATCTCACGCCCGACGGCGAGCGGGTGGCCGAGCGCCTTGGCCACGCGCTGTCGTTCGCCGACAATGCGGCGTCGCGGCTGCCATCCGGCCAGCAGGTGCAGATGCTCACCGGCCTGTTCAAGCTGATCGCCGAACTGCAGAAGACCGACCGCTTCCCCGAGCTGCGCGCCTGCCTGTCGTGCCGCCACTTCGAGGCCAATAAATACCCGGGCGCCGAAGTGCCGCACCACTGCGCGCTGGTGGGGGCGCCGCTGCCCATTTCCTTCCTGCGCATCGATTGCGCCGAGCACGAGCCGACCGATCCTGTCACCCAGCAGCGCAACTGGGCCATCTTTGCCTGACGAGGAAACCATGAGTTCATTCCAGGCGCGCCCGATCGAGGCGCTGTTGACCGGCCGCGCGCGCATGATGGGCAAGCCTGGCACGCTCGAGGTCCTGAGCGGCATCGGCAAACAGGTGCGCCAGGGCGCCTTGTGGCTGGCGCTCGATGGCCTCGAGGGTGACGAGCAGGGCGACCGGATCTACCACGGGGGGCCCGAGAAGGCGCTGCACCACTACGCGTTCGAGCATTACCCGCATTGGCGCGCCTGGTATCCGGATAGCCCGGTGCCTTACCTTGCCGGGGCGTTCGGCGAAAACGTGTCGACCATCGGCATGAGCGAGCGGGAGGTGCACGTGGGAGATGTGTTCCGCGTCGGAGAGACGCTGGTGCAGGTGTCGCAAGGGCGCCAGCCGTGCTTTCGCGTCAACCTGCGCTTCGCCCGGCCCGACGCGGCGCTGGCGCTGCAGGCCAGCGGCCGCACCGGTTGGTATTACCGCGTGCTGCGCGAAGGGTGGCTGGCGGCAGGCGACTCGTTCGAGCTGGTCGATCGGTCATGTCCCGACTGGCCTTTGGCGCGGGCGATCGCGGCCATGTTTCCGGACGATGCCCGGGCTCCCGGCCTGCGTGACGAGTGGAGTGAGGCGTCCCGGCTGGCGCCGCTGGCAGAGCGCTGGCGCATGACCTTCGAGCGGCGCCTGGCGAGCGGGCGGATCGAGGACTGGCATCTGCGATTGAACGGCCCGCCGGCATGAAAATTTTTCCTGGCGCGCAAGCCTTGCAGTTTTCGCCAGGCGTCCGCTATAATGCGGCCTCGCTTACGCGACCACGCAACACCGATTCAGGAGAGGTGGCAGAGTGGTCGAATGTACCTGACTCGAAATCAGGCGTACGGGCGACCGTACCGTGGGTTCGAATCCCACCCTCTCCGCCAAGCAGCATGAAAAAAGCCACCGCAAGGTGGCTTTTTTCATTTCGGGACGTCACGGCGCCTCTCAGTCCAGCATCCCGCGCCGCAGCGCGATCACTACCGCGTGCGTGCGGTCGCTGGCCTGCAGCTTTTGCAGCACATTGCTCAGGTACCCCTTGACCGTCTCTTCGGCGATGCCGAGTTCGCGCGCCACTTCGCGGTTGCCGAGGCCCTGGGCGACCAGGGCCAGCACGTCGCGTTCGCGCGCGGTCAGCTGTTCCGGCCTGGCCTGGTTCAGGCGCTGGGCCAGGTCCGGCGCCAGCACCCGGCGCCCGGCATGGGCCGCGCGCACCAGTTCGGCCACGCCCGCCCCCAACGAACTTTTGAGCACATAGCCCGAGGCGCCGGCTTCGAGCGCCCGCTGCACCTGGCCGTCGCCGGCATAGGTGGTGACGGCGATGATGCAGGCCTGCGGGTCCCTGGCGCGGATCGCGCGGATCGCCTCGATGCCGCCGCAGCGCGGCATCGCCAGGTCCATCAGGGTCACGTCCGGCAGCAGGTCGAAATAGCGTTCCTGGGCCTTGAAGCCGTCGTCGGCCTCGGCCACGATCGCGATGTCCGGCTCGTCCTCGAGCACGCCCGCGATCCCGCGCCGCATCAAGGGATGGTCGTCGACCAGCAGTACCCGGATAGTTGGCGTGGCGCGCTCGCTCATTGCGCTTGGCCGGCGCGGCGCAAGCCCGGCGCAAAAATGACGGTGGTACTTCCCATGAACTTCCTGATCGATCGTGTTGGCGAATGTCGTCACGTCCCCCCCGATCGGGCCTGCTGGAGGTGGAATGTGAACGCTATCCTCTCATTATGCCGACTCCCGCTTACAAATCAATACAAGTAGCGGGACGGCGCACGGCGTCACGGCGGCATCGTCAATCAGCGAGGGAGAACGAAATGAAAGGCGGACCTGGATACGAAACGCTGGCATTCCTGGAATTCGAGCTGGTGCCCGCGGCGCGGCGCCTGCGGCGCGACGGGCAGGCGGTCGCGATCGGCGGCAGGGCGTTCGACCTGCTGGTGCTGCTGGCCACCCACGCCGGCGAGGTGCTGAGCAAGCGCGCGCTGATACAGGGCGTGTGGCCGAACACGGTGGTGGAAGACGTCAACCTGCGCGCGCAGGTGGTCAATCTGCGCAAGGTGCTCGGTGGCGGCGGCGACTGCCCCTGGCTGGTCAACGTCGCCGGCCAGGGCTACTGCTTCACCGCTCCGGTGCGCCGGCCCCTGACGCTCTACGGCGCCGATGATGGCTGGCAGGAGGAGGAGGCGCTCAGCGCTTGACCGCGTGCAGCCACACCGCCGCGATCCGTTCGACGTCCTCGTAGCCCGGTTCACCCAGCTGGCCGCCGAAGATGTCGGGGTCGAGCTCCGTGTAGGTCCAGGTATCGCATTGCGCCGCCAGGGTCGGGCGCAGGCTGTCCAGGAAGTGGTCGCCCGGGCCGGACAGGGCCACGCCGGTGTAGAGCATCAGGCTGCCGCCGCGGCGCAGGCGTCCCAGGCTCTGTTCAACGATGCGGCGCGACAGTTCGGCGCCGTGTTCGCCGCCACCATGGCGGTAGCGGCGCGCATCCGGATCGACCACGAAGGGCGGGTTCGACACCACCAGATCGAAGTCGCCCTGCAGGCCGTCGAACAGGTCGCTCTCGGCCAGCGCCAGGTTGGACACCCCGTTCAGGCGGCCGTTGACCATTGCCAGTTCGAGCGCCCTGGTGTTGATGTCGGCGCCGATCACCTCTGCGTGCGGAAATGCGCGGGCAATGGTGAGCGCGCCGGCGCCGCCGCCGCAGCCGATGTCCACCGCGCGCACCGGCCCGGCGCCGACGAAGGCGAAGCCGCGCCGCATGGCGGTGACGAAACGGTAGGTGTCGGGGCCGAAGAACACGCTGTCGTCGTCGCGCGTCGGCCAGGCCGAGTGGAACAGCAGCATATCGTCCAGGGTCGAGACCCGCACCAGCGAACGCAATCCATCCTCGTTTTCTTCCAGCACGCCGGCATCGGCCATCAGCGCGAGCACGCTCGCCGGCAGCAGAGCACGGTCGAACGGCCGGCTCCAGCCGAACACGCCGCGCAGGTCGTGCGCGCGCTCGTTGCCGGGACGGTTGTTGATGCGGCGGTGGGTCGACGGCGTGACCGTCATGAAGCGATAACCGGCCTGGCGCAGGGCAGTGCCGAGGGCGAGCAGGGCGTTGGCATTGGATGAGTTCATTGCGCCAGCGTGGCACAGGCGCCACGGCCGGTCCGTACGCCCGCGCACGCAGGATGTGTGCGTGCGCAGGCCGGATTTGGTGCATTATGTGATCAACCGGACGACGTCGGAAAAGCGGCCGGAAAAATTAAAAAGTGGGAGAGAAATCATGACGAGCCTGGAACTGGACGAAGTGCCGCGCAGCCGCATGGCGCGCGAGATCGCACGCGAGCGCCGCGAGCGCGCGCTGCACGACGAGCTACGCGCCGGATTGGGTGCGCTGGACGACCTGCGCGGCAAGGACGCGCGCGAACGTGCCGACACCTGCAACCTCAGGCGCGGCGGCAACTGAGCAGCAAACACAAGGAGATTCGATGCGTTGGGAAGGCGACCGTGAAAGCGACAATGTAGAAGACCGGCGTGGCGATGGCGGCGGCGGCGGTGGAGGCTTCGGCTTCGGCGGCCGCTCGATCGGCATCGGCACGATCGTCGTCGCCCTGGTCGCTTCGTATTTCCTTGGCGTATCGCCCGCCACCATCCTCGGCCTGCTGTCGGGCGGTGCGCCGCCACAGCAGCAGGCGCAGGTCGAGCAGCCGCGCGCCGAGCGCGCCGACGATCGCGAGACGCGCTTCGTGCGCACCACGCTGGCGTATACCGAGGATGCCTGGGCCCAGTTGTTCAGCGAGCAGGGCGCGCAGTACACGCCGGCCCGGCTGGTGTTGTTCGAAGGCCGCACCGCCACCGCCTGCGGTACAGGCGAGAGTGCGACCGGCCCGTTTTATTGTCCGGCTGACGCCAAGGTCTATATCGACCTGGGCTTTTTCCGCACCATGCAGCAGCGCTTCAACGTCGAGGGCGAGTTCGCCCAGGCCTATGTGATCGCGCACGAGGTCGGCCACCATGTGCAGAACCTGCTGGGCATTTCCAACAAAGTGCACGCTGCCCAACAGCGCGCCAGCGAGACCCAGGGCAATGCGCTGTCGGTGCGCCTGGAACTGCAGGCCGACTGCTTCGCCGGCGTGTGGGTCAACCGCACCAACCAGCGCGCAAAAATCCTGGAGCAGGGTGACGTCGAGACGGCCCTGAACGCGGCCAGCGCCATCGGCGACGATGCCTTGCAAAAACAGGCGCGCGGCGTGGTCGTGCCGGATTCGTTCACCCACGGCAGCTCGGCCCAGCGGGTGCGCTGGTTCGAGCGCGGGCTGGAAAGCGGGCAGGTCGAGGCTTGCAATACATTTGATGCCAAAAAGCTATAAATTTCGTTAATTCGTTGCCTTCTAAACATAATTACCTGATTTTATTCGATAAGGACGGTTAAAAACCGCGTTCGTTTCCGTGCGCCTATCGCAATTCGTGAAGTTTTGACATAAGTTTGTGTCACATCAGCTCGTCCTCGCACGAGCCGTCACAAATCGAATTGTGAAGGAGCATTCATGTTGGCAATGAACTACCGCGGGCCATACCGGGTTCGCGCCGATCACAAGCCCGACCCCGTCATCGAGCATCCCGGCGACGCCATCGTGCGCGTCACCCGGGCCTGCATCTGCGGTTCGGACCTGCACCTGTACCACGGCCTGGTGCCCGACACCCGGGTCGGCCACACCTTCGGGCACGAGTTCATCGGCGTGGTCGAAGAAGTCGGGTCGGGCGTGCATAAGCTGAAAGTCGGCGACAAGGTCCTGGTGCCCTTCAATGTGTTTTGCGGCTCCTGCTTCTTTTGCCAGCACGAGTTATATGGCAATTGCCACAACACCAACGCGCAAGCGACGGCGGTCGGCGCCATCTACGGCTATTCGCATACGGCGGGCGGCTACGATGGCGGCCAGGCCGAGTACGTGCGGGTGCCGATGGCCGACGTCGGCCCGATGGTCATCCCCGACGACATTCACGACGATGACGCGGTCCTGCTCACCGATGCGCTGCCCACCGGCTACCAGGCGGCCGAGATGGGCGACATCCAGGAAGGCGACACGGTGGTCGTGTTCGGCGCCGGGCCGGTCGGCATCTTTGCCGCCAAGTCGGCCTGGCTCATGGGGGCGGGGCGGGTGATCGTGGTCGACCACGTGGAGTACCGCCTCGAATTCGTCAAGCGCTACGCCCAGTGCGAGGTCGTCAACTTCAAGGACGTGAAGGACATGGCGCTGCACATCAAGAAGATGACCGACTGGATGGGCGCCGACGTCTGCATCGACGCGGTCGGCTGTGAAGCGGCCGGCAACACCATGCAGACCATCACCGGCGTCTACACGATGATGCAGGCCGGTGCGGCGACCGTGCTGCACTGGTGCATCAACTCGGTGCGCAAGGGCGGCAACGTGTCGATCGTCGGCGTGTATGGTCCGACCTTCAACGCGGTCCCGATCGGCAATGCGCTGAACAAGGGTTTAACGCTGCGCATGAACCAGGCCAGCGTGCGGCGCCACCTGCCGCGCCTGATTGAGCACATCCGCGCGGGGCGGATCGATCCGAAGCAGATCATCACCCACCGCGTGCCGCTGGAAGAAGTGTCGGACGCCTATCACATCTTCTCGAGCAAATTGGACAACTGTATCAAGACCGTCCTGATCCCTCCACGCGCCAACGAAGTACGCGCCGTCAAGGCCAGCGCCAGCCATTGAGCGCGGCGACCGATCATAGGAGAAACCATGGAAACACGACACGACATCGTTGCCGCCAACGACCAGCACGACGGCCACCACGCACCGGGCGAGCATGACGGCGAAGGCCATGTGGGCCACGTGCACGGCGCCATCGCGCCGCGCCGCCCGACCCGCGACCAGTTGCAGCACATCCAGGGCTGGGGCGCCGACCTCGACCGCAAGAACCGTCCCGGCGTGCCGATGGAGCGCACGCCGCCGCGTTTCATCAACGTCCCCGACGGCGATCCGGTACCGCAGGAACAGCACGTCGAGGTGCTGGTCTCGACCGAGCGTCCAGGCCGTACGCCATTGTTCGGGACGGTGCAGCCGCCGTCGGGCCTGTCCGGCGCGATCCGGCGCCTGGCTTTCAAGAGTACCGAGAATGACGTGCGCCACTGGCTGCTGTTGCTGCTGGCCGACCGCGTGAATATGGTCGAGGGCATCGGCGACGACCTGGCCAAGGGCAAGGTGCCGAATATCCTGGCCGAGATGGGCATCAAGTCAGAGCTCAAGCACAATCCGGCCGGGCTGGCCAAGAAAGTGGCGATCGGCGCGGCCGTGGTCGGCGCCGCCTGCTACCTGATGAAACGGCGCGACCGCCGCTATCGCTGATTTGCCCGTTGTATCCGAATGATGACCGTGTTGCCGATTTGTGGCAACACGGTCATTGTTCTTGAGCAAACCCACCTTTACAAACTCGTCCATCATGGTCGATGACCGGCGCCCCCCGGCCCGGCATTCCGGATGGAGACGAGATGATCCCGCAACCGCTTCTCAAGGCAGCCCTGCTGGCGGCTGCCGTCCTGTTCGCGCCCGTGCAGGTGCCCGATGCGCTCGCTGCGCCGATGATGGGGCCGCCGCTCAAGCTGGACGGCAAGGCCCAGGCCCAGGTCGTCAACCAATTGGCGGCGCGCCGCCCGGCGATCGGCCTCGACGCCGACCACGGCTACAAGGTGATGGCCCAGCACCCGGGCGTACAGGGAACGCACGTGGTGCGCGTCGCCCACCTGTACAAGGGCTTGCGCATCTTCGGCTCCGAATCCGTGGTGGTGCTCGATGCGCGGCGCCAGATCGTGTCCGAAAGTGCCTCGCCGCGCCGCCTGCACCTCGGCCGCGGTCCCGCTAACCGCATGCAGCGCGCCACCGCCGGCTTCAATGTGAAACCCACCATCAACCGCAAGGCCGCGATCGCCGCCGCGCTGCGCGACATGCCGGACGGCGTCGTCAACGTGGTCGCGCCGACCGCCGAACTGCTGATCTACCCGATGATGCGCGACGAACGCGCGCCCGGCGCCGAGGGCAAGCTCGAGTCCGAGCTGAACGCGGTCGACCTGGTCGAGACGGTGGACCGCTATGAGCTGGCCTGGCTGGTGCGCCTGAGGATGCGCAGCGGGGAACAGCCCCTGTACTACGACGTCGTCGTCAACGCACGCGACGGCGAGATCATCGACCGCTGGAATATGCTGCAGACGGTGGAAGGCATCGGCAAGAGCCAGTACAACGGCGACGTACCGCTGAGCACCACCTTCGCCAATAACGTCTACCAGATGCTCGACCCCGAGCGCGGCCAAGGCGGATCGTTCGGCGCGATGGCGATCACCAACGCCAACCACGGCACGGCGAGCGGCCGGGTGTACACCAACACCGTCAACACCTGGGGCGACGGCAAGCAGTTCGTCGAGGGTGGCAGCACCACGGGACCGAACGGCCAGACCGCCGCCGTCAACGCCATGTGGGGCCTGAAGAACACCTATGACATGCACAAGAACGTGCTGGGCTGGCTGGCGCTGGACGGCCAGGACACGGCTACCCACATCGCGGTGCACGTCAACCGCGGCTACGACAACGCTTATTACAGCGATACCTGCCGCTGCATGTTCATCGGGGACGGCACGTTCTTCACCAACCTGGGCTCGATCGACGTGGTCGGCCACGAGATGGGCCACGGCATCACGGCCGCCACCTCGAACCTGGTGTATTCGGGCGAACCGGGTGGCTTGAACGAATCGAGTTCGGACATCGCGGGCGAGGTGGTCGAAGCCTATGCGCGCGGCGGCGGCACCGGCGACGTGATTCCCGAGACCGGCAACGACTGGATGCTGGGCAGCGAGATCAGCCGCACCGGAACCCCGCTGCGCTGGATGATAAAGCCCAGCAAGGATGGTAATAGTCACGATGCCTGGAGCACGAGCCTGCGCCGGCTGGACGTCCATTACAGCAGCGGCCCGAATAACCGCATGTTCTACTTCCTTGCGAAGGGATCGAGCGCGGAGAACGGCAACGACGCCTGGAGCCGCTACCTGGTCAAGCAGCCGCTGGCGATGACGGGCATCGGCATCGACAAGGCCTTCCGCATCTGGTTCCGCGCCAACACGACCAAGTTCACGTCAAGCACCAATTATGCCGACGCACGCACCAAGATGATCGAAGCGGCCAGCGACCTGTATGGCGCCGGCGGACGCGAAGTGATCGCGGTGCAGCGCGCCTATGCCGCGATCAATGTGGGGCTCGACGTCGACGAGCCGGTGCCCACGCCGTCGGGAGCCGCAGTGGAGAAGCGCGCTACTGGTCGGACATTAGTGGAAACGGATTGAGCGGGGTGCCTTTCCACCACTGCTTCTCGGCCGTCAGCGCGACGACGGCGAAGTGCAGGTGCGGCGCGGCCGGGTCGGCATTGCCGGTCGCGCCGACGTAGCCGACGATGTCGCCGCGCTTGACCTCCATGCCCTCCTTGAGATTGTCGGCATAGCGGTCGAGGTGGGCGTAGTAATAGGCGTACTGCTCGCCCGGATCGAATTGGTAGACCGTCAGGCCGCCGGGTTTGCTCTGGAACAGCTTGACCACCTTGCCGTCGGCCGCGGCGAGCACCGGCGTGCCGGTCGGCGCCATGATGTCGAGCGCCTCGTGCTGGCGCTGTTCGCCGCGTGGCTGGTAGAAGGTGTCGGTCAACTGGCTGGATGCGATGCCCTGGACCGGCACCAGCAGCTTGCCGGGCACGGTGGCAGGCGCCATGGGCGCGGCGCCTTCCGCGACTTCGGGCCGTAGCGGCAGGTTGGCCTCGAGCAGGTTCGGTTCGACCACCGGCGCGGGCGGCAGCTGGCCCTCGATCTGTGCCGCGGGCACGCCGGCCGGCTTCGAGGCCGGTGGCGCCGCGGCGACCAGCTCCGGCGCCGGCGAACTGGAATCGTCGCTCAGCAGCACGAACAACACCCCGGCGCCCAGCAGCGCACCAACGATCAAGGTCATCAGCCATTTCATCGCGTTCTCCGTCCGGCGCGTCTCGCCGGGAGTTGATCCAAAGATTATTTGACGAGTTCGACTTCGGTGCCTTCGCCGACCACCGCGCCCACTTCGGCGGCGCTCCAGTTGGTCAGGCGGATGCAGCCATGCGACTCGGTCTTGCCCACGTGGCCGGGCACCGGGGTGCCGTGGATGCCGTAGTGCGGTTTCGAGAGATCGATCCACATCACGCCGACCGGGTTGTTCGGGCCCGGCTTGATCTGGGTTTTGCTGTCGCCCGGCTTGGCGTCCCAGAACAGTTTCGGGTTGTAGTTGTAGACCGGGTTGGCGTGCACGCCATTGATCTTCCAGTTTCCGATCGGCAGTGGATCGCGCTTGCTGCCGGTCGAGACCGGATACTGGGCCAGCAACTGGCCGCCGGCGTCAAACAACTGCAGGGTCTTGGTCGAATCGCGCACCACGACCCTGGCTGCCGGCGCCAGCGGTTGCTTGCCGCTCACGTGCGGCACCACGATCTTTTCGCCGGCCTGCGACAGGGATTTACCGGGGTTCAGGCGTTGCAGCAGGGCCGGGCTGGCATGGAATTTTTCGCCCAGGCCTTCGAGCGCCGTGGCGTAGCCGAGGGCGGGCAACTTGGCCTTGCCCATCATGGTGTCCGGGATCGGCTGGAAGGGACCGGCCACGTCTTCCGCTTCGATCGTGTATTCGGCGAGGGTCGGGCTGGGATCGGTGTTCAGTGCGTTCCAGGTAGCTTCGTCGAGCTTGCCGGTGACGGGGAGATTGCGCTGGGCCTGGAAGGTGTTCAGGGCTTGGCGCATATTCGAGCCATAGGCGCCGTCGAGTTCGCCCGGCGACAGGTACTGGCGTTCGAGCAGCACCTGGGCCCGCAGCAGGCGTTCGAATTCGGCCTGTTCGGCAATGGCGGGGTCCTGGACTGCGCCAGGCGCGGCCTGCATGGGTGTTCCCGCTGCAGTTTGTTGCTGCTGGACAGGAGCTGGCTGGCCGACTGGCTGTTGCGCGAAGGCGGAAGGGAAAACGCCTCCAAGGGCGGCGATCAGGGTCAGTGCGGTGGCTTTTTTCATATGGTCTCCTGCAATATGCTTCTGGAAACCTTAGCGTAATGACATGAATCAACCGGGTCTGTGCGTGAACGAACTCTTCAAACTCGTCCGCTTTGTTCCACCCGGCGCTACAATCGACGGACCATGCCGACCATCAGCCATACCGTCACCCTCGCGCCCCTCGGCGCCAGTTTTTCTGTGCAGGAAGACACGACCCTGCTGCTGGCTTTGGAGGCGGCCGGGTTCGATGCGCCCAGCTCCTGCCGCAACGGCACTTGCCGCACCTGCATCTGCCGCCTGCAGGCCGGCACGGTGGCCTACACGGTCGAGTGGCCAGGCCTGTCGTTCGACGAGAAGCGGGAAGGGTTTATTTTGCCCTGTGTAGCGCTGGCGCGCAGCGATTTAGTAGTAGATTTGCCGCTGGCGCGTCGGGTTTCATTCGACTGACGCGCTCAGTTGGCGCTCATGCAGCGCTGTCGAGCCCGGTCGTAGCGAAGCGTTCGCGGTACAGCTTCGGCGTGATGCCCAGCTTCTTCATGAATACCCGCCGCATATGCGCCTCGTCGCTGAAGCAGGCGCGCGCGGCCACCGTCTTCAATGGCAGCGCAAGGTCGGCCAGCAGGTGGGTAGCCCGCTCGAAACGGCTGGCCTCGATGAATTCCTGGGCGCTCAGTCCCACCTCCTGCTGGAACACGCGGGCGAAGTGGCGTTCGCTCATCATCGCCCTGGTCGCCAGCTGCGCCGTCGTAAACCGTTCGTGCAGATTGTCCAGGATCCAGTTTTGCAATTCGCGGATGTTCGGGCGCGCCGTGCGTTCGCTCTTGAGGTAGGAACTGAACTGCGACTGGCCGCCCGGGCGCTTCAGGTAGACCACCATCTCGGTGGCCACCTCGAGCGCCAGGTCGCGGCCGAAATCTTCCTCGACCAGCGCCAGCGCCAGGTCCATGCCGGCGGTGACGCCGGCCGAGGTCCACAGCTTGCCGTCGCGGATGAAGATTGCGTCGGCCTCGACCGCGATGGCGGGATGGGCCGCCTGCAGGCGCTCGGCCACGCTCCAGTGGGTGGTGGCGCGCTTGCCGTCGAGCACCCCGGCGGCGGCGAGGAAGAAGGCGCCCGAACAGAGCGAGGCCAGGCGTTCGATACGGGGGCAGGCCGCTGCTACCCAGTCGACGATCGCGGCGCCGTCCGTCAACGCCGCCTCGATGTGGCGGGCCCCGACCACGATCGCGCTGTCGGGCAGGGCCAGTGTGTTCAAGACCTTGGTCGCTTCGAGCGACATCAGGGTATCTGACGGGACAGGGCCGAGACGGCTCGACGCTATGCGCACGTCATAGCCGGGTGGGCGGCCACGCCGCGCGAGATGCAGGTTGGCGTACTCGAACACCGACATCGGCCCGACCGCCTCCATCGCCTTGAAGCCGGGGTAGACCACGATGTCGACGGTCCGGGTACGCTCAGTGCTGGCGTCGATGGCAGGTGGGGGCGTGCTGGTCATGCGCCATTGTCGCTGCCGCGGGCGGCAAAATCCAGTCTTCATGCGGCAAAATCCTGCCATTCTCGCGCCCCGGCGTGCAAAACGCCGGCCACGGCGCGCATACTGCGGGCTATTCAAACAATGCAAGCGAGGATCACCATGAAAACAAAAGCAGCCGTCGCATGGCAGGCGGGCCAGCCGCTGACGATCGAAGAAGTCGACCTGCAAGGCCCGCGCGAGGGCGAGGTGCTGGTCGAGTTGAAGGCCACCGGCATCTGCCACACCGATTACTACACGCTGTCGGGCGCCGATCCGGAAGGCCTGTTCCCGGCCATCCTGGGCCATGAGGGCGCCGGCGTCGTGGTCGACGTCGGCCCGGGCGTGACCACGCTGAAGAAGGACGACCACGTCATCCCGCTGTACACGCCGGAGTGCCGCCAGTGCAAATTCTGCCTGTCGCGCAAGACCAATCTGTGCCAGGCGATCCGCTCGACCCAGGGGCGCGGCCTGATGCCCGACGCGACCTCGCGGTTCTCGCTGGACGGCAAGCCGCTGTTCCACTACATGGGAACGTCCACCTTCTCGAACTACATCGTGGTGCCCGAGATCGCGCTGGCCAAGATCCGCAGCGATGCGCCGTTCGACAAGGTCTGCTACATCGGCTGCGGCGTCACCACCGGCGTTGGCGCGGTGCTGTTCTCGGCCAAGGTGGAAGCCGGCGCCAATGTGGTCGTGTTCGGGCTTGGCGGCATCGGCCTGAACGTGATCCAGGCTGCGAAGATGGTCGGCGCCGACAAGATCATCGGCGTCGACATCAATCCGGCCCGCGAAGCCATGGCCCGCAAGTTCGGCATGACCGATTTCATCAATCCGAACGAGGTCGCGAACGTGGTGGACCACATCGTGCAGCTGACCGACGGCGGCGCCGACTACAGCTTCGAGTGCGTCGGCAACACCACGCTGATGCGCCAGGCGCTCGAGTGCACGCATAAAGGCTGGGGCCAGTCCTTCATCATCGGCGTGGCCGCCGCCGGCCAGGAAATCGCGACCCGTCCGTTCCAGCTGGTGACCGGTCGCGAGTGGAAGGGTTCGGCCTTCGGCGGCGCCCGTGGTCGCACCGACGTGCCGAAGATCGTCGACTGGTACATGGAGGGCAAGCTCAATATCGACGACCTGATCACCCACCGCCTGCCGCTCGAGCGCATCAACGAAGGCTTCGACCTGATGAAGAGCGGCGAATCGATCCGCTCGGTGGTGCTCTACTGAGGAACGCGGATCACGGCAGCGCGAGCGCTTCGTGCGCGGCGCTGGCCGCCACCCCGACCTTCTCGCCGCCGCCCATCAGGAAGATGCGCTTGCCGACCACGGCCGCGCCGTGCCCATGGCGCGGCGTCGGCATGGCCGGCAGGGCCGACCAGCGGTCCAGTGCCGGGTCATAGACCCAGGATTCGGCGAACACCTTGGCTTGCGGGACGAACTGCTCGCCGCCGAAGACGTACAGCTTTCCATCGTGGGCAGCCGCCGCAAGGCCGCCCTGGGCCAGCGGCATCGGCGCCCGGGTCTCCCAGCGGTCGCTGGCCGGGTCGTACACCTCCAGGGTCGCCACATTGACCGGCCGCGACCTGCCGTTGGCCTGCGCGACCATCTGGCGCCCACCCACGACGTAGATCTTGTTGTCGATCACGGCGCCGGCCGCGCTATTGCGCGCGCTGGGGGCATCGGCGATGGGCGACCAGCGCCCGGTGCCCACTTCCAGCACCTCGGCCCGGTTGGTGTCGACGTGTTGGCTGATGTGCTTTGCTTCGGGGCTGGTCGGGATGCGGCCGCCGATGAAATAGATCTTGCCGCCGACGGTTGCGACCACGCCTTCGGCCCGTGCTTGCGGCAGCGAAGGACCGGTCGACCAGCGGTCGGATTTCGGATCGTAGACGAACACCGAGGCATGGGCGCGCCAGTCGGGGATCGCGCCGGAGAAGCCGCCGATGCCGTAGATCTTGCCGCCGGCCGCGGCCAGGGCGATGTGGTGACGGGCTTCGGGCAGCGACGCCAGCCTGGTCCAGCGATCCGCTCCCGCGTCATAGGCTTCGAAGAGATCGGTAAAGCCCGGCGCCACACTCAGGATGCCGCCGGCCACGTAGATATTGTCGTTCAACACGGTCGGATAGATTTCCTGGCGCGCCAGCGAGGCGTCGGCCACGCGCGACCAGGATTGCGCCAGGGCGGCGCCGGACGTAACGAGCAAGCTCATCGCCAGCAGTGCCGGCATGATCGGTTTCACGATGGAGACTCCCTGGATTACTGTTGGATGGCAAGCGCCTGTTCGATCACCCGCAGCACCTGCGGCCAGGCGGGCGAGGTCGCGGCCACCTCATCGTAGTGGCTGGCATCCGGCAGGATCACGACCTCGGCCTTATCTCCGGCCGCTTTTGCCCGCGCCGCGTAGTCGTGGGCCACGCGCGGCGGAGAAATGGTGTCGAGCGCGCCCGTGACGAGCCAGGTGCGGCTACCGTTGGGCATCAGGTCGGCGGCATTGGTATCGACCAGCACGTCCGGCCGTTCGGAACTCGGCGTGCCGGCCAGTTGCGCGATATCGCGGTCGCAGCTGGACTTGATCAGCGCCGCCTCGTGGCGCAGGTCGGCCAGGCCGCCCAGGCTGACGATGCGGTCGACCTTCAGGCCATCGGCGCGGTACAGGGGGCTGCCGGCCGGGATGCGCGAGCGGCCCGCGATCCACTGCACCAGCTGGCCGCCGGCCGAGTGGCCGACCGCGACGACGCGCGCCAGGTCCAGCTTGTGCGCCGATGCATTGGCGGCGAGCAGGTCGAGCGCCGCATGCATGTCGAGGTACATGCCGGGATAGCCGCCGCCTTCCTCGTCCACGCGCCGGTATTCGACATTCCAGACGGCGATGCCGTGCGCGGCCAGGGCGCCGGCCATATTGCGGAACTGGGCGATGCCGCCGAACTTGCTGGTCCAGCAGCCGCCATGCACCAGCACCGCCACCGGGAACGGTCCCGCGCCCTGCGGCACGAACAGTTCGGCGTATTGCGAGGGAGCGGGGCCATAGGCGAGCTTGGCGCTGGGGGCAGGGCCGGTCAGGGCCAGGTAGTCGTCGAGTTTCATCGGAGCGGCGGCGTGGGCGTTCAGGAGCGCGCCGAGCAGGAGGGCAGGAAGCAGGCTGGCCAGGCGCATGTGAGATATTGCCTAATTGGATAAAACGCCACTATAGCCGAGTTGTTCTTGCTGAAGAACATTGCATTGGTGGTGGATCAATCGAAAAACCGGGCTGCTTGATCCGTGCTAGTCTGCGCACGAGTGCACCACAGGCAACGGCGTTGCCTTCCATGTCATCGCGCGCCCGCCTGCATCGCCGCGGCGCGCGTCCAACCTGAGAGGCCCATATGAGCGAACTACAGTCGTACGATTCCAGGCAAGAGCGCCGGCACGAGCGCGTCGGCCAGCACTTCCATTCCACACCCGATCCGGAATATCCCGGCGAACCGCCGGCGCCACCCGCGCCACCACCGGTGCCGGACGACGTCCCCGACCCAGTCAATGCCCCGGTCGAGGAGCCACGCCTGCCCGAACCGCCGATCCGGGCGAACTAGAAACCTGTGCGCCCCGGATCAGACGCCGGGCGTCCCCTGGCGGTTGCCCTCCGGCGTACCGCCGCCTTCATTGTTCTCCTTGCCACTGTTCGGCGCGCCTTCGTCGGCCTGCCGGTTGGATGGCAATGGAGGAATTCCGCGAATCATTTCATCGGTTTCATGCTGCCCCGGAGAGCGTTCGCCGCTACCGATGTCCGCCTCGTCGTACATCGCGCGGCCCTTGTTCTTGGGATCGATACTGGGCGTTGGGTCGTTCATGCTGTGCTCCGCTAAAGTTGTCAATGTCGTACGATCCTAACAGGCCACCTGCAGGCCCGGCGCGCGGCAGGAAGCCGCCCATGGTGTTGCTTTTTCGTCGTCCGCGACGCGCGTGTGCTCGCTGTCACATAGCGGCAACAATGCGGTTTCTATAATGAGCTTGTAACAATAAAAAAACAGGAGGAGATGATGGGTTCGACCTTGTACAACAAGATTTACCTGGGCCGCCGACCGCTGCTGGGTTCCGCCCATGGCCGGCTGGCGCTGGTGCTCGGGGTAATTGCCGGCGCCGGGATCGGCTGGTACGCGCTGCGTTCGCTGCGCTGAAGGTTGCCGCGATGGGCCGGGGCGCGTACCATGCGCCCTTTGCTTAACTGAATGCGGTAATGAAAAACGAAAAGCTGACGACGGACGAATACGACGCGCTGGAACTGGTGCGCCGTGGTGGCAAGCAGGATCTGGCGACGGCCTGCGTCGGGCGCAACACCAAGCGCCTGTGCGGCATCAAGCTGATGTCCTTTGGCCGCGACAAGCGGCTGACGCTCACCGAAAAGGGCGAAGAAGTGCTGTTCCTGCGCCGCTGTGTGCTGGGCCTGCGCGCGCTCGCGGCCGATCCGATGGCGGCGGTCGATGACGATGTGCTGCGTTTCCTGGGCCGCAAATCGCATATCCTGCCGCTCGAGGCGGGTGGCCATGCGCTGAGCGAGCGCGGCCGCGAATCGCTGGCCGACATCGACCAGCAGGAAGAACGCCGCTGATTTTCCGCGGCGACGCCGGTGACTAGCTGGCGCGCCGCAGCTTCGGATAGACCAGCGCCCGCACCGCCACCTCGGCCGGCACGTTCATCGTGGCCAGGAATTCCGCCGCGCGCGCCAGGCCGAGCGTCGGGATCGACGCTATCGCCTGGTTCACCAGGTCGCGCGTGCGACCGTCCACGCGCTGCCTGTGGCCCGCCTGCACGCCGGATACGCTTGCCGCGTCGGGCGTCTCGTTGATCATCATGGTTCGTACTCCGTCAGTGCAATATAGGCACGAGTATTGTACGTCCACCGATAATCAAATGGCTATGGAAATGTTTTCGAGAAGGCAATTCTCATGCTTCCCGGATAGGGGCGTTGCGGCGCCGCCTCAGCGACGATTTAAACGGGCAGCGACGCTTCCTGCTCGACGATCTGCGCCGGCAGCGCACGGCGCTGGCGCAGCAGTTGCTCGAAATCGTCGGCCGCCAGCGGCTTGCTGAAGTAATAGCCCTGCATCTCGTCGCAGCCGCGGCTGCGCAGGTAATCGAGCTGTTCCGCTGTTTCGACTCCCTCGGCGATCACCGCCAGCTTCAGGTTGTGGGCCAGGGCGATGATCGAGGTCACGATCGCGGCGTCGTTGGCGTCATGCGTGATGTCGGCCACGAAGGAGCGGTCGATCTTGAGCACATCGATCGGGAAGCGCGACAGGTAGGAAAAGCTCGAGTAGCCGGTGCCGAAATCGTCGATCGACAGGTTCACGCCAAGCGCCTTCATCCGGTGCAGCAGCTCCACCGCCGGCGTGACGTCGCTCATGAACAGGCTTTCGGTCAGCTCGATCTCGAGGCAGGCCGGGTCCAGGCCGGTGTCGTTCAGCGCCGATTCCAGGCTTTGCAGCAGGTCGGGGGCGCCGAACTGGCGCGCCGACAGGTTCACCGCCACCCGCAGGCGCTGGTAGCCGGCCTCCTGCCAGGCCTTGTTCTGGGCGCAGGCGGTGCGCATCACCCAGGCCCCGATCGGGACGATCAGGCCGGTCTCCTCGGCCACGCCGACGAAGCGGCTCGGCGGCACCATGCCCAGTTCCGGATGGTTCCAGCGGATCAGCGCTTCCATGCCCACGATCTGGCCGCTCTTGAGGTCGACCTGCGGCTGGTAGTGCAGCACGAATTCATTGCGTTCGAGGGCATTCCTGAGCGCGCTTTCGATGCGCACCCGCTCCAGCGACTCCTCGTTCATGGCCGGGGTGTAGAACTGGAAGTTATTGCGGCCCAGTTTCTTGGCGCGGTACATGGCGATGTCGGCATGTTCGATCAGGTTGTCGCTCGACGTGCCTTCGCTCGGATACACCGCCACGCCGATCGAGCAGGTGACGAAGAATTCCTTGTTGCCGAGCATGACCGGCTGCGCCACCGCATCCATCACCCGCTGCACGATGGCCGGAGCGAGCGGCTCGTCGGCATGCTCGTTGAGGATCACCACGAATTCGTCGCCCGACAGGCGCGCCACGGTGTCGGCATCGCGCAGCGACGAGCGCAAGCGCGCCGCCACCGTCACCAGCAGCACATCGCCGGCCTTGTGGCCCATGCTGTCGTTGACGAACTTGAAGCGGTCGAGGTCGATCAGCATCACCCATACCGGACGGCCGCCGCGGTTGGCGTAGGCGATCGCCTGGCCCAGGCGGTCCTGCAGCAGCGAGCGGTTGGGCAGGCCGGTCAGCACGTCGTGCTGGGCCACGTGGTGCACGCGCTGCTCGGTCAGCTTGCGCTCGGTGATGTCGCTGCCGGTGCCGCGGTAGCCCTGCAGCACGCCATCGTCATCGAACACGGGCTGGCCGTTCACGCAGAACCAGCGGGTGTCGCCGTGGTCGTCGACGATCTGGTATTCGAGGTTGGCGAAGGCTTCGTGGGCCTGCATCCTGGCCAGGTGCTCGCGCCCGCTCTCGTTGTCGAGCAGGCCCGGCACGTATTCCCAGCGCGTCTTGCCGATCAGGCCCTGAACCGCCACGCCGGACTTCTCGGTGAAGCCGCCGGTGATCATCGTGAAGCGGAAATCCCGGTCCTGCTCCCAATACC
Source organism: Massilia sp. CFBP9026 (assembly GCF_034045165.1). Classification (NCBI taxonomy): domain Bacteria; kingdom Pseudomonadati; phylum Pseudomonadota; class Betaproteobacteria; order Burkholderiales; family Oxalobacteraceae; genus Massilia; species Massilia sp. CFBP9026. Next base: position 770,538 of record NZ_JAXCWH010000002.1, read on the forward strand.
AGTCGGACGACATCGCGACCAGCTGGCGGAAGCGTTGCTCGCTTTGCAGCAGCGCCTTTTCGGCGCGCTCGCGCGCGGCCATGTCCTCGATCAGGCGGCGGTTGCTGCGGCGCAGGTCCGAGGTGCGCTGGCGCACCAGTTGCTGGACCTTGCGTGCGCGCATCCCCGCCGACTGGACGAAGGCGGTGCCGAGCAGGGTCACCAGGATGCCGCCCGCCAGCAGCGCCACCGAGGCCATGTGGTCGGCCAGGAAGGGACGCGGCGCGGCGGCGACCTCGACCCGCCATGGGCGTCCGCCGGCCTTCAGCACGGTGGCGCGGGCGCCATGGTCCGGCCGCAGCCAACTGATGAGCGCCGGGCGCGCCCGGGGCGCGGTGGGGCCGGTCGACATCAGCAAGGCCGCCGGATCGGCGTGCTCGCCGGCATACACCGACACGAAGATGTCGGTGCGGTCCAGCAGGCCGGTCTCGAGCAGCGACTGGTGCACCAGTTCCTTGCCGCGGACGACGGCCGCGGTATTGCCGAGCAGTTCGCCGCGCTTGCCGAACACCGGCATGACCAGGTCGAAGGCGATGGTGCCGGTCCGCACCAGCGTGAACAGGCTGGTCGCAGTGGGCTGGCGGCTGTTCTTCGCTTCGTCGAGCGCAGTCATGAGCGATGCATCGCGGCCCAGGTCCAGGCCGAAGGCGCCCTCGTTGCCGGCCATCGGCTCGACGTACTCGATCACGTGGTAGCGGCCGCGCGCCGGCGCCGGCGCCAGGCCGTTCGGTGTCTTTTCGGTGAAGACGGCGCCCGGCCGCACGCGCTGGAGCTCGGCCTCGACCGCCGCGCGCTCGTTGGCCGGCACCACCCGGTGGTAATGGAAGGCTTGGATGAAGCGGTGCCGCTCCAGCAGGCGCGAGGTGAAGTCGGCGAAACGCTCGCGGCTGACCGGCTCGCCGTTCGAGAACAGCTGGTTGGTCACCGCCAGCACTTCGATCGCCCCGTCCATCCCCTGGCGCACCGCCGCCACCCGCTCGTCGGCGCGCTGGCCGAAGGCCAGCGCCATATTGTCGTACTCGAGGTGGCTGACGCCCACGAACAGGCCGAAGGAAGCGGCCAGGCCGCCGCCCAATGTGAGGGCCGCCGCGAGTGTCAGTGAACGGATCGGTCGGCGCGGCATCGGGTCGTGTTCCTGGACTATCGTCTGACTGTGTGGGTGTGTTGACAGAAAACTGCTTGCTGGTAGGCATTAATCCGCGCAAGTGTGTCATAAACGCGATGGGCTCGCAAACGAATCCTATCGTGCGAGACAATTCGTCCACACGTTCACACCCGGCGCCGCGCCAGCCAGGCGATGAGAAGGCGCGCCAGCAGGCGGTTGCTCCAGCCCAGGCCGCGGCCTTCCTTGCATGCCATGCGGGTAAGCAGGCGTTCGCCGCGGCCCGGCGTGGTGTCCGGGTGGGCGGGGCGGATCGCGAACAGGATGCGGTTATTGCCGGCGATGCGGGTAAACCAGGCCAGGCGCCCGTCGAAGGCGGTGCGCAGTCGCTGCAGCGCGCCAGCATATTGGGGATCATAAGTAAACACGTTCGCTACCAGCACGCCGCCCGGATGCAGGGCGCGCCGGCAGGCTGCGTAGAAGGCGCTGCCCGCCAGGGCAGATGGCAGGCCCTGGCTGTCGAAGCCGTCGACCAGCAGCACGTCGCAGCTGCCCGGCATGCTCGCCAGGTAGTCGGCCGCGTCGCAGTGCAGGACACGCAGGCGGGCGTCGTCGCGCGGCAGGCAGAACTGGTCGCGCAGGGCGATCACGTCATCCCGGATCTCGAGCACGGTGATGCGGGCGCGTGGAAAATGGCGGTAGCAGAACTTGGCCAGCGAGCCGCCGCCCAGGCCGACCATCACGATGTGGCGCGGATCGGGCACGAACAGCGCGAAGCACATCATGGCGCGCGTGTATTCCAGCACCAGCGCGTCGGGGCGCGAGACCAGCATCTCGCTCTGGACGTCGCCGGGCGTGAATTCGAGGGTGCGGCGGTCGCCTTCGGTGCGCACAAGGGGCGGGCGAGTGGTGTCACTGGCAGGGCGGGGGAGCGGAGCGGGCATGGAGGAAGTATATGCGAGCGGTGCGCCTCGCCGGCGCAGTTTGGGGACGTTACCTACGCGCGCAGCGTTTCCCAACTCCTTGGAAGCAACGCAGCCCCAATCAGCGACGATCCTGCGGTAATCAGAAAGAACGCGGTTGCGGCCAGCACCCCGACCTCCGATCCCAGGCCGAGCAGGCGCAGCCCATAAAGAAATGTCAGCTCGCGCATGCCAAGGCCGCCAATGGTGACGGGCAGGACCGCGGCGATTGAAGATGCGAGGAACACGGCCAAATAGTGCGGATACTGACCGAGCGGCACGCCTAATCCGGCAATGATGGCCGCCATGCACGCAAGTTGGAGGGTCTGGACCACGAGAGCGCCGCAACAGGCGGAGAAAACCCCGGGCCACCGCATCTTCAACAGCCAACGGTGCGACAGAACCAGGGCCACGACGATCATCAGGCAGCCCGCCACCCAGGCGTGAACTGTGTGACTCGGCCAGGTGAGACCAAGGAGTGGCACTAAAGCACAGCCAAGGAGCAGAAGGGCCAGCAGGCCGCTGAAACGGTCGAACAGCGTGATCCCGACCAGCACTTTTCCTGATGCCGCGCCCTGACGGCGCAATACCAATATCTTGTACCCGTCGCCGCCGATGCCGCCAGGCAGCGCAAGGTTAAGGTACATGCCGGCGTAATACAGCTTCAGGTTATCGACTTCGCCAATTCGGATTCCAACGTGGCGCTGGTAGATGTTGAGTCGCAAAGCTCCGGCAATCTTTGACAGATTAAACAACACGACGCCGACCAGCAGTCCGGCCAGGACAGGCCCTGTCAGCGATAGATGCCGGTACTGGGTCATGTCAAGCTGCCGTAATACCAGTGCTACCAGGATCGCAGTGATCGTGACCTGCAGTGCGAGCTTTTTACGGCCACTAAACACAAATCTCTTTCTTGATCGTATAGGGCTTCTTCTTCTGCGATTCGTAATAAGTCCGCATCATCAGGTCCGCAACGAAGCCGGTAGTGATCAGCTGGATGCCGGCCAACGTGAGCAGCACGCCCAATATCAGCAGTGGCCGGCCGCCAATGGATTCTCCCATCAGCTTTTGCAGCAGCAGCCAGAGGTTAACCAGGCAGCCCGTCGAAAACAGGAACAGGCCGGCGCCGCCAAAAAAATGCATCGGGCGCTGACCATACTTCTTGAGGAACAGCATCAGCAGCAGATCGCTGGCGACTTTGAGGGTGCGACCAATGCCATATTTCGACACACCCGCGTGTCGCGCGTGGTGGCGCACCTCCATCTCGGTCATGCGGGCGCCGTACATGCTCGCCAGTACCGGCATGTAGCGATGCAGCTCACCATACAAGCTCAGGCCCTTGGCGACGTCTGCCTTCAACAGCTTCAGCGTGCAGCCATAGTCACGGATGAACACACCTGTCGAGTGGCGGATGAGAAAATTCGCAATCTTGCTCGGGACCTTGCGCAGCAAAAAGCCATCTTTGCGCTTGGTGCGGATACCGGCAACCACGTCCCAGTTCTCCAACGCCAATTTTTCCATCATCAGCGGTATGTCGCAGGGATCATTCTGCAGATCGCCGTCGAGCATGACAATCAATTCGCCGCGCGCTGCATCGATACCGGCAGCCATCGCTGTCGTCTGCCCGTAATTGCGGTTGAAAACCAGGACCCGGGTGTTGGGCCGCGCGTAACGCTCGATTTCGGCGATCGTGTCGTCGTGCGAGCCGTCATCGACGAAAATCACCTCATGCTCGATGTCGGACAGGGCGGCGGCAATGCAATCTACCAGCGGCGCGATATTGCCCTGTTCGTTCATTACCGGAATCACGACTGACAGCAGCATTTAGTCGTCCTCCACTTTGAGATGGACGTATTCGAAGGTCATGCTTCCCTCGCCCCCGAAACGGTAGCCGAGACGGATCCGGCCCTGCTCCGTGACCTGGGCTTGTGGGTAGGCCAGGCGGAAGCGGTCAAGCCAGCCTATCTTTGCGTCCTCGTCCATGACCAGCAGGACCTGCCCGGCAAGTCGCTCCTCGCTACGGATAGCGTGCTCCAGCAGCAGGGTCCGCAGGTGGGGCTGTTCAAAATGAAGATTCCCGGCGATGAGCGTCCCTGTGGTAACCACCGTAGTCGTCGCCGGGAAACGGTGCACGAGTTCCGAGGCCAGTTCCGGGTAGGGATGGTGCGGTGGGGAGACCTTGCCAAGCGCCGGTCCGAACCAGGTGCGCATCGGTAGCAGTATGAGAACAAGCAAGCCGACCCCGACGACGACCGGCCGAAGGCGCTCGAAAGCGGCCTGTCGCGACAACCCAGGTGCGACGGCAAACAATGCCAGCGGCAGCGAGAACAGCAGCGGCATCATCCATCGATCCTTGATCTTCCCGACCTCGCCTGTGAAGACAATAGCGACCAGCACCGCTAGAAAGCTGGCGTACAGCCAGAGGAAAAAGCGACTTTCCGGCGAGCGGATATCGAGTGCAATCTGCTTGTGCAGGCCGCGCAAGGCAAGCAGGTAGACGAGCACCGGCAGCACCGCAAATGCCAGGACTGCCGACAGCAGGCTCGCCAGCCCGGCGCCAACGTTGTTCAGGTAGCCGGCTTCTCCAGTGCCTTCCGCCAGCTTGCGCATGGTGCCGGTGGCGGCGGCGTCCAGGTTCTGCATCAACCACACGCCATGTGGCAGGAACACCAGGAACGCGGCTCCTGCCGCGATCACGACTTTGCGGTTCCAGAGGACGTCCCGATGCTCGCGCACGAGGAGGCTGGCACAGATCAGTCCGGTCAAGAAAATGCCGAAGTTGTATTTCGCCTGCAGGCCGAGTCCGACCAGCAGGCCGAACAACGCGTAGCGCCCTGCACGGGGCTTGCGCAGCACGGCGAAATAACACCATAGCGTTGCGCAGGCGATGCTGGTCAGGAGCACGGAGTGGGTCAGGTCGCGCAGCGATTCCCAGCCTATCTGCGGGAAAAGTACGAGCGAGGCGGCGGCGGCCGACGCACCATGGACGCCGATCAGCGGGAGCGCCGTCCGGTACATGCCGAGGTACAGGGCAACAAGGATCAGAACCTTGAGCAGTGCCAGCGAAAAGCAGTTCAGACCGAACATCGAGAATGCCAGCCACTGCAACCATGCGTACAGCGGCGGCTGGGTGCCGTAACCAAGCTGCAGTTGCTGCGTAAGATATACGATCTCGGCCTCGTCCCGCTCCAGCGAGCCATTGACCGTCATCTGGATCAACAGGTGCGCGGCAAAGTAGGCTAGCAGTGCAGCAAGGAGATGGCCTTGTTCGCCGCGAATCGCGTGTGCCGCGTCACGGGCGTCAATCCGGATTCCTTCTGTCATGGTCGCCCTCTACGCTGATATGCTCAGTATTGAGTGTTCCAGGCGATTGCAGCAGCGAATGAAGAGGCGAGGGACGCGAACGATCAAACATCGACCGGATTGAAGGCACTTGAGAAGATCGAGGATGCGCAAGCCGTCGCCTGGCCGGGCACAGTCGCCATCGCATCCATTTCAGAAAATGACCTCAGGCTCCTGATCCCATCAGCGGCACCACGCCGAAGATGACGGCCGCGACCAGCATCACCAGCGAGGCCGAGATCGACCAGATCAGGGTGTAGCGCTGGTGGTCGCCGAATTCGACCTTGCACATGCCGACCAGCAGGTAAGTCGATGCGACCAGCGGGCTGAGCAGGTGGACCGGCTGGCCGATCACCGAGGCGCGGCCGATCTCCGCCGCCGTGATGCCATACACCTCGGCCGCCTTGGCCAGCACCGGCACCACGCCGAAATAGAAGGCATCGTTCGAGATGAAGAAGGTGAACGGGATGCTCAGCAGGCCGGTGACGATCGCCATATAAGGCCCCATCCAGTCCGGCACCGCCGCGATTACGCTCAGGGCGATGGCGTCGACCATTTTCGTGCCCTGCAGGATGCCGACGAAGATGCCGGCCGCGAAGATCAGCGACACCACCGGCAGTACATTGGCCGCATGCGCCTCGATGCGCGCCTTCTGCGCTTCCAGGCCCGGATAGTTCACGGTGATGGCGATCGCGAAGAAGATCATGAACAGCACCGGCAGCGGCAGGGCGCCCAGCACCAGCAGCACCAGCAGCGCCACGGTCAACAGGAAGTTCACCCAGATCAGCTTGGGACGCGCGGTGTCGAGCGAGGACACGCCGACCGGCGGCTCGTCGCCACCGCCCGAATTGCCCGAGCCGCCCGATCCACCGATTGCGCTGGCATCCGTGTCGATGCGGCCGGCCGAGAAGGCATGCACATTGCCTTCGCGCGTGGCGGCGGCCAGGGCAGGGCTCCACTGGCCGGTGGTGCCGTTCATGCTGCCAGCCACGGCGAGTTCATTGAAGGCCGGCTGCAGGACGGGCGCCGGCGCCGCTTTCCTGACCTCTGCCTTGGCCTGACCCGGCAGGCTTACGGTGCCCAGGCGCTTGCGCTCCTTCATGCCCAGCATATAGGCGACGAACAGCACCCACACGGCGGTCACCGCCATCGCGGGAATCATCGGCACGAAGATGTCGCTCACGTCCACGCCCAGCGCAGTGGCGGCGCGCGCCGTCGGGCCGCCCCACGGCAGGATGTTGAAGACGCCGCCGGCCAGCATGATGACGCAGGCCATCACCAGGCGGCTCATCCCCAGGCGCATGTACAGCGGCAGCATGGCCGACACCGTGATCATATAGGTGGTGGCGCCGTCGCCGTCGAGCGAGATGAACATCGCCAGCGCCGCGGTGCCGACCACGATCTTCATCGGGTCGCCCTGTACCAGTTTCAGGATGACGCGCACGATCGGATCGAACAGGCCGGCGTCGATCATGATGCCGAAATACAGGATGGCGAACATCAGCATGACGCCGGTGGGGGCCAGCGAGCGGATCCCTTCCAGCATCATCGGGCCGAGGCCGGCGCCGAAGCCGCCGATCAGGCCGAAGGCGATCGGCACGACGATCAGCGCGACCAGCGCCGGCAGGCGCTTGGTCATGATCAGGAACATGAAGACGACGATCATCGAATAGGCGAGGATGGTCAGCATGTCATGCTCCGCGGGGGATAAGGGATGGCGTGGCCAGGACGGCGCGCGCGAAAGCAGGCTGCTTCATGATGTCTCCGATCGTTGTCGTAATGGGGCTGGGCCCCGTTTTCGCCAACTATAGGCCGCGCAAGCTTTCAATCAGCTTTCAGCGCGCGGCACATCGAAGATCACCTCGACTTTCAGGCCGCCAGCGTCCGAGCGTCCGAGCGCCAGGGTGGCGCCATGCAGGCTGGCGACGTCGCGCACGATCGCCAATCCGAGGCCGGTGCCGCCGGGATTGGCTTCCAGCGTGGACTGGGCGCGGTAGAAAGGCATCACCACCTTGTCGATCTCGGCCTCGATGATGCCGGGGCCGCTGTCGCTCACGGCCAGCACGACATGCTCGTCGCGCCGCCCAACCCATAGCAGCACGCTGCCGCCAGCCGGTGTGTAGCGGATCGCATTGTCGACCAGGTTCGCCACCAGTTCGTGCAGCAGCAGTTCCCGGCCGACGACCATGGTGTCGGCGTTGGCCTGCGCTTCGAGCGCCAGGTCGAGGCCCTTCTGCACTGCCGGCAGGGCCAGCTCCAGGCCCACCTGGCGCGCAATGGCCGCCAGCGCCACCGGCTGCACTTGCTCTCCGCCGCCGCCATGCTCGATGCGCGCCAGCACCAGCAGGCGGTTGGCCAGGTGGATCGCCGAGTCGGTGGTGCCGGCGATCGAACTCACGATGGCGCGCATCGCCTCCGGATCGTTTTCGCGCAGGGCCAGCGCGGCCTGGGTCTTGAGCACCGCGAGCGGGGTGCGCAGCTGGTGCGAGGCGTCGGCGATGAAGCGGCGCTGGCTGGCGATCAGGTCCTGCATGCGCGCCATGGTGCCGTTCATGGCCGCCACCAGCGGCCGCACCTCCTTGTGCACCAGCGCCTGGTCGATGGTCGACAGGTCGGACAGCGGGCGCGTCTCGACTTCGTTCTTGAGCCGCATCAGGGGCCGCAGCACCAGGCGCACCGCAAACCACACCAGCGCTGCCACCGCCAGCACCAGCAGTGCCTGGCGCCACAGGGTGTTGAGCAGGATGTCGCGCGACAGGGCATTCCTCGCGTCGAGCGTCTCGCCGACCTGGATCAGGGCGATGCCGCGCATCGAATCGTCGTAGACCGGCTGCAGCAGTGCCGCGATGCGCACCGGTTCGCCGTTGTAGCTGGCGTGGTAGAAGCGCACCAGGGCCGGATACAGGTCGCTGCGCGGCACGTTGGCCGGCACCGGCGGCAGGTCGCCGTAGCCGCTGACGGTCTCGCCATCGAGGCCGGTGACCTTGTAGTAGATGCGGCCCAGGGTATCGGTTTCGAAACTGTCCAGCGCCACATAAGGGACGTTGGCGACCACCTTGCCATCTCTCACCGTCACACGCTCGGCCAGCGCGCGCGTGGACGACAGCAGCGAGCGGTCGTAGGCCACGTCGGCCGCCTCCAGTGCGTCGCGGTACAGCGACACGGCATTCGCCGCGACCAGCGCCACCAGCGGCAGGATCAGCCAGCGCAGCAGCTGCTGGCGCAGGCTGCCGAGCGGCCGGGCCGCGGCGCGTTGCAGCAGGGAGATGCGCTGGGCCATGGCCTCAGGCAGGCTTTTCTTGCATCAGGTAGCCGATGCCGCGCAGGGTGACGATGGCGGCATCGCCGCCCGGGCGCTCGAGCTTCTTGCGGATGCGGTGGATGTACAGCTCGATGGCGTCCAGGTTGGCGTCGTCGCTCAGGGCGAACACTTCCTGAAACAGCTTTTCCTTCGACAGCGCGCGGCCCGGTCTTGCGATCAGCGCTTCGAGCACCGCATGCTCGCGCGGCGTCAGCGCCAGCGGCTCGCCGCAATACGAAAACATGCGTGACACCGTGTCGAAGGCGAGCTGGCCGCAGCGGTGCACCAGCGCCTCGTTGCCGCTGCGCCGGCGCAGCAGCGCTTTGACGCGCGCTTCGAGTTCGGCCAGCTCGAACGGTTTGGCCAGGTAGTCGTCGGCGCCCAGGTTCAGTCCCTGCACCTTGTCTTCCAGGCCGCCGCGCGCGGTCAGGATCAGCACCGGCGTGCCGCCGCGCGCGCCGCCGCGGGCGCGCAGGCGGCGCAGCACGTCCAGGCCATCCATGCGCGGCAGGGTCAGGTCCAGGATCACCAGCGCGTAGTCCTGGGTGTGCAGCAGGGCGTCGGCATCGGCGCCGGTGCTCGCGCATTCGACGGTCAGATGGGCGTCGCGCAGCGCCTTCGACACCCAGTGCGACAGCTCGACGTGGTCTTCAACTAGCAGGATTCTCATCGCGCCAGTGTAAGCGCAATGGCGGGGCCGTGGAAAGGGGAGGTGTTGAAAGCAAACTGAAAGCTGGCGGCGCATATAGTCGAGCGATAAAGCAGCACAACCATAACAAGATTCGGAGACACCATGAAGCAGTCGGCCCTCGCGCTCGCCGTCCTGGCAGCGCTTTCCCTGAACCATTCCGTCCACGCCCAGAGCAATGTGCAGGTCTATGGCCTGATCGATGCCGGCGTCGAGTACGTCAACCATGCCGGTGAAGACCAGGGCAAGATGGTGCGCGTCATCTCGGGCGGCAAGAACACCTCGCGCTGGGGCTTTCGCGGCAGCGAAGACCTGGGCGGCGGCCTGAAGGCGATCTGGCAGCTCGAAGGGGGTATCCTGATGGATACCGGCGAAAGCGACGGCGCCGTGTTCAAGCGCCAGGCCTGGGTCGGCCTGGACGGTTCGCTCGGGCGCATCGTCATCGGCCGCTCGTTCACCACCACCTACGAGCTGGTGATCAAGTTCGATCCGCTGGGCTTCGCGCCCAATTATTCCTGGGCCACCGGCGCCAGCGCCACCGGACCGTCGAAGTACGGCATGACGACCCAGTTCGACAACCTGGTCAAGTACACGGGAAAAAGCGGCGGCTTCACCTATGGCGCCACGGTCGGCCTGGGCGAGCGCTCGGGGAGCCTGGCCGAGGGCCGCAAGCTGGCGGTGGGCGGCTCGTGGTTCGGCGATGGCGGCCTCGGGATGATGGCCTCGTATGAGCAGATCAACGGCAATGCGGTAGCCGGCCTGCCGGCGCGCGACGAAACCCGCGCCTACCACCTGGGCGCGGATTATCGAACAGGCAAGTGGCGCTACACCGCCGGCATGCGCGGCTATAAGCTCGACGCGGCCCGCGCCGGCGCCGACCTGCGCGCCGACACGTATTGGGGTGGCATCTCGCGCACGATCGACAACGTGACCCTGACCGGCGCCGTCTATCACGTGAACACGAAGGACGTGCCAGCCCTCGAGGATGCCGACCCGACGATGTTCGTCGTGCGCGGCATGCTGGCGCTGTCCAAGCGCACCGACCTTTATCTGTCGGTGGCGCACGCGAAAGCCGACCATGGCCAGCTCGTCGGCCTGTCGCGCGACGACCCCGGATTCGGCACGACCCAGAGCGGCGTCAGCGCCGGCATGCAGCATCGTTTCTGAGCCGGACCGGCACCGCGGCCGGCATGGCGCTATCATGCGTCCCATGAGATTCGTGCACACCTTCCTTGCCATCCTGGGCCTGGCGCTGGCCGCGCCCGGCGGCGCCCAGCCGCGCGGGGCGGAATGCCTGATCCCGTCCAAGCCCGGCGGCGGCATGGACCTGACCTGCAAGCTGGCCCAGAAAGCCCTGCACGGCCAGCCAGGCGCGCCCGAGCTGCAACTGAGCTATCTGCCGGGCGGGGTGGGCGCGGTGGCCTGGCACACCATCGTGTCGCAGCGCCGCGCCGAGGCGAATACCCTGGTCACCTTTTCCGGCGGTTCGGTACTGAATCTCGCGCTGGGCAAATTCGGCGACGCCGACGTCGACGACGTGCGCTGGGTGGCGGCCTTCGGCGCCGACTACGGCATGATCGCGGTGCGCGCCGATTCGCCCTGGCAGTCGCTCGACGATCTGTTGAACGCCCTGAAGCGCGATCCCAAGAAAGTCTTGATCGGCATGTCGGGCACGGTCGGCAGCCAGGACTGGATCAAGATGGCGCTGCTGGCGCAAATGGCCGGCATCGACCCGCGCAAGATGCGCTTCGTCGCCCTCGAGGGCGGCGGCGAGCAGTTCATCGCGATGCAGGAAAACCACGTGCAGGCGGTGTCGGGCGACACCTCCGAAGCCTTGCTGTACACGGGCGGTGGCAGGGTGAGGGTGCTGGCGGTACTGTCCGAACAGCGGCTACCGGGTGCGCTGGCAAATGTGAAGACCGCGCGCGAGCAGGGCTACGACGTGGTCTGGCCCGTGATCCGCGGCGTGTGGATGGGGCCGGACGTGCGCGAGGCCGACTACCGGCGCTGGGTAAAGGCTTTCGACAATATGGAGGCCAGCCCGGAATTCGCCGAAAAGCGGGCCCGGGCCGGCCTGTATCCGTTTTCGCTCACCGGCGACGCGCTCACCCGCTACATCAAGCAGTCGGTCGCCGGCCATCACCGCCAGGCGCGGCAGTTCAAGCTCTTGCGCGAGCGCTAGTTCAGGACTGGCGACGACGACGCAGGGCGCCGACACCCAGCAGGCCCGCACCCAGCAGGGCGATGCTGGCCGGTTCCGGCACGTCGACAGGAAGCTCGCCGATGGCAGTGCCGATCGTCAGGTTGTCGACCGAGGCGAAATTGAGGCCGGTTGCGGCGGTCAGGGTGATCGAGGCAATGCCGACCAGGCTCGTGAAGCCGCGGTAGCTGTCCGCCAGCGACAGTGGGGACAACGAGGTGCTGGTGCCGTCGCTGAGGGCGATGGTGATCATGGTGCTGAGGAACTCATCGGCGTTGCTGGAATTGAAGAAATTGCCGCCGATGGCAGTCACGGTCGCGCCGGTAAACGTGATGGCGAGTGCGTTGGTGGATCTGTAAGTGCCCAGGAAACTCCCGCTCAGCCATACGCCGTCAGGGGCGGAGGCGGAGTACGAATAAGCGCCGCCTGCAAAATTCATCGTCGGTGGGATGCTGAAATCAGGGGAGCTGAAGGTTTCAGTATAGGCGCCGGCGGCGACTTGCGGCAGGAAGTCGGCGGCTGAGGTATAGACCACTGCGGCGTGGCTAGGGGCGGCGAACATCGAGGCGGAGACGGCAAGCAGTGCGAGTAGCTGTTTCATGACAAATCCCTTCGTTATCGTGGTTATGTGGTTTGCGGCGGATACTGTTAAGCAAGCCCTGTGCCCGATCGCGAGATTTGTTAGAGAACAATGATTTAGATCAAGATAGAAGACCTGCCTGGCCGTCGCCTCGCCGTTTTCTCGACCATATGTAAGATTTCCCGACGCCTGTCGTGGACCGCGCTTCTGCCGGAAGCGGGGCCCTGTAACTTGCGCCAGGCTATTTCCGTCTAATTGGCCGACGATGCGCGGCGCCGCAGGCCCAGCAGACCGGCCAGGCCGATGCCGATCAGACCCAGGCTGGCCGGCTCAGGCACTTCGCCCGGCGCTTCACCGATCCAGGCGCCGACCGTCAGGTTGTCGAGGCTGGCGAAATCGAGCAAGTTCGTGCTGCTGAGGGTGACGGAGGCAATGGCGACGTCCGAGGTGAAGCCGCGGTAGCTGTCCTCGACCGAGCTGGGTGTGAAGCGCGCGATCGTGCCGTCGCTGAGCGCGATGATGATCTCGGTCGCGCGGAAGGCCAGGTCGACACCGGTATTGTAGAAATTGGCGCCGAAGGCGGTGACGTCGGCGCCCGTGAACGAGATGGTCAGCGAACTGGGGGTGGTCGACGTGCTCAGGAAGTTGCCGTCGCCGTACAGGCCACGACCGGCAAACGCCGTATAGGCATAATCCCCTTGCGCGAAGTCCAACGCGCGCGGCGCGTCCGAAAGGGCGGTGTCGAAGGTCTCGGTGTAGGCGCCGCCCGCCACTTGCGGCAGGAATGCGGCGGACGAGGTATGGACGACGGCGGCATGGGCGGGTGCAAGGAAGGCACAGGCAAGTGCGGCCAGTGCAAAAGTGGGTTTCATGGCGATCCTTTCGGGTTGGGGGAGTTGCAGTTTAGTAAACACAATGCCGGGAATTGGCATGTATTGACAACAACGTCGCCTCCGCGCAAATGGATGCGGATTCGCATGCGGTGTGAGAGGGCGGCGCGGTGCACAATGACGATTGCCCGGCAATCGACAGTGCCGACCCCCGGTAGCGCGTATACTGTCGCTCCGTCATTGACTCCAGGAATAGAAACGCAATGAACAGTGCCCCGATTTCCCAGACGCTCCGCTCGCTGGTCCGTTCCCTGCCGCGCACCGGCATCACTCTCAGCGAACTGATACAGCGTGTCGGCAACGATGGCCTGCTGATCCTGGTCACCCTGCTGACGCTGGTGTTCCTGATCCCGGTGTCGATCCCCGGCGTCAGCACCGTGTTCGGCGCCGCCATCCTGCTCATCAGCGTCAGCCGCCTGTTCGGCCGCAACCTGTGGATCCCGTCGAAGATCGAGCACCGCATCATCGGCACCCGCAAGCTGCGCCCATTGCTGCGCAAGGCCTTGTCGTGGCTGAAAAAGCTCGAGCGGGTCAGCCGCCCGAACCGCATCCAGTGGCTGGTGGCGAGCGGCACCATGGCGGTCATCAACAACCTGGCCCTGATCCTGGGCGCGGTGCTGCTGATGATGCCGTTCGGTCTGATTCCATTCAGCAATACCTTCCCGGCGGTGGCGATCCTGTTCCTGGCCATCGGCCTGTTGCAGCGCGACGGCCTGTGCATCCTGCTGGGCCACGTCAGCAATGTCGTGACGATCCTGTATTTCGCCGTCCTGATCGGCGGCGGCGGCCTGGCCATCCGCGAGGTGTTCAACCGCTTCGCCGGCTGAACCCGGCAAAGGCGTTGATGTCCGGGAGCAACGTCGAGGCGGAAGAGTTGGCTTGTTGCAAAGCATCTTCTTCTGATAAGCTGGCCGCTTCGACGGAGAGCCCATGTTCCTGGACCATCCCACCATGACCGCGACCAATGCCGTGGCCGAGCCCGACCGCCTGGAGCGGCTGCAGCGCGTGTACGGTTACGCGGCAGCGCTGGCGGACGGCTTTGGCGATGGCGGTTTCGTCGATAAAGTCACCCAGTTGCACGATCACAAGGGCACCCTGATCGTGTTCTGGCACGAACCGCCCCTGGACGCGGAGCGGGACTATTTCACCCGCGCCTGGGCCAGCAAGGTCGGCGACGGCACCCTGAACGTCGAACATGAGTACTGACACAATGATGCTGGACGCGTCGACCATGGTCCTGGTACTGGCATTGGGCAACCTGGCCCTGTGCGCGCTGCTGACCTTCTTCAATCACGGACCGACCCGCTCGCCGGCGCTGGTGCTGTGGAGCCTGTCGAAACAGATCCAGGGCGGCGCCTGGCTGCTGCTGGCCCTGGGCGACGCCGGCGTGGTGCCGGCCCCGATCGCGGTGCCGGGCGGCTATGCCTTGCTGTTCGCCGGCGTGGCAGTCGAAGGCGGCGCCTCGTGGGAAGCGGCGCGCCGACGCGGCTGGCGCACCCCGACCATGATCGTCGGCGGCCTCGCCATCCTCGGTTTCTTCCTGTGCTACCTGATCGACGAGGAAGCCTTGCGCGCCGTGGCGGCCTCGCTGCTGCTGGGCGGCTTCTATTTCTCGGGCGCGCTGGCCCTGGCCTGGCGCTGGCGCGACGTCAGCCTGCTGCAGCGCTTCCTGGCGCTGTCCAGCATGGCCCTGGCCCTGGTAGTGGCCTCGCGCGGCCTGTCGGTGCTGCTGCTTCCGGGCGGCTGGGGCTGGCTGACGAGCGAACTGCTGGGCCAGCTGTCCAGCGGCGCCCTGTACCTGCTCATGCTCGGCAATGCCTTCGGCGTGCTGCTGCTGACCCGCGAGCGCCTGCAGGACGCGCTCGAGCGCGCCGAGGTGATCGATCCGCTGACCGACGCGCCGAACCGGCGCGGCTTCTTCCAGCTCTTGGGCCCGTGGATGGCGCTGGCGCGCCGTCCGGGCCAGCCGACCTCGCTGGTGGTGTTCGATCCGGACGGTTTCAAGCGCGTCAACGACAGCTACGGCCATCCGGCCGGTGACGTCGTGCTGCGCCAGATGGTCGAGCTGTGCCGGCGCCAGCTGCGCGACAGCGACCAGCTGGGACGCGTGGTCGGGGTGGAGTTCGCGCTCCTGCTGCCGCGCACCAACCTCGTAGAGGCCGCGCTGGTCGCCGAGCGCATCCGCGCCGCGATCGAGTCGACCCCGTTCAAGGGCGAGCGCGCGATGATCAAATTGACCGCCAGCTTCGGCGTCACCACCATCCGCCCCGAGGATAGCACCACGACCCTGTTCCAGCGCGCCGACGAGGCCTTGCAGCAGGCCCGCCAGGCGGGGCGCAACCGGGTGGAGCTGGCCAGCGAGACGCTGGCCGAGGTTTGAGCGGTCTCTCCAAAGGGAGAGTTTGCACCGCGCCGTCACGCGCATGTCATGGGCGCGGCTTATCCTGCGGCCAGTTCAACTGGACATGCCATGCAAGCCTCATCGATCGAATCGCCTGAATCGCCTGTCTACGCCGCCGTCGAGCTGGGCTCGGACAGTTTCCGCCTGCACGTCGGGCATGTCGAAGACGGCGTGCTGCGCCTGGTCGCCACCATGGCCGAGCCGGTCCGGCTGGCCGCGACGCTCGACGAGGACGGCATGCTGTGCACGGCCGCCATGCGGCGCGCGCTGGACTGCCTGGATGCCTTCCGCAGTGCGCTCGATGCCTGGCGCCCGCAGGCGGTGCGGGTGGTGGCCACCTCGGCCCTGCGCATGGCGCGCAATGCGGCGCTGTTCCTGCCCGCTGCCGGCAGGGCGCTGGGCCGGCCGATCGAACTGATCGCGGGCGACGAAGCCGGGCGCCTGGTCTACCTGGGCGTGGCGACCACGCTCGGCGCGCAGGACACCGCCGCGCGGCTGGTGGTGGATATCGGCAGCGGCTCGACCGAGCTGGTGCTGGGGCAGGGCGCCACGATCCGGTGCATCGAATCGTTCGCGGTCGGCGCCGTGCGCCAGAGCCTGACCTTCTTCCCGGATGGGCGCCTGGATGCCGCCGGTTTCGACGCCGCGGTGCGTTCGAGCCGCAGCCGCTTCGCCGAGGCCAGACTGGGCGCCCAGCGCTGGCAGCAGGCATATGGCGCCTGCGGCACGGTGCGCGCACTGGCCGAGATCGCACAACTGCACGGCGAGCAAGGAGTGTTGAGTCGCGCCGGCCTCGAACGCCTGCGCGCAGACTTCATCCGGATCGGCCACGTGGCCGGCGTGCGGCTGGCCTATCCGGCGGCCGAGCGGGCATCGCACCTGCCGGGCGGGCTGGCAATTTTGATCGGTTTGGTGGAAGAACTCGATATCGCCGAGCTGGTCGCGGTGCAGGCCGGCCTGCGCGTGGGCGCTCTATGGGATTTGCACCAGCGGGCGGCGGCGGTGGGCACCGCCGCGCTGGTCGATTCGCTAGCGCATCCGCCCGGCGTCGTCTGACGCTTCGGCCGGCGTTTGCGGTGGCGGCACCGTCAGCAGTGCGGTGCCCGGCGGCTCGTCGCGCAGCCAGCCGAACAGGATCGCCATCATCAGCGGGCCGACGAACAGGCCGATCACACCGAGCGTCGAGACGCCGCCCAGCAGGCCGAACAGCACCGCCAGGAAGGGCAGGTTGACGCGCTGCCCGATCAGTTTCGGGCGGATGAATTTATCGACCAGGAACAGCTCGACCGCGCCCCAGGTGAACAGGCCCAGCGCCTCGGCCGAATGGCCCTGGCCGAACAGCAGCAGCGAGACCATCGTGAACGACAGCGGGGCGCCGCCCGGAATCAGGGCCAGGTAGCCGGTGATCACGCCCAGCAGCACCGGGGCCGGCGCCCCGGCCACCCAGTAGGCCACGCCCAGCACGATGCCTTCCAGGATCGCGATCGAACCGAGTCCCAGCGCGGTGCCGCGTACCGACAGCGGCAGCACGCGCCGCAGCTTGGTGTACTGGTCGGGCAGCAGACGCGCGCCGGCGCGGTCGATGTAGTGCATGACGCTTGATCCGTGCACGTACAGCACGAACAGCGTGAGCAGGGTGAGGAACAGGTACAGGGCGTTGGCCAGGATCGTGGAGCCCCAGACGCGCGCGGTGTCGGTCAGGTGCGGCATGAAGTCGCCCACCGTGGTGCGCACCAGCGCGTTGAGTCCGCCCGGCACGGCGAGGTGCTCGAGCCACCACTTGACGGCGGGTTCGGCCACCAGCGGCAGGTTGGCCAGCCAGTCCGGCACCGGCACCCCGGTCTGGTTGAAGCTGATGAGCATGCGCTGCAGGCTCGCCAGCTCGTAGGTAAGCGTGTGGAACAGCAGCACCGACGGCCCGACGAAGCTGACGATCAGGAGCAGCAGCATGAAGCTGGCACTGGCCAGCGGCGCCCAGCCGCGCCGGAGCAGGCGCTGGTGCAACGGCCAGGTGATCACCGCCAAGAGGCCGGCCCAGGCGATCGAGCCAAGAAAATGCTGCAACAGGAAGGCCAGGGCGATGGCGAACAGCACCGGCAGGATCAAATGAGCTTTGTTGCGCATACTGGCCCGGATTGAATCACGTTTTCCTCAAAAAGTTTCTACGTCGCGCGGAGTTTACAGCAGAGTTGTCCGCTCGAAAGAATAATACAGGATGGCTTCCCATAAAAGCGGAGTTTACAGAATGAATACTTCTGAAAAACAGAATGCCGCTCCTATGAAGATCGTATTGTGACACCGATCGGCGCCGGCGGCAGCAAGCGCGCGGTATGTACGCTATTCGGCGGCAAGCGGCTAAATCGTTTATACTATTTGCCCTCGCAACGAAGGAGCAGCACCATGCCACGCAAGCCGGCGACCGCGCCCGAACCAGCAGCAACGCGCGCGCCGCGCGCCAGGGCGAAGAGCGCCAGTCTTAAACCGGCGGCCAAGGCGGTGAGCAAGGCGGTGACCAAGCCCGCGACCAAGCCTGCAGCCAGGCCGGCCGCCAAGGCCACCAGGGCCGCGACGGCGAAGGGCGGGCTCAAGACGGCGGTCAAGTCGGCCGCCAGGGCGCTCGCGACGCTCCCTGCCAGGAAGGCGGTAGCCAAGCCGGCGGCGAAGGCCGTGGAACGCGCGCCCGTCCAGGATGCGCGGCCGGTGCTAGTGCGCGACAGCTTCACCATGCCCGAGGGGGAGTACGCGGTGCTGCTCGACGTCAAGCAGGCCTGCCTGCGCGCCGGCATCGACGTCAAGAAGAGCGAACTGCTGCGCATCGGCGTCGCCCTGCTGGGCCAGCTCGACGTGGCAACGCTGCAGGGCGTGCTGGCGGCGCTGCCCCAGCTCAAGACCGGGCGTCCGCCGGCGCAGGAGTAAACACGCGCTAGTGGATTGCCGACGCGCTCGTCAATTCCTTGAGTTCGCGGATCGGGATATTCGATTTTTCGTGCATGCGCAGCAGGATCGTCGCGCCGACATTGAGTTTGCGGTGGCGGATCTTGCTGATGATCGGCGGCTGCACTTCGAGCACGCGGCACAGCTCCGCGTCGTTCTTCAGCTGCAAACGCTCGATCAGGGTATCGAGCAGTTTGTTGGGTACGAAACTCGAGGGCTCGAGCGCCCGCGCTCGATGCATGGCCTCGAGCATTTCCTGTTTTTTCTGTCGTACGGTCATGTCGATTCTCCAATATGAAAACATGATTCAAGACAGATCGACTGTTCTGGAAAACGATCCACGCCTGTTGTATTCGCTTTATCGCGGCGGGTCGTTGTGATATTACTACGATTATGTTGCGCACGATTCGCGAAATTTAACTAAAAATGCCGCAATTGTTCGTTTCTTCCAGGAACTTATGCTAATTTCAGTCCGGAATGCGTCAGTAGCAGCACCTTGTCGGCCATGGCGGCCGCGGCGTGGGAGTGGGTGACCATGATGGCCCCGGCGCCGTGGGCGCGGGTCTCATGGCGTAATAGCTGGAGGATGACGTCGGCCGTTTCCGGATCGAGGTTGCCGGTAGGTTCATCCGCCAGCAGCAGGGCCGGGCGGTGCACCAGGGCGCGCGCGATCGCCACCCGCTGCAGTTCGCCGCCCGAAAGCTGGCGCGGGAAATCGTCGCCCCGTCCTTGCAGACCGACGGCGTCCAGCATCAGGTCGGCCCGCCCGGCGGGCTCCTTGTTGAGCAGCAGCGGCAGCGCCACGTTCTGGCGCAGCGTCAGATGCGGCAGCACATGAAAGGCCTGGAAGATGAAGCCCATGCGGGTGCGCCGCAGGCGGGTGGCGGCATCGTCGTCGAGGCTGGACATCGGCGCGCCGTCCACGATCACCTGGCCGGCGTCGGGCGTGTCGAGGCCCGCGATGAGGTTGAGCAGGGTGGACTTGCCGACACCCGATTCGCCCATGATCGCCACGAACTCGCCGGCCTGGAAAACATGCGACAGCTGCGCCAGCACGGTGCGGCCGCCGTAGGATTTGGTGAGCTGGTCGAGTTCGAGCATGCAGTTGATACCGGTCTATCGGGTCAGGGCGCGCCGCAGCGCGTAACTGGCCGCATCGACCAGGGCCACCAGCACCAGCATCGCGATCACCACGGTGGCCGCGCTAGGCATCTGGAACAGCGACAGGTGGTACTTGAGCATCTGGCCCAGGCCGCCGGCCCCGACCACGCCAAGCACCGCCGCCGCGCGAATATTGTTCTCCCAGCGGTACAGCGTATACGACAGCATCTGCGGCAACGCCTGGGGCAGCGTAGCGTACAGGAACGCCGCCAGCGGCCGCGCGCCATTGGTGCGCAGGGTCTGCTCGGTATGCGGTTCGACGTTTTCCAGGGCGTCGGCGAACAGCCGGCCCAGCACCCCGGCCGTGTGCGCGGCCAGCGCCATGGTGCCGGCCATCGGCCCCAGGCCGGCCAGCACCAGCAGCACCGCGGCCCACACCAGTTCAGGAATCGAGCGCAGCACATTGAGCACCAGGCGCGTGGCGGCGCGCGCCACGCGGCCCAGGCGTCCGGCGCCGGCCAGCGCCAGCGGCAGGCCGACGATGGCGGCGAGCAGGGTGCCGATGGCCGACATCGCCAGCGTCTCCCACAGCGCGCCCAGCGTCTTCGTGAGGAAGGGCGTGCTGGTCTCGGGCGGCGCGAAGCCGGCCAGGAATTCGCGCGCCGAGTCGACCGCCTCGGCGGTGAAGAAGGCGCTCCACTGCAGCGGCAGCGAGGCGAAGCTGGCCACCACCAGGGCCGAGAGGCCAAGCAGGATCAGCCAGCTCGTGAGGTCGCGCGGCGGAGCCGGTGGCAACGTAGATTGCTTCATCCGAGCCTCCGGCGCAGCAGTTTCGACACCAGGTCGGCCGCTGCCACCAGCAGCACGAACATGATCAGCATGGTGGCGACTTCGCCGCCGGCCATCATCTTGGTCGATTCGTCCAGGCGCTGGCCCAGGCCGCCGGCGCCGACGAAGCCCATCACCGCCGAGCCGCGGATCGCGCACTCCCAGCGGTACACCGTGTACGACACCAGTTCGGCGCTCGAATCGGGCAGGGCGCCGTACAGCAGCGCCGGCAGGCGAGCGCTGCCATTGGCGAGCAGGACGTCGGTGGCATGCGCGTCGCTCGACTCGAGGATCTCGGCATACACCTTGGCCAGCATGCCGCTGTATGACAGGGCGATTGCCAGCACGCCGGCGGTCGGCCCGAGGCCGACGATGCGCACGAACAGCAGCGCCCACACGAGTTCCGGCACCGAACGCAGGATCATCAGGATCCAGCGCAGGCCCTGGCGCACGAGCGCCGCGAACGGATGGACGCGGCCGGTGCCCAGGCGCGAGATCGACAGGCGTTCGGTGATGACGAAGGTGGCGGGAATCGCCACCAGCAAGGCCAGCGTGAGGCCGGCGGTGGCGATCGCCACCGTCTGCCAGGTCTCGCGCAGCACCATGGCCAGGAATTCAGGGTCGGTGGCGGGCACCAGGAAATCGGACAGGAACATCCCGGCCGCGCGCAGGCTTTGCGCGTCGAACAGCAGCCAGGGCTTGAATTCGGCGCCCGCCAGCAGCGGATATAGCAGCACGATGAAGATCGCGGCCCAGGTGACGCGGTTGCGCCACGCGGGATCGCGGTGAAGAACTGCTTGATCGGACATTAGAAGCAAACGCCCATCAGAAGCAGGCGCCGACGGCGATCTGGCCGGGTGTGTCGTGCGGTGTTTCAGGCGGCATGTCGACCTGCTCATTGGCGTACAGCTCGGCGATCATGGCGTCGCTGACGTCGTCGCGCGCCGCATCGAACACGATGCGGCCGTCGCGCAGGCCGATCAGTCGCCCGAACTGCTCGCGCGCCAGGTCGACCTGGTGCAGGCTGCAGACCAGGGTCGCACCCCGTTGTTGCGCTTCCTGGCGCAAGGTGGCCAGGGTGTGGCGCGCCAGCGCCGGGTCGAGCGCCGAGATCGGCTCGTCGACCAGTAGTGCTTCGGCGCTCGATAACAGCAGGCGCGCCAGGCCGCAGCGCTGACGTTCGCCGCCCGACAGGCGGTCGACCCGCGCATACAGTTTGTCGCCCAGCGAAAAGCGCGCCAGTGCGGCGTGCGCGGCGTCGGGATCTTGTGGACGCACCAGCGAGGCAAGGGCCTGCCACAGCGACCAGTGCGGCAGGCGCGCGGCCAGCACTGCCGTCACCACGCGCTGGCGCGGCGGCAAGGGCGGCGCCTGCGGCGCCAGGAACAGGCGCGAGCGCAGGTGGTGGCGCTCTGCGCCGGTCAACTGCCAGGGATCCTGGCCGAAGATTTCAAGCGTGCCCTCGGCCGGCCGGTGGGCGCAGGCGAGGGTGGACAAGAGGGTGGTCTTGCCGGCCCCGGAGGGACCGATCAGGGCGACCTGCTCGCCGGCGCGGATCGTGAGGTCGAGCGCGTGCAGGGCCGGCGCGCGGCTGCCGGCCAGGTGGCGCACGGTCAGATTGCGCAGGCGGTAGGTCGCCATGGTGAATCGCTTTCCCTGATTACTTCAGCAGGCCCGCATTGCGTGCGGCGGCCTCGATCGCGCCATAGTTGGCGGTCTTGGTCGGCACGAACCTGGTCGCACGCTGCAGTTCCAGGATCTGCTTGCCTTCGGCGGTCGAGCCGTCCAGCGCCAGGAAGGCGTCGGTGATCTTTTTCTTGAGCGCCGGATCCATGTCGGTGCGCACGGTCCAGTTGTAGTCGAAGTAGCCCGGGGTGGTGTAGAACACGCGCACCTGTTTCGGATCGACCTTCTTGGTCTCGACCAGCTTTTCCCAGACCGAGATGTTCAGCGCGCCGGCATCGACCTTGCCGCCGGCCACGGCGGCCACGGTCGCGTCATGCGCGCCCGAGAAGGCGATGCGCTTCAGGTCGGTGTCCGGGTTGACTTTGGCTTGCAGCAGGAACGAGCGTGGCATCAGGTGGCCCGAAGTCGACGATTCCGAACCGAAGGCCAGGGTCTTGCCCTTCAGGTCTTCCAGCTTGGTGATGCCTGGCACGGTGGTGATGAAGACCGAACGGAATTTCTCGTCTTCCTCGCGCTGCACCAGCGGGGTGACCTGGCCCTTGCTGCGCACATTGGCTTGCACGAAGGTGAAGCCGCCGAACCAGACCATGTCGATCTTGCGGTTGATCAGGCCTTCGACCGAGGCGGCGTAGTCCGTCACCGGGGTGAATTCGACCTTCAGGCCGGTGGCCTTGGCCAGGTATTCGCCCAGCGGCTTGAACTTGCGCTGCAGTTCGGTCGGCGATTCGTCGGGGATGGCCGAGACGCGCAGCACGCCATTGCTCTGGGCCGAAGCGGCGCCGGCGATCAGCATCGTGCCAGCAGCGGCTGCGCACAGGGTTTTCAGGACGTGACGGCGAATGGACATGGTCATGGTGGTTTTTATTGATGGTTTATCGGGGTGGAATACGGATTATAAAGGCCGATCATTCCACCCGGCAAAAACAGTACATGAATTGCTGTGTCGTGCCGAACGGTGTCCGGTGCAGTTCGGTGCGGCTTTCGACCAGGCGGAAGGCCGGGCCGAACTCGTCGTGCAAGCCTTTGGCGTCATAGCGCACGATGTCCAGGCCGCTGCATTTGGTGGGCCCTTCGGGGCCGAAGGTGGCGACGATCACGCTGCCGCCCGGGCGCATGGCGCGCGCCACCTGGCGCACGTAGGCCGCCCTGTGCGCGGGTTCGAGCAGGAAATGGAACACGGCGCGGTCGTGCCAGACGTCGTAGCGCCGTTCCGGCAGCTCGGCCCTGGTGATGTCTCCCACCAGCCATTGGGCCTGGCCAGCCTGGGCGCCAAGGCGTTCGCGGGCGACGCGGACCGCCTCGGCCGAGATGTCCAGCACGGACACGTCGGTGTAGCCGCGCGCCAGCAGGTCGTCGACCAGCGTGGCTTCGCCGCCGCCGACGTCGATGACGGCCGCCGAGGGTGCGCCGGCGCTGCGTTCGATCAGCGCGAGCGAGGTATCCAGGTGCGGGGCGTACCAGCTCACCGCATCCGGCGCCTTGGTTCGGTAGACGGTCTCCCAATGAAGTCGCTGGTCCATATTTCAACTTAGAAAGATCGCAGGGCAAACCCTGCACGCTTGAATTGTCACGCGCACAGCGAATCGGGGGAATCCGCTATGATGGTAAAAACAGCAACGATAGACGTAATCCTCATATGCCATCTCGCATGGTGCGGCGTGGCGGCACGAATGATAAACCTTATGCTGACAACCTGCACATCCGACGAGCGCCAGGCTGCCGTCGCCAACGCCCACGACGCACAAGACCTGCACGCCGGCCTGCGCGCGCCGCACGCCTGCATCTCGCCAAAATTTCTGTATGACGCGCTCGGCTCCAAGCTGTTCGAGGCGATCTGCGAACTGCCCGAGTATTATCCGACCCGCACCGAGGCGGCGATCTTCGAACGCCATGGCGCCGAGATCGCGCGCGTGGCCGGCACCGGCGCCACCATGATCGACCTCGGCGCCGGCAATTGCGCCAAGGCCGCCAAGCTGTTCCCGCTGCTGCAGCCGGCGCAATATGTGGCGGTCGACATCTCCAGCGAGTTCACGCATGACGCCCTGGCGCGCCTGCGCCAGCGTTTCCCGCAGATCGCGATGGAAGCGCTGGGCATGGATTTCTCGAACCGTTTCGAGCTGCCCGAGCTGGTGCGCGCCGAGCGCCGCCTGTTCTTCTATCCCGGCTCGTCGCTCGGCAACTTCACGCCAGAGGATGCGCAGGCCTTCCTGGAGCGCCTGCGCGCGCAGTGCGGGCCGGACGGCGGCATCCTGATCGGCATCGACCTGGCCAAGGACAAGGCCACGCTCGACGCCGCCTATGACGACGCGCTGGGCGTGACCGCCGCCTTCAACCTGAACATCCTGCGCCATGTAAACCAGTTGGTCGACGCCGACTTCGACATCCGCCAGTGGCGTCACCACGGCTTCTACAACGCCGCGCGCGGACGCATCGAGATGCACCTCGAGGCGCGCACGGCGCAGGAAGTCCACTGGCGCGGCGGCGCGCGCCGCTTCGAGGCGGGCGACTGCATCCATACCGAGAACAGCTATAAATACCAGCAGGCCGATGCCATCAAGCTGCTGGAGCGTTCCGGTTTCGAGGCGACCCGCGTCTGGACCGATCCCCAGCGCTGGTTCGCGGTGGTCCACGCACAGGCCATACCCGTATGAATATGCTGCGCGACGAGGGCCTGCCACGCACTTTTGCCCGGGTGCGCGGCCGTTCGCTGCACCTGGCAGAAAGGTTGTCCGACGAGGATTGCTGCGCGCAGTCGATGCCCGACGCCAGCCCGATCAAGTGGCACCTGGCGCACACCACCTGGTTCTTCGAGACCTTCATCCTCGAGCCGCGCGAGCCGGGCTTCGCGCCATTTCACCCGGCGTTCCGCGTCATCTTCAACTCCTACTACAACGGCGTCGGCGACAAGCATCCGCGCCCGCAGCGCGGCCTGCTCACGCGGCCTTCGCTGGGCGAGGTGAAGGCCTACCGCCACGACGTCGACCGCCGCATGGACGCCTTGCTGGCGCGCGGCATCGATAGCGAACTGGCGGCCCTGGTCGAACTGGGTCTGCAGCACGAGCAGCAGCACCAGGAGTTGATGCTCACCGACGTCAAGCACCTGCTGGCGCAGAGCCCCCTGTATCCGGCCTATGCGGCCGAGCCCCTGGCGCCCTCCCAGCCGGCGCCGCAGCTCGAGTGGCTGCCGTTCGAAGGTGGACTGGCCGAGATCGGCCACAAGGGCAGCGGCTTTTGCTTCGACAACGAACTGCCGCGCCATCGCACCTATGTGGCGCCGTTCGCGCTGGCCTCGCGCCTCGTCACCAATGGCGAATACCGCGCCTTCATCGAGGCCGGCGGCTACCGCGACCCGGCGCTGTGGCTGGCCGAGGGCTGGGACCGGGTCTGCTCGGGCGAGATCGCCCGGCCGCTGTACTGGATCGAGCAGGACGATGGCTGGCACGAGTTCACGCTGCACGGTGTGCAGCCGCTCGATCCCGAGCGTCCCGTCACCCACGTCTCGCTGTACGAAGCCGACGCCTATGCGCGCTGGCGCGGTGCACGCTTGCCGACCGAGGCAGAGTGGGAGTTCGCGGCGCGCCAGACTAGCCTGGGCGGGCTGCCGACCCATCATCCGGCGGCGGCCAGCGGCGCCGGCCTGCAGCAACTGTTCGGCGCCTGCTGGCAGTGGACCAGCAGTAGCTACGCGCCATATCCCGGCTATGCCCCGGCGCCGGGCGCCATCGGCGAATACAACGGCAAGTTCATGATCAACCAGTACGTGCTGCGCGGCTCGTCCTGCGCCACCCCCGAAGGCCATGCGCGCGCCAGCTACCGCAACTTCTTCCCGTCCGGCGCGCGCTGGCAGTTCACCGGCATCCGGCTGGCAAGATGAGCCGGCGGCGTGACTGGCGCGCGCGCCTGAAGGACCAGCGCGCCAATATCTACATCCTGTCGCATCCCCTCAAGTTCACCCTGCAGGTGCTCAAGGGCTTCCGCGCCAACCAGGGCCTGCTGCTGGCCGGCGCGGTCGCCTATTACGCACTGCTGTCGATCGTGCCCTTCCTGATGCTGGTGGTGGTGGTGCTGTCTCACTTCATCGACCCGCACGAATTGCTCGACACCTTGCGGCGCTACCTCGAACTGCTGGTGCCAGGGCAGTCGCGCCCGATCGTGACCGAGGTCGCCAACTTCCTGCAGGACCGCCAGCTGCTGACCTGGGTGCTGGCGCTCACCATGCTGTTTTTCAGCTCGCTTGCGTTCACGGTGCTGGAGAATGCGATGAGCGTGATCTTCGTGCACCGGGTCGCGGTGCGGCGGCGCCACTTCATGGTCTCGGCCGTGCTGCCTTATTGCTACATCCTGGCGCTGGGCATCGGCATCATGGTGGTGACCCTGGTCGCCGGTGCGCTGCAGGTGATGGGGTCCGAGAGCGTATGGCTGTTCAACTACAAGTGGTCGCTGGGCGGGGTGTCGGGGGTGTTGCTGTACTTGCTGGGACTGGCGGGCGAGATACTGGTGCTGACCTCGATCTACTTGGTGATGCCGGTGGGCCGGCTGTCGATCTGGCACGCCTTCATCGGCGGCGCGACGGCGGCGCTGTTGTGGGAAGTCGCGCGCCATGTGCTGGTCTGGTATTTCTCGACCCTGTCGCAGGTGAACCTGGTGTATGGCTCGATGACGACCGCGATCGTGGTGATGTTCTCGCTGGAGATTGCGGCCACCCTGCTGCTGCTGGGAGCCCAGGTGATCGCCGAGTACGAGCGGGTGGGGCAGGCCGGCGGCGGGGAGCCGCCGGCCAAGCCAAGCTGCGATATTCCGCCGCTGGCGCGAGGCTGAAAAAAAGGGTGGACGGCACAGCCGTCCACCCTATTCATTCTTTCCGATGTATTACTTTGCTTCGTCTTTCGGCTTGATCATCAGGCTGGCGATGCAGCTACCCGCGATCAGGACTGCCACGACGGTCAGCGAAGCCTGCACCGGGATGTGATACCACGGCATGATCAGCATCTTGACGCCGATGAAGGTCAGGACCATCGCCAGGCCATACTTGAGCAGGTGGAAGCGGTCAGCCACGTCGACCAGCAGGAAGTACAGCGCACGCAAGCCCAGGATCGCGAACATGTTCGACGTGAACACGATGAACGGGTCGGTCGTGATCGCGAAGATCGCCGGAATCGAGTCCACCGCGAAGATCAGGTCGGTCACCTCGATCAGGATCAGCACAAGGAACAGCGGCGTCACGTAACGCAGGCCATCCTTCTGCACGAAGAACTTCTCGCCATGGTCACCCTCGGCCACGCGCAGGTGCTTGCGCGCCAGCTTCAGGATCGGGTTGTTGGCCACGTCCGGTTCTTCGTCGACCGCCACCAGCATGCGGATACCGGTGAACAGCAGGAAGGCGCCGAACAGGTACAGGACCCAGCTGAATTCACTCACGACCCAGGCGCCGGCGCTGATCATGATGGCGCGCATGATGATCGCACCCAGCACGCCATAGATCAGGACGCGGCGCTGGTACTGCTGCGGCACCTGGAAGGCGGTAAAGATCAGCAGGAACACGAACACGTTGTCGACCGACAGCGCTTTCTCGATCAGGTAGCCGGAGAAGAACTCGAGCGACTTCTGGCTCGCGATCTCGGGGCCGGCAGTGTCTTTCAGGTAGAAATACAGACAGGCGTTGAAGATCAGCGCCAGGCTGACCCAGACCAGCGACCAGATGCCGGCTTCCTTGACGCTGACCTTATGCGCCTTGTTGCCGCCGAAGACGAACAGGTCGAGTGCGAGCATGACCAGTACGAAGCCGACGAAGCCGGCCCACATCATGGGGCTTGCGATGGTTTCCAATCCGTTCATCGGGTACTCCTTGTACTTACAACGGGACGAGGGGGCATGACAGTCCTCCAATGGGTAAAAACCACACTATAGGTTGCACCAATACATCGTACAAATCGAATATTGTTTGATGTAAGATCGGGTTTTTCGATCTTTACGCGAGAGCGCCGTGTCGACACTCAACTATAAACACCTGCGCTACTTCTGGATGGTAGCCAAAACCGGCAGCATTGCCCGCGCAGCCGAACAGCTGCACCTGACCCCGCACTCGATCTCGGGCCAGCTGTCCGAGTTCGCCGACAGCCTGGGTGTCGAACTGTTTCGCCGGGTCGGGCGCAAGCTCGAACTGACCGATACCGGGCGGCGCATCGTGAGCTATGCCGAAGCCATCTTCAATACCGGAGACGAGCTGCTTGAACTGGTGCGCGACCAGGCCTTCGCGACTACGTCCTATCGCGTCGGTTGCGCCGATTCGGTGTCCAAGCTGATCGCCGTCGACCTGGTCGAGCCGGCCCTCAGGCTGAAAGACCCAGTCAAGCTGATCTGCCGTGAAGGGCGGCTGGACAGCCTGATCGCCGACCTGGCCGTGCACCGGCTCGACCTGGTGGTCGCCGACCGCCCGATCCCGGGCCACTTCAGCGTGCGCGCCTATAACCACTTGCTGGGCGAGAGCCCGATGACGGCCTTCTGCACCGAAGCGCTGGCGGCCACCTTCGATCAGCCTTTCCCGGCCTGCCTGCACAATGCGCCGATGCTGCTGCCGGGAGAGGATTTCGCGATCCACCAGCGCCTGCTGCGCTGGCTCGAGCGCTGCGACGTGCATCCGCGTGTGGTGGGGGAGTTCGACGACAGCGCCATGATCCAGGCTTTCGGCCGCTCGGGCGCCGGCGTGTTCTTCGCGCCGAGCGTGATCGCGGCCCAGGTCAGCAGCCAGTACGGCCTGGTCGCGCTGGGCGAGGTCGAGTCGGTGGTCGAGCAGGTGTATGCGATCACGACCGAGCGCCGCATGAGCCATCCGGCCACCGTGGCGATCAGCAGGCTGGCGCGCGATAAGCTGTTTGCGCGTGGCGATGGCCGCGGTGAGGGCGCGGGCGGCCGGGAGGGTAACGATTGATGGGCGCCGCGCGGCGCCCGGTGGGTAATACGCTCAGGCGCGAACGGTGACGCCGGCGGCGCCGGCTTCGACGCGGCCGACCACCGCCGCATCCGCGAACCCTTCGCGCGCGAACAGGGCCAGCACCTCGTCGACCGAGGCCGGATCGCAGGCCACCAGCAGGCCGCCCGAGGTTTGCGGATCGGTCAGCAGCGCGCGCTGGGCTGGGGTGAGGGCATCGTCGAGCTGCACGTCCTTGCCATAGGCATCCCAGTTGCGTCCCGAGGCGCCGGTGAAGAAGCCGTCGTGCGCCAGTTGCAGCACGCCGGGCAGCAGCGGGATCGCCGGCATATCAAGTTCCGCGTGCATTTGGGCGCCGCGCGCGAGTTCGAGCAAGTGGCCCAAGAGGCCGAAGCCGGTGACGTCGGTCATGGCGTGCACGCCGGGCATGTCGGCAAGCAGGCGGCCCGGCTTGTTCAATTTGGTGGTATTTGCGATCATGGCCGCATAGCCGTCCTCACCCAGCACGCCCTTCTTGAGCGCGGCCGACAGCACGCCCACGCCCAGCGGTTTGCCCAGCACCAGCACGTCGCCGGCGCGCGCGGCGCTGTTCTTCTTGACCTTCGACGGGTGCACCAGGCCCATCACCACCAAGCCATAGATCGGCTCGACCGAATCGATCGTGTGGCCGCCGGCGATCGGGATGCCGGCTTCGCGGCAGATCGATGCGCCGCCTTCCAGGATCTGGCCGATGGTCTCGAGCGGCAGCTTGTTGATCGGCATGCCGACCAGGGCCAGGGCCATGATCGGGGTGCCGCCCATCGCGTACACGTCCGAGATCGCATTGGTGGCGGCGATGCGGCCGAAGTCGAATGGGTCGTCGACGATCGGCATGAAGAAATCGGTGGTGGCGACCAGCGCCTGCTCGTCGTTGAGCAGGTAGACCGCGGCGTCGTCCGAGGTCTCGATGCCGACCATCAGCTCCTTCGGCAGCGGGAAGCCGCCGGACGACTTGAGGATCTCGGCCAGCACGCCGGGCGCGATCTTGCAGCCGCAGCCGCCGCCGTGCGAGAACGAGGTGAGTTTGATGGGTTGGTCGCTGGTACTCATGGGATATCCGGTTATCGTTGATCGTGGAATTATCGCGCAAGTCGGGCGCCGGCGCTTGGCGGCGAGCCGGCGAGGTACTTTTTTCGTTGGCCCAAAAACGTCGTCCCCGCGCAGGCGGGGACCCAAGGTTGCCGGCACAGCCACTTCGGTATTCGTAGTGGCGTGCTGAGAAACTTGGATCCCCGCCTGCGCGGGGACGACGGGTTACTGCAGTTTGCTGTTAAGCGTTCGGAGATTATTCGCCGAACGAACGACGGGCGCCGTCCATCGAGCGCGGGTGGGCGCCCTTGTAGCCGCCTTCGCGGCGCTGGCCCTGGCCCTGGCCTTCGCGCGGGCCGCCGAAGCGGTTGCCGTCGCGTGGCGCACGGTCGGCGGCCGGACGGTCGCCTTGTGGACGCGGTGCGTAACCTTCACGCGGGCCACGGTCGGCATAACGGCTCTCGCCGGCAGGGCGGTCGCCCTGCGGACGTGCCGCGAAGCCATCGCGTGGCGCGCGGTCGGCGTAGCCGCCTTCACGTGGGCCGGTCGGCTTGCCGAAACCGCGCTGGGCCGGCTTGCTGTTGCGGCCGTCGCCCGGCTTCCAGCCTGGACGCGCTGCCGTGCGTGGCGCCGCGCTGCGCTTCGGCTCGAAACCTTCGACCACGTTGACCGGGATCGGCTGGCGGGTGAAGCGTTCGATGCGGCGGATGTTCATGTTCTCGGCGTGGTTCACCAGCGAGATCGCGGTGCCGTTGCGGCCGGCGCGGCCGGTACGGCCGATACGGTGCACGTAGTCCTCAGGGAACTTCGGCAGGTCGTAGTTCACCACGTGGGTGATGGTCGGCACGTCGATGCCGCGGGCCGCGACGTCGGTGGCCACCAGCACGCGCACGCTGCCGCGGCGCATGCCGTCGAGCGTACGGTTACGGGCGCCCTGGTGCATGTCGCCATGCAGTGCGGCGGCGGCGAAGCCGGCGATGTTCAGGCGGTCGGCGATCATGTCGGCGTCACGCTTGGTGGCGGTGAACACCACGGCCTGGTCCATCGACTCGTCGCGCAGCAGGTGGTCGAGCAGGCGGTTCTTGTGCGACAGGTCGTCGACAAAGTGCACGCGCTGCACGATGTTCTCGTGGCGGTTGCCGGCGCTGGCGATCTGGATCGTCATCGGATCGGTGGTGATGCGACGGGCCATATTGCCCACGACGCCGTCCAGGGTTGCCGAGAACAGCATGGTCTGGCGGGTCGACGGGGTCGCGGCGACGATCTTTTCGATGTCGTCGATGAAGCCCATGTCGAGCATGCGGTCGGCTTCGTCCAGCACCAGGATCTCGAGCTGCGAGAAGTCGATCTTGCCCGATTCCATGTGGTCGATCAGGCGGCCTGGGGTGGCGACCAGGATTTCAGGATTCTTGGCCAGCAGTTGCATCTGTTTTGGGTACGGCATGCCGCCCAGGATCGAGACGCAGCGCACGCGGCGCATATGGGCCGTGTACTTGTCGGTATTGCTGGTCACTTGCAGCGCCAGTTCGCGGGTCGGGGTCAGGACCAGCATCTTCGGCTGGGCCGGCTTGAAACGGACGCGCTCGCCGCGGGCCTTGGCAGCCTGCGCTTCTTGCGCAGGGGTCTTGCCGGCAGGCGCAAGCTCGGCGTTCGCCAGGTGGTGCAGGGCTGGCAGCATGAAGGCCGCGGTCTTGCCCGAACCGGTTTGCGACGAGACCAGCAGGTCGCGGCCGGCGATGGCTGCAGGGACGGCTTGCGCCTGGACCGGGGTCGGGGTGGTATAGCCGCTGTCGACGACTGCCTGAACGATAGACGCGTGCAGGCCAAGTGCTTCAAAACTCATGTGTTTTTACTTTCGGAATAAATCATGCGTTCGCACATGTGGCGCGAACGTAAAAATGCAACGCGAACCGACAAACGAAATGACTCAGTAATGAAAGAAATTTCGGCACAAAAGCTTTGCGCCGGGACGGTGTCTGGAAACGACACGCAAGGCGGGAGGCTTTGGAAAGGCGCTCTATGTCGAGCTGCCTGGGGTTTGCGTAGCTGCTAGTTGTACTGCTAACGCTGTTGCTGCCGGCTCATCGAATCTCCTGGAGATCGTATCGAGCGGGCGCGATGTCGCAGCGCACAAACAGAACTATACAGGTTTTTCAGTTTGTTTGCACGACAGCGCGTAAAACCGTGCAGCTAATGCAGCACGGCAACATCAACGCTGCTTGCGCTTGGAAGAAGTATTGCGGGCGATGCGCTTGCCGTTCTTGCTGGTGGTTGCCTTGGCCTTGAAGCGGGAGGCATTGCGCTTGGCCTTGCCGCGGTCGGCCTCGAAGGC
The DNA here is from genome assembly GCF_034045165.1 of Massilia sp. CFBP9026. NCBI lineage: Bacteria > Pseudomonadati > Pseudomonadota > Betaproteobacteria > Burkholderiales > Oxalobacteraceae > Massilia > Massilia sp. CFBP9026. The sequence continues at coordinate 802,920 of NZ_JAXCWH010000002.1, forward strand.
GACGACGGCGTTTTCGATGATGTTCTCGGCGATGTCGCCGTGGTTCGAGGCCGAGGTCTTCGGCACCAGGATCGTCGAGCCGGCTTTCAGGCGCGACTGCGGCGGGATGTTATTGGCCTGGCGGATGACTTCGGGCGTGGTGCCGAACTTCGAGGCCAGCTGCGCGATGGTCACACGGGCGCCGGTGATCTTGTGCGTGGTCCAGGTCGACAGCGCATGGCCCCATTGCGCCAGGTTGATGTGGAATTTCTCGGCGTTCTCGGTCGGCAGCAGGATCTTGGTGCGCTCGCCGCCGATGATCACCGGCTTCTTGAACTGCGGATTGAGCGCCTTGAATTCGTCGAGCGACATTTCGGCCAGCTGGGCCGCGATGGCCAGGTCGATGTCGCTGGTCTTGTCGACCGTAGTGAAGTAGGGCTGGTTGTCGATCGCCGGCAGGGTGACGCCGTACTGCGATGGATTGGCCACCACATTCTTGACCGCCTGCAATTTAGGTACGTAGTTGCGGGTCTCGGCCGGCATCAGCTCGGCCAGGCTGTCGAAGTCGGTCGGCTTGCCCAGTTCCTGGTTTTTCTTGATAGCGCGCTGGACATTGCCTTCACCCCAGTTATACGCCGCAAGGGCCAGCGGCCAGTCGCCGAACATCGTGTACAGGCGCTGCAGATAGGAGAGGGCGGCGTCGGTCGAGGCGACCACGCCGCGCCGCTCGTCCTTGAACATATTCTGGCGCAGGTCGAAATCCTTGCCGGTGCCCGGCACGAATTGCCACAGGCCGGCGGCATTGGCGCTCGACATGGCTTGCGGGTTGAAGGCCGATTCGATCACCGGCAGCAGCGCCAGCTCGGTCGGCATGCCGCGTTTTTCCAGTTCCGACACCACGTGGTACAGATACGGCGAGGCGCGCCCGGAAATGCGCGACAGGTTGCCCGGATGCGCCGCATAGGCCTGGGCGTGGCGCGTCACCAGGGCATTGTTCAGGTCGGGAATGGCATAGCCGCTGCGGATGCGGCCCCAGACGTCGGTCTCGCGGTATTCGTCGGCGTCCAGCTTCATTGTCGACGGTGACAGTGCCGAGCGCTCGTAGCTGGTGGCGGCGAGGGCGCCTGAAGCCGGGGCTGCATCCATCGCCTGGCAGAGCGGTGCTGCGGCCAGCAGGGCCAGCGCAGCCAGGGTGAAGATGGAGCGTTTCGTATCGTGCATGGGCTTCATGGTCAGGCGTTTCCAGTGTTGCGTCCAGGAACGAACGGACAGGGCAAGAGGGCAGTGTACGTATCAATTGTCGAGTCAGTCAAGAATTAAGTCGCTGTCGTTACAATTCAGATCGAAGGGTAAATATCATCCGTTGGCATCATGAAAACGGAAGATGCCGCACATATCACGGATATTGACGAGCAGGACGCTTTTTGCCCGACCCATCCCGGATAACGGTCGCGTCTGGCAAACCTTAGCGCCATGGTGGGGCCGAACTATGAGTGGGCGCAAAGAGTGCGTACAATCCAGGCTTTGCCGTTCGCCTTGCTTTCGAAAGTTTCACCATGAGCACCCCCAATCTGAATGCCGACGATGACGCCATCGTCGCCGCCACCCGCAAGTGGCTGGAGCGCGCCGTCATCGGCCTCAATCTCTGTCCCTTCGCCAAGTCGGTCTATGTCAAGGAGCAGGTGCGCTACGTCGTCTCGAACGCCACCACGCCCGAGCAATTGCTTGAGACCTTGATGGATGAGTTGCAGCGCCTGTCCGATACCAGTCCGGAGCAGATCGACACGACTTTGCTGATCCACCCCTTCGTGCTCAACGATTTCGAGGACTACAACGAGTTCCTGGACGTGGCCGACGTCGCGGTCGAGGACATGCAGCTCGACGGCGAGTTGCAGGTGGCTTCCTTCCACCCGGATTACCAGTTCGCGGACAGCGACGCCAACGATATCTCTAACTACACCAACCGCGCCCCTTATCCGATCCTGCACCTGTTGCGCGAGGACAGTATCGCGCGCGCGGTCGACGCATTCCCGGAAGCGGAAGAGATCTTCGAAAAGAATATCGCCACCATGGAAAAGCTCGGTCACGAGGGCTGGGACAAGCTCGATGTCGGCCCGGCCTGAGGATAGCGCCGCGGCGCAGGAACCGGCGCCGGCCGAACGGCCCGATACCCCGTGCGTGGCGGTGTGCTCGACCACCTTCGACGAGGTGTGCCGCGGCTGCGGCCGCACGGTCGCCGAAGTCGCCCACTGGGTATCGATGGACGCTGCCGCGAAGGAAGTCGTGTGGCAGCGCATCCTGGCGCAGGGTTATCCGCGCCGGAATAGTTAACTAAGTTAAGTGCCGCGGGCCCTTCAATAGGCCCCGATGAAATCCTTCTTGCCGATCGGGATGCCGTTGTGGCGCAGGATCGCGTACGCCGTCGTCACGTGAAAGAAGAACTGCGGCAGCGCGAAATGCGTCAGGTAGTGCGCGCCGTCGTCGAAATGGCGCGCCCGCTCGCCGCTGCCATGGGTGATGGGGCGGGTGGCGCCGGCTTCCACGTCCGCCTGTTTCAGGCCGTCGATGAAGCCCAGCGTCTTGCTGATGCGCTGCTGCAGCTCGGCGAAGCTGCGCTCGCCATCCTCGTAGCGCGGCGGCTCGACCCCGGCCAGGCGCGCACTGGCGCCCTTGGCGAAGTCGGTGGCGATCTGGATTTGTTTGGCCAGCGGGAACATGTCGGGATAGAGGCGGGCCTGCAGCAGGGCGTCCGGCTCGATGCGGCGTTCCTGGGCGTGGGCCTCGGCCTTTTCCAGCACCGCGGCCAGGCTGCCCAGCAGTTGGCGGAATACCGGCACCGAAGCGGCGTACAGGGAATGACTCATCTGGTTCTCCTATTGTCAGAATCGTCCCATCATAGCAAGTCCTGTCGCGCGCCGTTGACGGTGTTGCCCCTATAGTTAGTGACTCCCGGCAAGCAACTGTGCATAATCTGGCCATCCTTTATGCATCGGGCTCGCCCGACCCCGTTCCGCGTCCATGTCGAGTCCCGTTGCCCGCAATCCGTCCCGCCTGCGTTCGCTGTACGGCCGTTCGCTGTACGGTGCGCTGCTGCTGGTGGTATTCGCGGGCCTGCTGGCCCCGGCCGTGGTCGGCGGCTACCTGCTGGTCGGCCTGCAGCAGCGCGCAGGCGCCAGCCTGAACGACGCGCTGCAGGGCAATTACGCGCTGGTGCTCGCACTGCAACTGGCGGTGTCGCTGCTCCTGATCGCGCTGCTGCTGCGGCGGCGCCTGGTGTCGCCCCTGCGCCAGCTGATGCGTTTTTCGGACCGCCTGGCGCGTGGCGACTTCGAGACCCCGCTGGCGCTGTCGGCCCACGACGAGCTGGGACGGCTGGGCGAGCAGATGGAGCGCATGCGCCTGGCGATCCGCGACCTCTTCGCCGACGTCGCGCGCCGCGAGGAACAGTTCCGTACCATCGTGACCCAGGTCCCGGGCGCCGTCTACCGCGCGCGCGCGGGCGGGGCGATCGAATTCGTCAGCGACGAGATCGAGAAGATCACCGGCTACCCGTCGGCGCGCTTCATGTGCGCCACCACCGAGGACTGGGCCGCCATCGTCCATCCGGAAGACCGGCGCGTCTACCACCGCACCGTGCGCGATGCGGCCCTGTCGGGCGCGGCCTTCGAGATGGAATACCGGATCGTCGACGCCCACGGCATCGAGCGCTGGGTGCAGGAACACGGCCAGCCGCAGGCCGCCTGGGATCCGGCGCTGCACGGGCCGGATGGCGTGCGGGTGGACGGCATCATCTCGGACATCAGCGAGCGCCGCCACGACGAGATGCGCATCGAGGCGCTGCTGGCCGAGCAGGGCGCGATCCTGGACAACGTCATGTTCGGCGTGCTGTTCGTGCGCCAGCGCCGCATCGTCTCGAGCAACCGCCGCTGCGAAGAGCTGTTCGGCTACGCCGAAGGCGAGATGGTGGGGCAGTCGACCGCAGTCCTGTATCCCAACCACGAGGACTATGAACGCATCGGCGTCGAACAGTATCCGCTGCTCGAGAAAGGCATGGACCTGGGCGAGGAGCGCCAGCTGCGCCACCGCGACGGCAGCCTGTTCTGGTGCCTGATGAGCGGCTGTGCGCTCGAGCCGAACCGCGCCAACGAGGGCAGCATCTGGGTGTTCGCCGACATCACCGAACGCAAGCTGGCCGAGGAAAAGCTGCGCCTGTCGGCCAACGTGCTGGAACACATCGCCGACGGCGTGATGGTGCTCGACGTGCACGGGCGGATCGCGGCCACCAATCCCGCGTTTACCCGCATCACCGGCTATTCCGAGCATGAAGCCTTGGGGCGCTCATCGAGCCTGTCTTCGCACGACGGGTCAGGCACCCGCAACGATCCCTCCCTGTACCAGGAACTGTGGCGCGAGCTCGACGCATCCGGCTTCTGGCGCGGCGAGATCTGGGACACGCGCAAGGGCGGCGAAGCCTACCTGGAAGCGCTCACGGTGTCGGCGGTGCGCGACGACGACGGCGCCACCACCCACTATGTGTGCGTGTTCAGCGACATCACGCGCGAGCGCGAATCGCAGAACCAGCTCGACCACCTGGCCCACCACGACGCGCTGACCGCGCTGCCCAACCGCCTGCTGTACCACGACCGCCTGCGCCACGCGATGGCGCGCGCCGAACGCGACGGCGATCAGCTGGCGGTGATGTTCATCGACCTCGACCGCTTCAAGAACGTCAACGACACGCTCGGCCACCATGTGGGCGACGAGTTGCTCAAGCAGGCGGCGCTGGCGCTGTCGCGCTGCCTGCGCGAAGGCGATACCCTCGCCCGCCTGGGCGGCGACGAATTCATCGTGCTGCTGGAAGACGTCGACGGCATGCACGGCGCCACGCGCGTGGCCGACAAGCTGATGGCGATGTTCGAGCAGCCCTTCAATGTCTCGGGCTACGAGCTGTTCGTCACCGGCAGCGTCGGCATCAGCCTGTATCCGCAGGACGGGCGCGACATGCACATCCTGATCCGCAATGCCGACGTGGCGATGTACCAGGCCAAGGCGCGCGGCCGCAACGGCTACCGGTTCTACGCGCCGGCGATGAGCGGCGACGGCGAGCTGCGCCTGCGCATGGAGGCCCTGCTGCGGCGCGCGATCGACAAGGACGAGATCCATCTGGCCTACCAGCCGCAGGTCGAGATCGACAGCGGCCGCTTGATCGGGGTCGAGGCCCTGCTGCGCTGGAACAGTCCCGAACTGGGGCAGGTCGCGCCAAGCAGCTTTATCCCGCTGGCCGAGGACACCGGCTTCATCGGCCAGCTGGGCCAGTGGGTGCTGCAGGAAGCCTGCCGCCAGATGGTGGCGTGGGAGGCGCGCGGCCTGGCGGTGCCGAAGATCGCCGTCAACCTGTCGGTGCGCCAGTTCGAGCGCGGCGGCATGGCGGCGGCCGTGGCCGGGGTCTTGCAGGACACCGGCCTGGCGCCGCATCGCCTGCAGCTCGAGGTGACGGAATCGGTGATCATGAACACGGGCGACGCGCTGCAGTATGTGAACGACCTGCACGCGGTCGGCGTGTGCCTTGCGATCGACGACTTCGGCACCGGCTACTCGTCGCTGGCCTACCTGAAGCAGCTGCCGGTGCAGACGCTCAAGATCGACCGCAGCTTCATAAAGGACATCCCGCAGGATCCGGACGACGAGGCGATCGCGATCGCCATCATCCAGCTCGGCAAGAGCATGAACCTGTCGGTGATCGCGGAAGGCGTCGAGCGCGAGGACCAGGCGGCCTTTTTGCTGCGCCACGGTTGCAACCTGGCCCAGGGCTATTTGTATGGCAAGCCGCTTGCGCACGGCGAGATCCTGGCGCGCTGGGGAGTGGAGCAAAATGCATAAGCTAACCCGCCGCAACTTCCTGCTGGCCGGCCTGGCCGCCGGCGGCGCGCTGCTGATCGGCTGGGGCGCGCAGCCGCCGCGCCAGCGCCTGCATCCTTCGCGACCGCTGGCGCTGGCCGGCGACGAGGTCGCGCTCAATGGCTGGGTCGCGCTCGCGCCCGACGGCACGGTGTCGGTGGTGGTGCCGCGCAGCGAGATGGGGCAGGGCGTGCACACGGCGCTGCCGATGCTGGTGGCCGAGGAACTCGACGTCGGCCTGGATGCGGTGCGCGTCATCGCACCGCCGATCGACAAGATCTATGCCAACGTCACGGTGCTGAGCGAAAACCTGCCATTCCACCCGGACGACGGCGGCCACACCGCCCAGGGCGCCCAGTGGCTGATGGCCAAGATTGGCCGCGAGCTGGGCATCATGTTCACCGGCGGTTCGAGCAGCGTGCGCGATGCCTGGCTGCCGATGCGCGAAGCGGGCGCGGTGGCCCGGGCGATGCTGGTGAAGGCGGCTGCGCAGGAGTGGGGCGCGCGGGTGGAGGACTGCCGCACCGAAGACGGCTTCGTGATCCACGTCGACGGCCGCAGCGCCGGCTATGGCGCGCTGGCGCAGCGGGCGGCGCAGGCCGGCGCCGGACTCACCGCGCGCGACGTGCGGCTGAAGAAAGCGAAGGACTTCCGCCTGATCGGCAAGCCTTTGCCGCGCCTGGACAGCCGCGCCAAGTCCGACGGCAGCGCGCGCTTCGGCATCGATGCGCGGCCGGCCGGCATGGTGTACGCGGCCTTGACGATGGCGCCGATGATCGGCGCCACGGTCGCGGCGTTCGACGCCGACGCGGTCCGGCGGATGCCGGGCGTGCTGGCGGTGGTCGACGTTTCGTCCGCGCTCGAGGGCCGCACCGGCGCCGGGGCCGGCGTGGCGGTGGTGGCGTCGACCTGGTGGCAGGCGCGCCAGGCGGCCCAGGCCTTGCCGGTCACCTGGCAGCCGGGCGAGGGTGCGGCGCTGTCGAGCGCCGCGGTGCTGGCCGGCCTGGCGCGCGCGCTCGATGAAAAGCGCGGTTACGTCTATCACGAGACCGGTGCGCAAGAGGTCGCGGGCGCCGTGCGCACGCTGCGCGCCGAATACCGCGCGCCGTTCCTGGCCCATGCGGCGCTGGAACCGGTGAATTGCACGGCCCAGGTCGCGCAGGGCAAGGTGCGGCTGTGGGCCTCGACCCAGGTGCCGAGCATCGCGGTCGACTGCGCCGCGCGCGTGGCCGGGGTGGCGCGCGAGGACGTGGCGATCGAGGTCATGCTGCTGGGCGGCGGCTTCGGGCGCCGGCTCGAAGTCGACATGGTGGCGCAAGCGGTGGCAGTGGCCAAGGCCCTCGACGGCCAGCCGGTGCAGCTGATCTGGACCCGCGAGCAGGACACGATGCACGACGTCTACCGGCCGGCGGCGCTGGCGCGCTTCGCGGCGCAGCTGGACGAAGGCGGGAACATCCTGGCCTGGGACAACAAGTCGGCGAGCGGTGCCATCGGCCACCAGTACGTGGAACGCAGCCTGGGCCTGCCGGGCGTTGGGCCGGACAAGACCACCGCCGAGGGAGAGTATGACCATCAATATGCGATCCCGAACCAGCGCGTGGCGCATGTGATCGTCGACAGCCAGGTGCCGATCGGCTACTGGCGCTCGGTCGGGCATTCGCACAATGCCTTCTTCAAGGAGTCGTTCCTGGACGAGGTGGCGCAGGCCGGCGGGCAGGATCCGGTGGCCTTGCGGCGCACCCTGCTGGCGGGGCAGCCGCGCGCGCTGGCGGTGTTGGATGCGGCGGTGGCCGCTGCCGGCCAGGCGGCGGAGGGACGCGCGCACGGCGTGGCGCTGCACCGCTCGTTCGGCAGCACGGTGGCGCAGGTGGCCGAGGTGTCGATCGCGGATGGCGAGATCCGCGTGCACCGGGTGGTGTGCGCGATCGATTGCGGCCTGGCGGTCAATCCGAATATCGTGGCCCAGCAGGTCGAGTCGGGCGTGGTGTTCGGGCTGTCGGCGGCGCTGGCGGGCGAGATCACGATCGAGGGTGGCAGGATACTGCAGTCGAACTTCGGCGACTATCCGCTGCCGCGTATGGGGCAGGCGCCGCATGTGGAGACCATCGTGATGCCGAGCAGCGCGCATCCGGAAGGCGTGGGCGAGCCGGCTGTGCCGCCGGTGGCGCCGGCGGTGGCGGCGGCGGTGTTCAAGCTGACTGGCAAGCGCTTGCGTAGCCTGCCGCTGAGGTTAGGCTAGACCTTTTGGCTTGAGCGCTAGCGGTCGCCGGCGATGCAGGCCGCCAGTTCGTCCGGCGTTCCCTGCGGGAACGTTTCCTTGAGGTAGTCGAGGAAGGCCGACACCCTGGCGCTGAGCAGACGCCGAGATGGGTACAGCGCCCACAGGGCGACCTCCGGCGCATCCACGTCGCCCCAGTGCACGAGGGCGCCGGCGGCCAGGTCGCGGCTGACGAGCGACAGCGGCAGCCGGCCGGCGCCGATACCGGCACGCACCGCATCGCGCACCATGATGAGCGACGACAGGGTCAGGACAGGATCGACCAGCATGCAGGTTGTGCCGGTGCCGGTATCCGAGCGCAGTTTCCATGCGCTGTCGCCCGTACCGCGCACGACGGCCGGCGCCGATTCTCCCTCTCCTGGGCGCGCCACGCCAGGGCCGGCCACGACCACCAGCCGGTCGCGCAGGAAGATGCGGCCGACGAGCTGCTCGTCCGGATCAGGATTGACCCGGATCGCCAGGTCATAGCCTTCCTCGACCAAGTCGACACTGCGGTCTTCGGTCGTGATCTCGAGCCTCACGTCGGGATAACGCAGGGCGAAGCCGGCGGCCAGCCTGCCCATCGCGAGCTGCGAGAACAGCAGCGGCGCGCTGACGCGCAGGCGGCCACGCGGGCGGTCGGCGCCCGACGCGATCGCCTCGGCCGTCGCGTCGATCTCGGCCAGCAAGACCCGGGTGCGCTCGTGCAGCGCCAGCCCCTCCTGGGTCAGCTTGAGCGTGCGCGCACCCCGTTCGAGCAGGCGCAGGCCGAGGCTGGCCTCGAGTTCGACCACCCGGCGCGACAGGGTCGCCTTCGGCCGGCCGCTGGCGCGCGCGGCGCGGCCGAATCCGCCGTGGCGGGCGACGAGATTGAAATCAGCAAGCGCAAGCAGGTCCATATGTTCCACCGGTAAGACAGGGTGTCCAAATATAACGGCTTTTGGACCGTCTGTGGGATGCGTAGCATACGAAGTGTCAGCCGACATCACATCATCAAGGAGAACGCCATGATTTATTCGACCGCCACCGTCCCCGTCAACCCGCAAGGCGAAACCCCGTTGACCCGCGCCCAGGCGTGGGCCGGCCTGGTGCGCAAGGCGCGCGACGCACGCCTGTTCCTGCCCTCCGGCCTGTGCACCCGCTCCGACGTCGTGGAAGAGAGCGCGACGCATATCGTGCGCGAGGCCACTATCGCGGGCCAGGACCTGCGCGAAATCATCGGCTTCGAAGTGGAGCGCAAGGTGTCCTTCTTCCAGGCCTCGGGTCCGCGCGAAGGCGTCATCGTCAACGAACTCTTCGAGGATGCCGACGGCGCGCTGCAGCTGCGCTTCTACTGCTACCTGGGTTTGCGCGACAAGGCGCCGGGCGGCGCGGAAGAACAGGCCGAGCAGGCCTGGATGGATGGCGAGAAGGGCTACCGCAGCGCCTTGCTGTCGACGCTCTCGCGTACGCGCGAACTGCTGGCGCAGGGGCAGCTTTGACGGGTGAAGCGACTGCGGAGGGTCAGTGCGCGCCGAGCAGCTGGCGCAGATTGCATTCCTCTTGCCAGTCGCGTCGCTCCTGGCTCGACTGCGCCAGGCGCGCCAGTTCGGCATCGCTCTGCTCGGCCTGGGCCTGGATCAGCCGGTCGGCCACGCCGCCGTCCGGCACCATGGTGCCGAAGAAGGCGACTGTGTCGCCGCGCTGCAGCAGCAGGGTTGGGAAGTTGTCGACGTCGAGGTCGCCCACCAGGTCGGCCTGGTCTTCGATGTCGATCCAGACGAAGTGCTTGTCCAGATGGCGCAGCGCCAGCTCTTCGAAGGTGGCGCGGTAGGTCGCGCAGGTGCCGCACCAGGCGGCGCACAGGCAGGCGACGGTCCAGCCGTCGCCGTTGACGGCAGCGGCGACAGCGTCGCGAGAGGTGGAGTCGAGGGTCAGGCTCTGCATGTGCGGCATTGTACAGCGACTTTTTAATCGTGTTGCACTGCGATGGCGATTCGCGGCGCCACCATGGAAGGCGCCGGGCCGAGAGGTTAAAATAGCGGCATGTCTACCATCCTTGCTATCGAAACCTCGGCCGAGCTGGCGTCCTGCGCGCTGCTGGTCGGGGACAACGTCATCGCGCGCTCGACTCCCGGCGTGCGCAGCCACTCGCAATCGGTCCTGCCCATGGTGCAGGAGTTGTTGAACGAGGCCGGCATCGCGCTGGCCGATTGCGACGCCGTCGCTTTCGGCGCCGGTCCCGGCTCCTTCACCGGCGTGCGCACCGCCTGCGGCGTGGCCCAGGGCCTGGCCTACGGCGCCAAACTACCTGTGCTGCCGCTGGTGACGCTGGAGGCGATGGGCGAAGCCTGCCGCGCCACCACCGGCGCCAGCGAAGTGCTGGCGGTGCTGGATGCGCGCATGGGCGAGGTGTACTGGGCTCAGTACCGGTTCCTTGATGGTGGCTGGAGCGAGGTGGTGGCGCCGACCCTGTCGGCGCCGCAGGATGTGGCGCCGCAGTATCCGGCTCAGGATTCGGCCGACCGCCTGCAAGCTTGCGGTAATGGCTTCGCAGAGTATGCCGACGCCTTCGCCGGCAAGCCGTTCGCGCAAACCGCGTTGCCCGATATCGTGCCGCATGCGCGCGAGCTGGCGTTGCTGGCGCGCGCCGCGCTGGCGGCCGGGCAGGGCGTGCCCGCCGCTCAGGCCCAGCCGATCTACCTGCGCAACAAGGTCGCGTATACGAGCGCCGAGCGCCAGGCCATCAACCAGGCCAAGGCTGGCGCATGAGGGAGCTGGAAGGCACCGGCTTGCGCCTGGCCCCGATGACGGCGGCCGACGTGGACGAGGTATGGGCGCTGGAATGCGGCGTCTTTCCCTATCCCTGGAGCCGTGGTAACTTCGTCGATTCCGTGGTCAGCGGCTACGATTGCTGGACCGTGCGCGATGCGGCCGGTGAGTTGGCTGGCTACTATCTGCTGATGTACGCGCTCGACGAGGCGCACCTGCTTGACGTCGCCGTGGCCGGCAAGCGCCAGCGCCAGGGCCTGGGCCGGCGCCTGCTCGACGAGGTCGCGGCGCGCGCCCGCAGCCAGGGCATGACGTCGATCCTGCTCGAGGTGCGGCCGTCGAACGAACGGGCGCTGGACGTGTATCGGCGCTATGGCTATGTCCATATCGGCCGCCGCAAGGGCTATTATCCGGCGGGCCCGGCAAGCCGCGAGGATGCGATCGTGATGAGGCTGGATTTATGAAGAACACGAGCCAGCGCGACGCGCTGTTCCTGGCCGAGATGGGTGTCGGCCCGCTGTGGCAGTTGCGCGATGTGCCGCAGTCCGAGGCGGATCCGGTGGCCGAGGCGGCCGTCGTCGAGGCGGCGCCTGAAACCGCTGCGCCCGCAGTGGCGCCAGTTGCCGCACCTGCACCTGTACCAGAGCCGGCACCGGCCGCGCGCGCCCACACGCCGCTGTCCGCGCCGCCTTACCGCAATCCGCCGCCGGTTGCCGACGATTCGGCCTGGGACGACAGCGCCGCACCCGAACCGGCGGCGCCCGACGTCGCCACCATGGATTGGACTGGACTGCGCCAGGCGATCGCCGCTTGCACGGATTGCGCCTGCGGCGCGGGCCGCAAGCCGGTGTACGGCGCCGGTCCGCGCCAGGCGCGCTGGCTGATCGTCGCCGGCACCCCGAGCGCACTCGACGAAGAGGCCGGCCAGCCGCTCACGGGCGATGCCGGCAAGCTGCTCGACAATATGCTGCACGCGGTCGGGCTGTCGCGCGAGCGCGATGTCCATGTTACGCCGCTGGTCAAGTGCCGGCCGCTGAACGCGAAAGGCGGCGACCGCGCGCCGACGCCGGGCGAGATCGCCGCCTGCCGTCCCTTCGTCGAACGCGAACTGGCGCTCACCGGGGCCACGACCGTGCTGACCCTGGGCCAGGTCGCGACCAATGGTCTGCTGGGCCGCGCGCTGCAGGAGCCGCTGGCCGGCGCCCGCGGCGAGGTCCATCGCCTGGGCGAGGTGCCACTGGTGGCGACCTTGCATCCGGGCGAACTGCTGCTGCGCGGCGAGAACAAGGCGCAGGCCTGGGCCGACCTGTGCCGGGCGCGATCCCTTGGACCACGCGGCTAGTTACCAGGCCGGCTTTCACCGCCGCTGGGGGCACCTGCGGCAGGACCGGGTGCGCGCACTGGCCTGGCTGCTCGACGCGCCCGACCTGCTCGATGCGGCCGCGCCCGAGTGGGCTGGCCGCATCGCCACACTTGGCCCCGTCACGCAAGACGTGGCCGACTGGCTGGCCCGACTCGACCTGGACCCCGCCAGGCTCGACGCGGCCCTGGGCGACAAGATCCACACGCGGCTTGGGCTATACGCCGAAAAGCTGATGGCCTTTTATTTCGCCGAGCAGGGCCGCCTGGTGCGCCACGGCCTGCAGGTGCGCGCCAGCCGCAACGACACGGTGGGCGAGTTCGACTTCCTGCTCGAGAACGGGCCGGGGGCGCTGACCCACATCGAATTCGCCACCAAGTTCTACCTGCTCGATGGCGGCGGATCGAACGAGTTCGACGCCCTGGTGGGCCCCAACCTGGCCGACACCCTGGGCCTCAAGATGCGCAAGGTCTTCGATCGCCAGCTGGCGTTGGGCGATCATCCCGCGGCGCAGGCGCTGCTGCCGCTCCCCGTGACCCAGGCACAAGCCCTGGTCAAGGGCTGGCTATTCTACCCATCCGGCAACTGGCCCGCGATGCGGGGCATCACGGCCGCCCACTGCCGCGGCTTCTGGTGCGCCCTGGACGAGATCGATGACATCGCTGGCGAGGAATTCCTGCTCCTGCCCAAGCTCCAGTGGCTCGCCCCATTGCGGGCGCATCCCACCACGCCACTAATGAGCCGTTCCCAACTCCACGCCGCCCTGGCGGACCAGTTCGCATCCTCCAGCACGCCAGTACTGGTCGCCACCATGCGCCGCCACGATGATTTCATCGAAGAAGTCGACCGCGGCTTCATCGTCCCTACCGACTGGCGCTCCCGCGCCGCACAAATGCAGCTGGCCAAGCCAGCCTGACCCTCCAATGAGGGTCAGTGTCAAATTGTTTGACAACTTTCCGGCTCCCCCGATAATTCGCCCCCGAGTCCTCCGTTTTCAGGTGGCCGACTCGACAGTAAACAATGAGGGTCAGAGTCGAATTGTTTGACAACTTTGAGGAATTGCCCAATAAATCGACACTGACCCTAATTATTTTTTTGCTGGTGGGATCTGTTTAAGTTGAGGTCTGGCAACGAATGAGGAGGATGCTGAGCCGCAGCGGAATGCGCTGAAAATGCATTGCCTGACTACCCCAAATTTCCATGCAAAATAATTAGGGCCAGAGTCGATTTATTGAGCAATTTCCCGCGTCAGCGAGTAATCGGGGACAGAGTGCGCTGTCCGAGCAAGTGCTGGTGGTAATCGGCAAGCCAGTTCGCGCGCCGAGCAATGGCTGGCGCGAAACGTTGTCAAACAATTCGACACTGACCCTCATTGGGGGGGGGGGCGGTGGGGGTCAGTGTTTGCCTTCGCCGATCAGGCCGAGTGAGTCGTGTTCGCGCTGGTTGAGGGTGTGGCGGCGCTGGATCAGGAGCATGATGCCGGCGACCGACAGGCCGAAGATGACGATGATGATGTCCAGGTCCAGGTTCAGGGTGATCATCACCGCGTAGGCGGCCAGCATCACCAGGATCGACAGGTTCTCGTTGAAGTTCTGTACCGCGATCGAGTGGCCCGCGCTCATCAACACATGGCCGCGGTGCTGCAGCAGCGCGTTCATCGGCACCACGAAGAAGCCCGACAGGAAGCCGATCAGGGCCAGCAGCGGGTAGGCCACTGTCACCGAGTGCACGAAGACCATGCTGGTCACGACCAGGCCCATCACGATGCCCATCGGGATCACCGTCAGCGACTTGCGCAGCGGGATCATGCGCGCCGCCATCGCCGCGCCCAGCGCCACGCCGATCGCGACCACGCCGATCAGGTTCGTGGCCTTGTCCAGCGGCATGCCGAGCGAGCGTTCGGCCCATTTCAGCACGATGAATTGCAGGGTCGCGCCGGCGCCCCAGAACAGCGTCGTCACCGCCAGCGAAATCTGGCCCAGCTTGTCGCGCCACAAGGTGGCCGAGCAGTTGGCGAAATCGGCGATCAGCTTGGCCGGATTGCGTTCCTGGTGCTCGTAGCGGGCGCCGGTGTCCGGAATGCGCAGGTTGAACAGGGCGGCCAGGAGATAGATGCCGACCACCACCGCCATCGCCGCTTCGGCGCCGGTCGTGAGGCCCAGGCTCGCAAAAGTGTCGAACGACAGCAGGAAGGCCGTGCCGCGTTCGCTCACCAGGGTGCCGCCGAGCACGGTGCCGAGGATGATCGACATCACGGTCAGTCCCTCGATCCAGCCATTGGCGGGCACGAGTTTCTCGGGCGGCAGCAGTTCGGTCAGGATGCCGTACTTGGCGGGCGAATACACGGCCGCGCCGAAGCCGACCACGGCATACGAGAGCAGGGGATGGATGGTGAAGAACATCAGCGCACAGCCGAAGACCTTGATGATGTTGGCGATGAACATCACGCGCCCCTTGGGCAGCGCATCGGCGAAGGCGCCCACGAAAGCGGCGAGCAAGACGTAGAACAGCACGAACGACAGCTTCAGCAACGGAGTCAGCGATGCCGGCGCATCCATGGCGACGAGCAGGCTGATCGCGACAAACAGGAGCGCGTTATCCGCCAGCGACGAGAAGAACTGCGCCGCCATGATGGTATAGAAACCACGGTTCATTCGAGAATTCACAAATCTGGTCCGGGTTGCTTTATACCATGAATGCATAGACAGGCGAAACGGGAAACGGTGCCAAGGCGGCGGCGCGTGGCCCGCTCCGGTAAAATAGGCACTTGACGTTTTATACCGGATTCCCTCCGTTTTTCTTAAAAGATTGCCATGCCGCGCCCGCTCTTCGCCACCATCCACATCGATTCCATGCAACACAACCTCGCCCAGGCGCGCACTTGTGCGCCGCTGGCGAACATCTGGGCCGTCGTGAAAGCCGATGCATACGGCCACGGCCTGGAACGCGCCCTGCGCGGCTTCGCCAGCGCCGACGGCCTGGCGCTGGTCGAGCTGGAAAGCGCTATCCGCCTGCGCCAACTCGGCTGGATCAAGCCGATTCTTTTATTAGAGGGATTCTTCGAAGCGGCCGACGTGCCCCTGCTGGCCGAGCACAATATCGCCACCGCCGTGCACAGCATCGAGCAGGTCAAGCTGCTCGAGTACACCCAGCTGTACCGCCCGATCGACGTCTACCTCAAGATGAACACCGGGATGAACCGCCTGGGTTTCCCGCCCGCGGAGTACGCCGCGGCTTACCAGCGCCTGCGCGCGATCCGCGACGTGCGCTCGATCACCCACATGACCCATTTCGCCAACGCCGACGAGCTGGAGCATCCGCGCCTGACGATCGCCGAGCAGGTGCGGCGCTTCCAGCTGGGGGCGGCCGACCTGGCCGGCGAGCGCAGCCTGTCGAATTCGGGCGGCGTGCTGCACCAGGCCGAACTCGCCGACCAGCTGTCGAACGACTGGGTCCGGCCCGGCATCATGCTGTATGGCGGCACGCCGGGCGGCCGCAGCGCCCAGGATTTTGGCCTGCGTCCCACCATGACCCTGCGCTCGGAAGTGATCGGCATCCAGCATATCGGGCCGGGCGACACCGTCGGCTACGGCAGCCGCTTCGAGGCCGAAGGCCCGATGACGATCGGCGTGGTGGCCTGCGGCTATGCCGACGGCTACCCGCGCAGCGCGCCGCATGGTACGCCGGTGATCGTCGACGGCGTGCGCACCACCCTGGTCGGCCGGGTCTCGATGGACATGATGACCGTCGACCTGACGCCCATCCCCAACGCCCGCATCGGCAGCAAGGTCACCTTGTGGGGCGACGGCTTGCCGATCGACGAAGTGGCCCAGGCCGCGGGCACCATCGGCTATGAGCTGATGTGCGCGCTGGCGCCGCGCGTGCGCGTGACCGAAGGCCGTCTCGGCACCGACGGTTGAACCGCGGCCCGACAATCCCCATATACACACGATGGCAAAAGCAAAAACCAATTACACCTGCAGCGAGTGCGGCGCGATCTCCACCCGCTGGACCGGCCAGTGCGCCGATTGCAAGGCCTGGAACACGATGGTCGAGACGGTCGTCGACACGCCCGGCGTGAACCGCATGTCGCAAACCCCGCACCGCAGCCTGGCGCAGACGGCGCCGGTGCTGTCGCTGGCCGACATCGAGGCGATCGATGTGCCGCGCTTCGGCACCGGCATCGAGGAATTCGACCGCGTGCTGGGCGGCGGCCTGGTGGCCGGCGGCGTGGTCCTGATCGGCGGCGACCCCGGCATCGGCAAGTCGACCCTGCTGCTGCAGGCGCTGTCCAGCCTGTCCACCGTCCGCAGTACCCTCTACGTCAGCGGCGAGGAATCCGGCGCCCAGATCGCGCTGCGCGCCAAGCGCCTGGCAGTGGATGCGAAAGACCTGAAATTGCAGGCCGAGATCCAGCTCGAGAAAATCCTCGGCACCATCGCCGACTTGAAACCCGACGTGGTGGTGATCGACTCGATCCAGACCATGTATTCGGATGCGCTCACGTCGGCCCCCGGCTCGGTGGCCCAGGTGCGCGAGTGCGCGGCCCAGCTCACGCGGGTGGCCAAGCAGACCGGCGTCACCATCATCCTGGTCGGCCACGTCACCAAGGAGGGCGCGCTGGCCGGCCCGCGCGTGCTGGAGCACATCGTCGACACCGTGCTGTACTTCGAGGGCGATACGCAGTCGAGCTATCGTCTGGTGCGGGCGATCAAGAACCGCTTCGGCGCGGTGAACGAGCTGGGCGTGTTCGCGATGACCGAGAAGGGCCTCAAAGGGGTGTCGAATCCGTCCGCCCTGTTCCTTTCGCAGCACGACAGCCAGGTGCCGGGTTCCTGCGTGATGGTGACGCAAGAGGGAACGAGACCGCTGTTAGTCGAAATTCAAGCGCTGGTCGACACCAGCCACCTGCCCAACGCGCGCCGCCTGTCGGTCGGCCTGGAGCAAAATCGACTGGCCATGCTGCTGGCGGTCCTGCACCGCCACGCCGGCATCGCAGCCTTCGACCAGGACGTGTTCATCAATGCGGTCGGCGGCGTCAAGATTACCGAACCGGCGGCCGACCTGGCCGTGCTGCTGGCGATCAACTCGTCGATGCGCAACAAGCCGCTGCCGCGCGGGCTGGTGGTGTTCGGCGAGGTCGGCCTGGCCGGCGAGATCCGCCCCGCGCCGCGCGGCCAGGAACGCCTGCGCGAAGCGGCCAAGCTGGGCTTCTCGCTGGCGGTGATTCCGAAATCGAATGCGCCGAAGGGCAATATCGAGGGCATGCGCATCATTACCGTCGAACGCATTGAGGAGGCGTTTAATAAATTGCGCGAGGTCGACTGATCGTCAATACCTGCCCAGCGGGCTGGGCTATTGCCTGTCGGATTTCTCGAAAGATTCTATAATTGTGTCTTGTTCACTGTATTCGGCTAAACACGTGTATCAAGACCAAAGGAAATCCCCACGCAAGGTGTACCGCACCAAGGCCATGCTCGCCATGGACGGCCAGCCGCCCGTCGGCGGCAAGACCACCGACGTCGGCGCCAACGGCGTGAGCATCAGCCTGGCCGATCCGCTGGCGGTCGGGCAGGGCGGCCAACTGTCCTTCGACCTGCTGGTCGAGGGCAGCTTCGTGACCATCAATACGCGGGCCAAGGTGTCATATTGCATCTTCAGCAGCGGCGAATTCAAGGTCGGCTTCCAGTTCCTGCAGCCCGACTTGGCCGCGGTAACGGCGCTAGCGCGCTTCATGCGATAAATGTCATGAAGGCGGCAGTTCGACAATAGCGCCTCGTATACGACAAGCGGCGAGCGCCATCGGCCTCGCCGCCTGCAGTATTGGCCCACTGAGCGGGCCATGCGCTATTCGTGATAGCGGTCGTGCAAATCGGAGGAGCTGCCGCGGACTTCCTGGTAAATCTCGAACGCCACAAGGGCGGCCAGTCCGCTCAGAATCCCCATCACCATCAGATCTAACATATAAAACAAACGCCTGTCGGCATCCCCTCCATGTAATGACTACACTCTCAGGTTAGCAGGCAATGGTGTATTTACAAGTGCCCACAATGCGGAACATGACATTATTCGGCTGACGCCAATTTCCATCCGCGCGCCGCGCCGCGCCCGGGGATGACATCCTTGCGCGCGTGTCATGTTCATGTCACATTGGCCAAATATGTCATGAACCTGTCACATTCGCCCGTTAGACTGCGCCTCATCGTCAGCGGGACCGTCCCGTGGTGTCACTTCCAAAGGATCCGATATGCGCATGAAGCACTTCTTCGTCTCGATCGCCCTGGCCGCAACGGCATTCTCCGCCAGCGCCCAGAACGCCAACATCACCGGCGCCGGCGCGACCTTCCCATACCCGATCTATGCCAAGTGGGCCGAGCTGTACAAGGCGGCTTCCGGCGTCGGCCTGAACTACCAGTCGGTGGGTTCGGGCGCCGGCATCAAGCAGATCAAGGCCAAGACCGTCGACTTCGGCGCGTCCGACATGCCGCTGGCGGCGAATGAACTGAATGCCGCGGGCCTGTTCCAGTTCCCGGCCATCATGGGCGGCGTGGTGCCGATCGTGAACCTGGACGGCATCGCCCCGGGCCAGCTGAAACTGAGCGGCGCCGTCATCGCCGACATCTACATGGGCAAGATCGTCAAGTGGAACGCGCCGCAGATCGCCGCGCTGAACCCGGGCGTCAAGCTGCCGGCCACCGACATCACCGTCGTGCGCCGCGCCGACAGCTCGGGCACCTCGTTCCTGTGGACCGACTACCTGAGCAAGGTCAGCCCGACCTGGAAATCGACCATCGGCGCCGGCACCACCGTCAAGTGGGCAGTGGGCGTGGGCGGCAAGGGCAACGAAGGCGTGGCCGCCAACGTGCAGCGCATCAAGGGCGGCATCGGCTACGTCGAGTGGGCCTACGCCAAGAAGAACAAGATGTCGCACACCCAGCTGCAAGGCGCCGACGGCAGCTGGCTGCAGCCTTCGGACGACGCCTTCAAGGCCGCCGCCGCCGGCGCCGACTGGAAGGGCACCCCGGGCTTCGCGGTGGTCCTGACCAACCAGGCTGGCAAGGGCGCATGGCCCGTGACCGGCGCCTCCTACATCCTGGTCCACAAGACCCAGGCTGCCGCCAAGGGCCAGCAAGTGCTGAAGTTCTTTGACTGGGCCTACAAGAACGGCGCGCCTGCCGCCGCCGACCTGGACTACGTGCCGATGCCGGCCGAAGTCGCCAAGCTGGTGCAGGATGCCTGGCGCGCCAACCTGAAGGATGCGACCGGCAAGGCGCTCTGGTAATCCACATTTCCTGAACCCGGAAGGGCCGGCGCGACCGGTCTTTCCGCACGCCAGCGATATTGACAAAACGATATTGATAACCAAGTCAACCACACCATGAGCGTCCATCCATCCGTGTCCGTGAACGACCTGCCTTCGAAGGTGGCGGCCCAGGCCGACACCTTCGAAACTCCCGCCCTGCGCAACACCATGCGCAACCAGCGCCTGCAGGATTTCTTCTTCCATAAAGTGACCTGGCTGTTCGCGGCCTCGGTGCTGGCGGCGCTGGCCGGTATCATCATTTCGCTGGCGATCGGCGCCGCTCCGGCGTTCGCCGAATTCGGCCTGGGCTTCATCACCCGCGTCGAGTGGGATCCGGTCAACGACCAGTATGGCGCCATGATTGCGATCTACGGCACCCTGGCGACGTCGATCATTGCACTGGCGGTGGCGTTCCCGATCAGTTTCGGCATCGCCCTGTTCCTGACCGAGATCTGCCCGGCCTGGCTGCGCCGTCCGCTCGGCACCGCGGTCGAACTGCTGGCCGGCGTGCCGTCGATCATCTACGGCATGTGGGGTCTGTTCGTGTTCGCGCCGCTGTTCGCCGAATACGTGCAGCCGGCACTGAAGGAAACGCTGGGCCAGCTGCCGCTGATCGGCGTGGTGTTCCAGGGCCCGGTGATGGGCATCGGCATCCTGACGGCCGGCCTGATCCTGGCGATCATGATCATCCCCTTCATCGCTTCGGTGATGCGCGACGTGTTCGAAGTCGTCCCGACCGTGCTGAAGGAATCGGCATACGGTCTCGGCTGCACCAAATGGGAAGTGGTGCGCAAGGTGGTGTTGCCGTACACCCGCAGCGGCGTGGTCGGCGGCGTGATGCTGGGCCTGGGCCGCGCACTGGGCGAGACCATGGCCGTCACCTTCGTGATCGGTAACTCGCACGGCATCTCGGCCTCGCTGTTCTCGGCCGGTAACTCGATTTCGTCGACCCTGGCCAATGAATTCGCCGAAGCGGCCACTGCGCTGCACTCGTCGGCCCTGTTCGCCCTGGCGCTGATCCTGTTCGCGATCACCTTCGTCGTGCTGTCCGCGGCCAAGCTGATGCTGCTGAGCATGTCCCGTAACGAAGGCACCAAATAATTCAAGGCGACAGAGATGAACAACGCAATCAAGAACCCCGTCTACCGCAAGCGCCTGCTGGCCCACCGCGTCGGCATTACGATGTCGGTGCTGGCCATGGGCATCGGCCTGGCCTTCCTGGCCTGGATCCTGGGCACGCTGCTGTACAACGGCTTCGGCGCACTGGCCGGCACCCTGTTCACGAACGACACCCCGGCCCCGGGCACCCCGGGAGGCGGGCTGCGCAACGCCATCGTCGGCTCGCTGATGATGGTCGGCCTGTCGACCCTGGTCAGCACCCCGATCGGCATCCTGGCCGGCATCTACCTGGCTGAGTACGGCCAGAACAACAAGTTCGCACAAATCACCCGCTTCGTGACCGACATCATGCTGTCGGCGCCATCGATCGTGATCGGCCTGTTCGTGTATGCGATCTATGTCGCCAACGTCCAGCACTTCTCGGGTTATGCCGGCGCGATTGCGCTGTCGCTGATCGCGATCCCGGTCGTGGTGCGCACCACCGACAATATGCTGCAACTGGTGCCGGCCAGCCTGCTCGAAGCGGCCTACGCCCTCGGCGCGCCGCACTGGAAGGTGGCGATGACGGTGCGCCTGCGCGCCGTGAAGGCCGGCGTCGTGACCGGCGTGCTGCTGGCCGTGGCCCGCGTGGCCGGCGAGACCGCACCGCTGCTGTTCACCGCGCTGAACAACCAGTTCTACAGCCACGACATGAATGCGCCGCTGGCCAACCTGCCGGTCGTGATCTACCAGTTCGCGATGAGCCCGTACGACGACTGGCGTTCGCTGGCCTGGGGTGGTGCACTGCTCGTGACCGCTACCGTGCTGCTGCTGAACATCGTTTCGCGCACCATGTTTGCCCAAAAGACCCCGCGTTAATCCCATCCTGATAAAAGACAAAGTGATGAACCAAGCCATGCTCAATACGACTCCGGCGCCGGCCGCCGCCAAAGCCAAGACGATCGAAATCCAGGGCCTGAACTTCTTTTACGGTAAAACGCAGAGCCTCAAGAATGTGTCGCTCGACATCCACGCCAAGCAGGTGACGGCCTTCATCGGCCCGTCGGGCTGCGGCAAGTCGACCCTGCTGCGCACCCTGAACCGGATGTACGACCTGTACCCGGGCCAGCGCGCCGAAGGTTCGATCATGTACCGCGGCCGCAACATCCTGGAGCCGGGTGTCGACGTCAACATGCTGCGCGCCAAGGTCGGCATGGTGTTCCAGAAGCCGACCCCGTTCCCGATGTCGATCTACGACAACATCGCCTTCGGCGTGCGCCTGTACGAAAACCTGTCGAAGGGCGAGATGGACGAGCGCGTCGAATGGGCCCTGAAAAAGGCGGCGCTGTGGGAAGAAGCCAAGGACAAATTGAACAAGAGCGGCCTGTCGCTGTCGGGCGGCCAGCAGCAGCGCCTGTGCATCGCGCGCGGCGTGGCGGTGAAACCCGACGTCCTGCTGCTCGACGAGCCGACCTCGGCGCTGGATCCGATCTCGACCGCCAAGATCGAAGAACTGATCAGCGAGCTGAAGCAGGATTACACGATCACCATCGTGACCCATAATATGCAACAAGCCGCGCGTTGCTCGGATTACACTGCCTACATGTATCTTGGCGAGCTGGTCGAATTCGGCGAGACCGACCAGATCTTCATGAATCCGGCGCGCAAGGAAACGCAAGACTATATTACCGGCCGCTTCGGCTGATTCCACCCGGTTGCTCATTTTGCCGGCCCCGCCGGCTTCACAAAAAAATTTGACGGAGAAGTTATGACAGGCGAGCATTCATCCAAGCAGTACGACCAGGAACTCGAGGGCATCCGTTCCCAGGTCTTGCTGATGGGCGGCATGGTGGAAACCCAGTTCGAGGAAGCGCTCGAGTGCTTCCGCATCGGCGACATCCCGCGCGCCGAGCGCGTGATGGCCGAAGACCAGGCCGTCAACCAGCTCGAAGTCTCGCTCGACGACGCCTGCAGCCACCTGATCGTCAAGCGCCAGCCGACCGCCAACGACCTGCGCACCGTGATGGCCACCATCAAGGTCATCACCGACCTGGAGCGCATCGGCGACGAGGCGACCAAGGTCGCGCGCACCGCCAAGAGCCTGCACGAGCGCGGCGTTACGGGCTTCGCCCACTACGACATGATCCGCACCATCGCCAAGGCGACCTCGGAACTGCTGCACGATTCGCTGGACGCCTTCGCGCGCCTGGACGGCAAGCAGGCCTTGCAGATCATCGCCGGCGACGAGGTGGTCGACCACGAGTTCCGCACCATCCTGCGCAGCATGGTCACCTACATGATGGAAGACCCGCGCACGATCTCGTCGGCGCTGGACACGCTGTGGGTGGCGAAGGCGATCGAGCGCATCGGCGACCACGCGAAGAACATCGCCGAGTACGTGATCTACGTGGTCGAAGGCCGCGACATCCGCCACAGCAAGGTCATCCTCGACGACCTGCCGGCGGTTTGAGCATGGCGGACAATACCTCCGTCCTGGTGGTCGAAGACGAGCCGGCGATCGTCGAGCTGGTGACCTATTCGCTGCGCGAGGCAGGGTGGGACATCCGCACCGCCGACACCACGGCCGGCGCCTGGGAAAGCATCAGCCGGGGCAAGCCCGACCTGCTGCTGCTGGACTGGATGCTGCCCGACCAGAGCGGCCTGCGTTTGCTCTCGCGCCTACGCGCCGACCGCGATTTCCAGGACCTGCCGGTGATCATGCTGACGGCAAAAAGCATGGAAGAGGACAAGCTGGCGGGCCTGAACAACGGCGCCGACGACTACATCACCAAGCCGTTCTCGCCGCGCGAGCTGCTGGCGCGTTCGCGCGCGCTGCTGCGTCGCAAATCGCCGCACCTGGCCGAGGCGCCGCTGCGCGCCGGCACGGTGACGCTCGATCCGAACAGCTGCACCGTCACGGTGGAGAACCAGCAGATCGACATCGGCAATGCGGAGTACAAGCTCTTGAAGTACCTGATGGCGCATCGGGAGCGCGTGTTCTCGCGCGCCCAGCTGCTCGACAGGGTGTGGGGCGACCACGCTGTGATCGAGGAGCGCACGGTCGACGTGCACGTGCTGCGGCTGCGCAAGGCACTGAAATCGGCCGATGGCTTGATCCGTACGGTGCGCAGCGTCGGCTACATGCTGTCCGAGAAATAAGCGGTGTCGAAGGACGCGATGAATCCCAAGCTGCTGTTCTGGGTGCCGGCGCTGCTGCGCACGGCGCTGTTGTTCGCCGTGTCCGGCGTGGTGTGGTGGTGGTTCGGTCTCGTGGCCGCGCTGTCGCTGGCGCTGGCCGGGATGGCGGTCGCCGTGTTCACGCAATTGTCGTACCTGTACAAGCTGGGCGAGTGGCTGGACGAGCCGCATAGCACGCGCCTGCCGGACGGCTGGGGCGCCTGGACCGATGCGTTTGCCCGTCTGTACCGCCTGCGGCGCGACGATGAGCGCCACCAGGCCGACCTGACCGAATGGCTGGCGCGCTTCCGCCAGGCGATGCATCTGCTGCCGGAAGGCGTGGCCATCATGGACGACGTGCTGTTCCTGGAGTGGTGCAATCCGGCGGTCGAGAAGCATTTGGGCCTGACGATGGAGCGCGACAAGGGGCTGCGCGTCACGAACCTGGTGCGCCATCCTGACTTCATCGATTACATTGTGCTGGGCCGCTACGAGCAGCCGCTGACGCTGTCGTTCCGCGGCCGCAAGCTGGAATGCCGCATCATCCCGTTCGAGAACCGGCGCCAGATCCTGGTGACGCACGACGCCACCGACACCGAGCGCATCGAAGCGATGCGCCGCGATTTCATCGCCAACGCCTCGCACGAGCTGCGCACGCCGCTGACGGTGATCGTGGGCTTCCTCGAGATCGCGATGTCCGATCCAGGCATCGACGTCGCCACGCGGATGGCGCACCTGAACCTGATGACGGAGCAGGCGCACCGCATGCAGCGCCTGATCCAGGACATGCTGACGCTGTCGCGGCTGGAGTCCGACGAATATCCGATGAAGCGCGAGCGGGTCGACGTGCGCAGCCTGATCGACTCGATCGCCGCCGAGGCGCGCGCGCTGTCTGGCGGCCGGCACACGATCGACGTGGCGGTCGACGGCCCCGACGTGATGGGCAGCATGGAAGAACTGCGCAGCGCCTTCGCCAACCTGGCCTCGAACGCGGTGCGCTACTCGCCCAACGGCGGCACGATCCGCCTGGCCTGGACCCGCGGCGCCGACGCCCTGAGTTTCGCGGTAACGGATTGCGGCATCGGCATCGACCCCGAACACATCCCGCGCCTGACCGAGCGTTTCTACCGCGTCGACAAGAGCCGTTCGCGCGAAACGCAGGGCACCGGCCTCGGCCTGGCGATCGTCAAGCACGTCCTGCTGCGCCACGGCGGCAAGCTGACAATCACCTCACACCCCGGCAAAGGCAGCACCTTCTCCGCCTCGCTCCCCAACACCTCGCTCCCCGCCTAACCCCCCTCCAATTAGGGTCAGAGTCGAATTGTTTGACAACTTTGTGAAATGCAGAGGGGCTTTGTTTTTGCTCCACGAGCCTCGCTGCAATTTGCTTTCAAGATAATTAGGGTCAGAGTCGAATTAATGGCAATTTCGAGAAATTGCTCAATAAATCGACTCTGACCCTAATTAATTTATGCTTGTTTTTTCGCTGTCGAGAAATGCTTCAGCGATGAACAATGGGCTCTCGAAAGGACTGACCAAAAAACGTGCCTCAGAACAGTTGAGACGCCTGTTTTTGTTGCAAAACGCATGAGGGTCAGAGTCGAATTATCGAGCAACTTTTAAAGTTGTCAAACAATTCGACTCTGACCCTAATTGTCTTTTCGGAAAGCTGTGACTCAGAAATTGTGGTCAGAGAAGATCGGCGAGCGGGAATGGGAAATTGCTCGATAATTCGACTCTGACCCTAATTGCGTGGGCTTTAGGTGCGCAGGAGGAGGGTGGTGGCGAGCAGGGCGGCGGGGATGCCGATCCAGGCGCTTTGCATCACGCGGCGCGGGTGGTATTGCAGGAGCAGGGTGACGGTCCAGGCGGCGAGCGACAGGATGCCGCACCACAGCACCGGGCCGAGGTGCCAGCCGCTGGCGCCGATGCAGGCCATGAATGAAAGCAGCAGGCCGATCCAGCCCAGGGCGCGCAGCCGAAGGCGGGTGGCGGCGGGGGCTTCCTTGCCGCGGCCGTGGATGTCCGCGTAGTGGCGGTCCATCGTGATGCTCGTCGCGGCGAAGCCGCTGAAGGCGAGGGCGGCGCCGCTCAGGATCAATGCGCTCATGCAGCCTCCAGTGGCGTGGTTTGCGCCGGGTTCGCCGGCTGCCGGGCGGCAGCCTGTTTTTTTGCCTTGCGGCCCAGCCACCAGGCGGCCCAGCCGAGCAGCAGGCCAAGCAGCAGGACCACGATGTCGAAGCCGGCCACCGCGCGCAGGGCCGGACCGCCGAACAGGCTCACGCCCAGGTGGGTGTCGGTGGTGAGCGCGTTCAGCACCGGGATACCGGCCAGCAGGACCGCTCCCAGCGTCAGCTGGAAGCGCCACATCGCGCGCGTCGGGCGGATCTGGGCCAGCAGCGCGGCCAGGCCCCAGGCGATGAAGAAGCAGTTGGCCTCGAGGTTCGTGCGCTGCGCGATCTCGACCGGCAGCAGGCGGTTGGCCCAGAAGTAGACGGCGAAGGCGATCGGCAGGCCGGCGATGGCGCCGATGTTCAGGGCGTCGACCAGGCGCACCCCGAAGCCGACCTTGCCGCCTTGCGCGATCGCCTTGGCGTATTTCTGGCGCTCCTTCACGCCCCACAGCAGGGCGCCGGTGGCGACCATCGCGGTGCCGGCCAGGCCGCACACGAAGAACAGCGCGCGCAGCAGCGGGTCGGCGAAATGGGCAACGTGCAGGCCGTAGATCGCGGCGCGCGCGTCCAGCGTCGTGCTCATCGGCTTGGCGCCGGATAGCAGCGCACCGCTGGCGCCGTCGAATGTCATGGTCGGCTCGATGTTCGACAACTGCTGGCCGGATGGGCGATGCAGCTCGATCCGGGCATTGGCGTCGTTCGGGTTGGTCACCACCACGCGCGTCGGCGCCTGGCCCCACGCGCGTTCGGCCTGCAGCAGCATCGGCGCGATGTCGGCCAGCGGCGCGAATTCCTTCGCCGGCTTCACCCGTTCGGCGTTCGGGAACACGTCCGCGAACATCGCGTTCTGCTCGGCGCCGTACAGCGCCTTGGTGGGCGAGGGCATGTACATGAACATCAGCGTGACCAGGCCGGTATAGGTGATCATCAGGTGAAACGGCAGCGCCAGCACCGCCGTGGCGTTGTGCGCGTCCAGCCACGAGCGCTGGCCCTTCTTCGGACGGAAGGTGAAGAAATCCTTGAAGATGCGCTTGTGCGTGATCACGCCGCTGACGATCGCCACCAGCATGAACATCGCGGCGATGCCGACGATCCAGCGGCCCCAGATCGCCGACATGTAGTACAGGTCGAAGTGCAGGCGGTACAGGAATTCGCCGCCGCGGGTATCGCGCGGCGCGGCGGTATGCTCGCCGGTCATCGGATCGAGGGTGAAGTTCTGGGTGCGGAAGGCCGCGCGCCGCTCTTCGCGGGTCATGCCCTTCTTCGGCGGATTGGTCCAGCTGGCGTAGATCAGCGGATTGCGCTCGTGCGGCAGGTCGAGGAACCAGGCATTGGCCTTCGGCGCGCGCTGCTGGAGTTCGCGCACCGCGAGCGCGGCCGATTCGGCCGGCGTCACCCGCGAGGGCGCATCGGCCGCCTTGTGCAGCTCGGGCTTCATCCAGAACGTGATCTCGTGCTTGTAGTAGGCAGCGGTGCCGCCCATGAACACCAGCAGCAGCAGCCAGCACACCAGCAGGCCCGACCAGGTGTGCACCCAGGCCATCGATTGGCGCAAGCCTTCTTTCATGACGCCCTCCCGGCGATCCACAGGACGGCGCCCAATACGCTGCTGCTTGCGACCACGCCGACCCAGGCGCGCAGCGCGCTGCTGGTGGCAAATACCCACAGGATCACGCAGGTATAGACCACGAAGGAGAGCAGGGTGGCGATGGTGACGGCGTCGGCGCGCGGCAGCGGCAGCGCGATGGCGATCAGGGCGCTGGCGATCGACGTCAGCACATAGCCGCCGGCGATGGCCGCGACCGTGCGCGCGGCCACGCCGCCGCGGTAGCGCCAGGTGAGGGTAGTCATGAGGCTCGGGCCTTTCTATGCAAGCGAACGGCGATCAGTGCTCGGCGCCCGGCGCCAGCGCAGGGCCCGCGGCCAGGGCCGCGATGCCTTTCGGCTGCACGACGGTCAGCGACGACGTATGGCTGGCGCTGGCGTACTGCACACCGGCGCGCTCGCCGCCGGTCTTGTCGGTATGCGCCGTCTCCAGCACATAGGTGCCTTTCCACGGCAGGTCGAACTTCACCGCGCCGTTGGCGTCGGCCAGCGCTTCCTTCGACCAGCCGCTCGGGACGGTGATCGCCACCTTGGCCTTCGGCAGCGGCTGGCCTTTATAGAACACCTTGAATTCGCCGGCCGTGCCGGTCGGGACGATGTCCAGCGCCAGCTTCGGCTGCTGCGCGGCGAAGCTGGTTGCCAGGCGCGCGGCCGGGATCCAGATGTGCTGGCGGGTTGTGCCGTCCTCCGTCGTTTCCCAGCCCGGATAGGCATTGTCTTCAGCCACGATCGCGTCGCCCGCTGCCAGCGTGGCGCCGCCGACCACATAGCCCTTGGCCGTCTTTTCCAATGTCAGCGCAGTCTCTCCGGAAGCCTTGAGCAGGGTCGCGCGCGGGGCGACGAACTTGTCCAGCAGGCCGGGCGTGGTCTCGCGCTGGTTCAGGCCGAATTCGCCGAACTGCAGCTTCACGGTCTTGCCATCCTGCTCCAGCCAGACGTGGTGCGCCTGGGCGGCAGGTGCGATCGCAGCAAAGGCGAGGAGCGAGGAGAGCAGCAGTTTCTTCATGGTCGTCATTCTCTTGTAGGGTTTATTTAATTCGATGATGCCTGTGCACTCCCCGAACGAAACATGCCTGTTTTGGTGGGGGCGTCGAATATGTGCATTGCTTCAACTATTGAACAGGAATTATAATGCGAATCATTCTCATTATCAAAACACTTTCAAGGAGTGATCATGTTGCGCCCAGTGCCATCCGTTGTATCCCATCCAACGCCCGTCGCCCGCCTTGTGCGCCAGGCCACTGCACTGTGCGCAACCGCAGCCCTGCTATCGCCGCTGACTGCCATGGCGGAAGCGCCGGAAGCGCCGGACGACATCGCAACCGACGCCATCCCCACCGTCAACATCACCGGCAGGCACGACGCCACCACCGAAAAGAGCAAGTCGTTCACCACCCGTTCCTCGACCCTGTTCAAGGGCGAGCAGGATATCCGCGACACGCCGCAGCCGGTCACCGTCATCACCCGCCAGCTGATGGAAGAGCGCAATATGCTCGACCTGACCGACGTGCTGACCAACACCGCCGGCATCACGGTCGACTACACCGACAGCGAGCGCATCGCCTACAACTCGCGCGGCTTCCGCGTCGATGCCATGCAGATCGATGGGCTCAGCTACAAGCAGTCCGGCGCCTACTTCATCCAGCCGGACACGGCCGTCCTGGACCGGGTCGAACTGCTGCGCGGCGCCTCGGGCATGCTGCGCGGTTCCGGCAGCCCTTCCGCCACCGTGAATATGGTGCGCAAGCTGCCGACGGCCGCCTTCCAGGCGTCGGCCGGCCTGACGGTCGGCTCGTGGGATCGCCGCCGGGTCGAGATGGACGTGTCGACCCCGCTCAATGAGAGCGGTTCGGTACGGGGCCGGGTGGTGGCGGTGAAGGACAAGAAGGACTTGTTCCAGGATGGGCGCGAAGAAGACCGTGAAGTGCTGTACGGCGTGGTCCAGGCCGACCTGACGCCACGCACCACGGTCACCGCCTGGCTGCAGCACACCGACCTCGATGCCACCGGCGCCTGGGGCGGTTTGCCGGGCAACTTCGACGGTTCCTCGCTGAACCTGCCGATCGACACCTTCCTGGGCGCCAGCTGGAACCGCTGGAACCGCTACAACGACCAGGCCCAGATCGGCATCGAACACCGCTTCGATAATGGCTGGAGCGTGCGCGCGAACGCCGGTTATCTCGGGATGCGCCTCAAGACCAATGGCTTCAAGCAGACGTATATCGCGCGCACCAGCACCACCAATCCCTACCTGATGGACATGACGACGTCTCAGTACACCGGCGACGACAGCCGCCAGCAGGCGCTGAGCCTCGTCGCCAATGGCCCGTTCACGCTGTTCGGACGCAAGCACACGCTGGTGGTTGGCGCCGAGCGCGTGTATGACCGGACGATCGCCACCTACGGCGCGGGCACCCTGTTCAAGCAGACCATCGACATCCGCACCTTCGATCCGTATTCGACCTATCCAGAGCGCGAGGTGACGACGATGCCGGCCGGCGGCGCCGCACCGACCGTGACCACCAATAACGGCGCCTACGCCACGGCGCGCTTTTCGCTGGCAGACCCGCTGGCCGTCCTGCTCGGCGCCCGCCTGAGCTGGTACGAAACCGAGCGGCGCACTAATGGCAGCGGTTTCAAGGTCACGCGCGAAGCCACGCCCTATGTCGGCATCGTTTATGACTTGTCGAACGAGATCAGCGCCTACGCCAGCTATACCGAGATCTTCGAGCCGCAGGAGGTGCGCGGCGCCGACGGCAACCTGCTCGAACCGGTCATCGGCGAGGACATCGAGTTCGGCCTGAAAGGGGAGTTCTTCGGCGGCCGCCTGAACGCCTCGATGGGCTTGTTCCAGGTCGAAAACGTCGGCCGCGCGATCGAAGACACGTCGTCGGTCAATCCCTGTCCGCCGACCAACCTGACCGGCTTCTGCCGCATCGCCGGCGGCAAGGAGCGCAGCGAAGGCCTGGAAGCGGAAGTGTCGGGCGAAGTCTTGCCTGGCTGGCAGCTGATGGCTGGCTATACCAACACCCGTACCAAATACGTGAGCGGTACCGCCGCCAACACCGGCCAGCCGCTGCGCACCATCGATCCAAAACACCAGCTGCGCCTGTTCACCAGCTATAGCCCGAACCGCTCGGGCCCGGGCTGGACCGTCGGCGGCGGCGTGAACATGCAGAGCGATTCCTATGTGCGCGGCGCCGGCCTGACCGCGACCCAGGGTGGCTATGGCGTCGCCAACGCCATGCTCGCCTGGCGCTTCAGCGACAAGCTGTCGGTGCAGGCCAATGTGAACAATCTGTTCGATAAGGTCTACTACAAGAAATTCGGTCCGACCGGCCTGGCCTGGTACTACGGCGATCCACGCAATGTGTCGGTGAGCCTGCGCGGCAGCCTGTAAAGGGCGTCGCCCACCCCGGGTGGGTTTGATGTGCTGGAGAGAACGAGCCGAGGTACAATCGTCGCCTCGTTCTTTTCCCCACATTCCATGGTTTCTCGTCGTACTTCCCTCGTGGCCTGCGCCGCGCTGCTGCTGGCAGCCTGCGGCAGCACCCCGACCCCGGCTCCCGTCGCCGCCACGCCCGTGGTGGCGCCCCAGGCTGCGCCGCTTCCTCCCAAGAAAATCCGCATCGGCCTGGCCCTCGGCGGCGGCGCGGCGCGCGGCTTCGCCCATATCGGCGTGATCAAGGCGCTCGAGGCCCAGGGCATCTATCCGGAGATCGTGGTCGGCACCAGCGCCGGCTCGGTGGTCGGCTCGCTATATGCATCTGGCCTGAACGGCTTCGCGCTGCAAAAGACGGCCCTCACCATGGATGAGGCGACCATCTCGGACTGGGCCATGCCGTGGCTCAGCAAATCGAGTGGCCTGCTCAAGGGCGAGGCGCTGCAAAATTATGTAAACAAGGCGATCGGCAATGTGCCGATGGAAAAGCTGAAACTGCGCTTCGGCGCCGTGGCCACCGACCTCAAGAGCGGCCAGCCGATCCTGTTCAACCGCGGCAATACCGGCATGGCGGTGCGCGCTTCGTCGGCCGTGCCGAGCGTGTTCCAGCCCGTAAAAATCGGCAACAAGGAATACGTCGATGGCGGCCTGGTGGCGCCGGTGCCGGTGCGCTTCGTGCGCGAGATGGGCGCCGATTTCATTATCGCCGTCAATATCTCGAGCGCGACCGAAGGCGCGGCCACGGCCAGCTCGCTCGACGTGCTGATGCAGACCTTCAGCATCATGGGCCAGCGCCTGAACCATTTCGAACTGAAGGACGCCGACATCGTGATCACGCCGGCACTCGGCAATATGGGATCGAGCGATTTCGGCGGACGCAATCTCGCCATCCTGGCCGGCGAGCAGGCCGCCGCCGCCGTCATGCCGCAAATCAAAGCCAAGCTCAAGCTCCGGCAGCAAATTCCATAAGAAAGGCAACACCATGAACACCAAACCCTACCTGACCCTGGCCGACGTGAAGAAAATCGGCGCTGCCGCCGAAGCCGAAGCCGTCAACAACGGCTGGAACGTCTCGATCGCCATCGTCGACGATGGCGGCCACCTGCTGTGGCAGCAGCGCCTGGACGGCGCGCCGCCGGTCTCGTCGTATATCGCGCCCGCCAAGGCCAATACCGCCGCGCTCGGCCGCCGCGAATCGAAGATCTATGAAGACGTGATCAACGGCGGCCGCATGTCCTTCCTGAGCGCGCCGAAGCTGGAAGGCATGCTCGAAGGCGGCGTGCCGGTAATCGTCGACGGTCATGTGATCGGCGCAGTCGGCGTTTCGGGCGTCAAGTCGGAGCAGGACGTGCAGATCGCCCGCGCCGGCATCGCTGCCTTGAACGTCGCCTAAGGACAAGTTGCGGGAGCCATATTGCACTCGCAACATAAGTTTCAGCAGGGCAGGGAAGATGGCAAGGCGTGTCATCTTCCGACAATTTGGTATCGGATATGTGGCAGCGCCGCATTGCCGAACATCAGAGTTCGCGCTATAATTCGGAAGTTTATCTAATTCAAACTTAGCCGTAGCGCATACCCACCATCCCTCATTCAACATGACCTCCAACACCGGGCGGCTTCACTGCGTCCAGGACAGTTGGATGTCGGTCTGACGTGGCGAAGCTACGGCAACTTTTTCGGGAGTTGCCCTTGCCGCCATTTTTTTCTGGCCCCTCCGTTCCAGCCATCCTGGCACTTGCTGACGGGACCATCTTCAAAGGATATTCCATTGGTGCCGTCGGTCATACGACCGGCGAAGTGGTGTTCAACACCGCGATCACCGGCTACCAGGAAATCCTGACCGATCCGAGCTATTCGCGCCAGATCGTTACCCTGACCTATCCGCATATCGGCAACTACGGCGTGAACAGCGCCGACGTCGAAGCGGGCAAGGTGCACGCCGCCGGCCTGATCATCCGTGACCTGCCGCTGCTGGCCTCGAACTTCCGTTCGACCCAATCGCTGGGCGACTATCTCAAGCAAGAGAACGTGGTTGCCATCGCCGGCATCGACACCCGCAAGCTGACCCGCATCCTGCGCGAAAAAGGCGCCCAGGCCGGCGCTATTCTCACCGCCGCCCAAGGCGCCGAGCCGTCGCCAGCCCAGGCGCTGGAACTGGCGCGCTCGTTCCCGGGCCTGGCCGGCATGGACCTGGCCAAGGTCGTGTCCGTCACCGAGCCCTACGAGTTCACCGAAACCGAGTGGAAACTGGGCCAAGGTTTCGGCAAGCAGACCGATCCGAAATACCACGTGGTCGCCTTCGACTACGGCGTCAAGCGCAACATCCTGCGCATGCTGGCCGAACGCGGCTGCAAGGTCACCGTGCTGCCGGCGCAATCGACCGCCGCCGACGCCCTGGCGCTCAATCCGGACGGTATCTTCCTGGCCAACGGCCCGGGCGACCCGGAACCATGCGACTACGCCATTGCGGCCTCGCGCGAGCTGATCGAGAAGGGCATCCCGACCTTCGGCATCTGCCTCGGTCACCAGATCATGGCGCTGGCATCCGGCGCCAAGACCATGAAGATGAAGTTCGGCCACCATGGCGCCAACCACCCGGTGCAGGACCTGGACAGCAAGAAGGTCTTGATCACCTCGCAGAACCACGGCTTCGCGGTCGACCCGGAAACCTTGCCGGCCAACTGCCGCGTGACCCACGTCTCGCTGTTCGACGGCTCGCTGCAGGGCTTCGCCCGCACGGACAAGCCGGCGTTCTGCTTCCAGGGCCACCCGGAAGCCTCGCCCGGTCCGACCGACGTCGCCTACCTGTTTGACCGCTTCATCGGCCTGATGCAAGCAGCGGAGAAAAAATAATATGCCAAAACGTAGTGATATCAAAAGCATCCTGATCATCGGCGCCGGTCCGATCGTCATCGGCCAGGCAGTCGAATTCGACTACTCCGGCGCCCAGGCCTGCAAGGCCTTGCGCGAAGAAGGCTACAAGGTCATCCTGGTCAACTCGAACCCGGCGACCATCATGACCGACCCGGAAACGGCGGACGTGACCTATATCGAGCCGATCACCTGGAAGGTCGTCGAGCGCATCATCGAGAAAGAGCGTCCCGACGCGATCCTGCCGACCATGGGCGGCCAGACCGCGCTCAACTGCGCGCTCGACCTGCACCGCCACGGCGTGCTGGACAAGTACAAGGTCGAGCTGATCGGCGCGACCCCGGAAGCGATCGACAAGGCCGAAGACCGTTCGAAGTTCAAGGACGCGATGACCAAGATCGGCCTGGGCTCGGCGCGTTCGGGCGTGGCCCACTCGATGGACGAAGCCTGGACCGTGCAGCGCGAACTGGGCTTCCCGACCATCATCCGTCCTTCGTTCACCATGGGCGGCAGCGGCGGCGGCATCGCCTACAACGAAGAAGAATTCGAAGCGATCTGCAAGCGCGGCCTGGAAGCATCGCCGACCAACGAGCTGCTGATCGAAGAATCCCTGCTCGGCTGGAAAGAGTACGAGATGGAAGTTGTTCGCGACAAGAACGACAACTGCATCATCATCTGCTCGATCGAGAACCTGGATCCGATGGGCGTGCACACCGGCGACTCGATCACCGTGGCGCCGGCGCAGACCCTGACCGACAAGGAATACCAGATCATGCGTAACGCGTCGATCGACGTGCTGCGCGAGATCGGCGTCGACACCGGCGGCTCGAACGTGCAGTTCTCGATCAATCCGAAAGACGGCCGCATGATCGTCATCGAGATGAACCCGCGCGTGTCGCGTTCGTCGGCGCTGGCCTCGAAAGCCACCGGCTTCCCGATCGCCAAAGTGGCCGCGAAGCTGGCCGTCGGTTTCACGCTGGACGAGCTGCGCAACGAGATCACCGGCGGCGCGACCCCGGCCTCGTTCGAGCCGTCGATCGACTACGTCGTCACCAAGATCCCGCGCTTCACGTTCGAGAAATTCCCGACCGCCGACAAGCACCTGACCACGCAGATGAAATCGGTCGGTGAAGTCATGGCGATGGGCCGCACCTTCCAGGAATCGTTCCAGAAAGCCCTGCGCGGCCTGGAAGTCGGCGTCGACGGCCTGAACGAAAAGACCCGCGACCGCGAAAAGATCGAGGAAGAGCTGGGCGAACCTGGCCCGGACCGCATCTGGTACGTCGGCGACGCTTTCGCCCAGGGCTTCACCCTGGAAGAAGTGCACAATCTGACCAAGATCGATCCGTGGTTCCTGGTGCAGATCAAGGAGATCGTGGACATCGAGCTGTGGCTCGAGACCCAGACCCTGGAGTCGCTGGACAGGGCCACGCTGTACAAGCTCAAACAGAAGGGCTTCGCCGACCGCCGCTTGGCCTTCCTGCTGAAAGTCGAGCCGATGGCCGTGCGTGCGCGCCGTCACGAGCTGGCCATCCGTCCGGTGTACAAGCGCGTCGACACCTGCGCCGCCGAGTTCGCGACCAATACCGCCTACATGTACTCGACGTACGATGAGGAATGCGAATCGAACCCGACCGACAAGAAGAAGATCATGGTGCTGGGCGGTGGCCCGAACCGTATCGGCCAGGGCATCGAGTTCGACTACTGCTGCGTCCACGCGGCCCTCGCCATGCGCGAAGACGGCTACGAGACCATCATGGTCAACTGCAATCCGGAGACCGTGTCGACCGACTACGATACCTCGGACCGCCTGTACTTCGAATCGCTGACCCTGGAAGACGTGCTCGAGATCGTGGAACTGGAAAAGCCGGTCGGCGTGATCGTGCAGTACGGCGGCCAGACTCCATTGAAGCTGGCGCTGGACCTGGAAGCGAACGGCGTGCCGATCATCGGCACCTCGCCGGACATGATCGACGCCGCCGAAGACCGCGAGCGTTTCCAGCAACTGCTGCAAAAGCTGGATCTGCGCCAGCCGCCGAACCGCACCGCGCGCACCGAAGCCGACGCCCTGGCGCTGGCCGAAGAGATCGGCTACCCGCTGGTGGTGCGTCCTTCCTACGTGCTGGGCGGCCGCGCGATGGAAATCGTCCACGAGCAGCGCGACCTGGAGCGCTAT
Organism: Massilia sp. CFBP9026; assembly: GCF_034045165.1. Lineage (NCBI taxonomy): Bacteria > Pseudomonadati > Pseudomonadota > Betaproteobacteria > Burkholderiales > Oxalobacteraceae > Massilia > Massilia sp. CFBP9026. The sequence continues at coordinate 839,011 of NZ_JAXCWH010000002.1, forward strand.
ATGCGCGAAGCGGTCAAGGTCTCTCACGATTCGCCGGTGCTGCTGGATCGCTTCCTGAACGACGCCATCGAAGTCGACGTCGACTGCATCTCGGACGGCGAAGCCACCTTCATCGGCGGCGTGATGGAACACATCGAACAGGCCGGCGTGCACTCGGGCGACTCGGCCTGCTCGCTGCCGCCGTACTCGCTGTCACAAAGCACCATCGATGAACTCAAGCGCCAGACCTCGCTGATGGCCAAGGCCCTGAACGTGGTCGGCCTGATGAACGTGCAGTTCGCGATCAAGCAATCGGAAGAGAACGGCCAGACCGTCGACACCGTCTATGTGCTGGAAGTGAACCCGCGCGCCTCGCGTACCGTGCCGTTCGTCTCGAAGGCGACTGGCCTGCAGCTGGCCAAGATCGCGGCGCGCTGCATGGTCGGCCAGACCCTGGCGCAGCAGGGCATCACCAAAGAGGTGATCCCGCCGTTCTACAGCGTCAAGGAAGTCGTGTTCCCGTTCGTGAAATTCCCTGGCGTCGATACCATCCTGGGACCAGAGATGAAATCGACCGGCGAAGTCATGGGCGTGGGCACCACCTTCGGCGAAGCCTTCGTCAAGTCGCAGCTGGCGGCCGGCATCAAGCTGCCGAAGTCGGGCACGGTGTTCCTGTCGGTGAAGTCGTCCGACAAGCCGCGCACCGTGGCCGTGGCGCGCGACCTGGTAGCGCTGGGCTTCGACCTGGTGGCGACCAAGGGCACCGCGGCCGTGATCGCTGCCGCCGGCATCCCGGTGCGTTCGGTGAACAAGGTGCTGGAAGGCCGTCCGCATGTGGTCGACATGATCAAGAACCGTGAAATCGTGATGGTCGTGAACACGGTCGAGGAAAAGCGCAGCGCGATCAACGATTCGCGCGCGATCCGTACCTCGGCGCTGGCGGCGCACGTGGTGACCTACACCACGATCTTCGGCGCCGAAGCGGCGATCGAGGGCATGCGTCACATCGACGAACTGCGCGTGTACGATTTACAAGGCCTGCATAAAACCTTACACTAAGCACACGCAGTACCCGTAGGACAGCTTAGTACACAAGTGAACCACAGAGCTCGCGCGGCCTTGGCGCCGCGCGCCTCTGTGGTTTTCGCTTTGAGACGCTACGGGTGTCCCGTACAACACAAACAGCAGAGAACCATGAACACACCACTGACCAAATTCGGCGCAGAACTCCTGAAAGAAGAGCTGCACCAGCTCAAGACCAAGGAGCGCCGCATCGTGATCGACGCGATCGCCGAGGCGCGTTCGCATGGCGACCTGTCCGAAAACGCCGAGTACGACGCCGCCAAGGAGCGCCAGGCCTTCGTCGAAGGTCGCATCGCCGAGCTCGAAGGCAAGCTCTCGACCGCCCAGGTCATCGATCCGTCGACGCTCGACGCCGAAGGCCGCGTCGTGTTCGGCGCCACCGTCGACCTCGAAGACCTGGAATCGGGCCAGAAAGTCACCTACCAGATCGTCGGCATGGATGAAGCCGACCTGAAACTGAACAAGGTCTCGGTGACCTCGCCGATCGCGCGCGCGCTGATCGGCAAGTTTGCCGAAGACGTGGTTGAAGTGCAGGCCCCGTCGGGTCCGCGCGAATACGAAATCCTCGAAGTCCGCTACGTCTGATGGGCGCGGCGGCGGCCAGTGGGGTGAAGGCAGGGCGCCTGCCGGCGGCACGCCTGCTGGTAGCCGCGCTGTGGGCGGGTGTCCTGTGGGCGCTCGGCTATATCGCGGCGCCGGCGGCGTTCGCCGTCCTGGACAGTGTGCAGGCGGGCGACCTGGTCGCGGTGCTGCTCACGCGCCAGGCGTGGTTGTCGATCGCCTGCGCCGTCGTGCTGCTGGTCTTGCTGCGGCTGTCGACCGACCTGGCGCCGCCGCGTCGCAAATTCCTGAGCCTGCTGGTGCTGGCGATGCTGGCGTGTACGCTGGTGATTTTCGTCGGCTTGCAGCCGGCCATGGCGCAATTGCGTGAGCTGGCCGGGCCGGGCGGGGTGAGGGCGTCGCCGTACTGGACGCAGTTCGCCGTGATGCATGGGGTGTCGCAGCTGTTCTATCTCGTGCAGAGCTTGCTCGGAGCGTGGCTGCTGGTCAGATTGCGTTGAGCGCAAACTGTACCGACGTAAAAAAACCGGGTTGCCCCGGTTTTTTTGTTCACTTATTCAGCGAATTTTTCTTGGAACTGGTCTGACGCGGTTTGGCGCGCTTGATGTTGCCGCCGGCGGTGACGCGTTCGTTCCCCTTCAGCATGACCTTGGTGACGCTCGGCTTCTTGGTGCCGCTGGCGCTGGCCTTGACGATGGTGACTTCGCGCATGCCCGGGCCCGATTTGCCGCTGCGCTCCTTGACCGCCTCTTTCTTTGGACGGTAGAGGACCAGCAGCTTGCCGATGTGCTGGACCTGGGCGGTGTCGAGATCGGTGGCGATCTGGTCGTACATGGCGACGCGCGCTTCGCGGTCGTCGCCGAACACGCGCACCTTGATCAGGCCGTGCGCATCGAGGCTGGCCGAGATTTCCTTGACGACGGATTCGGTAAGGCCGGCTTCGCCGATCATGACGACTGGATTGAGCCCGTGAGCTTCTGCGCGCAGGGCGCTGCGCTCGGCCGGTGTGAGTTTGATCATAACAATATTTTTTGATGTACCTATAAAAGCAGTATTCTACGCGAATGGCCAAGAACAAATTAAACAAAAACTGGTTACACGACCATATTAACGATCCCTACGTGAAACTTGCACAAAAAGAGGGTTATCGGGCACGTGCGGCCTACAAACTCAAGGAGATCGATGAGGCTGAAAAGCTCATCAAGTCCGGCCACACCGTGGTCGACCTCGGTTGCACCCCCGGCAGCTGGGCCCAGTACACCCGGCGCAAGCTGGCAGGCAAGGACGGCGGCGGGATCAATGGCACCATCATCGGCCTGGACATCCTGCCAATGGAAGCCATCGCGGACGTTCAATATATCCAGGGTGACTTCCGAGAAGAAGAAGTGCTCTCCCAGCTGGATACTGTCCTGTCCGGCCGCAGAGTCGATGTGGTGCTGTCCGATATGGCGCCCAATTTGTCCGGCATCAGTCATGCCGATGCGGCGCGCATGGAACATTTAATCGATCTGGCGATCGAATTTTCGCAGGCCCACCTGAAACCCGAAGGGGCATTGCTGGTAAAGTGCTTTAAAGACATGGGTTTTACACAAATCCTGGAGAAATTCCGGACCGAATTCAAGGTGGTGAAACAGGTCAAGCCCAAAGCGAGTCGCGACAAATCATCCGAGATTTTCCTGCTGGGGCGCGGCCTGAAGAACCCATCGGCATAAACCTGCATCCGGGCATAGAATTGCCCCTTGAAATCCTGGCGCGCGGCCATACATCTGCCGCGTGATCCCGCTGCTTGCGCCTCCTTACGGGGCGGCCTGCGGCCATTGGGACGTAAAAACATAGTATTTTGGCACTATTGCCTGCACCGCGTGGCGGTGTCGGCTTATTGCGGGTAAAATCAGAATACTGAAATCGGTAGAGATGCAATTGCATCGGAGGAGTGCTCGTGAATAATATGTTTTCCAAATCCGCCATCTGGGTGGTCGTCGCGCTGCTGTTGTTCATGCTGTTCAAGCAGTTCGACACCCATAGCGTCGCCGGCGGCAGCAAGACCATTGCTTATTCCGAGCTGCTCGATGAGATCAAACAACGTCGCATCAAGGATGTGACGATCGAAGGCTCGAATATCACCGCCACCCGCAGCGACGATTCCAAGGTGCGCGCGACCGCGACCATCCTGGACCGCGGCCTGATCGGCGACCTGCGCGAAAACGGCGTGCGCTTCGACGTGAAGCCGCCGGAAGAGCCATCGTTCCTGCAGCAGGTCTTCATTTCGTGGTTCCCGATGCTGCTCCTGATCGGCGTCTGGGTGTTCTTCATGCGCCAGATGCAGGGCGGCGGCAAGGGCGGCGCTTTCTCCTTCGGCAAGTCGAAGGCGCGCATGCTCGACGAAACCAATAACACCGTCACCTTCGCCGACGTCGCCGGTTGCGACGAAGCGAAAGAAGAAGTCTCGGAAATCGTCGACTTCCTCAAGGATCCAACCAAATTCCAGAAATTGGGTGGCCGCATTCCACGCGGCGTGCTGATGGTCGGTCCTCCGGGTACCGGCAAGACCCTGCTGGCGCGCGCCATCGCCGGCGAAGCCAAGGTGCCGTTCTTCTCGATCTCGGGTTCCGACTTCGTCGAGATGTTCGTCGGCGTCGGTGCGTCGCGTGTTCGCGACATGTTCGAGAACGCCAAGAAGCATTCGCCTTGCATCATCTTCATCGACGAGATCGACGCGGTCGGCCGTCACCGTGGCGCTGGCATGGGCGGCGGTAACGACGAACGCGAACAGACCCTCAACCAGCTGCTGGTCGAGATGGACGGCTTTGAGGCGCAATCGGGCGTGATCGTGATCGCCGCCACCAACCGCGCCGACGTGCTGGATAAAGCGCTGCTGCGTCCGGGCCGTTTCGACCGCCAGGTGATGGTGGGCCTGCCGGACATCCGCGGCCGCGAACAGATCCTCAACGTGCACATGCGTAAAGTGCCGATCGGCACCGACGTCAAGGCCGACATCCTGGCGCGCGGCACCCCGGGCTTCTCGGGCGCCGACCTGGCCAACCTGGTCAACGAAGCCGCGCTGTTCGCCGCACGCCGCAGCAAGCGCCTGGTCGAGATGATCGACTTCGAAGACGCCAAGGACAAGATCTATATGGGTCCGGAGCGCAAGTCGATGGTCATGCGCGAAGAAGAACGCCGCAACACGGCCTATCACGAGTCGGGCCACGCGGTGGTCGCCAAGCTGCTGCCGAAGGCCGACCCGGTGCACAAGGTCACGATCATGCCGCGCGGTTACGCGCTGGGCTTGACCTGGCAGCTGCCGGAGCACGACGCGCTGTCTGGCTACAAAGACAAGATGCTCGAGGAAATCTCGATCCTGTTCGGCGGCCGTATTGCTGAAGAGATCTTTGTCGGCCAAATGTCGACCGGCGCATCGAACGACTTTTCGCGTGCCACCAAGCTGGCGCGCTCGATGGTCACCCGCTTCGGCATGTCCGACAGCATGGGCGTGATGGTCTACGAAGACAGCGAGAACGAAGGCTTCTTTGGCGGCGCGACCAAGACCATCTCGGAAGCGACGCAGCAGAAGGTCGACGCCGAGATCCGCGCCATCCTCGACACGCAGTACGCGCTGGCACGCCGTCTGCTGGAAGAGAACCGCGAAAAGGTCGAGATGATGACCAAGGCGCTGCTCGACTGGGAAACCATCGATTCCGAGCAGATCAACGACATCATGGCCGGCCGCGAGCCGCGCCAGCCGAAGACCGTGCTGACCAAGCGCACGCCGCCAGGCGACAGCGGCTCGGGCGGTGTGGCGCCGAATGCCACCGCACCGGCCTGACGCTGTCTCTCCCCTCAAAGGCACCCGTCAGGGTGCCTTTTTTGTTTTACAAAAAGCTGGGGTCAGGTCTGACATTCGGACACGAACTCAACCTTTAAATACGTTTATTGTCGAGGCCGTGTCTGATTGTCAGACCTGACCCCGCTGTTTTTCGCCATGACCAAAAAACTGCAATGCGGCCACTTCAGCTTCGCGCTGGAGGGGGCCGAAGCTGCCTATCCAGTGGTGATGGGCATCCTCAACATTACCCCCGACTCGTTCTCCGACGGTGGCCGCTACCAGGGCCTCGAGTTTGCGCTGACCCATGCCGAGACGATGATCAAGGATGGCGCCACCATGATCGACATCGGCGGCGAATCGACCCGTCCCGGCTCGCCCAGCGTGCCGCTCGACGAAGAACTGCGGCGCGTGATGCCGACCCTGTACGCGCTGCGCACGCTCGACGTCGCGCTGTCGGTCGACACCTGCAAGCCCGAGGTCATGCGCGAAGCGCTGATCGCCGGCGCCGACATGATCAACGACATCAACGGTTTCCGTGCGCCGGGCGCGATCGACGCGGTGCAGGACAGCGATTGCGGCCTGTGCGTGATGCACATGCAGGCCACGCCCGACACGATGCAGCAGGCGCCGCGTTACGACGACGTGGTGGGGGAGGTGATCGCCTTCTTGCGCGAACGGGTGGATGCGATGACCGCGGCCGGCATCGAGCGCGAGCGTATCTGCGTCGATCCCGGCTTCGGCTTCGGCAAGACGGTCGAACACAATTACGCCTTGCTGCGCGGCTTGCCGCGCTTGCGCGAGGAACTCGGCTTGCCGGTACTGGCCGGCATGTCGCGTAAATCCATGATCGGCGCCGTTACCGGGCGGCCGGTCGAGCAGCGGGTGGCCGGCAGCATCGGCGCGGCATTGGCTGCGGTAGCGCATGGCGCTAGAATCGTGCGTGTGCATGATGTGGCGGAGACTGTCGATGCCCTGAAGGTGTGGCATGCGGCGATGCATCCACTGTCGGTCCTGTAAAAATCGTTTCAATAAGAGAAAAGAGAACTAGATGGCACGGAAATATTTCGGCACCGATGGCATTCGTGGCACGGTGGGCGTTGCGCCAATTACTCCTGAATTCGTGATGCGTCTCGGCTATGCCGCCGGCACCGTCCTGGCCAAGGGCCGCAAGTCGAGCAGCGGCCGTCCAGTCGTCCTGATCGGCAAGGACACCCGCATCTCGGGCTATATGCTCGAAGCGGCGCTGGAAGCCGGCCTGTCCGCCGCCGGCGTCGATTCGATGCTGGCCGGCCCGATGCCGACCCCGGCCATCGCCTACCTGACCCGCGCGCTGCGCCTGCAGGCCGGCGTCGTGATCTCGGCCTCGCACAATCCCTTCCAGGACAACGGCATCAAGTTCTTCTCGGAACACGGCACCAAGCTGCCGGACGCCGTCGAGCTCGAGATCGAGGAAGCGATCGACCAGCCGATGGGCTGCGTCGCCTCCGATAAACTCGGCCGCGCGACCCGCCTGCGCGACGCCCAGGGCCGCTACATCGAATTCTGCAAGAGCACCTTCCCGAATGAACTCGACCTGCGCGGCCTGAAGATCGTCGTCGACAGCGCCCACGGGGCGGCCTACAACATCGCGCCGCACGTGTTCCACGAACTCGGCGCCGAAGTGATCTCGATCGGCGCCCAGCCGGACGGCTTCAATATCAATGCCGGCTTTGGCGCCACCGCGCCGAAGGCGCTGTCCGAAGCCGTGGTGGCCAACAAGGCCGACCTCGGCATCGCGCTGGACGGCGACGCCGACCGCCTGATCATGGTCGACGCCAATGGCCGCGTCTACAACGGCGACGAGCTGCTGTACGTGATGGTGCGCGACCGCATGAGCACCGGTCCAGTGGCGGGCGCGGTCGGCACCCTGATGACGAATATGGCGCTCGAAGTCGCCTTCAAGCAGATGGGCATCGGCTTCGCACGCGCCAAGGTCGGCGACCGCTACGTGCTCGAAGTCATGAAAGAGCGCGGCTGGCTGTTCGGCGGCGAAGGCTCGGGTCACCTGCTGGCGCTGGACAAGCACAGCACCGGCGACGGCATCGTGTCAGCGCTGCAAGTGCTGTCGGCCTTGGTGCGCGGCAATAAGTCGCTGGCGGAATGCTGCAGCGAGTTGCAACTGTTCCCGCAGACCCTGATCAACAAAAAGGTCACGCCGGGCTTCGACTGGACCAGCGACCAGGCGCTGGTGGCCGAGAAGGAAGCGGTCGAGCGCGAACTGGGCGACAACGGCCGCGTGCTGATCCGTGCGTCCGGCACCGAACCGCTGATCCGCGTGATGGTGGAAGCGAAAGAGGCACAGCTTGCCGAGAGCATGGCGCGCCGCATCGCGGACAAGCTGGCGGCGTGATTGAAAGGCCAGCCTGGTCGGATGCAGGCAGGGGCTGGCATTTCGCGTCGCCATCGCTTATAATGTTTCTCACGGCGGAGTGTAGCGCAGCCCGGTAGCGCACCTGGTTTGGGACCAGGGGGTCCAAGGTTCGAATCCTTGTACTCCGACCAAAAGATTCATCGAGACAGGCCGTCCCAGGACGGCCTGTTTTGTTTTCAGCATCGCTACGCCAGCCAGGCTTGCACTGCCATATTGCAAGCATCAATGCTGGCGGTTTATAGTAGCGCCTCTTCCAGGACCGCCCTTAGCTCAGTCGGATAGAGCAACAGCCTTCTAAGCTGTGGGTCGGGGGTTCGATTCCCTCAGGGCGGGCCACACTGTGCCATTCGATGGACTTGCTTGCTGATCAGGTCACGATGAACTCGTACCCCGCCTGCAGCGACCCGATCACCTTGGCCTGATTTTCCGGGCTTTCACTGAAGCCCACGAGCACGTCGGCCACCGTCATCTCCTTGCTGTCCAGCGCATCCATCCAGTAGGCAAACCCTGTCGCGTCCGGTGCACGGTCGAGCACGTTCGCATAGAGGAGGGTGACGATGTCCGCATGGCTGGCTTTAGGACCGACCAGTTCGCCGAACTCGGCCGAGTGGACGAAAGCGTCCGCCACCGCGTGCAGGCTTGCCCCGTCACCCATCTTGCCCATCCAGTATCCCAGGCCAACCTTGTCCGGCGTGCGGTCGAAGGCCGCCTGGTACAGGCGATAGGCTTCGGCCGGAAAGCCCGTGGTTTCGTAAGAAATGACGTCGCCGCCCTCGAAGGACAGCCGCTCGACGTTGCGCAGGGTGTCGACGCCGTCCAGGCCCAGCAGGTCGGTGACCGTGATCGTCCCGTTTTTCACGCTGACCGCGTATTCGTCGCGATAGCCTTCCAGCCAGAAAGTATCGATGCCGGCGCCACCATCCACGAAGTCGTCCGAGCGCGTGCCATACAGCATGTCGTGGCCGCCGGTGCCGGCGATGGTGTTGGTCGGCAGGTAGACCGGCACCCGGTCTTCGTAGACGTTCACGCTGGCATAGGTATCGTAGTAGCCCTGGCTCCACGATGCGTCGATGTAGTACCAGCCCGTATAGGGAGCGACGAAGGCGGCGTAATCGTAGCCATAGGCGCCGCTGCCATCGTCGCTGGCGATTTCCCGGCCATCGTCGTCGTAGATGCGCAGGTCGATGGGATCGAAGTAACTGCCGCTCTGGACCGTGTAGGCCATGCCCCTGGTGGCGTGGAAGACGAAGATGTCGTCCTGGCTGGCGTATGGATCATGGGTGCCGAACTGGGCGGTGCGGGCGTAGTACTGGCCGAGTTCCGGATCGTGTACCGGCCGCAGGTCGAGCCGCCAGGCCCAGTCCATCTCGGACGGCGTCAGGTTATACCGGGAATCCTGGGGGGAGTAGTTCGACATGATGGACCTCGCGCAATGTGAGGTCTTCATTGTATGGCTGGGTTATTCCAGCAATATGTTGAATTGGTGTCGCTTTGTAACGGCGGCGTCTGAATTGCAAGCATGTCTTTCAAAGTATGCATGCGAGGACGCCGCCCCGTCTCATCAATGGATGCTGCCGGCCTCGACGCCCGAGCCGGCCCAGGCATGCATCGCGCGGCGCAGCAGCCTGCGCTCGCGGTGGTCGATCACGCTGTCGGCGCGTACGATCTCGAGCATGCCCTTGAGGACAGTGGCGCGCAGCAGCTCGTCCTGCACCTCGCCCAGCAGGCGGTCGATCGTCTCGGGCGCAATCTCGACCATGCCGGCCGCGCGGTCGGCGCTGGTCGCCAGCAAGTCCTGGGTCAGTTCGCCCGCCGTGTCGTCGAAGGTGTCTTCGCTCACCCGCAGCGCCTCGAGCACGCCGCTGCGGTGCAGGCTCTTGAGCTCCTGCGGCGCGATGCGGCCGTCGACGATCATGGCCAGCGCCAGCAGGCGGCACATGGCTTTCGGGCTGTTGGTGGGATAACTTCTCATTGCATTCCTCGCTTCTACAAGAATTGGGAGTCATCAATATACGGCGCGATGATTCGAAAGTAAAATCGAATAATCTTTCGACATCATTCCATTTTTTGGTGGTATTGCATGATCAATTACAAGCACCTCCAATACTTTCATGCGGTCGCGACGGTGGGCAGCGTGGCGCGCGCCGCGGAACAGCTGCACGTGTCGCCGCAGGCGATCAGCACCCAGTTGCAGGTGCTGGAAGACCAGCTTGGCGAGGAATTGCTGCGCAAGAAGGGACGCGGGCTGGCCTTGACCGAAGCCGGCAAGACGGTGCTGCGCTATGCCGACCAGATCTTCAGCCTGGGTAACGAGCTGGAGCAGGCAGTGCGGCGCGGCGTGTTCACGGAGACCGAAACCCTGCGGGTCGGCCTGTGCGACGTGATCGCCAAGACGATGGCCTTCCGCCTGCTGCAGCCGGCGCGTGACGCCGGCCTGGCCATGCACCTGGTGTGCAGGGAAGGGCGCTTCGCCGACCTGATGGACGACCTGAGCGCGCACCGGCTCGACCTGCTGATCTCGGACCAGGGCCTGCCGCCCGGCGGCGCGGTGCGCGGCCACAGTCACCTGCTGGGATCGAGCACGGTGACCGTGGTCGCTCATCGCGATGTCTGCCGGCGCTGGGACGGGCCATTCCCGCAACGCCTGAAGGGCGCGCCCTTCCTGATGCCGGGCGAGGACGCGGCCCTGCACAGCCAGCTCAAGGCCTGGCTCGAAGCGCACGGACTGCGTCCGATCGTGGTGGGCGAATTCGACGATGGCGCCTTGCTCGGTTCCTTCGCCGGCGCAGGCGCCGGTTTCATGGTGGCGCCGACCGTGCTGGCGGAGTCGCTGTGCGTGCAGTATGGACTGGAGCAGGTGGGCGTGATCGATTCGATCGTCGAGCAGATCTATGCCGTGACGGTCGAGCGGCGCGTGCACCATCCGGCATTGCAGCGCATCCTGGAGCGCGCGCCCAGCGCCTTCGGACAGGCGCCGTCCTAGAACGGCGGCGCGGTGTCGTCGGGCGGCGGCCCGTCGAGATCGATCTCTCGTTCGACCATGCCGGCAAGGTCGAGTTCCGGCAGCAGCGGGCGCGTATCGAACTGCGCGTAGGCCTGCGTCGGATTCGCGCGCGGCGCCGCCAGCATGATCGGCAGGCGCGGGAACCAGGGGCCGAGCCGCGCCAGCAGGGCGTCGCCGGCGCCGGCCCGCAGGCAGTCGGGATCGGTAAAGACGAGCGCCATCCGGATGCCGCGCACGGTGACGATGCCGCTGCTCAGTGTCAAATGCGGTCGCTTTCCTTGCGCACCACGCGGCCGATGACGATGCATTCGCCGCCCTGGCACAGCTTGCGGTGGTATTTGCGCCCGTCGACGTTGTCCGAGGTCAGCCACCACTGGCCGGCGTCGCGCGCCAGGCGCTTGACCACGGCTTCGCCCTCGTAGTTGAAGGCGTACACGGCGCCGTCCACCAGCTTGGTGTCGAGCGTGTTGATGACCACGATGTCGCCCGCGTACAGCGAGGGCTCCATACTCTCGCCCTTGACGTAGATCGCGATCAGGTGCGACGGACTGTATTGGTTGCGCTCGAGCCAGGTGCGGCGCATGCCGAGCGTGCCGCCGTCGCGCTTTTCCGGCTCGGTCTGGTAGCCGGTGATACCGGCCGACAGCCGCAGCTTGACCATCGGGATCTGCACGAAACCATCGTCGTCGCCTTCGGCCGCCACCACCCGCAGGGCGTTGGTCACGCCGCCAGGAGGTGAGTCGTTCGCCGGCGCGCCCGACATCGACGCCAGGATGTCGGGCGGCAAGCTGCGGCCGGTGACGCGCGAAATGGCGAGCAGCTGCTTCAGGTTCGGGCTGTGCTTTTCGTTTTCCCAGTGCGAGATATTGGCTTTGGTATTGCCGCGCTCGGTGCCGAGCTCGAGCGCCAGCCGCGCGCCGAGCGCCGTGCCGGACAGGCCGGCGCCAGTACGCGCTTCTCTCACCCAGCCCGCGATCGTCGTGTTTAGTTCCATATGCCCATGGTATAGGAAATCTTTACGATTGGGTATAGTTTTGCTTGACTCCATTGTATAGCATTCCTATACTTTGATCAGCCGCAAGACGCGGCGAGGCGGAAATGACTTCGCCTCGCGACCACCATGGGATGAACGAATATGGATGTCAGTGATGAACCCGGTGGCCACGCGCGCCGCCGCCTGAGCCAGCAAGATTTCGACAGCGCGCTGTTCGCCGCACTGCAGGAAGGCGTGTGCGCCACCGCCGATATCGCGCGGCGGCTTGCGTACTCCCGTTCGCGGGTCTGCGTGCGTCTGATCGAGCTGGAAGACTTGAACCACGTGCACCGGATCGGCAAGGAGCCGGGCAAGGCCGACGTCTGGAAACACGGCCCTGAACTGGGACGCGATGGCACGCCGCTGTATCCGGTCGAGCCGCTCTATCCCGAGATGGCCCCGACGCCCGTCTACGCGGACTTCACACCAGTCAATGGCCGCGATCCATTGGTCGCCGCGCTGTTCGGCCCGGCGCCCCTGCGCGCCTGATTGCATACCGGCGAGCGCCGCTCGCCCCACCACACCAGGAGACACGATGTTTGTAGAAAAATATTTGCGCGCGCTGCATGCCAACGACCTGCGCGACGATGGGATCAACGATGCGACCGACGCCCTTGCCGCAGCGGCCCTGGCTGACCTGTCGGGCGGTTCGCGCAATGTGTTCGGCTCGCTCCTGGTGCGGGCCAAGTATGCGCACCCGATTCCGCAGCACGGCGCCGACGGCGCCGGCCGGACCATCGCCGCGCTGCTGCGCGCCTGGACCGAGGCAGTGACCGCCAAGGGGCTGGCGCGTGGCTGGATGAAGATCAAGCACGAGTGGGACATCAAGGCCGCGACCGCGATGTATGCCAAGATCGCCCGGGTCAGCCTGGCGCACTGGCTGGCGGGCGAGTGCGCGGTCTGCCACGGCACCAGGGTCGATGGCGAGCGCGGCTGCACCGCCTGCGCCGGCAGCGGCCGCGAGCCGATCCGCGGCGGGGCGGTCGAACGCGAGAAGGTCGCCGACATGGTGAGTGAGCTGGAAGGCCTGTACCAGTCGCATTGCGCGCGCGCCGGCGCACGCCTGCGCCGTGCGCCGCCGGCGACGCAAAAAGAACTTGGCGCTGCCAACAAACACCCCTAAGATTCATCCATCACTTCCCTCGATCCACGTAATGTGCGCCACAGCGCCAACGTCACCCGAGGCAGACGAGCAGCCGACCCGATAGTGTCGGCGCTCGACCCTACGACACCCACATCGAAGCCGCCCCGAGCAATCCGGGCGGCTTTTTCTTTGCCCGCAAGGGCGCAATGGCCCGGCAACGGGCTTTTTCATTTGAAAGGCTTCATCAATGGCACTCTCGCTCCCAACCGGCACCCAGTACGCGGTCGCCACCGCCTATGCCGCCATCGTCAGCGTCACCGCCGCCAGCAACGCGGCCGAGACCGAACTGACCACCGCGGCGAACACCTTCGCCGCCGGCGACTACGTCGAATACGTCGGCGGCTGGAGCCGCATGACCAACCGCGTGTTCCGCGTCAAGGCCGCCGCCGCGACCTCGGTCACGCTGGAAGGCATGGACACCAGCGTGGCGAACCTGTTCCCGGCCGGCGCCGGCGCCGGCACGCTGCGCAAGGTCACCACCTGGGTTCCGATCCAGCAGATGCTGACCGCCGAACCGTCGGGCGGCGATCCGAAGTACGCCGCCGTCAGCCTGCTCGACAACGAGAACGACATCAACCTGCCGGACGGCTACAACGCCCAGAGCCTGGCGATGACGATCGCCGACGATCCTGCGCTGCCGCACCACAAGGCGCTCAAGCAGGTCGCTGACTCGCGCAAGATCGCCGCGCTGAAGGCCGAGCTGCCGAACGGCAGCAAGATCCTCTACAACGGCTACATCAGCTTCGACGAGACCCCGACCATGACCAAGGGCCAGGTGATGGCCGTGCGCGCGGGTTGCGCGATGCAGGGTCGTCCGGTGCGTTACGTGGCGTAAGCGACCGGCACGCCAGCCGCTTTCGGCGCGCAAGCATGTCCCGGCGCCACGCCGGGACATGGCTGGCATTTTTCGCCCCGTTCACCGCACGACATCCATTTACTTAGAAAGCAATCAATATGGTCAAAGCGAGCAAAATCGTCCTGGGCAAGCGTCCCGAGGCATTCACCAAGGACGTGACTTTCCCGATGCTTGACGGCGGGGAAGGGTGCATGAGCATCACCTACAAATATCGCAGCAAATCGGAATTCGCCGCGTTCTACGACGCGTTCCAGGCCCGCCTGAGCGCCGAGGCCGAAACGGAGATCGCGCGCTTCAAGGCGGCCGAGGAGGCCGCAGAAAAGAACAACGAGCCGGCGCCGAAGTTCTCGATCACCCAGAGCGACATCATCGCGCGCCAGGCGAAGGTCAGCATCGAATTCATCCTGGAGAGCGTCGAGGGCTGGAATCTCGAGGTGCCCTTCGACCGTGAGGCGATCGCCGAGCTCGTCGACACCGTGCCGGCGGCGGTCAAGGCCATCATCGGCGACTACCAGACCGCGATCAACGAAGGACGCCTGGGAAACTGAGGGCCATCGCCGCCGCCATGTACACCCCCGGCCTGACCGACAAGGAACTGGCCGAAATGGACGCGGCGGGCTTGAGCGAGAGCGACTTCCCGGATGTGAAGATCGACGTCTGGCCCGAGAACGAACCGGCCTATTACCTGTTCCTGACCCTGCAAACGCAGTGGCGGGTTGGCATGGGCGGCGCGACTGGTCTCGATTATGCGGCCTTGCCGGTCGCGCTGCGGATGATCGGCGCGGCCCGTGCGCAGTGGCAGCAGTTGATGGCCGATGTGCGCGTGATGGAACTGGCTGCCCTGGCAGCGATGGCGCACCGCGGAGATTAAGCCGCAACGATCGAGCCGGCGCCATGCCGCTTGAACGCTGCAACGGTTCCTGGTCCGGAATGCATTGCCCGGACAGCAGGAAGTTTCCTTCACCAAGCCACCTTGTCGGTGGCTTTTATTTTGGACGCGTACGATGTCTGAGACAACAAGAATCGCGGAGATTCGCATCACCGTGAACGCGGATGGCGCCGAAGCCGGCCTGCGGCCGGCAATCGATGCGGCCCGCCAGGCCGAGCGCGCGCTGTCCGGCGTCGGCGCCGGTTCGAATGAATCCGCACGTGCCCAGCGCAACCTGATCCAGGCGATCCAGCAGAGCACCGCCCAGATGGAAGCCGGGTCGCGCTCCAGCGCGCAATACTATGAAACATTGGCGCGCCATCGCGGCGTCGATGGGCAGGCACTCGAACCCTATCTCAACCAGCTGCGTGCCATCGAGTCCGCACAGGGACGGGCCGGCGCATCGGCGGCCGATGTCGGGAACGTCATCAAGGGCGCGCTGGGTGCGGCATTCGGTGACCTGTCGCTTGCCGGATTCCTGAAGCAGGTGGTCTCCGCCCAGCGCGAGCTCGACCAGCTTGGCGCCCAGCTCACCGGCGCTGTCGGTTCGTCGAAAGGTGCGGGCGAAGCCTTCAAGGCGCTGCAAAAATTTGCTGCCGCCACGCCTTACAGCGTGCGGGAGGCCACCGAGGCCTTCGTCAAGCTGCAGCGCGAGGGCCTGGACCCGTCCGAGCAGGCATTGCGCTCTTACGGAAACATGGCGGCCGGTCTCGGCGTGAGCCTGGACCAGATGGTTGGCGCCGTCGCCGGGGCGGCAGGCGGAGATTTCGATGCCTTGGGCCAGCTCGGCATCACCGCTGCCGCAAATGGAGACAAGGTAACCATGACCTTCAGGGGCGTGGCGACCACCATCGGCAACTCGGCGTCCGAGATCGAAAGCTATCTGCAGACGCTCGGGGAGACCGATTTCGCATCGGCGATGGCGCTGCGCACCGCCACGCTCGATGGTGCGATCGGCAATCTCGGCGACACCTGGAGCGCTACCTTGCAGGCCATTTCGGGCTCCGGGATCGGCGACGTGGTCCAGGAAGGCGCACTCGGCGTAAGCGCTGCGTTGACGGATCTCCAGACGATGCTCCGCGCCGTTACCGATGCCGCGGACGAACAGGGCCGCTCGCTCGGCCTGGTCAACGTCATTCACCAGGGACTGACCACGGCGTTCGAAGCGGTTACCGTGCTCGGCGTGAACGTGGCCTATGTATTCAGGACGATCGGCAAGGAAATCGGTGGCACTGCGGCCCAGGTCGCCGCGGTCCTGCAGGGCGAATTCGCCCAGGCCCGGACAATCGGGCAGTTGATGAAGGCCGATGCCGAGCGCGATCGCAAGGAAGTCGATGCCAAGAGCGCGGCGATCCTGGGCGCCGTCGAGAAGGCGCGTAAGGCAGCCCAGTTGGCGCCTGGCGCTGCCGCCACGGACGTGCTGGCCCAGTTCCGTGCCCCGCCCGAAAGCACCGGCGTGCGGCCGGCGGCACCAAGGAGGCGCGAACAGCCGAAGAGGGATTCCGAGACGCTGGCCGGAGACGTGGGGACCCTGAGCAAGCGGTATGCACAGGAGATGCAGGCCATCGAAGGCTTGAGCGGGGCGCGGGCCGGCCTCCTGAAACAGCAGCCTGCGCTGCAGGAGGCCGCCGCCCAGGAGGCCGCCGCGCGCAAGGCGCAGGACGAGTTCAATCGCCAGTATGCCCAGGGCCTGGAGGCAACGGGGGCCGTTTACGCCAAGTCGATCAAGGACGCCGAAGAAGAAGCTGCGCGCAATGAAGAGATTGCGCGCACGTTCGGCCTGACCAAGCTGGCCATCGAAGAGCTGGAGATCGCGCGACTGGAAGAGCAGCTCGCGCAACGCTCGTCGATCGGCATGACCCTCGATCAGATCGAATATCTGGAACTGTTGATCGGTGCGAAGAAGCGTAATGCGGCGGCCATCGGCAAGGTGGAACAGCTCGAATCCGGCAAGAAGGCCCTCGACGAACTGAACCAGTTCCTCGATCCCGCGAAGGCGCAGACCTTCGGCGACGCCTTGAAAGGTGCGTTCGGTAGTGCCGGTGAGGCGCTGTCGAAACTGCTGCAATCCTATGACGGCCTTGCGAAGGGCCAGGCCGAGATTGCAAAGCATCGTGCCACGGCAGAGAAGGAGCGTGGCGCTGGTAACCTCACCGAGGTCCAGTACCTTGAGAAGATTTCGGCACTACAGCGGAAGGAAACCAAGGACCGCATGTCGGGCTACGGCAGCATGGCCAGCGCCGCAGCGGGCTTCTTCGGCGAGCAAAGCCGGGGCTACGACGCGCTGATGGCGGTGTCCAAGGTGTTCCATGCCGCCGAGCTTGCCATGACAGTGGCAGAGCTCGTTCCGAAAGGTATTTCGGCTGTATTGAGCCAGGGTAGTGGCGATCCGTATTCCGCATTTGGACGCATGGCCGCAATGGCCGCCATCGTGGCCGGCCTGGGCGTCGCCATCGGCGGGGTGGCGGGTGGCGGTCCAAGCCTGTCCGAATCGCGGCAGAAGTCACAGGGCACCGGCTCCGTGCTTGGCTCCGACGCCAAGTCGGAATCGATCTCGCGGTCGCTCGACAACATCGAGTCGGCGACGCTGCAGGGGCTGGGGCTGAGCAACGGCATGCTGACCTCGTTGCGCAATATCGAGGCCGGGATCGTCCAGTTCGCTTCGTTGCTGGTGCGGACGACCGGGGTGACGGGTGACTTCGGCGGCGACTTCGCAAGCCGCGGGAGTGCCGATGCGTTCGGACGTTCCGATCTCGGCTTGTCGATGGCGGTGTTTCCAGTGTTAGGTCCGCTGCTGGACAAGATCACGGGCGGATGGCTGGGCAAGATCACCGGTTCCGTGTTGGGGAGCATCTTCGGCGGGAAGACGACGGTCGAGGATACCGGCTTCGTCCTGGCCAAGGCCACTTTCGGCAAAATCCTTGCCGGTGGCACCGATGCGGCGCAATACGCCGATATCAAGAAGGATGGCGGCTGGTTCAGCAGCGACAAGCGCAGCACCCGGCTCGAGAGCCTGGGCGCGGAGGGCAATCGCCAGATCGCCGGCATCCTGACTTCCCTGTATGACACGGTATTCGAGGCCGGTACGATGATCGGGCTTGGCGCTGACGCATTCTCGGCGCAACTGAATTCGTTCGTGGTGGATATCGGCAAAGTCAGTTTCAAGGGCATGTCCAACGAAGACATCCAGAAGGAGCTGGAGGCCGTCTTCTCGAAGCTTGGCGACGATCTGGCCAGGTATGGCGTCGGCGGTCTCGAACAGTTCCAGAAAGTGGGGGAGGGTTATTTCGAAACCTTGACCCGGGTGGCGACGAACTACCAGGCCGTCACCGCCGTGACGCAATCGATGGGCATCGCCTTCGATGCCGTCGGCGTGGCGTCGGTCGGTGCGCGTGAGCGGCTGGTCGATCTCGCTGGCGGGATCGATGAGTTCACCTCGAGCGCGGACCAGTTTCTTGCCGACTTCTATACCGACCAGGAGCGTGCGGACGCCCTGCGCGCGCGTATCGCGCCGACCCTGGAGCAATTCGGGATCGCGTCGGGGAACGAGGATTCGCTGAAGCAGTTCCGCAATGTGGTGACCGGACTGGACCTGACGACCGAGGCCGGTGCGCGGGCGTATGCCACGCTGATGCAGATCGCACCGGCGTTCAAGCAAATCGCCGATATCGACGCCGCCAGGCTGGAAGAGCGCGCTGGACTGCAAGACGAACTCGACCAGATCACCCTGTCGCCGCAACAGTTGCGCGACAAGGAGCGCATGAAGGTCGACGAAAGCAACCGGTCCTTGTTCGACGAGGTCCGGATTCTCACCGAACGCAAGGGGCTGCAGGAGCAGCTCGACCAGATGACGATGTCATCGACCGAGCAGCTCGCAAAACAGCGCGAAGCGCTCGATGAAAGCAACCGCGCACTGTTCGACCAGGTCCAGGCGATCAAGGCCAAGACCGTGGCGGAGCAGCAGGCGAAGGCGCTGGCGGATACCTTGATGGGCAATGTCGACAGCGCGTTCTCGACTCTGCAAGGCGTCGTAAATCGTGAAAAATCCCTGCTGCAGGAGCGTATCAATGTCGAGCAGAAGCTGGTCGACAAGCACCGGGCGCTGTCAGATGCGTTGCGAGGCGCCCTGGATGGCATGACCCTGCCAGGCCGTGAGCTCGACGACCGGCAAGATGCGCAGGCACGGATTCAGGCGGCCCTGGCGATCGCAAGATCGGGCGGCGTCCTGCCTGAGGCAGACAGCCTCAGATCGGCCCTGTCGGTGCTCGGCAGGGACTCCGCGGCCCTGTTCTCGAACGAGCAGGATTATCTGCGCGACTTCTACGTCACCCGCCTTGGCATTGAGGACCTGGCCGACTTGACCGATGAAACGCTGTCGGTCGAGATGCAAAGCCTGAAGTTGCTGGAGGATCAGGTCAAGCTGTACGACGAGATGCTAAAGCGCGAGCAGGAGCAGATCGATGTCCTCAAGGGGATATCGACGACCGGCTTGTCGATCGAGCAGGCGCTCCAGGCCTTGCATGGCGCCCTGGCGTCCGCAGGTGCGAATCCAGCCATTTCGGCCACCTCCAGGATCAACGATGCCTACCAGTCGGCGCTGGGGCGGACGCCGGATACGGCGGGACTGGAGTATTGGAAGAACCTGGCCGCTGGCGGCACCTCGACCGACACCATCGTCGATGGCATCAAGAATTCGGCGGAAGCGCGGATTCAGAAGCTGTACAAGGAGGTCTTCGGTCGGCCGGCGGATGCCGGCGGGTTGAACTACTGGATCGACAGGCTCAACGCTGGCGTCAGCCTGGATACGATCAGGCAGGCGTTCGCCGAGAGCGACGAGGCCAAGAACAAGCTGAGCAGCCTCGCGGTCGGCACGAACCATGTGCCGGCCGACATGCCGGTGATGATCCACGAAGGCGAGCGGGTCATTCCTGCTGCCGACAACCGTGAGCTGATGCGCAGACTGTCCAGTCCGGACAGCGATTCTGCGTTGGCCGTCGCGGTGGAAAGACTGACGGAGGCGGTCGAGCGGCAGGCGAGAACGACTGGCGCCCTGGAGGCGGCGTTCGACCAGACCCAGCGCAATACGCGGCGGATGGCGGACGGACTCGAGGTGGTGACCGACGGTTTTAATGCAATTCGTACCAAACAGGAGGTAACTACGTGAACTCGTCAGATTTTCGATTGGTCAGGCTGACGCCGATTGCGACGGACGGCTCGTTCAGTGGCGGCGGCGGCGCCTACTTTGACAAGTCCGGGACGCTGCGGGCGGCGCCGGCCAACACGCTGCGCGTGTCGTACGATCCCGTCGATCTGAGTCGGGCGCCGTACGCACTTATCGAGCCAGCCTCGACCAATATGCTGCGCTATTCGGAGCAACTGGATAACTCGTCTGTCTGGGGTGGTGCAAATCTAGGCGTGAATGTCGATGTCAGTATCGCGCCAGATGGGAATATGACGGCGGATCGGCTCGTCGCCGCGGCATCCAGCGGTGCTCATTATCGAGATCAGGAAGTCGCAGGGACCTTCTCGAACGGGAGTCGGTACACCTTCAGTGTGTTCCTGCGAGCACACACTCTGGAAAGAGCGCGGCTGGACATGTACTACGCGGTGGGGAGTACTGGAGGCTACCAGGCGGTATTCAATCTCAGGACCGGCGTGCTGGAATCGACCGGGCCCGACGTCCATTCCGCGGCGATCGAATTGCTGCCTAACGGATGGTGCCGCTGTTCGATTGTCGGGGTAGTTGAGTACGCCGACACCTATCCGACACGGCTGCTGTCCCGCGTGATCCTCCTGCGCGGAGACAGCGCGACATCGTGGCTCGGTACTGGTGACGAGGGGATGTTTTCGTGGGGAGCGCAGCTGGTAGCGGGCGACCAGCCTGGATCGTATATCAGAACGACCAGCGCGCCTGTGACGCGCGCTGCCGACATTGTGGGCGCTGGTATTGGCCTGGTTGCTTCGAATGTTCCGATCGCAGAGCCCATGTGGGTGGCGGGCACTTACGCCAAGGGCGCCAAGGTGCGCGATGCGGCGAACCTTACATATGAGTCCCTGGTTGCGGGGAACACAGCGGCATTGAGCGACAAGACGAAGTGGCTTCCGCTTGGTCTCACCAATCGCTGGAAGGTGTTCGACAAGGCAGTGAACAGTCAAACTTCCGCACCGGGCCTGCTTGCATTCTCAGTGAAGGCTGGCGGTTTGGCGAACACGTTGATGCTCCTGAACGTGGAGGGTGCGTCGGTAACGGTCAGCCAGTCCGAAAGTGGCTATATCAGGACCAAGCGCCTGGTTCGGCATGACGTCCTCAGCTGGTATGACTTTTATTACGAGGAGCCGATCCGCGCAGGCGACGCGGTGTTCGACGATATTCCACCTTATCCAGGCGCGCTGCTTACTGTAGCGATCGACAACGGCTCAGCCGACTCGAGAATCGGAGCCTGTTTATTGGGACGGTACCGGACGATTGGAAAAACAACCGCGAGCATGAGCGGTGGCGTGCTGAGCTACTCGACGTCGACGACGGACACCTTCGGCAATGTGACGATGGTAAAGCGGAGCAATGCGAAGCGCTTGAACTTCGACGTACTCATCCCGGCCGGCTTCGAAGACGAGGCTTATCGGCTGTTCTCGACCTACACCGATACGGAAATTGGGGTGATCGCTGGCGACAGGTATTCGATGGGTATTGGTTACGGCTTCCTGGGCCAGTGGTCGGTCCCGGTCAGCCGGAATGGAAAAACAGCATCAATTGAATTCAGAGGACTTGTATGACTATCACACAGAAGATCACCGAGCTGCCACCGGCGCCGGATCCGGCAATCGATTCTCCGTCAGAATTCAGCCAGAAAGCGGCGAATTCTGTCCTCGCACAGCGAGCATTGCCTGGAGAACTCAATAACTTTGCCATCCAGGCGAATGCAGTCGCTGCCGACGTGTCGGCCAAGTCGATCACCGCCAGCTCTGCGGCGCAACTCGCAACTGCCGCCGCATCTGATGTGGTCAAGCTCGCGGGCGTAAATGCGTGGGTCAGTGGGGCGACTTACCAAAAGAACGCTGCAGTGATCAGCCAGCTTAATTTCCAGACCTATCGCCGTCGGGTGGCTGGCGCCGGCACGACAGACCCGGCCAATGATTCGACTAACTGGACGATGCTGACTGGCGATGGCGCGTTCGTCCCGCAGCCTGTCGCAGCATCGTCGATTAATCTCGCTCTCGGGAACTATTTTACGAGGACGCAGAGCGCGAGTCAGACGTACACCTTCGACAACTGCCCCCACGATGGATACAGCTTCACACTGGAGCTGACGGTAACAGGCGGGACCGCAACGCTGCCGGCATCCGTGAGAACGCCAGACGATATGCCTTACGTGCTGACGGTTAACAAGGTCCACGAGCTGATGTTCGTGACATCGAACCGGGGGGCTCGGTGGCGCCTTGCTGCCGCCACCAACTATTCGGTCTGATCTATGGACATGACAACATTTTGGCTTCGGCGTGGCGCCGTGGTGAGTAAGCGTGTCGGGCAGGTGGCGTGGACGACGCCTGGGACATATTCGTTTGTCGTCCCCATGGGTGTCACCAGCATTTGCGCTGTGGTCATAGGCGGCGGAGGCGGCGGGGGCGGAGGGTATGGTCCCAATCCCGACGACCAGCTCGCTACACGCACATCGGGCTATGGGGGAGGCGGGGGACACCTCCGATACATTAACCAACTGCCTGTTACCCCTGGAGAAGAGATCACTGTCTTAGTCGGAGGCGGTGGCAGTGGCAACTCTCCTGGAAGCGCTAAGTCAATCGGAGGAAATGGTGGGCATAGCAGGTTGTCCAGGGGGGCCAACAATCTCGTCACCGCTGCTGGCGGAAGCTGGTCCAGCAACGCGGGAACCGGTACCAATGGAAATACTCCTGCCGGAGCCGGACCATTTGGAGGCACGGTCGGTGGCGGTAATGGCGGTCTCGGAGGGCGAGCAACGTCGGATTATGGGGGGACGGGAGGCGGGGGCGCCGGCGGCTACTCTGGCGCCGGTGGCCGCGGAGCAGATGGGGACGAGAACAATCAGACATCTGGCGCCGGCGGCGGCGGTGGCGGGGGCCGCAATGGTGACGGGAATTACATGAACCTGCCATCCAACGGTGGCGTTAGCGGGGGCGGAGGCGGAGGCGGTGTTGGCATCCTCGGCGAAGGTGCTAACGGCGCATTCGGAGCTGCGAGCGGTCAGGGCGGCGACGGTGGATCAGGTGGTGACGTCGGACGGAATGCGATTGGAACACCGGCCAACTACGACAATGGCGGCCCTGGTGGACTTTACGGAGGCGGAGGAGGTGGCGGGAAAGCAAACTGGCGTGGATCCGGCGCCGACGGTCGCGGCGGAGCAGTTCGTATCATCTGGGGCGGCAACCGGGCCTACCCATCAACTCGTACCGTGGATGAATTTGCATAAGGAGAAATCGTGTACTACAGACCAGAAACTAAGCAGATATTTTCTCTTCAAACCGAGATTCGCACCGCGCTACCAAATGTCTTATTCGGTCCGGCGATCGCCGCCAGCGATCTGGAAGAATGCGGCATCTTCCCGCTATCCAGCCAAACGCCCTCGGTCGACGCAGGCAAGATTGCTGTCCCGACGCAGATCGCGCTGGTGGACGATCGGTGGACGCAATTGTGGAGTATCCGTGAAATGACTCCCGAGGAGCTGACGACGCAAATGCCTCAGGTCCCTCAGGAAATCACCATGCGGCAGGCACGGCTCGCGCTACTCAGTACGGGGGTACTGGCTCAGGTGGCGTCCGCCATCGAGACACTTCCAGATGCCCAGCGCGACGCCGCCCGCATCGAATGGGAATTCTCCAGCACTGTCGTGCGCGATCGTCCCCTGGTGAAGATGCTGGGCCAAGCACTGGGCCTCGACGACCAGGCTCTCGACCAACTATTCATCACCGCCGCGGAGCTGTAATGCAAGCAGCCTTCTACAAAGACAACCGTCCCGGCTTGGCCGGCATCTACAACCGCCTGGTCCGCTGGTGGACCAAATCCGATTACTCGCACGTCGAACTGGTCCTCTCGACCGGCCTGTCCTGGTCCGCCTCATACGACGATGGCGGCGTACGCGCGAAATACATCGACTTCGACCCCGAAAAATGGGATTTCATCGACCTCCCTCCGCACCTGGAGCCAGAGGCCGAGAAATGGTTCGAAGCGCACAACGGCGCCAGGTACGACCTGCTGGGCAACCTGCAGTTCGTCGTCGCTCCGGTGAGCCACGCCAACGGGCGCTGGTTCTGTTCCGAAGCCGTCGCCGCGGCCCTCGGGTTCCCGGACCCCTGGCGATTTACCCCGGGCACTCTCGCGAGTGTCCTCAACGGCCTGACGAAGCCCGCGCAAGCGGGCTTTTTTACGCCAGCATGAAAGACAGATCGATGAAGAATGTGAGTGCCGCTGAAGTAGCCAGTTATGCGGGAGGGGCGACCTCCATCGGCGCGTCCCTCACGATGACCGAGCTGGGCGTGATGGTCGGTATCGTCACCGCGATCCTGACCTTCATCGTCAATCTGGTGTTCAACTACCGCAAGGACCGGCGCGAGCAGCGCGAAAGCGATGCCCGCCTCGGAGGACACCAATGAGTCGCCGCGCCGCCACCCTGGCCGGCATCGTCGGCGCCACGGCAGCGGCGGCGCTGCTGGCGCTGACGCCCGCGTTCGAGGGCACCAGGCTCGAAACCTACCGTGATCTCGGCGGGGTCCTGACCTATTGCACTGGCGCGACCGAGGACGCCGCATGGGGCAAGCGCTATACGCCGGAGCAGTGCCGGGCCCAGCTCGAGCGAGACCTCGAGCGCCATGCCGCCGGTATCGCCGCATGTCTGCCGATGGATCGCCTGACGGATGGCCAGAAGACCGCCTTCGTCGACGCCGCCTACAATATCGGGGTGGCGGCTTTTTGCGGATCGAGCATGGCGCGACTGGCCAATGCCGGCGATATGCAAGGCGCCTGCGATGCCCTGCTGATGTGGAACAAGGTCGGCGGCCGCGAGGTCGCCGGCCTTGTCCGGCGGCGGCAGGCCGAGCATGCATTGTGTACCGGTGGCTTGCCCTGACATGGGCGGTGCCGTAGCGGTGCGGCGATTGCTTGTACAATAGCGCGCCGTCCAAGTAACCGATCCTGGAGCACTTTCCATACATGGTTTTCCTCACCGTCCCCTATGCCGAAAAGGACGCCGCCAAGGCGCTCGGCGCCCGCTGGAACCCGACACGCAAACGCTGGTACGTGCCGGACGGCGTGGCCACTGAGCCATTCGCCAAGTGGCTCGATGGCGCGCCGGGCGCCGAGGCGTCGCCGTCGAAGCCGGGCCGGGTCGACAGTTACCAGGGCAAGACCGTGGTCGGCTTGAACTACGTCGAGTTGCCGCACGACTGCAATCCAATGCAGGCCTGCCCGAGTTGTACGGAGCAGCTGGCCGGTACGCCCTGGGCCCAGGCGCAAGCCGGATTGCGGGCGCTGGTCGGCGCGATGCCAGGCACGTCGAGCAAGTGAACGGCGCAGTCCAGGCCTTCGTGCTGTCGTGAGGCCGTTGGGTTCGAACACCAGGGTGAAGCGCTGAGCACGAAGTTTTCCGCCAGCGGGCGGATTTGAATCGTGCGCGCCTCGCATTACCGCTGAGTAAACGCTAAGATGCCAGCTTGACAATATTGCTCAAGCGACGACATGACCCAGGCGACCGCTGGCAGGCGAGGACACGATCAGGCGCGCAGCGGCCGGCGCCTGGGCGTGGGCATTGCCATTTCGGTCTTGTTGCACGGCTTGTTGCTGTCGCTGCAGTTCGGTGTGCCCGGCCTCGATCTCGGGGGAGGGGGACCGATCAACGTCACCCTGGCGCCGTCCCCTCCAGCGCCGCCGGCAACCGCCCCGATTCCCCCATTGCCTGACACGCCGGCGCCGGTTGCGTCACCCATGACGCCCGCGCCGCCACCGGCCCCCGCGCCGGCACGCGGCCTGCGCCTGGTCGACCCGCCGCCACCCCCGCCGATCGTCCAGGCCGAGGCGCGTCCACCGGCCCAGGCCCGGCGTGCGAAGCGTCCCAAGCCGCCCGCGCCGAAGCGCAGGCTGCGCGAGGTGCCGCCTCCGGTCATCGTCGCGGCGCCGGATCCGGAATCGGAATTCACCGTTCCCGTGCCCTTGCCGGACGTCGTTCCTGAACCGGCGCAAGAGGCGCCGGCACTGGCCGACGCGGTCGCGGATGAAGCGCCGGCGGAGCCGACCGAGGTCGCGGACACCGGTCCGGACCTTGCCGCGCAACAGGCCGAGGAAGAACGCCAGCGCCTGTTGGCGGCGGAACAGGAACTGGAGCGGCTGGCCCAGGCAGAGCGTGACGCCGCCGAACGCCTGGCGCAGGAGCGCGTCGAACAGGAGCGGCTGGAACGGGAACGGCGTGAGCAGGAACGTCTAGTGGCAGAAGACGAGGCCCGGATCGCGCAGCTGCGCGAAGCCGAGCGGCTCCAGGCCCGGGAACAGGCCGCGCGCGAGCAAGCCGAGCAGGCGCAGCGCCAGGCGCAGATGCAGGAGCAAATGCGGGAGCAAGAGCGCGCCGAACGGCAACGCCTGGAAGCGCAGCGTCTCGCGCAGGAGGCGGCCGAGCGCCGGCGCATCGAGGAACTCGCGCAACAGCAGCTGGCGGAGGAGCGCGCACGCCAACTGGTGCAACAGCAGGCGGAAGAGCAGACGAGACGACAGGCGCAACAACAAGCCGAACAGCAGGCCCGCGCCGAGGCCGAACGCCTGGCGCGCCAGCAGGCGGAAGACGCCGCGCGCCAGGCCGCCGCGCAGCGGATGCAGGCACAGGCGCCCGGTCCTGGCGCGGGCGCTGCGGCGATGGATTCCATGCCCGTCGGCCCGGGCCAGGGCGCGGGGCGGGGCGCCGGTAGCGGCGGCGGCAGCCAGCCGGGTGTCGGGGCGCTGGCCGGCTTGCCCGGCAACCGTGCGCGCGAGATGCTGCGCGGCGTGACCATCCCCAATGTGAATGCACCCGCCACGCCGGCCGCGCGCGCCATGGGCGGGCGCCGGGTGCTGGCCGACGGCGGCGAGCGCGACGCGCCGCTGCGCCTGTATGTCGACAGCGTGCGCCAGAAGCTGGAGCGCAACGCGGTGCTGGGCGGCGCCCGCCTGTCGCTGCAGGACGTGCGCATCGATCCCCTGGTCAGCGTGTCGCTGCGCAGCGACGGCAGCATCGAGGACGTCACCATCATCCGCTCGAGCGGGCGGGCCGACATGGACGACGCGGTGCGCCGCTTCGTGCGCCTGAACGCCCGCTATTCGGCGTTTCCGCCGAATGTCGCCGCACAATTTGACATCATCGAGATCCGCCGCATCTGGCGCTTCGCCGATGGACTCAAGCTGATCGAAGAGATGCGCTGAGGACCTGACGCCGCCGTTCGCCATTTGATGCGCTGCAAAGCCAAGCCCGATGGACGCCGTACTCTGAACTGAATCGTTCATCTACTGCGACTATTTTTGATAGGCAACAATCATGGCTTGGTTTCGTTCAGTTGCAATAAGGGATTTGCCGTGGGCTTTACCGTGTCGTTCGCTGTCGCTTCGCGCGCCGGTGTCGTCGTTCACCATTGCCCTGATGCTTGCGTTATGCCTCGCCCTGTCGGCCTGCGCGACCGGCATCGGCTTCCGCGAAGCGGCGCGTTCGGACGGCCCGGGCGCAGCGTCGGCGCCCACCACCGAGCTGATTACCGAAACCCTGATCGAGACGGAGCGCGCGGCGCAGGCCAGCGTTACCCGGCAAGACCTGTCGCCCCTGTTCGTGTCCCCGCCGCCGCCGTATACGATCGGGCGCGGCGACATCCTGTCGATCGTGGTCTGGGACCATCCGGAGCTGGCCGCCGGCGGCATGACCATGGCCACCTCGGCGGCCGACAGTGGCGTCGTCCAGCCAAACGCCACGCCGCCGGGCTTCGCGGTCGACCACCAGGGCCGCATCCAGTTCCCCCTGATCGGCCTGCTCAGTATCGACGGCAAGACCGAGGAAGAAGCGCGCGCCCTGCTCACCGGCAAGCTCGCGCGCTACATCGCCAACCCGAACGTCACCTTGCGCGTGCAGGCCTACCGCAGCCGCCGAGTTTACGTCGACGGCGAGGTGCGCACGCCCGGCCTGCAGGCGATCGACGACATCCCGATGACGCTGGTCGAGGCGCTGAACCGCGCCGGCGGCATGCAGCCGGGCGCCGACCAGAGCCGCATCGTGATCGAGCGCGGCGACGAGCGCTACCACGTCAACCTGCGCGAGCTGGTGCAGAAGGGCGTGAATCCGGGCACCATCCTGCTGGCGCATGGCGACGTCGTGCGCGTGCATTCGCGCGACGAGAGCAAGGTGTTCGTCTCGGGTGAGGTGATCTCGCCGAAGGCGCTCACCATGCACAACGGCCGGCTCACGCTCAACGAAGCCTTGGGTGAGACCGGTGGCATCAGTCCCCTGAGCGGCGACGCGCGCCAGGTGTATGTGGTGCGCAAGGCACCGGACCGCACCCGCGTGTTCCGGCTCGACGCACGCGACTCCGGTGCGCTGGCGATGGCAGAGACCTTCGAGCTGCGGCCCAAGGACGTGGTGTACGTCGCGGCCTCGCCGCTGGCGAACTGGAACCGCCACCTGAGCCTGCTGTTCCCGGGCGCGCTGACGAATGCCGTTGGCGTCACGAATCGTCCCTGAGCAGCGCCACACTGCCTGAGCTGTCCCGAGGAGTCCCGCCATGACCAGCCCGCACGAGGCGCATTCGCTCAAACAAGTCTCGCACAGCCCGCCGGTGCTGTCGGTGCCGTTCGACCCACGCCCGCCCGAACCCTTGCCCGAAGAATCCACGGTCGACCTGAAGGGCTATCTCAACACCCTATACGACAGTCGCTGGCTGATCGGCAGCATCACGGCGATCATCACGATCGTCGCCGTGCTGTATGCGCTGGTGGCCAACCCGGTCTACGAAGCGAACCTGATGATCCACGTCGAGGAAGAAAGCCCGAACGCCTCGAAGAACATCCTGAGCGAGGCCTCGTCGCTGTTCGAGACCAAGAAGGCGGCGATCGCCGAGATGGAGTTGCTGCGCTCGCGCATGGTGGTCTCGCGCGCGGTCGACAACCTGCAGCTGTACGTCGAGGTGCAGCCGAAATACTTCCCGGTGCTGGGCTCGTGGTTCGCCAACCAGAACGGCGGCGCGCTGTCGAAGCCCGGACTGTTCGGCTATGGCGGCTTCGTATGGGGCGGCGAGCGCGCGGCGGTATCGGTGTTCGAAGTCCCCGACAATTGGCTCAACCGCGAATTCGTGATCACCACGCGCGCCAATAACCGCTATCGCTTTTCCGGCGGCGGCCAGCGCATCGCCTTCGATGCCAGCGTCGGCCAGCGCTACCGGGTGCAGACGCCGGACGGGCTGGTCGAGATCAAGGTCGACCGCCTGGTTGCCAATCCCGGCGCCCGCTTCAAGATCAAGCGCAAGTCGCGCCTGGGCACGATCCAGGGCATCCAGCGCTCCATGGTCATCACGGAGCAGGGCAAGCAGTCGGGTGTGATCGAGGTCAAGATGCAGGGCCAGGACGCCGACCGCATCAACAGCCTGCTGAGCGAGATCGGCCGTGAATACATGCGCCAGAACCTGGCGCGCAAGACCGAGGAAGCCGAGAAGTCGCTGGCTTTCCTGAACCAGCAATTGCCGATCCTGAAGCGCCAGCTGGAGCAGTCCGAAGACCGCTATAACCAGTTCCGCAATGCCCATGGCACGGTCGACCTGCGCGAAGAAGCGCGCATGAGCCTGGCGCAGGCGGCGTCCGCGCGCGCGCGCCGCATGGAACTGATGCAGAAAAAGACCGAATTGCTGGCCCGCTTCACCGAAGACCATCCGGTGGTCGCCGCCGTCAATCGCCAGCGGCGCGAGGTCGACGCCGAAATCGAGGCGATCGCGGCCCGCATCCGCACCTTGCCGGTGATGGAGCAGGACGAGGCGCGCCTGACCCGCGACATCAAGGTCAATACCGACCTCTACACGGCCCTGTCGAACACGGCCCAGCAGCTGCGCCTGATCTCGGTTGGCCGGGTCAGCAATGTGCGCCTGGTCGATGCGCCGATCGAGCCCGAACGGCCGATCAAGCCGAACCGGCCGCTGATCGTGGCGCTGGCGGTCGTCACCGGGCTATTCCTCGGCACCTTGCTCGCCTTCACCCGCAAGACCATGCGCGGCGGGATCGACGATCCGGCCAAGATCGAGCGGCTGTTGCGGGCGCGGGTGGTGTATGCCTCCATTCCGCACAGCGGCAACGAGGACAAGCTCATGCGCAAGGTCAAGCCGGACGGCGGATTGCCGCTGCTGGCCCAGATCCTGCCCGAGGACCCCGCCGTCGAGAGCCTGCGCAGCTTCCGCGCGGCCTTGCGCTTCTCCATGCCGCACTTCAAGAACAACGTGGTCATGATCGCCGGACCCACGCGCGGGCTGGGCAAATCCTTTGTAACCGCTAATTTCGCGGCGGTGATGGCGGCCAGCGGCATGCGGGTATTGCTGATCGACGCCGACCTGCGCAACGGGCACCTGCACCGTTACTTCGGCGTCGATCGTTCGCGCGGCCTGTCGCGCGCCATCGCGGGCGCCATGCCGGTCGACGAGGTCATCCACCGGAGCGTGCTGGATAACCTGGATTTCATTCCGACCGGAGAGTTGCCGAACAACCGTTCGGAGTTCCTGCTGCAACTGAACCTCGGCAATCTGCTCGAACTGGTCAGTGGGCGTTACGACCTGGTGCTGCTCGATCCGCCGCCATTGCTGGCGGTGGCCGATGCGCTCATCATCGGCGCCCATGCCGGCGCCGTGTTCATCGTGGCCCGCTCGGGCGTGACGACCGAGAACCACATCAACGAGTCGATCAAGCGCCTCAACCACGCCGGTATTTCGCCGCGTGGGGTGCTGTTCAACGACATGGCGCTGCGTCTGGGCGAACATCGCTCGCAGTACGGGACGGCGCAGCTGGGGTACGCGGCCTGAGGAGAGCGTGGCCGGGGCCGCGGCCGCCATGATGTGCTTGTGCTTGCGCCGCTGCTTGTGCCTGTGTCTGAGTCTGAGTCTGAGTCTGAGTCTGCGTTCAGGCCCCGCCGCAGGGCATGCCACAGCACCTGGCTCACTGCAGCAAAGGCACAGCATTCATTCCATCACACGTTATGCCAGGCAGCGACGACGCCGGCGAGGAATACCCCGGCCGGCGAGTGCACCGGCCTACGCACCCGCCGACCGGCATCCCCACACTCAATCCGGCGACAGGACCGACACGGTGGGACGGTTGCTGCGTGGCGCCAGCAGCCAGTCCTTCACTGCCCGGCGGATGCGGAAGGTATTGCGCTCGAACGCCAGGTAGAACACATAGGCGAAGCCGACCAGGCCCAGCAGCAGCGCGCCGTACCAGAGGTAGTCGGGCGTCACGAAGGGATCGAGCTGTTCGCGTCCGAACGTCTTGCCGCCAATGTGGATCGCCAGGAAGATCAGCGGCAGGTGGGTGACGTACAGGGTGAACGAGAACTCCGAGAAGAAGGTGGCGATGCGGTTGATGCGCAGGAAGCGCGGGGCGGAGGGATCGACCCGCTGGTGCAGCGAGGACAGTAACAGCAGCAGGGGGACGCTGCAGATCATGTCTTGTACGAAGGATTCCGGCACCAGTTCGTTATTGCTGCCGGTCAGCCGGTAATAGCTGAACAAGCCCATCGTCAGCAGGCCCAGCACCAGGCGCAAGCCGTTCCCGCAATGCAGCTCGATGCGCGAGAACGCCGCCCCGAGCAGCCACAGCATGAAGTACATCGAGATCATCTTGGGCAGCACGATCACCAGCAGCACGAAGGCGGTCGCGCAGGCGAGGCGCTTGAAGCGGCCATGGCCGAACAATACCAGGGCCAGCAGCGGGAACTGCACGTAGTACCAGGTCTCGTAGGTCAGGCTCCACAAGGCGTAGTTGCCGCCAAAATTCGGGACGAGGAAAGTCTGCAGGCCGAGCAGGTTGCCGGCGAAGCTCGCGGCCGAGTAGTGATTGGACGGCGACAGGTCGACCGCCCCAGGCTGGGCCACGCCGATGGCAAGACCGACCAGCAGGATCAGCACCAGGGTCGGCAGCAGGACGGTCCACAGCCGGGTGACACGGTCGATCGCATAGTTGGCGAGGGCGCGCGGCTGGTGCAGGCGGTTCAACAGGCTGCCGCCGACCAGCCAGCCACTGATCAGGAAGAACACCACCACCGCCTGGTGGGCGAAACCGGTGACGAAGGCGAAGACCTGGTAAGCCAGCGTCGGGTCTTGCAGCGAGCGCAGGCCAGGATAGATTTCGGAGCGAAGGTGGCCGGCGGCGACCTCGAGCGCGGCAACGCCGCGCAGCAGCGAGAGCGCCAGCGACTGCAGCGGATGGTCGTGCAGATTGGATTGGGTTCGACAGCGGATCGTGGGAAGCGAGAGGGACGGCATGGTGAAGCTCCTTTCTGCAGTGTTAGCAGGCATCCCAGGGATAGGGATGGCTGTTGCCCGACAGCGCCAGCGCCACCAGGATCATCCAGTACCCGACGTGCGCGAATTCCATCAGCCAGGCGCCGACGGCGAGTACCGGCAGCGACCACCAGATCGCCGGCAGCAGCCGAGTCCGCTCCAGGTCGCCCGACCAGGCGGCGCCGAGCAGGCTGGCGGCGGCGCCCAGCAGCCAGCCGGTGGACGCCTCGGCGGCCGTATGCTCGCCGGTCGCGACCAGCAGCGCCGCGACGGCCAGGCCCAGCAGCAGGCCAAGCGCCAGGCCCACCCGTGCCGCGGCCTGGCCCTGGCGCAACAGCAGCACCCAGGCCGCGAACGGATAGAGCGCGCTGACCAGCGTCGCGTGGCCGCTGATGGCCTTGAACTCGAGCATGGAGAAATCGGTGCCCCAGCCAAGGTGCGCAATCTTGCTGCCGCCGACCAGCACCACGGCCGCGCCGAAACACGCGCCCCAGCGCAGCGCCGTGCGCCAGGCCCCGGCGGCCAGCAGCCAGGCCGCCAGCGCCGCTCCCAGCGGCAGCGCGACATCGAGGTCGCCCAGGTGCAGCACGCGCAGCATCGCCCGATCTTCCACTGCTCAGCGAACGATCGCGGCCAGGGTGCGCAGGATGATCTTCACGTCAATCCAGAAGGTCCGTTCGCGCACGTAGCGCACGTAGTAGTGCAGCTTGGCCGGCAGCACGGTGTCGATGTAGGCGCGTTCCGGGTCGCCCGCGCGCGCCAGCACCGCGTTCTCGTCCTTGTAGAGGATCGAGGCCCAGTCGGTAATGCCGGGCGCGACCGACAGCACGATGCGGCGCAGCGGCTCGGGGTAGTGGGCCACGTAGCGCGGCACTTCGGGCCGCGGTCCCACCAGGCTCATGCTTCCGTTGACGACGTTGAACAGCTGCGGCAGCTCGTCCAGCTTGTAGCGCCGCAGCACGGCGCCGGCGTGGGTGATGCGCGGGTCGGCGCCGACCGTGAGTTCCGGACCGCCGTCTCGTCTCTGGTGCATGGTGCGGAATTTATAGATCGTAAACAAGGTCGAGCCGCGCCCGACGCGCTGCTGGCGGTACAGCACCGGGCCCGGCGAATCCCACTTGATCCACAGGGCGATCGCCAGCAGCAAGGGCGACAGCAGCAGCAATCCCGCCAGCGACGCCGCCAGGTCGAACAGGCGCTTGCTCATGACAGCAGGTCGTGCAGCGCCGCGATCACCCGCTCCTGGTCGGCGTCGCCCATGCGCGTGTACAGCGGCAGGGTCAGCATCGCCCCGAAGGCGGCCTCGGCAACCGGGAAATCGGCGCTGCGCAGGTCGTAGCTGTCGCGCCAGTAGGGCTGGCGGTGCAGCGGGATGAAGTGCACGCTGGTGCCGATGCCGCGTTCGGCCAGCCTGGCGATCAGCGCGTCGCGGCCACCGTGCGCCATCCCTGCGCCGTCCGTGCCGTCTGCACCAGCAGCTGTGCGCTGCAGGCGCACCACGTAGAGGTGCCAGGCGTGGGTCGAGCCGGAATCCGGCGCGGGGCGCGCCGGCAGGGCCAGGGGCAGGCCGGCCAGCGCCGCGTCGTAGCGCGCGGCCAGCTCGGCGCGGCGCCGCTGGAAGCGGTCGATCTTGCGCAACTGCTCGATGCCGATCGCGGACGCGATATCGGTCAGGTTGTACTTGAAACCGGCGGCGATCACCTCGTAATACCAGGACGGCGTGCGCGCGGTGTAGCGGTCGAAGGCGTCGCGGCTGATGCCATGCAGGCGCATGCAGCGGATCCGTTCGGCCAGCCGCGGGTCGCGCGTGACGACCATGCCGCCCTCGCCGGTGGTCATGGTCTTGTTGGCATAGAAGCTGAACACCGTCACGTCGCTGTCCAGCGTGCCCACCAGCCGGCCGCGGTGGCGCGTGGGGAAGGCATGGGCGGCGTCCTCGATCACGCGCAGCCCGTGGCGGCGCGCGAGATGGCCGATGGCGTCCATGTCGGCGGCCATCCCGGCGAAGTGCACGGGGACGATGGCGCGCGTGCGCGGCGTGATCGCGGCCGCCACCGCGGCCGGGTCGAGGTTGAGGGTGTGCGGGTCGGCATCGACGAACACCGGCCGGGCGCCGAGGTAGCGCACGACTTCGGCGCTCGCAGTGAAGGTCAGGGTCGGCACGATGACTTCGTCGTCCGGTCCGATGCCGGCCGCTTCCAGCGCCAGGTGCAGGCCGGCGGTGGCGGAATTGACGGCGATCGCCTCGACCTCGCCGCCGAGGTAGTCGCGAAACGCCGTTTCGAAGCGGCGCGTGACGGGGCCGGTAGTGACCCAGCCGGAGCGCAGGCAGGCTTCGACCGCGCGGATTTCTTCTTCGCCGATGTCGGGCAGGGCGAAGGGTAAAAAGCTGTCCGCGGGCAGCATCTGGTCAGGCATGGTGGGTCTCCTGTGCGAGTACGGCAAGGAAGCGGCGGGCCAGGACCGGATAGCTCAGGTGGTCCAGCACGTGGCGGCGGCCGCGCTCGCCCAGCGCCCGGCGCGTGCGTGGATCGAGCGCCACCAGGCGCGCCAGTCCTTCGGCCAGGGCGGACGGATCGTCGGGCGCGACGCTGACGCCGCAGCCGGTTTCGGCCACCGGATCGTTGCCGGCCTCGACTGCATGCAGGACCGGGCAGCCCGCCATCATGTAGTCGAGCAGCTTGTTGGGCGCGATGCCGAAGCGGTACAGCGGCTGGCGCCGCCAGCCGAGGAAGGCGATGTCGAAGCGCGCCAGCAGGGCCGGGATGGCGCGCTTCGCGACCGGGTCGACGAAGTGGACGTGGTCTAGCCCAAGCGAGCGCGCCTGGCGCCGCAGCCGGTCCTTCTCGGGCCCGGCGCCGACCAGGACGAAGGCGAGCGGCCGCTGGCGCAGCAGGTGGGCGGCGTCGAGCAGGGTATCGAGCGCATTGGCCAGGCCGTGGCTGCCGGCATAGCCGACGATCGCCCGTCCCTCGGCACGCAGCCGGCTCAGGAGCGCGGCGACGGCAGGCGGCAATACGTCCCGCCCGCGGCATGGCGCATCCGCAGGCGGCGTGCCCGCGGCCGGCCATTCGTCCGGATCGACGCCGTTCGGAATCAGGTGCAGCTTGTGCGGCGCCATGCCGCGCGCCTCCAGGTGTCCACGGACCCGGGGCAGGATCGAGACGATGGCGTCGGCGTGGCGGCAGGCGTGGTTCTCGGCCGCCTGCAGCAGCATGATGAAGGGGTGGTGGCGCGAATGGCCGCCCAGCTCCATCGGCGACAGCGGCCACAGGTCGTGCACCTCGTGCAGCAGGCGCGCGCCCGCCAGGCGGGCGATCCGGTGCGCCGGCCAGATATCGAGCGGATAGGTGCTTGAGGCGATCACGGCGTGCGGCGCGAAGGTCTGCGCCAGGCGCGGCGCCTCGCGCCACAGGCGCGCCACGAAGGCCAGCATATTGCGCACGCGGCCGGCGCCGTTGCCGGCGTAGGCGGGGGTGCGCAGCCAGGTGTAATGGATGCCATCGATGTCCTCGACCAGGCGGTCGTGGCCGGCCATGGTGGGGCCCTGGCGGCGCAGGTGAGAATGCGAGGCGGCCACGATGTGCACCCGGTGCCCGGCGCGTACCCATTCGCGCGCCAGGTAATAAGGGCGGTACTCCATGCCGTGATGGACCGAGCCGGCGTAGTGGTTGATGAGAAGAATGTTCATAGCAGATGCGTCATATCTGATGCGTCATATCTGATGCGTCATATACGCCACGCCATCTCTTCGACCAGCCGCCGCCAGTTGCAGCGGGTGTTCTCGATCCAGTTGGTTTCCCATTGCACCGGGTGGGTGAGCATGCAGATGCGCTCGAAGTGGCCGAGGGCGGCAAAGGGCGACATCGGCGTGTAGTAGACGGGATGCTTGCGGTCGCTGATGTAGAGGTCGAAGCCGCGCAGCAGTTCGGCGTCGTAGGACTCGCATTCGATGCCGCAGCGGGTGCGCAGCGCGCGGTCGCGCAGCAGCTCGTGGTTGATCACGTTCAGGCGGCGGTTGGCGAAGTCGCCATGGCTGGCCACGGTGGCCAGCGGTGCGCCCAGGCGAGAAGCGATCTGGCCGATATTGCGTGCGAACAGTTCGCGGATCTCGGGAAAGCGCAGGCGCAGTTCGTCGCCCTTGCGGATGCGGTGGCGCTTGGCGAAATCGGCGACTTCTTCGTAGTGGTAGCTGGCTTCGCTGCCGGCCGCTTCGATCTCGCGCATGAAGCCATAGTCGAGGGTGCACAGGCGGAAGTAATAGCTGGCCCGCACTCCGTGCCGCGCCTCGAGCGCGAACATCTTCTTTGCCGTGCGCAGGTCGCTATCGATGTCGTGGCGGTGCACCAGCGTCTTGCGCGGCGCCTGCTCGCGGTTGAGGTTGCGGAAGAAGCTGCGCACCGATACCTGGGCGTAGCCGGCCTCGTTCGCCGCCTGCAGCAGGGACGCGTATTCGCCGAGGCGGCTGGGCATCAGGTAGTCGGCGTACACCCGGTTCAAGAAAGTCTTCATTGCAGTGTTTCATTGAAGGAAATACCGCGCACGGTAGGGCTGGAAGCCCAGGATGGTCTTGAAGGTCTTGAGGCCGGGCTGGGCGCCGAAGAAGGTGTCGTACATGACGTAGCGCACTTGCCGTTCGTCGATCAGGCGGCTGATGGTGTCGACCAGCAGCAGGTGCATGATGCCGTCGTTATTGCGATAGCCCAGCATTTGCGAAAAGGCGGCGAAATTGCCATAGATGGCGAGGCTCGCATAAGCGACCAGCTTTCCTTGTGGATCGAGAATGCCGTGATGGCGGAAATGCGGCAGCGTGTCGAATGCCTCGCGTTTCTCGGTATATTTGCCGTCCATGGGGCGGCCTTGCCGCGTATCGAGCGAGGTATTGATGGCGTGGATGTCGTCGACATAATCGTTGCGGTCGATGTCGACGAAACGGTAGCCGCGCTTGCGCGCGCGTTTGGCGTGATAGCCGCCGTGGTTCTTCGCCTTGATCTGCTCCTCGTAGGCATGGCGGTCGGCGAAGCGCGACAGGTCGATCAGCGCCGCGCCGACGGTCTTGGCGCGGATGAGACGAAAGCGCGGATGCGGCCGGGTGAAGGCGCGGTAGGTGGTGCGGATATCCTCCGGATCGATATGCTCGTGAAAGCAGAGTTTCGCTACCGGCAAACTAATGGCTTGAATAAATGTATTGTAGTGTTGCAAGAACATATTCTCACCTCTAAGTCTGCTTTACACGATAAGGTGGATCGCCGTGCGATTCCTTGAAACTGCTTAAACGATGGGCGCTGATGCGGCCTGAATTTTTTCTGTTCGCTAGGTCAGCGCCAGGCGGTGCGCCAATGGATGCCGGGTCAGGTCGGCATAAAATCGCACCAGCTTCTGCGCCTCGTTTTTCCAGTTATAGGTTTGCTCGACAGCACGCCGGCCATTGGCGCCCATGCGCCGGGCCAGCGCCGGATCCTGCGCCAGGCGGTCGATGGCGGCGGCGATGGCGGCCGGATTGCGCGGGTCGACGCACAGGCCGCAATCATTGGCCTCGACGATGGCGCGCCAGCGCGGGAAATCCGACGCGATCACGGGGATACCGGCCGCCATGTATTCGAACATCTTGACCGGTAGCGCATCGCGGTAGCTCGCGGTCGGCAACAGGGTAACCAGGCCGGCGAACGCGTTTTCCATGACCCGGCCCACGCCGGCGCGATCGAGGTGGCCGAGCGCGCGGATGCGGGTCCAGCCCGGCAGCAGCGCTACTTCGTGCGCGAGCGCCGGGTCGGCGAAGCTGCCGGCCAGGGCCAGCCGGGCCGGGGTGCGCAGCAGGGCGCAGGCCTGCACCATTTCGCGGATGCCGCGGATCGCCGAGATGCTGCCGACGTAGCAGATCCCGGTGCGCGCGTCCCAGCTGCGCTCGGGAGAGAATTCCTCGGGCAGCGGATAGTTGGCGACGTCGATCGTCTGCGCATTGCAGTGCGCCAGCCGCTCGCGGATATGAGGCGTGGCGGCCAGCAGGCCGTCGATGCGCTTGCAGGCGTAGCGTTCGTAGCGCGCGTACAGGCCCGCCGCCAGGCGCGCGACGCCCGGCGCCAGATAGGGTTTGTCGAGCAGTTGGGTCGGCACGTCTTCGTGGGCATCGAACACGACGCGCATGCCCGCGCGCCGCAGGCGCAGGCCAACTGGCAATAGTTCAGGGTCGTGCAACTGGTAGGCATCGGCATCGAAGGCCAGCGCGCGCGCGGCCACCCGGCGCGTGGTCCACAGCATGCGGTCCAAGCGCTCCACGAGCGCGTTTGGACGGCGCTCCGGCGGCCCGTCTGCACGCTTCCCTGCGTCGACGATCCGGACCCCGTCTCGCAGCTCGTCGCCGAGGCCGTCGGCCACCACCAGGATCACCTCATGACCATGGCTGGCCAGCGTGCGGCATTGCTTGACGAAGATCCTCGTGTCGTAGCGCGGGTGCGCCGAGGTCAGGTGGACGATGCGCGGCATGTTTCCTCTCGTAGGCATAGCGGCTGCAGGCGCCGAGGGTGGCGCTGAGCAGCATGTCGGTGAAGTAATGGGACGTCAGTAGCAACAAGACGGTGACGCAGGCGAAGGCGAAGGCCAGCAGGAACAGCGGGCGCCGGCGCGCGGCAAAGTACTCGTGAAAAAACATCGGCGTGATCGGGACGATGGCGAGCGCCGCCACGTAGAGCATGCCGAACAGGCCGAGGTCGACCCAGGCCGACAGCACATTGTGCGAGTAGTGGCCGGGCTTGTAGCTGCCATAGTCGCCCAGGATCGGATGGGCGGCGATCGATTGCACTGCATGCACGGTCAGCTGCTGGCGCTTGTTGGCCGAGGTCGAATGCGACAGGTCGAACAGTTCGAGGATGCGGTTCGAGGGCAGGGACGCCAGGATCTGGTCGAGGTAGAGGCCGACGGTGGCGGCGATGCACACGCCGGCCAGCACGAAGTACAGTTTATGGCGCGAATAATAGAATTCGATCAGCGGAATCGCGAACAGCAGGGCCACGAACTCGCTGCGCGCCGTGTTGACGAACAGGGTGGCCGCGCCCAGCGCATGCAAGGCCAGGCGCAGCGGCAGCCTGCGCGTGAAGGTGGCCACCGCAAGGTAAGTAAACAGGTAGGAGCGCGAGAAACCCTGGTAGGTGGCGAGTGCATTGGTGTCCTTGGCGATGCCGAGCGCGCCGAGATAGAACACGCCGTCGACCGAATACGAGAACACGATAGTCGACATCCCGGCCAGGCTGAGCAGGCCGACGGCGCGAAAGCGCCGGCTGGCGAAGTCGATGAAGCAGAACTGGATGTAGACCAGCACCATGAACAGGATGGCGAGCATGTGGTAGACCACGATGGCGCGGTTGGCGCCGGCCGCCGCATTGATCACCACCACGCCCACGAAATACGCGAAGAAGACGCCGTAATGGACGTCGACCAGGGTCAGGCGCCGGGCCTCGCGCCGCACGCGGGCAAGATAGACCAGGCACATCGGGCCGGCAAAGGCCAGCGCCACCGGGCCGAAGTAACCGCCCAGGAAGGCGCCGGTGGTGCCGGTGCCGAGCAGGGTGTGGTAGAAGAAGAAGCCCGGGAACAGCATGAAGAAGCAGGCGATCATTAGCCATTGCTCGCGCCTGGCACGCGCCGCGCCGCGAGGCTGGGAGGGGCCGTCCTGCAGCGCCAGCGCCCAGGCATCGGGTGCGCCGCCGGCATGCATGGCCGGAGGTGGGGCGGAAGGGGGCGTGGCCAGGGGATTCATGCGGCGGCCAGCCCGTTGCGCGAGCAGTTCCAGGACATGTGCAGGTAGACCAGGTAGAGGCAGGAATAGCCGATCACGTACCACAGCACGTTGTCGTGCACGCTGCCCGGCAGCAGGAAGGCGCCGAGGGTCGTGGCGAACAGCGTCACCTGCCACAGCAGGTCGGCCTTCTGGCGGCCGGCCACGAAGAACACATAGCTCAGCGGACTGGCGACGAAGTTCAGCAGGAACAGCGGCGCCATCAGCTGGGCCAATTCTCCCGCCTCGCGCCAGGAGGCGCCGAACACGGTGGCGAATAGGGTCGGGGCGAAGGCCATCAGCAGCAGGGCCGGGCCGATGCCCATTACCAGCAGCGCTTTGAAGGTGTGGCGGTAGGTGCGGCTGCAATTGCCGTGCTCGCGGAATTCGAGCACCGATTCGCGCTTGAAGACTTCGAGCACCGAGGCTGCCAGCAGCGACACGGGCGCCGACAGCACGCGCTGGGTCAGCGCATACAGGCCGGCGGCCAGCACGCCGTGGCGCATCCCGATCAGGAACAGCGGCAACTGGCTGACGGCGCCGTTGAGCAGGTTCGACGGCAGCGAGTAGCGCCAGAAGGCCTGGTGGCGCCGCAGGTAGGCGCGCTGGTCGGGATCGGGCAGCCAGGCGATGGGCGCGCGCGGCGGCTGCAGCAGGCGCCGCGCATACAGGTAGCCGGCCAGCAGGCCGCACAGGTGGCCGGCGATCAGGCCGGACCCGCCGAGGCCGGCGTACAGCAGCGTGAGCTGGGTGAGGACGATGACGGCGGCCGCCACCACCTTGGCGCGCGCCGCCTTGCCGAAGGCATTGTGCGAGGTGGCGTAGGCGAGCGTGGTCTGCATGCAGGCGATCAGCCAGGCGCCGGCGCCGATCGTGAGCAGGGCCGCCCAGGGCAGGTGCAGGGCCGGTTCGAAGCCGGCCAGCCGCGCCACGGTGGCGATCAGCGTGAGCAGCAAGGCGGCGATGGTGGCGCTGTAGAACACGACCCGGAAGCAGGTGCGCTGGTGCTGTTGTTCTTGGTCGAGGATCATCGCCGCCTCCATGCGCAGGGTGGCGCCGATCGCCGACAGCGCGATCACGCCGAGCCAGACGCTGTAGGCGCCCAACTCTTGCGGCGTGCACATGCGCGTCAGCAGCGGCGCCGCCAGCAGCGGCAGGGCCTGCGCGCCGAGAGCACCACCGAGGACGGTGGCGACGTGGCGCCAAAATGGCGGCAAATGCCTCATGAGGTCGTGGCCGGCGCGGCGGTCGATGCGGAGGCTGTGGCGGTCGCAGTCACGGTCGTGGGCACGGTGGTCGAGGCGAGCGCCACCTCGTCTGGCGTCACGGCGGGTATCGCGCTGCGCGCCTGGCGGCAGGCGTCGAGCAGCGCGCCGGCCACCCGCTGCGCGCTGGCGTCGTCGAGGAATGGCCCCATCGGCAGGCTCAGGACGCGCCGGGCCAGTCCTTCTGCCACCGGATAGGTGTCTGGCGCCAGGTGGGCATAGGCGGCCTGGCGGTGAATCGGCACCGGATAGTGGACGGCGGTCGGAATCCCGGCGGCGGCAAGCTGGGCGCGCACCCGTTCGCGCTCGTCGACCAGCACTGTGTACTGGGCGTGAACGCTGCTGCGGTCGTTGCGCACGGCGAAGACGGGAATCTGGTGGCGCAGCAGCGCGTCGTACTCGGCCGCGGCGCGCTGGCGCTGCTCGACTTCCCAGTCGAAGCGTTCGAGCTTGGCCAGCACCACGGCGCACTGCAGGGTGTCCATGCGTCCGCCGACGCCCAGCCGGGTATGCACGTAGCGGTGTGACTGGCCGTGGACGCGGATCTCGCGCATGGCCTGGGCCAGGGCATCGTCGTCGGTGAACAGGGCGCCGCCGTCGCCGTAGCAGCCCAGCGGCTTGCTGGGGAAGAAGCTGGTGCAGCCGATCGTGGACAGGTGGCAGCTCTGGCGGCCGCGGTAGGTGGCGCCGAAGCTCTGGGCGGCGTCCTCGATGACGGCGATGCCATAAGGTTCGGCGATGGCGTTGATGGCGTCCATGTCGGCCGGCTGGCCGTATAGCGACACCGGCAGGATGGCGCGCGTGCGCGGCGTGATGCGCTCGGCGACCAGGCGCGCGTCGATATTGCCGGTGGCGGCTTCGACGTCGGCGAACACCGGGGTGGCGCCCACCAGCATCACGGCTTCGGCCGCGGCGATGAAGGAGAACGGGGTGGTGATCACCTCGTCGCCGGCCTTGATGCCGAGCGCCATCATGGCGATGATGAGCGCCTCGGTGCCGGACGACACGGTGATGCAGTGGCGCGCGCCGGTGCGCTCCGCCAGGCGCGCTTCGAGCTCGGCCACCTCGGGGCCGAGGATGTACTGTCCGTGATCGAGGACGGCCTGGATGCGGCCGTCGATCAGCTCGCGCGAAGCGAGATACTGCGATTTGAGGTCGATGAAGTCCATGGATTATCCTCGTGCGCTCTGGCTCTGGCTCTGGCTCTGGCTCTGGCTCTGGCTCTGGCTCGGGCTTGGGTTCGGATCGCTGCCGGTCAGGTCGCTTGCGCTGTCGGCAGCACGGCAGACGCCGTCCTGCAGGATGTAGGGCTCGCCGGTATGCGGGCAGCGGGCTTCGCCATTGCCGGTGAGGGGCAGGGCCAGGCGGTCGCCGGTGCGGCTGATCCAGCCGATCTGGCGCGCCGGCACGCCCGCCACCAGCGCATGCGGCGCGACGTCGCGGTTGACCACGGCGCCGGCGGCGACGAAGGCGTACTGGCCGATCGTCACGCCGCACACGACGGTGGCATTGGCGCCGATGGTGGCGCCGCGCCGCACCAGGGTGCGCCGGTACTCGTGCTTGCGCGGCACCGCGGCGCGCGGGTTGTAGACATTGGTGAACACCATGCTGGGACCGCAGAAGACATCGTCTTCGAGGGTCACGGCGTCGTAGATCGAGACATTGTTCTGGATCTTGACCCCGTTGCCGATGCACACGTCGTTGCCGACGAAGACGTTCTGGCCCAGCGAGCAGGCGGCGCCGATGCGCGCGCCGGCGCAGACGTGGGCGAAGTGCCAGACGTGGGTGTCGTCGCCGAGTTGCGCGCCGCGGTCGACGATGGCGCTGGAATGGATGATGATGGCCATGGTCAGTACTCCAGCGGCAGGGCGACGCGGCGGCCGTCGCGCGCCGAGCGGTAGGCGGCGACCAGCACCTCGAGCGATTTGAGGCCTTCGCGGCCGTCGGTCTCGGGCTCGGCCTCGCCGCGCAGCACGCGGATCACGTTGTCGTAGTAGAGCGGATGGCCGAAGCCATAGACCGAGGTGGTCTGGTAGCTGGCGTCAAGCACCAGCGCGTCGTCGGGATCGGGCTGCGCGAATTCCCATTGCTGGACTTCGTTGACGGCGACGCCGCCGATGCGGGCGCTGCCATATTCGCCCAGGATGGTGATCGAACCTTCGAGGTTGCGCGGCCAGGCCAGCATGGTGACGTTCATCGATCCCAGCGCGCCATTGCGCCAGCGCAGGCTCATCACGCCTGTGTCCTCGACCTCGATGTCGCGCGCCAGGGTGGCGGTATAGGCTTGCAGGCTTTCGATGGGGCCGACGATCCATTCGAGCAGGTCGACGTAGTGGCTGGCCTGGTTCATGAAGGCGCCGCCGTCGAATTCCCAGGTGCCGCGCCAGCCGGCGCTGCGGTAGTACTCCTCGGGGCGGGTCCAGAACACATTGAGGTTGACCATGTAGATGCGGCCGAAGCGCTTTTTCTCGACCGCGCGCTTGAGCAGCTGCAGGGTGGCGTTGCGGCGGTTCTGCTTGACCACGAACAGCCGGACCCCGGCCTCGTCGGCGGCGGCGACCATGCGCTTGCCGTCTTCCCAGCGCGTGGCCATCGGCTTTTCGGTGATCACGTGGCAGCCGGCAGCGGCGATACGGATCGCCTGGCCCGGGTGCAGGCCGGATGGGGTGGCGAGCACGAAGGCGTCGGCGTCGCATTCGGCCAGCATGCGCTCGAGGCTGGCATACGGGCGGGCGCCGGTGACGCCGGCGGCTTCTTCGCGCGCGCGCGGGTCGATGTCGCAGACGCCGGCCAGTTCGCAGCGGTCGGCGTGCTCGCGCATGGCGTTCATGTGGTTGCGGGCGATGCGGCCGCAGCCGACCAGGGCGAAGCGGATCTTGCGGTCGAGGATGGGGGGAGGGTAGTGGCGCATGCGGGCTCCGGGCGTGACGGTGGGCATCGATGGGGTGGGTGGACGAGTCGGATCGGAGGGACGGCCGCTCAGGCCTGCACCACGTTCGGCAAGCGGTTCGGGTAGACGCCGCGGGTGTCCACGATCAGGTTGGCGTACTGGCGCACCAGGTCGTAGTCGAAGGCGCTGTGGCTGGTGGCCAGCAGCACCACGTCGTAGGACGCCAGCGAGGAAGGCGTGAGGGGCACGCTCGACAGCTCGAAGCGGTGTTCGCGCATGCGCGGGAAGACCGGGACGTGCGGGTCGGAATAGTCGACCGCGGCGCCGCGCGCGCGCAGCAGCTCCATCAGCGCCACCGAGGGCGACTCGCGCATGTCTTCGACGTCCTTCTTGTAGGAGATGCCCAGCACCAGGATGCGGCTGCCCATCACCGCGCGGCCGCGCTCGTTGAGGGCGTCGGCCACCTTGCCGACCACCCAGCCCGGCATGTCGCTGTTGATCTC
Organism: Massilia sp. CFBP9026; assembly: GCF_034045165.1. Lineage (NCBI taxonomy): Bacteria > Pseudomonadati > Pseudomonadota > Betaproteobacteria > Burkholderiales > Oxalobacteraceae > Massilia > Massilia sp. CFBP9026. The sequence goes on from NZ_JAXCWH010000002.1 coordinate 883,763, forward strand.
GCCGGCCAGCTCGATGAAGCGGGTGTGCAGGCCATACTGGCGCGCCTTCCAGGTGAGATAGAAGGGATCGATGGGGATGCAATGTCCGCCCAGGCCGGGGCCGGGGTAATACGGGGTGAAGCCGAACGGCTTGGTGGCGGCGGCGCGGATCACCTCGTGGATGTCGATGCCCATGCGGTCGGCGATGATCTTCATCTCGTTGACCAGGCCGATGTTGACGGCGCGGTGGATGTTCTCGAGCAGCTTGGTCAGTTCGGCCGCACGCGTGGAGCTGACCGGCACCACCGTGTCGATGGCGGCGCGGTACAGGGCCAGGCCGGCCTCCAGGCAGGCATTGGTGGAGCCACCGCACACCTTGGGGATGGTGCGGGTATGGAAATCGGGATTGCCCGGGTCTTCGCGCTCGGGCGAGAACACGAGGAACACGTCCTGGCCGACGCGCAGGCCGCGCGACTCGAGGCGCGGGCGCAGTTCTTCCTCGGTGGTGCCGGGATAGGTAGTGCTTTCGAGCGACAGCAGCTGGCCGGGCCGCATGTGCGGCAGCAGGGATTCGACGGTGCCGATCACGAACGACAGGTCGGGTTCGCGGTAGGCGGTGAGCGGGGTGGGAACGCAGATGATCAGGGCGTCGGCCTCGCTCGTGCGGGCGAAGTCGGTGCTGGCCATGAAGCCGGCCGCGCGCGCCTCTTCGATCGCGGCGGCGCCGATGTGCGCGATATAGCTGCCGCCGCGGTTGAGCCGCGCGACCTTGTCGGCGTCGACGTCGATCCCGAGGACGCGGAAGCCTTCGGCGGCGTAGCGCAGCGCCAGCGGCAGGCCGACGTAGCCGAGGCCGATGATGCCGATCACGGCATGGCGGTCGCGCAGCCGGTCCAGCAGCTGCTCCAGGTGAACTGATTGGTTCTCGTCTCGCATGGGTTTCCTCGACAGTATCTGTATGACAGCGGGTATGACGGGCAGGTATGACGGCAACGATGTGACGGTGTGAAGCGGTGGCGCTGGCCGGCCCTAGATCCGGAACGGCACGAACTTGCGAATCAGGCCGGCAGGCACGGGCTCCTCGACCGGCGCCTGCGGCAGGGGCGGCGGCGTCGATGGCAGGTATTCGGACACGATGGCCTTGACCATCGACTCGATGGGGCCGCGCTCGTGGGTCTCGCAGGCCATCATGAGGCAGGTGATACAGGTTTCGAGCACACTGGGCCGCAGCGCGCTTTCCTTCATGCGCATGATGCGCGGGTGCTCGCTCGGGAAGACGGTGCCGTCGGTGAGCAGTTCCTCGTGCAGTTTTTCGCCGGGGAACAGGCCGATGAACTGGATCTCGATGTCGCCGCGCGGCTGCTGGGGCGTGCGCTCGGTGAGGCCGTGCATGGCGATCATGGTGCGCGCCAGCTCGAGGATGCGCACCGGCTCGCCCATATCGAGCACGAAGACGTCGCCGCCCTTGGCCATGGCGCCGGCCTGGATCACCAGCTGGGCCGCCTCGGGGATGAGCATGAAGTAGCGCGACACCTCGGGATGAGTGATCGTCACCGGCCCGCCGCGCGTGATCTGGCGCTGGAACAGGGGAATCACGGAGCCCGAGGAGCCCAGCACATTGCCGAAGCGGACCATGCAGAACGTCGTGCCGGTCCTGTTGCCTGCGCCATGGGCCGGGCCATGGCCGGCGCCAGCCCCTACGCCGTCGCCCGGAGCGCAGCCACCGGCGGCGCGGGCGGCAGCGGCCTGGAAGATCAGCTCGGCGATGCGCTTGCTGGCGCCCATGATATTGGTCGGCCGCACCGCCTTGTCGCTGGAAATCAGGACGCAGGTCTGGACGCCGTGCTGCGCCGCGCCGGCGGCGATGATCTGGGCCCCCAGCACATTGTTGCGCAGGCCTTCGACGATATTGGTCTCGACCAGCGGCACGTGCTTGTAGGCGGCGGCATGGTAGATGGTGTCGATGCCGCCGGCGGCCAGCACGCGCTCGACCAGGTCGGCGTTGCAGACCGAACCCAGGTGGGCGTGGATGGGCAGGGCGGGAAAGCGCGCCGCCAGCTCTTGCCGGATGGTGTACAGCGCGTATTCGGAATGGTCGATCAGGTGCAGGCGCGCCGGGCTCAGGGTGACGATCTGGCGGCACAGCTCGCTGCCGATGGAACCGCCGGCGCCCGTCACCAGCACTCCCTTGCCGCGCACGCAGCGCGCGAACAGGTCGAGCCGCGGCGGCACCGGCGGCCGGCCGAGCAGGTCTTCGAACTTGATCTCGCGGATGGCGTCGCGCAGCACCGACTTGTCGCTGGCCTTGTCGTCGCCAAGGTCGACCAGCCGGGTGAGGATTTTGGTAGGCACGCCGGCCTGGCCGAGGCGCTGCATCAGCTCGCGCAGGCGTTCGGGTGCGGCGGCGGGCAGGGCGATGACGATGGTGCGGATGCCGAGCGCGGCGCTGAGCTCCACCAGGCGCGAGGTGTGGAAGACGCGCAGGCCGGCCACGGTGCGTTCGTTGAGCGCGTGCTTGTCGTCGAAGAAGCAGAGTGGGCGGTATTCGTCGCCGTCGCGCATGGTCTGGGCCAGCCGGGCGCCGGCCTCGCCGGCGCCGTAGATGGCGACCGCCAGTGCCTTGCCAGTGCAGGGGCCGCGCTTGCTGCGCAGCAGCTTGCGCACACCGATCCGCGATATCACGACATAAGAAAAAGCGATGAACCAATATATCGCCAGCGCGCTGCGCGGAAATCGCGCCTCATTGAGGATTACCAAAGTAAGATAGGCGCATAATACGGCAATACCCAATGCGAGACCGGTCAGGGTGAGCAGGCGATGGTCGATGAAGCGAATGACTGCACGGTATAAATCGGATAGCCAGAAAGCCGCTATCGTCAGCACCGCCACCAGTAAATAAGAGCCGGGCCCGAATTGTTTTGCAAGCTGTAAATCGCCCCCGCGCAATATCATTGCGATTAAAAAACAGACGGGAAGCGCAACCAGGTCGACCCCGATGGCCAGGGCGGCCTTCGCAGTGCGGTGCATGGATACGATTCTTGCGCAGAGCTGGTGAGACAGGCTGTAGCGTTGAATTGACATGGCAATCGGCTTCTCGCTGAAAGAGAACGACGTGCAGCTGCAATCAAAATAATGGTTTACTGCACGATCAGGCGTTAGAATAAAACTCTGCGCTGGATGGGGTGGTTTTGCCGATTGGTTTTGTGTGTATAAGCTTATTATCTGTCCGAGATTGAATGGCGGGTTTGAGGTCACTCAACAGCGATAGGGGATATAATGCATGCGCACAAAGATTGAAATGAAGAAGTGAATAAAAGAAATGGCGATGGATAATCATTTCCAGCGACTATTTATTTAATTCGGGATATTGAGGAAGGGCGGGTCGGCGGATGCCGATGGGAATGGCGGAAATAAAAAAGCGTCCCGACCCGGCAGGCCGGGACGCGGTCGACGATGCCGGGCGTCAGGCGGCAGGACGCCCCGGACGCGGCTGCGGCGCCATCGGCGGCACCGTGATCGCTTCGTTCAGGCGCAGGAACTTGAAACCGGCCAGCGCCTGGCCGCGCTTGCCGGCGCGCGCATTGCGCTCCTGGCGCTCGAGCGTGCGCGATATATAAGATTCGAAGGTCTCTTCGCGCACCTGCGGTTCGGCGGAATGCAGGAAGTGGCGCTCGCCGTTCGGTCCCAGCACCACCAGGCCCACGTGCGAGGCCCAGTACTCGCCGTCGCGGGTCGAGATCACATTGACGAAATCCCCTTCCTGCAACTGGCTGGCGATGGCCGCCACCTGTTCCTTGGGCACATAGGCCTGGCGGCTGGTCTCGACCGGGATCTCGCGCACCGTGTTGTGTCGGGTGGCCAGGAAGCGTGCGCGGTCGACCTTCATGTCGTACCCAGGGCCGCCGGCGCCGGCCAGTTCGGCACTGACGTCGGTCACCAGCCAGCGGTTGGCCACGTTCCAGTCCATCTCGGTGTAGTGGTTGCGCGTGGCCACGCCGATCACGCCGTCGCGGTAGCGGATCCGCTGCAGCATCCAGAAGAACTCTTCCCACGAGCCGGACATGGCCATCGCATAAGTGTGTTCGGCGAACACCACGCAATCGCTCTGCGCCAGGCTATATAGAGGCAGGCTGTCGTGGATCTCGTAGGGGAACTCGCCCAGCAGGTGCAGCGAGTAGGGCTGGCCGATGTTCTGGCGGCCGATCGCGGCGATGCGCTTCTTCAGGTCCGGCTCGGCGCCCTGCATGTGGGCGATGTACTGGCCGGCCTCGAATGGCGTCATCTGGTAGACCTGCTTTTGCAGCAGGGTGGACAGCGGCGTCGGTGGCGGCGGCGCCCCCGGTATGGGTTTGGTGGCGGGCGCGGTCGCGCACCCGGTCAGGACGGCGCTGGCAAGCAGCAGGCAGGCAAGGCGCATGGCGTTCATCAATGTGGGCAAAAAACGTCAAGCTAATCTGGTGCGCCCGGCTTGGGTAATGAAATTTCTTCGTCCAGCCATAACCGCACGGAGAGCGACTTTATGTACATTCCTTCAAGTTATATAGAAGCGAACACAAGTGATTATTCACGGACGGAATGAATCATGAATACTCCGAGCATGGCAGTCTTCAGCCTGCCTTAAGCAAGAACGATAGCACTATTCCCAGGAGAGAGAAGATGTTCAAGCAGAAGCCGCTCGCAGCGGCCGTATCGATGGCAGTCTGGAGCCTTGCAGCCCTGCCGGCCATGGCGCAGGAAGCCACCCCCGAAGTGCCGATGCAGACCGTGGAAGTGACGGGCATCCGTGCCTCGCTGGCCAAATCCCTGTCGGTCAAGCGCGACGCCTCGGCCAACGTCGAGGTGATCACGGCCGAAGACGTCGGCAAGATGCCGGACAAGAACCTGGCCGACTCCCTGCAGCGCCTGGCCGGCGTGGCCGTGCGCACCGACTACGATGAAGCTGAGAAGGTGTCGATGCGCGGCACCAATCCGGACATGTCGCTGATCATCTTCAACGGACACGCGGTCAGCAGCGCCGACTGGTATGTCGCCGACCAAGGCTCGAGCTCGCGCTCGACCAGCCTGTCGCTGATGCCGTCGCACGTATTGCAGCAGGCGGTCGTCTATAAGAGCTCGCAAGCAAACATCGTCGACGGCGGCCTGGCCGGCACCATCAATGTGACGACCCGCAAGCCGCTGTCGCAGAAAGAACGCTTCTCGGGCGTGGTCAGCGTCGGCGCCAGCTATGCCGACCTGCCGGGCCGCTATGCGCCGGACATGAACGGTTCGGTCACCTGGAAGAACGAGGCCGGCACCTTCGGCGTGCTGGCCGCGCTGTTCGCCGAAAAACGCCACGTGCGGCGTGACTCGGTATCGCGCTTCGCCTATGGCACCAACAGCGGCTGGGACGTGATCAACACCAGCACCATGAAGGGCATCACCGACGAATCGCTGGCCGGCACCGGCTATACCGCGGCCGACCTGAATGGCGTGCGCCTGCCTGGTTCGATGAGCTCGGAGTTCGTGGAATCGGTGCGCGACCGCAAGGGCGGCATGCTGTCGCTGCAGTTCAAGCCGAACCGCGACCTCGACGTCACCATGACCGGCTTCCACTCCTCGATGGACGCCAACAACCATGGCCGCCTGACCTCGAGCGCCATCTACTCCATGCTGCTCGGTAAGAACGCGCCGCTGGGCGGCACCACCGCCGCCGCCGTCAACACCAGTCACAACGGCCAGCAGGTCTTCGCCCAGATCCGCAACCCCGTGATCGTCGACGAGACCACGGTCTACGGCCACCCGTTGAAGGTGCTGAAGGCCGCCGACATCGTCTTCGCCGACGGCACCAGCCCTCAGTACGTGGGCAACTCGGAGGGCTTCTACCGCGACGGCGCCAAGGCCGAGAGCTCCTTCCTCGACCTCGACGCCAAGTACCGCGTCAACGACGACCTGACCGTCAAGACCCTGCTGTCGACCACCCGTGGCGTCGGCCAGACCAAGCTTGACCAGGGCCTGACCCTGGCGCGCTACGGCACCGGCATCTCGTACGCGCTGGGCGACCTGCACGACGCGCCCTTCGTCCAGTACCACAACGCCGGCGCCAACCAGCCGGGCCTGAACCCGGACGGCAGCGGCTACACGATCGTCGACCGCGCCGCATCGGGCGTGAAGACCGTCGACAAGGAATGGAGCGCCCAGTTCGATGCCGAGTACCGCCTCGACCGCGGCATCTTCCAGTCGCTGGAAAGCGGCGTGCGCTTCGCCGACCACAAGCGCACCAGCGGCCGCCGCGGCCCGGCCTTCCGCAACGGCATTACGCTCGACCCGGTCACCGGCCGCGTGATCTCCAATACGCCGACGCCGCTCACCGGCTGGCAGGCATTCCCGGGCGATTTCGGCAATGATCTCGACGGTCCGGCAGGCTGGGACAACACCGGCTTCACCTATACCCCGGAAGGCATCAAGGACTACATCGCCAGCAATACCAAGGTCACCAGCGACGCCTGGGAACGCCGCGTGAATTCCGAAATCGACATGCAGGAGCGCCAGAGCGCCGCCTATGTGATGGCCAACCTGGAAGGCGAGCGCTGGTCGGGCAACGTCGGCGTGCGCTTCACCCGCACCGAAGTCAAGGCCAATATCGCCACCCCGATCCCGGCCGGCGCCTGCCGGCGCGTGGAGCCGGGCCAGGCTCCCGTTCCATGCGCCGCCTATCCAGGCGCGATCACGGATGCCGGCGACGCCACCTCTTACTTCGACGGCCAGCCGTTCAATCCCACCGCCGGCATCCTGTACTACAAGACGCCGACCAAGCGCACCTTCGACAACTGGCTGCCGAGCCTGAACCTGCGCTATGACATGGGCAACGACATGCTGGCGCGCTTCGGCGTCAGCCGCACCATCGGCCGCCAGAACTACAATCTGCTGGGCAGCGGTTTCGGCACCCCGGGCTGCGACGCCAACGGATGCCGCGTGACCGGTCCGAATCCGGACATGGAACCGCAAACCGCGGACAACCTCGACCTGTCTTGGTCGTGGTACTTCGCGCCGCGTTCGATCGTGGCGGTGAGCGTATTCCACTCGTCGATCGACGGCTATCCGAAGACCGGCGCGGTAGGCAGCTCCACCGTCGACCTGCTCGACCCGCGCGACCAGACCGTGAAGACCTTCTTCATCAACACGGCCTCGCAGCAGGGCGCGAAGATCAACGGCATCGAGCTGCAGTACGAGCAACCGTTCGGCAAGACCAACTTCGGCTTCACCTCCAACGTCAGCCGCGCCAAGACCAAGGTCGACGACGGCCGCCCGATGGTGGGCGCGTCCGAATGGACCGGCAACGTCGGCCTGTACTACGAGGATGCCAAGCTGTCGACGCGCCTGGTGGCCAACTACCGCGGCGAATACGTGAACAGCACCACGGCGCCGTCGCCGACCGCCAACAGCCAGGGTCTCTCGGTCATCAACGGCATCGCGATGCCGACCGCGCCGACCTATGCCGACGCGGTGACCACGCTGGCGTTCTCCGCCAACTACTACTTCACCAAGAACCTGGAACTCGCATTCAGCGCGACCAACCTGACCAATGCCAAGCGCGCCCAGTATCGCTACAGCGAAGAAGAGCAGCAGAAGCTGGACGTCAGCGGCCGCCAGTACTACCTGAACCTGCGCTACAAGTTCTGATCGCCGCGAGCGCATGATATGAGGGGGAGCTTCGGCTCCCCTTTTTTCGTCTATCGCTGTCACGCACCTGTCATGTGGCCTGCAGGGCTGTATTGACGCGCACAGTGTGCGTCACCTAACGGTGCAATGGCTGCGGTTTCGATAAGATGCACCTGTCTGAGTGAGGAACGCGCGATTCGATTCGCTGCCATCCGAAACCTCAACAGGTTAGCCGGTCGCCTCGAGGATCGGCACCAATTTCAGGGTCGCGCCGCCGTTATTGCAGGCGCGGCCCGCAACGACAAGCGGAGGTTGCCATGTACGATGTCAAGCATCCACCCAAGCACCTGGTGCGCGCCTATCTCGAACGTCGCTCGCGCGACCCGAAACCGCCGCCGACCCCGGAAGAAATCCGGCGCCAGCTTGGCTGGGGCATGTTGATGCCGGCCGACCTCAAGATGGGCACCAACCGCTCCTGAGCATTTTTCTTTACGCGCCGACGTCCCGCGAGGACGCGGCGCCCAGCCCACCACAGGAGACATCCATGACCAGCAAGATCGGCAGCAAACACATCGCCCAACACCGCGGCAAGAAAGAACGCCTCGAGATCAAGCGCACCAACATCGCGCGCGAAGCGGTGCGCCAGGCTGAAGCCCGCGCCAAGTACCGCAACCAGCCGAAAGGCCAGGCAATGCGTGAGCAGGCGCAGACGGCTGCCTGATCACCCCATAGGCTGCACACGGCCCGCCTGCGAGGCGGGCTTTTTTACGTCCATCCTTCCCGAATATCTCCATTCGCCGCCTTCCAGCCGCCATTCACCGAATAGCGCTTTCGCGCTTGCCTTCCCGTTTGCTATCGTATATCCAGTTCGATAACGAGAGGAGTGATGCAATGGAGTCCGAAGATGCCTATCGCTGGCGCAAGCAGGTGCTGTGGGGCCTGCTCCTGATCGTCGTCGGCACGGTGGTGCTGCTCGACCGCCTGCACTATATCGATGCCCAGGATTACTGGCATTACGCCCCCCTGCTGCTGGTCGTGGTCGGCATCGGCCAGACCATCGGCTACCCGAGTCCCAAGGAATTCGGCAACGGCCTGTGGACTGTGTTCACCGGCCTGTGGCTGTTCGCCGTGTTGGAGAATGCCTTTGGCCTCACCTTCCGCAACAGCTGGCCGCTGTTCATCCTGATGTGGGGCGTCAAGCTGGTGCTGGATCCGTTCATCGCGCGCCGCTTCGCCAACAATCAAAGGAACCGCCATGAAAAATGATCCGCATGCAAAAGGCGTGACGAGCCAGGTCGTGCTCGGCCTGCTCGTGATCGGGATGGGGTTGCTGTTCCTGCTCGATAACCTGGGCTTCGTCGACATGCACCGCGCCTTCTCGTTCTGGCCGATGTTGTTCGTGATCGTCGGCACCGTCAAGCTGTGCGACACCCGCACCCAGGGCGGCACCCTGCTCGGGGCCGGCCTGGTCGGCGTCGGCATCCTGTTGATGCTGGACCGGATGAACATCATCGATTTCAGCTGGCGCACCATCTGGCCGCTGGTCCTGATCGGCCTCGGCGGTTTTCTGGTGGCGAAGGCGCTGCGCGGCAAGCGCGCGCTGGAGCACGGGGTGGCGATCGTCGACGGCGCGCCGGTGGACGGGGGCGTGGGCGAGGTGCTGGACATCACCGCCATCCTGGGCGGCTACGAGCGCCGCGTCACGAGCCAGAACTTCCGCGGCGGCGAGATCACGGCGGTGATGGGCGGCTGCGAACTCGATATGCGCGGCGCCTCGATCCAGGGCGAGGCGGTGGTCAATGTGTTCGCCTTCTGGGGCGGCGTGACCATCAAGTGTCCGCCCGACTGGGCCATCGTCCTGCACGGCACGCCGATCCTGGGCGGCTTCGAGGAAAAGACCATCGCGCCGCCGGATAATAGCAAGCGGCTGGTCATCCGCGGTTACGCGATCATGGGTGGCGTGGAAATCCGCAACTGATGGGCGGCGGATTCTGGGCGCGGCGAAGCGCCGCGCTATACCTGGCGGCCTGGCTGATGCTGGGACTGATGCTGGCCGGGCTGCTGTCCGCCACCGGCGGCGCCGGCCTGGCGGCCAGCCTGCTGTTCGCGCTGCCACTGGTGCTGGTCTATGCCGCCGTGTGCGGCTTCTCGGCCTATTACCTGTGCCGCGCCTATCCGCTGGGGCGCAAGTCGACGCCGGCGGTGCTGGGCGTGTTTCTTGTCACCGCCGTGTGCGCGGCCCTGCTGTGGTGCGCCGCGGCGTCCGGCTGGGCGGCGTGGTGGCAGTGGTTGGCGCCGGAGGGCGATAGCGTCGCGATGTCGCGGCCCTTGACGGCGGTGATGTTCGGCGTCGGCGTGCTGCTGTACGGGATGACCGCCTGCGCCCACTACCTGGCGCTGGAATTCGAGCGCGCGCGCGGCCTGGAGCGGCGCGAGCTCGAACTCAAGCTGCTGGCCCAGGACGCCGAACTGCGCATGCTGCGCACCCAGGTCGATCCGCACTTCCTGTTCAACAGCCTCAATTCGATCAGCGCCCTGACCGCCATCGACGCCGGCGCCGCGCGCGACATGACCTTGCAGCTGGCGGGCTTCTTTCGCCAGACGCTGGGACTGGAGGCGCACCGCAAGGTGACGGTGGCCCAGGAAGTGGCACTGGTCGAGCGCTTCGTGGCGATCGAGGGGGTGCGCTTCGGGCCGCGCCTGGGCGTGGAGCGCCACGTGGACGAACAGGCCGAGGCTTGCCTGCTGCCGCCCATGATCCTGCAGCCGCTGGTCGAGAACGCGGTCAAGCATGGCATCGGCCAGCTACTCGATGGCGGCGTGGTGCGCGTGCAGGTCGAGCGGGCCGGTTCGCAGCTCAGGTTGCGGGTGGAGAATGACGTCGATCCGGATGGCGCCGGTGCGGCCGCGGGCGGCGGCATTGGTCTCGCCAATGTGCGTGCGCGCCTGCTGGCGGAGTACGGGATTGAAGCGAGCGTGCATGCGACACGCGTGGATAATATGTTCAGGGTGGAGCTGGTGCTGCCCGCCGACACTGGAGAGTAAGGAATGCGAACCCTGATCGTGGACGACGAACACCTGGCGCGCGCGCTGCTGCGCGAATACCTGGCGGCGCATCCCGACGTCGAGATCGTGGGCGAATGCGCCAACGGTTTCGAGGCAGTGAAGGCGATTGCCGAGCACGATCCCGACCTGGTTTTCCTGGACATCCAGATGCCCAAGCTGGACGGTTTCGAGGTGGTGGAGCTGGCCGGTGGCAAGCCGCACTACATCTTCGCCACCGCCTACGATCAGTTCGCGCTGCGCGCCTTCGAGGTGCATGCGCTCGACTACCTGCTCAAGCCGTTCTCGCGCGAGCGCCTGGCCGAGGCATTGAATCAGGCGCGCCTGCGTTCCCCGCAACCGGCCCGGATCGAGGCCGTGGTGAAGGACGCGCAGGCGCGCCAGCAGCCGCTCGAACGCATCCTGATTCGGGACGGCGCCCGCGTGCACGTGGTCGCCGCCAGCACGATCGACCATATCGAGGCCCAGGACGACTATGTGCGGATATCGGCCGGCGGCAAGGGCTACCTGAAGCACCAGCGCTTGTCCGAGCTCGAAGCGCAGCTGGATGGCGCCGTGTTCGTGCGCATCCACCGCTCCTACATCGTCAATGTCGGCGCGGTCGAGCGCATCGAGCCAGTCAGCAAGGACAACTACTGCGCAGTGCTCAGGGACGGCGTGAAGCTGCCGATCAGCCGCAGCGGTTACCAGAAGGTGCGCGAACTGCTAGCATAAGTTCTACTGTGACCCCAGTTCCCACCATGCCGGCATCAAGTTCCTGATGCCCGGCTGGGCGAAGCGGTCGTCGATCAGCCACACGACGCCGCGGTCCTGTTCGGTGCGGATCACGCGGCCGGCCGCCTGCACCACCTTCTGGATGCCGGGATACAGATAGGTGTAGTCGTAGCCGGCGCCGAACAGCGTCTGCATCCGTTCGCGCAACTGCTCGTTGACGGGATTGACCTGGGGCAGGCCGAGGGTGGCGACGAAGGCGCCGATCAGGCGCTCGCCCGGCAGGTCGACCCCTTCGCCGAAGGCGCCGCCCAGCACCGCGAAGCCGACCCCCGTGCCGCCAACGGCGAAGCGGTCGATGAAACCCTGGCGTTCGTGCTCGCTCATGCGGCGTTCCTGGCGCCAGGCCGTGATGGTCGGGTCCAGCCGCTCCAGCGCATTGGCCACCTTGTCGAGATAGTCGAAGCTGCTGAAGAAGGCCAGGTAGTTGCCGGGACGCTCGCGGTACTGGCGTGCGATCAGTTCGGCGATGGGCTGGACCGAGGCGGCGCGCACCTGGTAGCGGGTCGAGATGCCGCGCGCGACGTGGACTTCGAGCTGGCTTGCCTTGAACGGCGATTCGACCTCGACCCAGGCGGTATCCTCTGGCATGCCGAGCGTATCGAGGCAATAATGCCAGGGCCCGAGCGTGGCCGAGAACAGGGTGCTCGAATGCGTCGCGGCGAAGCGCGGGCCGAGGAAGGGCGCCGGCACCACGTTGCGGATGCAGATCGTCGAGTCGCGCAGGGTGGGGCGGTCGGCGTCCCGGGAGAGGTCGCACAGCGAGTGCGGCCCGAACGATTCGGCCAGGCGCACGAAGCCCATGGCGTCGAAATAAAAGCGCTGCAGGTCGGGATCGAGCGGGCCGGGAAAGGCCGCCAGGTGTTCACTGATGGCGCTGCCCGCTTCCTGCAGGGAGTCGACCAGCTTCGCTGGAATCTTCTCGAGTAGCTGATACGGCGCCGGCGCCGTCTTGTCGACCGCAGTCCAGGCCCGGCCCACGCGCTCCAGTGCCTTCTTGATGCCTGGCGGCGCGCCGGCGCGGGCCAGGCGCAGCAGCTCGCGATCGAGCTCGGTGCTATACATCGAGCGCGCCCGGCCGACCAGGTTGTGGGCCTCGTCGACCAGCAGGCTGGTTTTCCAGCCGTTATTCAGCGCCAGCGCGTACAGCATGGCGCTGCCGTCGAAATAATAGTTATAGTCGCCGACGATCATGTCGGACCAGCGCGCCATCTCGCTGCCCAGGTAATAGGGACAGACCTCGTGCGCCAGGGCGACTTCGCGCAGCGCCTCGCGGTCCAGCACGGGCACCTCGGCGGCGGCAGTGCGGGCGGCCGGCAGGCGGTCGTAGAAGCCGCGCGCCAGCGGGCAGGATTCGCCATGGCACTCCTTGTCGGGATGCTCGCAGGCCTTGTCGCGCGCGGTGAGTTCGAGCACCCGCAGCGGCGCTTGGCTGGCGCGGCACAGGGTCGCGGCGCCGTCCAGCGCCAGGCGCCGGCCGGGCGTCTTCGCGGCCAGGAAGAACACCTTGTCCAGCTTCTCGCGCGGCATGGATTTCAGTACCGGGAACAGGCTGCCCACGGTCTTGCCGATGCCTGTCGGCGCTTGCGCCAGCAGGCAGCGGCCGCCGGTATTGGCGCGGTAGATGCTCTCGGCCAGCTGGCGCTGTCCGGGACGGAAGTCGGCATGCGGGAACGACAGCCCGGTCAATGCGGCATCGCGCGCCGCGCGGTGCGCCGCTTCGCTGGCGGCCCAACCCGAGAAGCGTTGGCACAGCTCTTCGAAGTGCGCGCGCAGCCATGCGCTGTCGCGCGTTTCGCGCAGCACGGTCTCGACGCCACTGACGATGTCATAGTAGACCAGGGCCAGGTTGACCGACTCCATCCCTTGCTCCTGGCACAGCAGGTGGCCGTAGACGCGCAGCTGGGCCCAGTGCAGGTGGCGGTGGTTGTCGGGGATGGCGTCGGCACGGCCGCGGTGGGTCTTGACTTCTTCGATCAGGTTTTCATTGGCGTCATAGCCGTCGGCGCGGCCGCGCACGTGCAAGTCGTTCCACTGGCCCGACAGCGCGACTTCGCTGCGGTAGCCGTCGCCGCGGCGGCCGGCCACGACGGCGTGGCCGGCAATGCCTTCCTGGGCGCTGGGGGAGGGGGTGAAGCGCAGGTCGAGGTCACCCTGCTTGGCGGTGAACTCGCACAGGGCGCGTACGGCGATGGTGTAGCTCACGTAATTCTAAGCCGCCATCTCGAGCCACTGCAGGTAGCACACCGCCACCGGCATATCATGCGCCGCGCAGTAGTCGATCCAGCGCAGCTGGTTGTCCTGCAGGCGGTCGCCCGGGCCTTTCACTTCGATCATCAGGTAGCGGCCTTCGTTCGGCCAGAACTGGATCAGGTCGGGGAAGCCCGTGCGGTTCTCCTTGACGTCGGCCAGGATGCGTTCGCACCATTTGCGCAGGTGGGCGGGCGGGATGCAGGCCAGGGCCAGCTCGATGAGTTCGGACGTGACGCCGTCCCAGTGCACGAAGGGCGATTGCAGGCCGGACTTCTGTTGATACGTGAGCCGGATCGTGTCGCGATAGCTGCCGCTGTCCAGCTCCGCCAGGCAGGCGGCGAATTCGGCCTGCCGACGCTGGTGGAAGTCGGCGCTGTGCAGGTCGGCCGGCCCGCGGTGGAAAGGGTGGAAGAAGGCGCCCGGGATGGCGGCGAACACGGCGCGCCAGCACAGCAGGCCGAATAGCGTGTTGGCCAGCGCGTTCTCGACATAGAACACGGGCGCATCGATCCCGTGCAGGTGGCCGCGCACGGCGCCTTCGACCCAGCGTTCGCCGTTCGGCGGCGCCAGGGTCAACTCGATGCGCTCGACGGCCGTCTTGCTGCGCGGAGCCAGGCGCGCGTGGCCGAGGCGGCGCGCCAGGCGCGGCGCGATGCGGGCCAGGTGCTGGCGCTCGGCATCGTTCTCGGGTGCGGACTGCGCTTGAAGCAGCAGGGCATGCGCCTGCTCGAAGCGCTCGTGTTTTTCGAGCACGCGGATCGCGCGCGCCCGCGCGCCGGGAAAGCGGCAGCGCGCGTAGGCAGCGTAGGCGCCGTCCCAGTCCTTCAGCTTTTCGTAGTGCTGGCCGATCTGGAACGTCAGTTTTTCGCGCCGGCTCTCGAGCCAGTCGTTGTCGAAGGCGTGCACGGGCAGGTCGCGCACGACCTCGTCCACGTCTTCGCCGGCGGCGAAGCGCTCGCGGCAGGCATGCAGCTGCAGGTAGTGGTCGACGTCGGCGCGCTGGCGGAAACCGCGCGAGGCGGGCGAGATGTCCACGCTCTCGTAGCGGAAGAGGCCCAGGTCGGACAGCACGAAATCGGTCCAGCCCTGGTGCAGGTTGCCGAAAAAGACCAGGCGCAGGCGGTCGCACAGCGGCTTGACCAAGATGCGCCAGGCGACGTCGGGACAGGCCGGATGCCAGCCGGAGAAGCGCCGCGCCGCGGGGAACACGGGGCGCAGGGCGTCCAGCTGCTCGTCCTTGCGCGCCGTCTTGCGCGGCAGTTGCGCGCCGAAGGCGTCGACGAGCTCGGGCTTGGACAGCAGGTCGAACAACTCGTCGAGCGTGAGTTCGGGGTCGGCCTCGATCCAGCCGGTGCCGAGCAGGTGCGCGGCGGCCTCGACCGGGCAGCCGATCTCGGCATAGCTCAGTTTGCTGGCACGGAACAGATTACCCTTGCGCATGACCATGCGCACGAACAGGGCGCGCGCATTGTGCGGCAACGTGGGGAACAGGGCCAGGAACGCCTGTTCGCCGTCGTCCAGCAAGTCGCCATAGCGTTCGCCGATCCAGTCGAGGACCCGCTGGAAGTTATCCAGATAATAAAACTCGTTTTCCAACACCCTGATCATGACTGAACGCTCACCTGTACTTATATACAGTATAGCGTTTTCCGGCGCCGGCCGCCCGGCTGGTGCGGCCTATTTGCCACGCTTAACGTGCCGGAGGGGCAGGGGTTTCATCTTCCGTCGGCGCGGCATGACCGTTGGCATGGTAGATCACGGCCGAGATCAGGGCGACGTCGCTGTCGTCCTGGGACTCGCCTGCGCGCGCGGGATTGACCGTCCGGGCAGGACGTGTGGCCTGGCGTGGCGCCTGGGTGCGGGAGCGGGCCGGGGCGGCAGCGCGCGCTTCCGGACGCCGCGCCGGGGCCGTTTTGACGGGTGCCGGCGTGGCCTTGACAGGAGCCGCAGGCACGGCGGCCGGCTCGAGCAGGCGCAGCGGGGGAACGGGCGCCGGCGCCAGCACAGGCGCAGGCGCAGGCGCAGCGTCGACGATCACGGCCGTCTCGACCGGCGCAGGGGCCATCTCCGCTATCGGGGCGGGCGCCGGCTCGGTCCGCGCCACCTCCAGCGGCGCCGGACCGGCCCCGGCAGCCAGCCAGGCCAGCGTCGCCGTCAAGCCGACTGCGACCGCCACCGCCGCGCCATACCAGGCCAGGCGCGCGCCATGACCGGTAGCAGCGCGGCGCGCCGGCTCGCGTTCGAGCTTGGCGAGGATGCTGTCTTCACGGCCGCCGCGGCGCGACGACGACATCAGGTTGGGACGCATTTGGGCATGCATGCGGTTGTCTTGATTTTCGTCTGATGGACGCACGACATTACTCCTAAGATTGGCTTCTCCTGTTCTGATTAGAAACAATCTTGGGGAGTCCGATGCTGATCTTTATCGCCCTTCTGTACGTTTGTCTCGCTTCAGGCCTGGCGTGGCTTGTTCTTTTTCCAAGTGGACGGGCATGGATGTCGCGCGGCGTGCATGCCGTACGCGGCCTGGCCGGCCGCGCCGGGGCCTTGGGCCATGCCGGTACGCGCGCAGCCGGCGCCATGCGCGACAGCGTGACTTTGTCGCTGCGCGAGCGGGTGGTGCAGGGCGTGCGCCGTCATCAGGTGTTGCTGGCCATCGGCGCGCCGGCGGTGTTGATTCCATCGCTGCTGGCGCTGGCCCTGAGCAATCCGGCCATGCTGCCGGTGTACGAGGGCAGCACTGCCTTGCCCGACGAGCAGGTGGCGGCGTTGCTGGCCGGCGAGCAGCTGGTGCCGCCGGTGGCGCTGCCGCCCGGTGTGTTCACCACGGCCGAGGTCGAGCTGGTGCGGCCGATGCTGGTCGGCGCCAGCCGCAACTGGGGCTTGTTGCATCCCGACTTCAGCCAGCGCCTGCTGCTGGCGTTCAAGATCATGAAGGAACAGCATGGCTACGAGATGGCCCTGCTCGAGGGCTACCGCAGTCCGGCGCGCCAGGATGAGCTGGCCGCCACCGGCGGCCACGTCACCAATGCGCGCGCCTTCCAGAGCTGGCATCAGTACGGCCTGGCGGCCGATTGCGCCTTCCTGCGCGACGGCAAGCTGGTGATCTCGGAAAAGGATCCGTGGGCCATGCGCGGCTACCAGCTGTATGGCCAGGTCGCCGAATCGCTGGGGCTGACCTGGGGCGGGCGCTGGAAGATGATGGATTTCGGTCACATCGAGTTGCGCATGCGGGGCGTGATGGGGCGCTGAGCCAGGCGGGTTGTTGCGCATTTTTTTGGATTTTGGCCGCATTGCGCAGAGTCAAGCAGCGTGCCGTATGCCCGTGCGACCATTTCCTGTGAGATTTTTCTACAAGAGACCCCGCCATGGCACGACTCTGGAAGTACCTAGCCGACAGCCGCGTGCTGGTCGCGATCGGTGTCGCCGCGCTGGCGGCCATCCTGGTAATCGGCGCCGGCCTGCTCGGCCTCGGCATCGTGTGGGCCGCCATCGGCGCCCTGGCGCTGCTGGCCGGCTGGGGCATCTGGTGGATGCTGCGCCGCGCCTGGCGCGCCCGCCGTGCGCGCAAGCTGGCGGGCGCCATTGCCGGCGCAGCCGCCACCGACGAAGGCGGCAAGGACGAAGTCGCGGTGCTGCGCAAGAACCTGCTGGAGGCGGTCGGCACCATCAAGACCTCGAAGCTGGGCCTCACCCGCGGCGCCGCGGCCTTATACGAGTTGCCGTGGTATATGATCATCGGGAACCCGGCGGCCGGCAAGAGCAGCGCCATCGTGCACTCGGGGCTGAGCTTCCCGATCCCCGGCAACAAGGCGCTGCAGGGCGTGGGCGGCACCCGCAACTGCGACTGGTTCTTCACCACCGACGGCATCCTGCTCGACACCGCGGGGCGCTACTCGGTGCAGGACGACGACCGCGTCGAATGGTTCGGCTTCCTCGACCTGCTCAAGCGGCACCGCCAGCGCGCGCCGATCAACGGCATCCTGATCGCGGTCAGCGTGGCCGAGCTGATGGCCGGCCCGGCCACTGCATCGCACGAACTGGCCAAGAACCTGCGCACCCGGGTGCAGGAGCTGACCGAGCGCCTGGGCGTGCACGCGCCGGTGTACGTGGTGTTCACCAAGGCCGATCTGGTCGCCGGCTTCCTCGACTTCTTCCACGACAGCGAACAGGCCGAGCGCGAGCGCATCTGGGGCGCGACCCTGCGCTACAACCGGCGCGCCGCGCCGCAGGACGTGCTGGCCTTCTTCGACGAACATTTCGACGAACTGGTCGACGGCCTGAAGGAAATGAGCCTGGCCGGCATGGGCGCCAACCGCAGCACGACGCTGCGCTCCGGCGTGTTCACCTTCCCGCTGGAATTCGCCGCGCTGCGCACGCCGCTGCGCGCCTTCCTGGCCACGCTGTTCGAAGAGAATACCTATCAGTTCAAGCCGGTATTCCGCGGCTTTTATTTCACCAGCGCGCTGCAGGAGGGGAGCGTGCAAGACCTGTCGAGCCGGCGCGTGGCCAGCCGTTTCGACCTGGCGCTGCAGGACAGGAAGAGCGGCGAGGCCTCCGGGGAGCAGTCAGGCTCGCAGTCGGGGTATTTTCTGCTGGAGCTGTTCCGCAAGGTGATCTTCGCCGACCGTGAACTGGTCAAGCGCTACACGAATCCGGCCGCGGCGCGCTGGAAGCTGAGCGCCTTCTTCGCCGCCACCATCCTGCTGGGCTGCGCGATGGGCGGCTGGTCGTGGTCGTACATGGGCAACCGACAGCTGGTCGCCAACGTGCAGTCGGATCTCGACAAGGTGATGAAGCTGCAGGCCGGCCGCATCGACCTGCAGTCGCGCCTGGAGGCGCTCGACATCCTGCAGGACCGCATCGAGCAGCTCGAGCGTTATGCCGACGACAAGCCGTGGGCGCTGGGCTTCGGCCTGTATCAGGGCGAGGTCCTGGCGCGCAAGCTGCGCGACGAATACTTCGCCGGGGTGCGCGCGGTGATGGTCGAACCGGTCGCCGGCGCGCTCGAGACCATGCTGACGGAGGTGAACAACAAGGCCGCCGGCCTCGATCCGGCGAACCAGGTGGCCACGCCGACGGCGAAGCCTGGTCAGCCATACCAGGACGCGTCGCCCACGAATGTCGGCGACGCCTACAACGCACTCAAGACCTATCTCATGCTGGGCAATAAATCGTATGCCGAGCCGGGCCACCTGAACGACCAGCTCACGCGCTACTGGCGCGGATGGCTGGAGACGAACCGCGGCAGCATGCCGCGCGAGCAGATGATCCGCAGCGCCGAGCGCCTGATGACCTTCCACCTGGCCCATATCGACGACCCGGCCTGGCCGCAGATTTCCAATAAACTGGGCCTGCTCGACACCACCCGCGAACACCTGCGCCGCGTGGTGCGCGGCACGCCGGCGCGCGAGCGCGTGTATGCCGACATCAAGACCCGCGCCGCCACCCGCTTCCCGGCGGTGACGGTGGCGCGCATCGTCGGCGAGCAGGATGCGGCGCTGGTGGCCGGCAGCCACGCCATCAGTGGCGCCTTCACCCGCGCGGCCTGGGACAAGTTCGTGCTGGGCGCGATCCGGGACGCCTCCAACAAGGAACTGAACACCGTCGACTGGGTGCTCAAGACCGCCGCACGCGACGACCTGACGCTGGAAGGCAGCCCGGAACAGATCCAGAAGGCGCTGATCGACCTGTACAAGGCCGACTATGCGCGCGAATGGTCGAAGTTCGTGCAGGGCGTGGCGATCACCGACCTGCGCGGCTTCGACGCCAGCGTGCAAGCCATGAACCGCCTGGGCGACCCGCAATCCTCGCCGATTGCCAAGCTGCTGCGCACGATCTACGAAGAGACGGCCTGGGACAATCCGGGCGGCCTGCGCGCGCCCATCGGCAAGACCGAGCGTGGGGTAATCGAATGGTTCAAGCAGGTGGTCTTGCGGCGCGCGCCGTCCGATGCGCGCACCCTGGCCGACACGGTCGACCCGGCCCAGCTGCTGGCCCAGCAACAGCAAGGCGCGGGGCCCATCGGCCGCGAATTCGCGGGCGTGGCGCGCCTGGTCGGCGCCAAGGAAAAGGAGGCGTCGCTGATGACCGGCTACCTCGATGCGCTGTCGCGCCTGCGCACGCGGCTGAACGCCTTGAAGAACCAGGGCGATCCGGGCCCCGGCGCCAAGCAGTTCATGCAGCAGACGCTGGAGGGCAGCGGCTCGGAGCTGGCCGACGCGCTGCGCTATGTCGACGAACAGATGCTGACCGGGATGAGCGACAGCCAGAAACAGGCGCTGCGCCCGCTGCTGGTGCGCCCGCTGACCCAGACCTTCGCCATGATCGTGCTGCCGTCCGAGGCCGAGATCAACAAGACCTGGCAAGCGCAGGTGGTCGAGCCGTTTACCCGCACCCTGGCCACCAAGTACCCGTTCGCCCAGGATTCCAGCGTCGAGGCGACCCCCGGCGAGATCGGCCAGGTGTTCGGCCCCGAGGGCGCGGTGGCCAAGTTCGTGGGCACGGCGATGGGGCCGCTGGTGGTGCGGCGCGGCGACGTGCTGGCGGCGCGCACCTGGGCCGACATCGGCATCGCGCTGGCGCCGCAGGCGGTGGCCGCCTTCCCGGGCTGGGTGGCGCCGCTGTCGAACAACGGCGTGGCGGCCAGCGGGGCGGCCCAGACCGTGTTCCAGGTGCTGCCCCTGAGCGCGCCCGGCACGCTCGAATACACGCTCGAAATCGACGGCCAGCAGCTGCGCTACCGGAACACGCCCCCAAGCTGGAGCAATATGGTCCATCCGGGGCCACAGGGCGTCTCGGGCGCGCGGGTTTCGGCCGTCACCTTCGATGGCCGCACGGTGGAGCTGTTCAACCAGCCGGGCCAGTTCGGCCTGCAGCGCCTGTTCGAGGCGGCCCAGCGCACGCGCAAGGACGGCGGCGTGTTCGAGCTGCGCTGGAGCGCGCAGAACGTGTCGGTGGCGGTCGACCTGAAGATCGTCAGCAGCCCGCAGTCCACTGGCGGCGGCCAGAGCCAGGCCCAGGGCTTCCGCGGCCTGCGCCTGCCGCCGGCCATCGTCGGCCGCCATGATGTCCAGAACGCAGCGCCGGCGCTGGCCAGCGCGGGAGCCCAGTGATGCGTGCGGACCGCATCGGCTACTTCGGCAAGGTCCCGGCGCGCGCCGATTTCGTCAAGCTGGCCCATGACCCGGCCGCGATCGGCATGCTCGACGCCTGGCTGGCGCAGGTGATGACCTTGCTGCCGTCGGACGCGCGCTGGCGCTTTCACTACGATGCGATGGCGCCGGTGAGTTTCGCGCTGGTCGGCCCGGCGCGTCACCACGCGGTCGCCGGCCACCTGCTGGCCAGCCACGACCAGTCGGGACGGCGCTTTCCCTTCCTCGCCACCCGCACGCTGGCAGTAAGCGATCCCGCCGCCTTCGTCGCCCGTTGCCCGCTGGCGTTCGCGCCGCTGTGGGTGTTTTTGGAAGAGATCTGCCCCAAGGTGCTGGGCGAGGGCGATCCCACGGCCTACCTGCAGGCGATCGCCGACAGCGCGATCGGGCTTGGGGACGAAGCGGCCCTGGCGCGCTGGATGGAGCACGGCACGATCGCCTCGCTCGATGCATTGCTGGACCGCTGCGGGGTGGCTCGCCTGGTGCTGGCGCTCGGATTGCTGCTGCAGCCGGTGATGCACAGCCAGCCGGCCGAGCTGCACAAAAGCCTGGTGCTGCCGCTGCCGCACAACCCGTCGGCGCGTTATCCGGTGGCCGCCTTCTGGCTCGAACTGATCACGCCTTTCCTGCGCCGCGCGCAGTTCGACCTGGCGCTGTTCATCACGCGCCAGGAAGAACGGCCGGTGCTGGTAGTGGGCTTTTGCGCGGCGCTGGCCGAAACCCTGCGCGCCGTGATCGATCCCCTGGTCGGCGCCGAGCTGCAGGTGCGGCTGCTGGACACGGACTGGATCGACGAGCAGCTGCAGTTCGACGCCGACGTGCGCCAGCTGTCGAGCCACCTGGCCCAGCCCGACCTGCCGCTGTCGCTGGCGCGCGACCTGTTCATGAAGACCTTCATTGGAGCCTGACATGAAAGCCCGCATCTCATTGCTGGTCCTCGGGATGGCCGCCGCCTTGCCGCTGGCCGCGCAGACGGCCCCCGGCGCGACCGAGGCCCCGGTCGTGGTCAGCGGCATGGTCGCCGACGAAGCCGCCAAGGCCGCGCTGCTCGAGCGCCTGCGCGGCGTGTATGGCGCGCAGCGCGTGGTCGACCAGCTGTCGGTGGGCACGGTCTCGACGCCGGCCAACTGGAACAACTACGTAGGCAGCCTGATCGGCCCAAACCTGCGCCTGGTGAAGGGCGGCCAGCTGAAAGTCGAGGGCAATAGCGTCAGCCTGCGCGGCATTGTTGCCAGCGAAGCCCAGCGCCAGCAGATCGCCGGCGAGATCGCGGCCCGGCTCAATCCGACCTATACGGTCAACAATGGCCTGCGCGTGACCGTGTCGCAGCAGGGCGTGCTGGATGCGGCGCTGGCCGACCGCATCATCGAATTCGAGTCGGGCAAGGCGACCCTGACCCCGGCCGGCACCGAAGTGCTGGACGGGATGACGGCGGCGCTGAAAAAGCTCAACGGGGTGAAGGTCGAGGTGATCGGCCACACCGACAATGCCGGCTCGCGCGCCGGCAACCTGTCGCTGAGCCAGGCGCGCGCCGAAGCGGTCAAGGCCTATGTGGTGAGCCAGGGGATCGCGGAAGAATCGATCGCGGTGTCGGGCGAAGGCCCGGACCGGCCGGTGGCCGACAACCGCACGCCGGAGGGCAAGGCGCGCAACCGGCGGATCGAGTTCAAGGTGATTCAGTAGATCTGGCCCGCTGCACATCGACACGTAGTCCCGCACCCTCTGCTCGTCATTCCCGCGCAGGCGGGAATCCAAGCGCGTACCGTAGCCGCAAGAAGGATTGTGGCTGCGCACGCAAACTTGGGTACCCGCCTTCGCGGGTACGACGTGCTGGGGCCAACGATCAAAGGGGTCAAGGCAGCGTGATGGTCACATGCGCTGCCTTCGGCGGCAGCTTGACCAGGTCATTGTAGTGCGCCAGCGCGAACTCGGACTCGTTGCCCAGCACCGTGCGAAAGCCCACGTAGGCGCCCAGGCCGGCCAGCGTGAATACCGACGCCAGCACCCACAGCGACAGGTCGCTGCGCAGCCGGTTGACCACCTGGTCGGGCCGCTCGGCATGCGGCGCGAAGCCGCGGGTGCGGCCGCGCATGCGGGCGATCTCGTCGCCCAGGCGCGCCACCAGGTAGTCCAGCTTGTCCTTGCCGTCCAGCGCATAGCGGCCCTGGAAGCCCAGCAGCAGGCACATATGGAAGACTTCCAGCGCCTCGACCTGCTGCGCGCCCTTGGCGCGCAAGTCCTCCAGCCGGTGGAAGAAATGCTCGCCGGCGAGCTGGTCGCCGAATACGCGCAGTTGCAGCGGCCGGGTTTCCCATGCCTCGCGCACCTCGTAGCTCGAGCGCAGGATGATCTCGTCCACCGCCGAGCAGTAGGCGTACTTGGCCGCCGTCACGTCTTCGGCCGCGATGCCGAGCGCCTTGGCGCTGCGGTCGACGTCGGCCAGGAAGGCCGTCATATTGTCGGCGAAGGCGCCCTTGTCCTGCGGCCCGCAGCCGTTCTTGAGCAGGAACAGGGCATGGAAGCCCTCGTACATGATGTCCACCAGCCGCTGGCGGCGGTTGGCGGCGTCACCTCTTGGCGCGGCGCGGCGCTCGATGAAGGCGCTCATGCCGACACCGCGATCAGTTCGAGGCGCAGTTCGCGCACGCCGCTCGGCACGTACACCGAGATCGCCTGCGCCTTGAGCATCGCCTCGTACAGCGCGCCGCGGCCTTCGAGCACGAAGTAATAGGTATCGGGCCGCACCGGGATTGCGCTCGGCACCTGGGGCGCATGGACCAGCTTCACGCCGGGCAGCGCCGACAGCACGAACTTGTCGACGTCTTCGGGCGAGCCGACCTTGAACTGCAGCGGCACCGCCTCGACCAGGCGCAGCGCCGGCATATCTGCCGCCACCGCCAGGTACAGGGTGGTCTGGGCATTGATGCGGCCCGAGTCGAGCGCGCCGAGGTAGTAGGACGCGCGGTCCTTGTGCAGGGCGATGGTGAAGTAGCGGGATGAAATCACGGTATCGAGCAGGTCGCGGATGATGCCGTCCAGGCGCGCGAACTGCGGGCCGGGATCGGCGTGGACGTAGGAGGGCAGGTCTTCGAGGCGGTAGCTGCGCGAATAGGTCATCAGTCCTCCGGCCAGTTCAAGCATGGCGCCGTACAGGCGCTCGGGATGCAGTTCGCGGTGGTGCAGGTAGTGGGCCAGCGCCGCATAGCCGGCGCTGGCCGTATGCAGCAGCCAGAACGAGGACACGTCGCCGCCGCGGATCTCGACCACGTTGCGGCTCGGTTCGCGCAGGTCGCCATACAGCGCGTTGAC
The DNA here is from genome assembly GCF_034045165.1 of Massilia sp. CFBP9026. Lineage (NCBI taxonomy): Bacteria > Pseudomonadati > Pseudomonadota > Betaproteobacteria > Burkholderiales > Oxalobacteraceae > Massilia > Massilia sp. CFBP9026. The sequence goes on from NZ_JAXCWH010000002.1 coordinate 907,930, forward strand.
CTTGGCCAGCAGCTTCTCCATTAGCCGCGCCAGGCCGACATGGAGGCCGGCGCCGGGCATCGTCACGGCGTCGATCGACAGGCTGGGCGGAATGAAGCCGGGATCGATCTCGAAGCCGCCGGTAGCCACGCGCCGCAGGCGCAGCAGCGCAAAGCTTTCGTAGGCTTCCAGCGGCTCGCTGTCGGCCACCAGGCGCAGCGCCTTGCGCAGGTAGGTGACGGGGGCGTCGGCGGCCTGGGTATATAAATCCTGGGTCTCGCGATCGATGCGTCCGAAACGCACGTCGATGGTTTCATGACCGTCGAGCCCATTGGCACAGTTGTCGCCATGCGTGCGCAGCGCCGGCAGGGCGGCATGGTAGGTGACCGTTTGCTGCGCCGGCGGCAGGTCGCCCAGGCGCACCTGCGGCGGCAGCACGTCGTCGCCCGGCGCGCGCACTACTTCACCGTCGGGGAATAGCAGCGACAGCTCGTCGATGCGCAGGATGTCGCTGCGCAGCGCGTCGAGGTCGACCGCCAGCTTGCGCACGCCCCAGCAATACGGGTGCAAGGCGCAGGCGGTCTGGTTCAGGCGCGCCTCGTGGTAGCGGTCCTGCTGCTGGAAATGCTGGGGCCGCAGGAACAGTCCCTCGCCCCATAAGACCTTGGATGGCATCACGATCGCCTCCTCGCCGTTCAGAAAAGACTAGCTTGCAGGAAAGTCATAAACGATTATTGACAGCGCACAGAGCCCAGCGCCGCAGTGCCGCCTTTCCCCACTGAGCCGACGCTCATCGCGCAGGCGTGTAGTCCGACGTTCAGGCCGTCGCGTTCGGCATCCAGGCTGCTGACCGCGGTGCGCCAGCGGCCGGCGGCAGGGGTGTGGAACAGCGCCACGATGCCGACGTGGCCGGCTTCGCGCGCGACTTTTTCGGTCACCTCGTAGCGCTGGCCCGGCACCAGCATGATCTCGCGCACCTCGACCAGGTCGGCGCCCAGGCTTTCGCGCTCCAGGCGCGGATCGAGGAAGGTGGCGTAGGGCGCGCCCTCGAAGGCGTCCTTCTGGCGCAGCTTGTACAGGCGCACAGCCAGCGCCAGCGGCTGGCCGCGCGCGTCCACGTTCAGGCGGGTGGCGGCGTGCAGCTTGAGCGGCACGTTGCGCGGCGGCTTCTGCGACTCGGGCAGTTCGGCCGGCTTGCGCAAGCCGGCCGCCTCCAGCGCCACGCTGGCCAGCGGCGCCAGCGCGGCGCCACCGCAGCCGGCGAGCGCCGCTGTCAGCACGGTTGCCACGACCAGCAGCTCGACCCGGTTGGACGTCCTCATCAACGATCTCCTCGCAATTGTCCTAAGGCACCAAGGTTGGATTGAAACCCATCCGCGCCAGGGCGCGCTGACACGGCGCAAACGCAAGCGACATCCAACAGTGATTGCTGAACTCGCTTTTTCATTGACAGTGCACAACTTCCTGAAAAGCGCGATGCGAATAATGGGGGCTTGTTCACCCACTGGAGAGACGAACATGTTCCACAAACGCCTGTTACCCCTGCTGGTCGGGGTCGCCGCCCTGGCCGGGTGCGTCACCGACGGCACGGGCACGACCGCCAAGCGCGCCGCCGTGTCCGAAAACATCTATGCCGAAGCCGATGCCGCCCTCGCGGCCGGGCAGAGCGACAAGGCCGTGAGCCTGCTCAAGGCGGCCAGCGTGGCGCACCCGGTCGACAAGAAACCCTGGGTGCGCATGGCCCAGATCCGCTTTGACGCCACCCAGTACGGCGACGCCATCAGCAGCGCGCAGGAAGCGCTGGCGCGCGATCCCGACGACACGCTGGCCTACAGCATCCTGGCCGTCAGCGGCCTGCGGGTGGCCAGCAAGGCCTTGGCCGACCTGACGCGCAAGAACAATCTGCAAGGTTCGGTGCGCAGCGAAGCGCAAGACCTGGCCAAGCTGCTGCGCACCAGCCTGGGCGAAGAGGTGCTGGTCACGACCCGTCCGGCCGCGCGTCCGGCATCGACCCGCAGGACCCCTAGCCAGCCGGCGGTGGCGGCGCCGCCGCGTCCGGCGGCCGGCAGCGCCAGTCCGTTCGACGTGTTGAAGTAATCCCATCTTCCCCCACTGGAGTCGACATGGCCAAGAGCGAAAGCGTACAAAAACGCTTGCAGAAGGTGCGCGCGCCGCGCGTGCAGATGACCTATGACGTCGAGATCGGCGACGCGATCGAGAACAAGGAGCTGCCCTTCGTGGTCGGCGTGGTCGGTGACTTCGGCGTCGACCCCAAGGCCGAGAAGAAGCGCCTCAAGGACCGCAAGTTCGTCAATGTCGACGCCGGCAATTTCGACGAGGTACTGGGCGCCGTCGCGCCCGTCGCCACCTTCAAGGTCGAGAACCACCTGTCGCCGGAAGGCGGCCAGTTCGGGGTGCAGCTGCAGTTTCGCGAGATGGACGACTTCCGGCCCGAGTCGGTGGTGCGCCAGGTGGCGCCGCTGGCCGGGCTGCTCGAGGCGCGCACCAAGCTGGCTGACCTGCGCAACAAGCTGGCCGGCAACGACAAGCTCGAAGACATCCTGACTGAGGTGCTGGGCAATACCGAAAAACTCGACAGCCTGCGCAAACCAGGCAAAGGGGAGTGAGATGGCGGCGGTATTCGAATCCACCCAAGCGACGGCGACTGCCCCGGAACTGGACGCTTCGCTGCTCGACCAGATCGTCGAAGAAAGCCGCGTGGCGGCATCGAGCAGCGAGCACGAACGCGCGCGCGACCTGATCTCGGAGCTGGTGAGCCAGGTGATGCAGGGGACGATGGTGATCTCGTCCAATCTGTCGGCCACCATCGACGCGCGCCTGGCGGAACTGGACCACATGATCTCCGATCAACTCTCGGCGATCATGCACGCGCCCGAGTTCCAGAAGCTCGAGCGCAGCTGGACCGGCCTGAATTACCTGGTCAGGAACAGCACCACCAGCGCCAACCTGCAGATCCGCATGCTCAATGCCAGCAAGCGTGAGCTGGTCAAGGACTTCCAGTCGGCCATGGAGTTTGACCAGAGCACGATGTTCAAGAAGATCTACGAAGAAGAATTCGGCACCTTCGGCGGCGCGCCCTACGGCACCCTGATCGGCGACTTCGAGATCTCGCGCCAGCCCGAGGACATCTACTTCCTCGAGCAGATGTCGCATGTGGCGGCGGCCAGCCACGCGCCGTTCATCACCTCGAGCAGCCCCGAGCTGTTCGGCGTCGAAGGCTTCGGCGACCTGGGTAAACCGCGCGACCTGGCCAAGGTGTTCGACACCGTCGAATACGCCAAGTGGAAGGCATTCAGGGAGTCCGAGGATTCGCGCTACGTCGGCCTGTGCCTGCCGCGCTTCCTGGGGCGCCTGCCATACCACCCGGCCGACGGCATGACGACCGAGGGCTTCAACTACGTCGAGGACGTGGACGGCAGCGACCACTCCAAATACCTGTGGTGCAACGCGGCCTATGCTTTCGGCGCCCGCCTGACGCGCGCCTTCGAGGACTATGGCTGGTGCGCCGCGATCCGCGGCGTCGAGGGCGGCGGCCTGGTCGAGAACCTGCCGACCCACACCTTCAAGACCGACGAGGGAGAGGTGGCGCTGAAGTGCCCGACCGAGGTCGCGATCACCGACCGCCGCGAGAAGGAGCTGTCGGATCTCGGTTTCATCTCGCTGGTGCATTGCAAGAATACCTCGTACGCGGCCTTCTTTGGCGCCCAGTCGGCCCAGAAGGCGCGCAAGTACAACAACGAGGCGGCCAATGCCAATGCCGTGCTGTCGTCGCAGCTGCAGTACATCTTCGCTGTCTCGCGCATCGCCCATTACATGAAGTCCATGATGCGCGACAAGATCGGCAGCTTCGCCGCCGCTTCCAACGTCGAGGATTACCTGAACCGCTGGCTGACCCAATATGTGCTGCTCGACGATAACGCGAGCCAGGACCAGAAGGCGCAGTTCCCGCTGCGCGAGGCCAGCGTGCAGGTGTCCGAGGTGCCGGGCCGTCCCGGCGTGTACCGCGCCGTCTCCTTCCTGCGCCCGCACTTCCAGCTCGATGAACTCTCTGTTTCGCTCCGTTTGGTCGCGGAGCTGCCGCAGTCGACCAAAAGCTAGCAATCTTCATTAACTTACTTGGAGTAGAACATGGCAATTGACGTGTACCTGCAGATCGACGGGATCAAGGGCGAATCGATGGACGACAAGCACAAGGACTGGATCGAGTGCACCTCGGTGGCGTGGGGCGTGAGCCAGCCGCGTTCGGCCACCGCGTCCACCGGCGGCGGTCACACCGCCGAACGCTGCGAGCACCAGGAGATCGCACTGACCAAGCTGGCCGACCTGGCGTCGCCGATCCTGCTGCAGACCTGCTCGGCCGGCAAGACGATCCCGAAAGCCAAGCTGGAATTCATGCGCGCCGACGGCCAGGGCGAGCGCATCAAGTATTTCGAGATCGAGCTCGAGAACGTCCTGATCGGCGGCATCAAGCCCAGCGTGGCCGAAGGCAGCATCATCCAGGAATCGGTCGGCCTGAAATTCTCGAAGATCAAGTGGAAGTACACCCAGCAGAAGGTCACCGGCGGCGCCGGCGGCAACACCTCCGGCGGCTGGGACCTGGCGGCCAACAAGGTCGTCTGAGCGGCGTTCGCCGTTCTTTTGCGCGCGGCGGCTGCGCTTTCCAGCGTAGCTCGCCGCGCATCCGACATCCCCGGGAGGCACCATGAAAGGCTTCACGCCGGGCCTGCTCGACCGCCTGATGGTCGAGGAGGGTGTGGCCGGCACCGCGCTGGGCGTCGAGCAGCTCAAGGAAAGCGTCGCGCGCGACCTGGAAGCCCTGCTCAATACCCGCATCGCGCTGGACGTCGCCCACCTTGAAGGCTATCCCGCGGCGCGCACCTCGATCCTGCACTACGGCCTGATCGACTTCGCCGGTTTCTGCCTGACCAGCAGCGTCGACCGCGCCGCCGTCTGCGCCAGCATCGAGGATGCGATCGCCACCCACGAACCGCGCCTGCTCGATGCGCGCGCGGTGCTCGAACCCGAGGCGGGCGACGTCAACCGCCTGCACTTCGCGATCCATGCACGTCTCGCCGTCGATGGCCTGCTCGAACCGGTCAACTTCAATGCGGTGCTGCAGCCGTCGTCGCTGCACTACGAAATCAACCGCACCGCCCGGCCGCCCAGGGCCTGAGCGGCGCCACCACGCCACTACAATAAGGGAGCCACGATGGACATCAACCTCAAGACGCTCATCTCCAAGCTGAACGACACCACCCGCGCCGCCGCCACCCGCGCCGCCAGCATCTGCCTGGGGCTGGGCCAGTACGAGGTCGACGTCGAGCACCTGTTCCTGGGCCTGATCGAGCAGCCGGGCAGCGACCTGGCCGCGATCGCGCGCCAGTGCGACATCAGCCTGACCGGTCTGGAAGCCGACCTGCGGCGCGAAGTAGGGCGTTTCGCCACCGGCAGCGCGCGCACGCCGGTGTTTTCGCGCCATCTGCCGCTGCTGTTCGAGCATGCCTGGCTAATCGCCTCACTGGGCTCGGGCCAGCCGAACCGGATCCGCAGCAGCCACCTGCTGCTGGCGCTCTTGACCGAACCGTCGCTGGCCCAGCTGGCGCAGCGCGCATCAAAGCTGTTCGCGCGCTTCCCGCTCGATCGCCTGAAGCACGATTTGGAGCGTTTGACGCGTGGCTCGACTGAAGCGCCTGATATCCAGGCCGAGGAAGCCGTGGGCGCCGTCGGGACGGACGCCGCTTCGGACCTGACCCGGGCCGCCGCCCGTGCCACGCCGGCCCTCGACCAGTACACCACCTGCCTGACGGCGCGCGCGCGCGACGGCAAGGTCGACCCGGTGATCGGGCGCGACATGGAGATCCGCCAGGCGATCGACATCCTGATGCGGCGGCGCCAGAACAACCCGATCCTCACCGGCGAGGCCGGCGTCGGCAAGACCGCCGTGGTCGAGGGCCTGGCGCTGCGCATCGCCCAGGGCGACGTGCCGGACGTGTTGAAGGGCGTCGAGATCCACACGCTCGACATGGGCCTGCTGCAGGCCGGGGCTAGCGTGAAAGGCGAGTTCGAGAACCGCCTCAAGAACGTCATCGATGAAGTGAAAAAGAGCCCGCACGCCATCATCCTGTTCATCGACGAGGCCCATACGATGATCGGCGCCGGCGGCACGGCCGGCCAGAACGACGCCGCCAACCTTCTGAAGCCGGCGCTGGCGCGCGGCGAGTTGCGCACGATCGCGGCCACGACCTGGGGCGAGTACAAGAAGTATTTCGAGAAGGACGCCGCGCTGGCGCGCCGCTTCCAGGTGATCAAGGTCGAAGAGCCGGACGAAGACACGGCGGCGGCCATGCTGCGCGCCATGGCGCCGCTGATGGAACAGCATTTCGGCGTGCGGGTCTACGACGATGCGATCACCGAGGCGGTGCGCCTGTCGCACCGCTACATCAGCGGCCGCCAGCTGCCGGACAAGGCAATCAGCGTGCTGGACACCGCCTGCGCCAAGGTGGCGCTGGGTCAGAGCGCCACGCCGGCGCTGCTGGAAGACTGCGTGCGCCGCATCGAACGGCTCGACGCCCGCATCAGCGCCTTGAGCCGTGACGCCAGCGCAGGCGCCGACCATGCAGGGGCGCTGGCGGCACTGGGCCAGCAGCGCGGCAGCGCCGCCGCCGAGCAGGAGATGCTGCAGCGCAGGTGGGAAGAAGAGCAGGCGCTGGCCGGCCAGATCGGCAAGCTGCGCGCCGAGCTGGAGGCCTCCGGCAGCCGCAGCGAGAACAGCGGCGCGAAGGATTTGCGCGCATTGAACGAGGCCTTGCGCGCGCTGCAGGGCGAAGCGCCGCTGGTGCCGGTGCAGGTCGACGGCCACACGGTGGCCGAGATCGTCGCCGCCTGGACCGGCATCCCGCTGGGCCGCATGGTCAAGGACGAGATCCGCACCGTGGTCAATCTGAAATCGATGCTGGACGAGCGCATCCTGGGCCAGGGCCATGCGAGTCACGTGGTGGCCCAGCGCGTACGCACCGCGCGCGCCAACCTGGACGATCCGAACAAGCCGAAGGGCGTGTTCCTGTTCGTCGGCACCTCTGGCGTGGGCAAGACCGAGACCGCGCTGGCGCTGGCCGACATCCTGTACGGCGGCGAACGCAAGCTCATCACGATCAATATGAGCGAATACCAGGAAGCGCACAGCGTCTCCGGCCTGAAAGGCTCGCCGCCGGGCTATGTCGGCTATGGCGAGGGCGGGGTGCTGACCGAGGCGGTGCGGCGCAATCCCTATAGCGTGGTGCTGCTCGACGAGGCCGAGAAGGCGCATCCCGACGTGCTCGAGATGTTCTTCCAGGTGTTCGACAAGGGCGTGATGGACGACGCCGAAGGACGCCAGATCGACTTTCGCAACACGATCATCATCCTGACCTCGAACGCCGGCTCGAGCCAGCTAATGGCGGCCTGCCTGAACAAGCCGGCGAGCGAGCTGCCGACGCCCGAGCAGCTGTCCGAACTGCTGCGGCCCGCGCTCATGAAACACTTCAAGCCGGCCTTCCTGGGCCGCCTGGCGGTGGTGCCGTTCTACCCGATCGGCGACGAGGTGCTGGCCAATATCATCCGTCTCAAGCTGGCCCGCATCGGCGCGCGCGTGCTGGACAACCACAAGGCGACATTCGAGTACGACGAGGCGCTGGTGGAGGCCGTATTGAAACGTTGTACCGAAGTCGATTCCGGCGCCCGCAACGTCGACAACGTCCTGAACGGTACCTTGCTGCCGGAGATCGCCGACAGCGTGCTGGCGCGCATGGCCGAGGGCGGCGGCATCGCCCGCGTGAAGATCGGCGCGACCAAGGCGGGCAAGTTCAAGTACCTGATCGAATCGACACAGTCCTGAGGAGGGCGCGATGATGGACATCGATGCTTTGCTGGCGCCGATCGCGCCGGAGAATCCCTGCGGCGCCGACCTGGCGTTTTCGCCCGAGGTCGACGAGATCGCGCGCGCGCGCCTGGCCGACGATCCTTCGCTGGAGCAGGGCGCCTGGGTCACGGCGCTCAAGGAAGCCGACTGGAAGCTGGTCGGCAAGCGCTGCACCGGCTTGCTGCAAACCCGCAGCAAGGATTTGCAACTGGCCGTGTGGCTGGCCGAGGCGAATGCGAAGACCGGCGGCATGCGCGGCCTGGCCGAAGGCCTGGGACTGGTGGCGGCGCTGTGCGAGCGTTATTGGGAAGGGCTGCACCCGCAGGCCGACGAGGATGGCTTCGAGCGCCGCATCGGCAACCTGTCCTGGCTCGCGGGGCGGATTGCGCCGCTGGTCAAGACGATGCCGCTGGCCGAGAACGGCGTGCTGACGCTGCAGGCCTGGGAAGTCGCGCGCGCCAAGGGGCCTGATTCGGTGGCCGAGCTTGAGGCGGCGCGTGCGCGCAGCAAGGGCGCCTTCGTGCAGGCGCTACTGGCCGATTGCGAAGCCTGCCTGGCGGCCTTGCAGGAACTGGAGCGGGTGGTCGACGGCCAGCTTGGCGCCGATGGGCCGGGCTATAGCGTCGGGCGGGCCGCGCTGGGCGACGTGGTCGACTTGATCAAGCCGGTGGCGATGGCGGGAGGGGCGTCGACGCCGACCGAGGCGGCAGCCGGCGGCACCGTCACAGCAATCGCGCTGCCGGTGCGGCTCGACGGGCAGGTGACGCACCGCGACCAGGCGCTGGCCCAGCTGCGCCAGGTGGCCGAATTCTTCCGCCGCACCGAGCCGCACAGCCCGGTGGCCTACCTGGCCGAGAAGGCCGCGCGCTGGGGCGAGCAGCCGCTGCACGCCTGGTTGCGTTCGGTGATCAAGGATGACGCCTCGCTGGCGCGGCTGGAAGACTTGCTGGGAATAGAGCATCCGGCGCCGTGACGCCGGATGTGCACGGGGGCCGATTACTCGGACTTCTGCGCCTTGCCGGCGCCTGGCGTCACGATCGAGCTGGCGCGCTCGAACTGGGCTTCGACGGTCTGCACCGCCTGGCGGGTGGCCTGGGTTACCTGCTCGTAGCCCTTGAAGGCGTTCTCGATCGCGGCCTTGATGATCTCGACCGCGTTCTCCGAACCCGGCTTGACGTTCTGGGTGACGTCGTAGATCAGCGCCGACAGCGTGTTCTTCGCTTCCGCCACGTGGGCATCGGCGGCGCCGCGGAACTCATCGTGCATCTCGTCGATGATGGACTTGAGCTGGGTCGCGTACTCGGTGGCGTTGGTGACGCCGGCGGCCGGCTGCATGCGTGCAGCCAGGGTGTCGAAGGCGGCTTTCGTGTTGCCGGCCTGGGTGGCTTCGGCCATGCTGCGGCCGGCGGCCATCGTGCTGTCAACCGAGCTTTTCGCGGCGTTCAGGTTGAGGGCGACCACCTGCTCGACGCCTTTGACGGTCTTGCCGGCCAGGGCGTTGAAGGTCTGCATCTGCAGGTCGAACAAGGTTTTTGTGGCGTTTGCGAACTGCTCCGGGCTGGTAAACATGGATGTCTCCTCAGTGGCTGCTCTGTTATGTAATGAAGTTTGGCGGCGATGTTTGTCAAAACGCCGCCTCTTCCACTTTCATTATTTAACAACAATGAGTTTTTCGCAACGCATGTCCCGATAGGGACCGTTTGATTTTTCCCATCCTTCACCCAGCGGGGTCTGCGAACAGGCCAGTTCGCCGGTGAGCTTGCTGCGCCATTGGTAATAGGGCGCCGGCCCGGCCAGGGCGGAGGACAGGATGAGGACGAGTGCCAGCCCGATGGCTGCGGGTCGGAGAATCTGCATGGGGCTATGCTCGGACGTTCTCGACTGCAAGTCAAGCGCCGCTTGAGCTTACCACTATGGGAAGGTGTATGCTTGGCGCTGCAAACAACAGGAGAACTACATGCAGTCCACGCTCAGCCTGAACATCGGCGACGCCGCGCGCGCTTCCGGCGTGACGGCGAAAATGATTCGTCATTATGAATCGATCGGCCTGGTGAAAGCGCCGCGCCGGACCGAGGCTGGGTATCGCCTGTACAGCGAACAGGACGTGCGGGTGCTGCAATTCATCCACCGCGGCCGCGCGCTCGGGTTTTCACTGGACCAGATCAGGGATTTGCTGGCGCTGTGGGAAGATAAACACCGGGCCAGCGCCGACGTGCGCGCGATGGCGCTGGCGCATATCGCCGAGCTGGATCGCAAGATCGCGGAAATGGCAGCGATGCGCAGGACGCTGGAAAGCCTGGCCGCATCCTGTCATGGCGACGATCGTTCGGATTGTCCGATCCTGGACGACTTGGCGACGCAGTGAAAAAAGAGGGCATAAAACGCAAAACGCCGTAGTCCTCATGAGAAGGCTACGGCGTTTTGCGGGACGAGAAGTCCGGAAAAACTAGGTAGATTTTGGTGCCCACGGAGGGACTCGAACCCCCACACCTCGCGGCACATGGACCTGAACCATGCGCGTCTACCAATTCCGCCACGTGGGCACTGATTACTGCAAACACTATGCTTACTTCCGCGTGGACGAAAATTCGTCCACCCTACAACAACCAGGTAGATTTTGGTGCCCACGGAGGGACTCGAACCCCCACACCTCGCGGCACATGGACCTGAACCATGCGCGTCTACCAATTCCGCCACGTGGGCACTG
>NZ_JAXCWH010000020.1:0-11477 GCF_034045165.1 Massilia sp. CFBP9026
CATCTCATTGCTGAGACAACGTATTTCTTTTTTGTGAACATTTGATAATTTAAGTAATCAAGAACCGAAGTTCTTGGCACCTTCATCAAACGCCCACACTTATCGACTGTTAATTTTTAAAGAACTTTATTCGGTGCTGCATCATCTGCTGTTTGCTTCGAATCGTTGTGTTCGTCAGCAGCAGAGGAAAGAGAGTATGAAGTGTTTTTCGTTTTTCGTCAACCCCTCATTTCGCTTCGTCTCAGATTTCTCTGCCGATCTTGCTACCGTAACCGCTTGATTACGTTAACATTTTTCGGTCATGCCGAAGCGGAGGCGAACTATAGCAAACCTCGACAGGGTTCCGCAAGACCCTATGCGAAGCATGTTTCAGCTATTTCAGTTAGCCATGATTTTGCTGGATTGTTTCCGTGCGCACGTAATACTCCGTTGCAAGGTATATTCCTTGGCTGATTGGCAAGGCCCCTACCCTCGCGCGCTTGCTACGCACCCATGGAGAAAGAATGAAGCACACCGTCTTGCGCCGCACGGCGATCGCCGCCGTTTGCGCCTGCTGGCCCCTGGCAGTCCTCGCCGAAGAGATTCGCGACCCAATGAACGTGGTCGTGGTGAGCGGCACCCGCGCCGAACACACGAGTTTCGACCTGCCTGCCTCGGTCGACGTGGTCGATGCGGCGCAGATCGGCGACACCCAGCTGCGCGTCAATGCGTCCGAAGCCCTGGTCGCCGTGCCGGGCATCGTGGTGCGCAATCGCGAGAACTATGCGCAAGACCTGCAGATCTCTTCGCGCGGCTTCGGCACCCGCTCCGCCTTCGGCGTGCGCGGCGTGCGCCTGGTGGCGGACGGCATCCCGGCCACCATGCCCGACGGCCAGGGCCAGGCCGCGACTTTCAACCTGGATCTCGCCGAGCGCATTGAAGTACTGCGCGGCCCGATGTCCGCCTTATATGGCAACCATTCCGGTGGCGTAGTCCAGCTCTTTACACGCGAACCGACCAATGCGCCCACGGTCGAAGCCAGCTTCACCGGCGGCAGCTATGGCCAGCGCAAGTTCGACACCAATGCCTCCGGCCGCAGCGGCGGCATCGGCTACCTGCTCGATGCCTCGCGCTTCGAGACCGACGGCTATCGCGACCACAGCGCCGCGACGCGCAAGCAGGCCTACGCCAAGCTGGTCGTCGAACCTTCGTCCACCAGCCGCCTGGTGCTGACCGCGAGCGGCCTGCGCCAGGACGATACGCAAGACCCGCTCGGCGTCACCTGGGCCACTTATCAGCGCGACCCGCGCGCGGGCGAGATCGATACCACCGATACGCAGACGCCCCAGCGCACGCTGGCCGATCGCTACGACACGCGCAAGAGCATCGATCACCAGCAGTTCGGTGCGACGTATGAACAGAAATTCGGCGCCGACCGCCTGCAGGTGACCGCCTACGGCGGCAACCGCCGCGTCATCCAGTACCAGTCGTTCTCGCGCGGCTTCCAGGCGCCGAACAGCCACTCGGGCGGCGTGATCGACTTCGACCGCGACTTCTACGGCATCGACGCCAACTGGCGCGCGGTGCGCCAGGTCGCCGGCGGCACCATGCGCGCCACGGCCGGCCTGGAATTGGCGCGCTCGAAGGATGCGCGCCAGGGCTTCGAGAACTTCGTCGGCGATACCTTCGGGGTGAAGGGCAACTTGCGGCGCGACGAACAGAACGAAGTGACCAGCGTCGATCCTTACGTGCAGCTGGAGTGGGAACGCGACCGCTGGGTGCTGAGCGGCGGCGTGCGCCATAGCCGCGTGGACTTCGACGTCAAGGACAAGTTCCTGTCCAATGGCGACGATAGCGGCGGCGCCGACTTCCGCCACACGACGCCGCTGGTGGGCGTGCTCTATAAGGTCTCGCCGACCCTCAACGTGTACGCCAGCGCGGCGCGCGGCTTCGAAACGCCGACGATGAACGAATCGTTTTATTCAGGCACGGGCGGCGGCTTCAACTTCGCGCTCGAACCGGCCATCGGCACCCATCTCGAAGCCGGCGTGAAAGCCATGGTGGCGAGCGGCGTGCGCCTCAACGCCGCCGTGTTCCAGGTGAAGACGAAGGACGAGCTCGTGGTCGACGCCTCGTCGGGCGGACGCACCAGCTACCGCAATGCCAGCGCCACCCTGCGCCAGGGCGGCGAGTTGTCGGTGGACGCAGAACTCGGCGCCGGCTGGAATGCGCGCCTGGCCCTGAGCATGCTGCACGCGGTCTATGACGAAGCCTTTGGCGCGGTGCCGAAAGGCAGCCGCCTGCCCGGCCTGCCGAAGACCAGCTTCTACGGTGAATTCGGCTGGAAGGAAGCGGCCGGCCGTTATGGCGCGGCGCTCGAGACCATCGCCAACAGCAAGGTGTACGCGGAAGACACCAACAGCGCCACGCCGGCGCCGGGCTATGCGATCGTCAACGCCCGCGTGCAGGCGAGCCAGCAGCTGGGCGGTTGGAAGCTGCGTCAGTTCGCGCGCCTGAACAATCTGTTCGACCGTGATTACGTGGGTTCCGTCATCGTGGGCGACACCAACCGCCGCTATTACGAAGCGGCCCCGGGCCGCAACTGGATCCTGGGCGTCAGCGCCCAGTACCAGTTCCAGTAACTGCGTCCTTGTCCAATGTCGGCGTTGCCGGCGCTGCCTGCGCCGGCGCGCCCGGCAGCACGGCATCGGGATACAGGCGCTCGAGCGTCGCCGTCACCGCCGGCACCAGCACCGCCTCGACCAGCCTGGTGGCGGCGCCCAGGTCCGGCGCTTCGCGCACCGCCTGCCACAGGCGGTCCCCGTTGATGCCGACGCCGTTCAGCGCCTGCTCGGCCTCGGCCTGCCAGAACGGCGGCGCCTCGCTTTCCACATAATTGCCCCGTCCTCTTCCGAAGTGCGCCACCGCCAGGTAGCGCAGCATGGCACTGGCCAACAGCGTTTGCAGGAACGGATTGGCGAACTTCACATTGGCCTGGTTGCGGTCCGTACCCTGGTTGAAACCCCAGGCCGCGCCGGCCGCCGTGATGCCGCCGGCGATCGCGCCCAGCAGCGCGCCCGCGCCCAGGGTCAGTCCGCCGACCATCGCGTCCGCCGACAAACCGGTGGCCGCTCCCGACACCACCGCGCCGAGCAGCCCGGCCTGCGCCTTGTCCACCGGCGCACGCACCGCGAAGTTCTCGCGCACGCGCGCGTTGACGTTCACCGCTTGTCCGGGATCGATGCGGTACAGCGACAGCATGCGCGCGGTCGCGTGGTTGATGCCGTCGTTCAGGCGCTGCACCAGCGCAGCCATCGCGAGATCCTGGCGGCGCTGCTCGTCCTTGCCGATGCCGACCGCCTTCAATGCGGTACGCAGCATGCCCCCTCGTTCTTCGCCCAGCGGCTCGCTGTCGCGCGCCGCCGCCGCGATCTGCTCGGCGCTCATGTTCAGCGCGCTCGCGTAACGCACGCGGTTACGCTCGGCCCATGCGGCCAGCAGGCGTGTATAGGCGGGTCGTTTTTCCTCTGCAATCAGGCCCGCCACCGATTCATAGAACACGTGTTCATGCACCCAGCAGCGGGCGAAGGCGTCCAGCGGCAGCACTTCCTTCACCACCTGGTATTGCGCCAGGTGCTGCTTCCAGCGTTTGGGTTCGGCTTGCTCCTCGTGCGCCGGACGTGGTGGGCCGACCTGGTTGAGCAGCACGACCACCGGCTTGCCCAGCCACTCGAGGATCTTCATCTCGGACGGCAGGTAGCCGGCATCCTGCGGCGATTCGGACGAGTTGACCAGGTAGAGCACGACGTCCGCCTCCTCCCTGGCCGCGCGCAGCGCCTGCTGGCTGAGCCAGAACGGGCGGTCGCGGTAGCGGTCGAACACCTCGCGCAGGAACCAGCCGATCGGATTGCCGGCCAGCGCGAGACGCTTGTGCAGGCGCACCGAGTCGCCGAAGCCCGGGGTGTCCCACAGCACGAGCGAGTCGCCCTCTTCGGTGTTCAGGAGCGGGTAACCCTCCGAGATCTGGGTCACGTGGGCGGCGTCGCGGATCTCGCCGACGTCCATGCCGACCAGGGTGCGCGCCAGCGTGGTCTTGCCGTTATTGGTGTGCGAGACCAGTGCGAACTGGATTTTTGCGGGCGTGATCATCGCAACTCCGGCAAGGCGAGGCCCGCGCCCAGTTCAAGCGGATGCTTGTCGGGCTGAAGCAGATTGACGACGTGGGCCGAGGTGCCATGGAAGCTGCAGAACTGGCGCCACAGGGCGTGGCGTTCGGCGACGCGCTCGCTGCCCACCTGCTCGCCGATGCGCTCGAGCAGCGGCGACTCGTCGAGCAGCACGGCTACGCCGCGCGGCACCCGCTTGACCAGGTAGTCGAGCAGTGCGCCGTGGTTTTCCTTTTCGGGCGTGGCGGCAAGGCTGAACAGCACCGTGGTCACGGTGATGCCGGCTTCTTTCAAGGTCGTGTCGCGCAAGGCGTCCTTGAGCTCGACGCCATAGCCGATCGGCGGCAGCAACTGCACCCGCGTCTGTCCGCCCAGGGCCGCGGCGGCGATCGCCCACAGGCCGCGGTCGCGCGGTTCGTCGAGCGTGTAGCTATAGGGGATCACGCGCAGCACGGCCGGCGTACCGGCGCCGATGCTGTCGGCGAGCTTGCGGTAATAAGGCTGGTCGAGATCGATCGGGAAGTTGCGCTTCAGGCGGCCTGCGCGCACGCCCGCGACCAGTGCCAGCACCACGCGCGGCAGGATCACCAGCAGCAGCAAGGTCGCGCCGTACAGATGGACCCAGCGGTCGCCGACCGGCAAGCCGGCGGCGCCGCCGAAGCGCAGCTGCTCGATCTCGGCGGGCGAGAAGCCCTGCAAGAACGGGAACACGGCCAGCGCCGGCGTGAACAGCCATGACAGCAGCGTGTGCACCTGCTGCGCATCGAGGAAGGTGCTCTCCCATCCGGTGACGTACTCGGTGAGCAGGCCGCGCGCATACAGCGAGGCGACGGCGCCGAGCGCGAAACCGGCCGCCGCCAGGTGGAAGGTGCGCGCCAGGCGGGCGCGCGTGAGCGGCTCGCTCAGCACCGCCCAATCGGCCAGGTAGTGGGCGACGCCTTCGGCCAGCGCGGTTGGCAGCTTGCGCGGCGCGACCGCCTTGCCGACGCTCAGGCGGCGCAGCAGTGGCACGCCGCTTTTGCCCCGGCGTGCGGCCGGCACAATGGCCCAGACCAGCAGGCCGAGATAGACGAACAGGTTCCAGCCGACGATCGCCAGTAGCGGCGCCGACAGCAGGTCGACGCGGTGCGGATCGGCGATGCGGTCGAGCGCGGCGCCGAGCAAGAAGGCCAGGAATGGCAGCGCGATCCAGATGCCGCTCATGCCGGGGGCGCGGCGGGCGAAGGCGCCAAAGGCCGGCGTGCGTTCGCCCAGGCGCTTGAGGATTTGCTCCGCGCGTTGCTGCAGGAAGTGATGCTGGCTCACCGCGATATGACTGTCAGCCGCCTGCCAGGCAGCCAGCTCGCGCGCGCTGCGGGTGGCGTACATGCGATCGTCGTCGCTCAGGACCGTGTGGGCAACATCGGCGTATTCAATCGAGCGCACCAGCACGACGTTGCGTGCGACCTGTTCGTTCATGCTTCTCCTATGGATGAAATGGCAATGTCGTTAGAGGCATTGTGCACCAGATTCAAGCGGGCTGGCAGTGGGCTGGCACACCGTGCGTCCTACGCCGATAAGAAAAAACCCGAGCATTGCCCGGGTCGGTGGTATTCGTGGACGGTCGAGGTCCTGATGTGTCAGCCTTTTTGTTTGCTGCCGGAGTCCGAAGACGGCTGGTACTGCTCCATGCCGCCACCGGACTGCCGCGATTCGCCGAGGCGGTCCTGCTCGCCGCGCGCCTGCATGCGCTGGGCCTGCTGGCGGGCGCTCCATCCGCCGGCCTGCGAACCGGCGCCGACGCGCTGGCCGCGTCCGGTCGAATCCGATTGCATGGATCCTGTGTTCCCCCTCGGGAAAGGCGTGTCGAGCCCGCCCGGCATGACGTAACCGGGCGCCCTGGACTGCAGGCTGCCCTCGGCCACCATCAAGGTTTTTGGTTTTGCGCTACCGCGTGCACGGTTGTCTACGCCCTTGACCTTCTCTTTCGACTTCATCGCGATCCTCCGCTTTGCTGAACAAGAAATTTCATCATGCGCCCCACGGGTGAGCGCCTCTATAGGACAAGTGGTCGGCGCGCTGTAGGAGTGTCCTGACCATCACCTGTCTGCGACTGAGTATGCGGCCTTGTTTTCGAGCTTGCCACGTGTCCGGCCCCGTCCCCGACGTCGAGCGGTATCGATTTGAGCTCATCCATGATGTCCGGCCATTCAGGTAAAACCGACGCGAACTGGCGAGTGGCATTGTCGAGCTTGCCCATCCATTCGGCGTGTGCGGTCGCATCCACCGGGAGACGGTCGGCCAGCAAATCACCCATCTTCGGCAGGTACATCCAGTGCTCTGGCGCTGCCCGGATCTGCCTTTCCAGTTCGCTGAAGATAGCGGCTGTCAGCAGCGGGAGGTCAGTCTCGACATCGCCAGTCCTTTCGTAATGGATCGGTGCGCCCAGCTTGAGGGTAGAGGCCAATCCGGCTCCCGGACAGTTATAGCCGACGATGACGTTGGCCCGGCCCTTGATTGCGAACAGCGCCGTGCCGGCCATGGCCGGGATCAGGCGGCCGAAGAATGGCACATACAATACATGCCCGGTAATGTCGAACACGTCAGGCATCATCGTCAACGCTTCGCCGCGCTTGAGCACCCGCAGGGCTTTCAGCACTGCGGTATCGTCGTTGAACAGCGCGTGATAACCGTATCCCAGGCGGTGGAACAATTCTTCGAAACCCTGCGAAGTACGGCTCTTCAAGGGTGGGTTGTAGAAGGCGTTGATGGTTTTACGGTGTCCGATTTCCTTGATCAGCTTCAGGCAACCCGCTGCAAAATTGCCGTAATGAGGCGTTACGAAGATGACAGGTGCTTCGCTTTCCACGACGGCATCGAGATGCTCGCGTCCTTCGACCCGGACATAACGGTCGAGGAAGGCATTGAGCTCGTCGGCCTGCAGCGACGTCAGGTACTGCTTGATAAGCGCGAACTTGCGCATCGACACCCAGTGGCGCACATACAGGTCATGCGCCGCCGCCGCCGAAATGTCGGGAAATACCGTACGGATCGAGTGGTCGATGCGTTTTTCCAGCATGGCGGCAGCCTCGCCACTCGACAGAAATAAGCGAGCGCGTGCGGCAGCGATTCTGCATCGCACGACCAGTTCCGGGAAGTAAGCCATTTGGTCATCCCTCCACCGGATTCAGCTCGCATTGCGCAGCGCGGCCACGCGCGCCGCTGCGATGCGGGAGAGCGCCTCGGGCATGCCGCCGGGCGAACGTTTCCAGGCCTTGAAGTAGGCTTCCAGCTGCTCGATCCGATTGTGCCGCTCGATCTGGTAGCAATGTTCGCTTGCCCGATACAGGTGATGCCAGGAGAGCGTATCGTCCGGCGCGACCGAAGCCGATACCTGCAAGTGTCCCAGCAGCCAGCGCAACAGCGTCGTCATGGCCTGGCTGTTTCCCTCCGGGCCGATGGCCGGCGCATCGCAGCTGACAAGTTCCGGACCGACGCTGGCGGTGGCCGGGAAGTAACCGATCGTGAGCAGTGTTTTGATGCCATACCGGCACAATAAAGGGTCGAGTACCGAGAACCGGCACGCCTTGCCGAGGAAGCTCGTGCTCGCCGTCGTCCCCGCCGTCAAGGAATGCAGCTCGGGAAAGCTGACGTAGACGACCGCCTGGGGTTGGGCGACCTGGATCTTGACGTGTTTAATGACCTCGTGGGTCTGGCAACGCGGCAAGTCAGTGATAGTCGTGCCGAGGATCCATGATAATTTGGCGAGCGCTTGGCTCTCGATCAGGATCAATGGCAAGCTTCCCTCGGACGCGATCTCATGCAAGAGTTCCAGTGCCGCTCCACTGAACGGCAATGCCATCAGGCACGAGCCGTTCTTGTTGAGCGCCGCCTGGATATGTTTCATGGCCTGATCGCGTGGCGCCACCGGACCATCGCTGAAGGGCTGCCCGCCATGTCGGCGTTGACGCCGTTCGCATGCGGCTTGGGCACGCAGTGTTGCATCCTCATTGCTCAAACCAAGGTAATACGCCATTCCAGCCGCCGTCTGCTGGATGAGTTGCTCCGTGTCGGGCGGTCTGTTGGTTGGTGCCTGTGCCCCCTGGCGGCACAAGGCAGGTTGGACAAGCGTGCTCATACGCGAAAACATCGGAGTCCCCTAAGTGGAGTGACGACGAGAAGGCAGCGTGCGGGCCGCGCGAATGCTGGACACGATCACGTGCATCCCCAAACGGAGCCGGTTCAAAAAGAACATGCTGGCTAGCATGATCATGAACGGCCATACCAATATTGCAAGACCATGACCTACGGCCGATGCGGCTTCTGCCCAGCCCATTCCATCCAGAGAGATCGATTCCTGCCAGCCGGCGCCGGTCATCGACGCAAAAAAGACCGCCGTCGACGAAAGTTCGCGTGCCAGGAACAGGCCTATATAGACGAAGTAACATGTGCTCAACAACAGATACGCGTGCAGGATCGTCGCCTGTAATGGAGGCCTGGACGCGCTTTGCTTACGTAGCGCCCGCGCGACCAGGATGGTGATTGACTGACGCACCTGCCGGTGAAGATTGTGCAAACCGCTCAGGTCCGACAGCAGCCAGTAACCGTCAAACTTGAAGACGGGATTCAGCGTCAACAGCATGGCAAACGTAACCAGCCAGGCAAGTTTGAAAGCGACGGGATTGCCGCTGACAAGGGCAACCACATCGACGGCAATCAGGAAGAGCGCCTGGAAATACACGCCGCCGAGATCGACGACGGCCCGCTGGCGGCGCTGCAATTGCCAGGCTTGGGTCACGTCCGCGTACCACACCGGAAAAACAAGATAGAGCCCGAATCCGATGCCGCCGTGGTCGCACCGGAAATAGCGACAGGCAGCGAGATGGCCGCATTCGTGGAACATGCCGCTTGCCAGGAACAGCAAGACCAGAATGCATGTTTGCGGAACTGTCCACGCGCTGTGCGCGATGTGCAACGCGTCCGGCAGGACCATCGCGTGAATTAGCACGAACAAGGCAACGATGGGCATGACGCACCGAGGCTTGAACAGCCAGGCAAGCGAGGCAGCCACGCGCGCGGCGTAGCGCGGGGCGATGACAGTTGCGCTGACGATGAACGGTTTCCTCACCAGCGGCAGCGGCGTGTCGCGAAACAGGGCCGGCGGCAAGGTGTGTTTCGCGAGCGTGATAAGTGTCGCCGCAGGAACGCGCATACCGGCTTCTGCAGCGAAATCGCTCTCCAATTGTTGTTGCGTTCCTGGGCTGCGCAGCAAGGCGAGGATGAGTGCCCTGGCTTTGACCGAGATCAAAAAGTAATTGTCACCAAGCGTGAGGAGATACTGCTGCGCTGATTCTGAGTCAATATCCTCATAGGCGGCGATGGTGATGTTCCCTTTCAACAAAGGGATCGACGTGTCTTGATGCGACATGGTGGCCCGGCCGTTCCGCTATGTTGATACACCAGAGCTTGCATTGAGATCGTGGAGTACTTGGCTCGAAGGTCGCCTACTCCCAGTTTCCAAAGAGCCCTGCATAGGTGCAGGTCGACTTCCAGTCTGTCTCTGGCGGTGGTTCGACCATTGCTTCCATCTCGAAGCGGCTCTCCAGTGCTTCAATCGAAAAATCATCAACGGCGAGATCGGATGCTTGCATGTTGTTCCTCCATCGATATGATGAGTCAGGTGTCACAATTGGCCATTCCAGCGCATCGATCGGCCCTGACAACCTTGCTAGGGACTATTGGTTATCGTAAATACAAATAAAGTCTACGACGCGGAAAAAACACTGTCAAGCAGTAAGTTCTTATTGTTTGACAGTAAGAACAAATACTGGTTAAGCTCAACTGTCCTTTCTCGAGTGAAAGCAGAGCAACACAAGAGAAATTTGCTGAAGTACAATAACAATTGCCACATCAATAAAATTGTTGCGGCGCGTGTGGAAGGGTATAGGCGATCCATGGATAAGATCGATTCTCACCAGATGCAGCTGTCGCCATTGTTTCGCCTTTGCAGTTTTATTAGATGGCTCTTGCTAGCCTTTCTGTCGATTCAAATTGTATTTTTCCTGCTTCCCTGGATCGTGCCGATGCCATTAGAACTTGGACCCATGCATATTCAACTCGACCCCGAGGGGATGAGAGAGGGCTTGGTGAACGAGTTATCCGTCTCTCAGAAAATCATGGGGGTTCTGATTGGGCTGCCAGGACTTGGGGCACTGACGTTCGGTTTTATCCGGCTGGGCCAGACCTTGAGGCGCTTCCAGCAAGGTCGGATATTTGCAGTCGATACCATTGCGCGCCTGCGCGCATCTGCAGGGGCAATCCTCCTGGCAATCGTGCTGTTTACCCTGGAAAAACCGGTTCGGGACCTTGCGTTCAACCTGCTGGGTAACGGTCAGAGCTATCCGATCTCTGTCGATGTCAATTCGAGCGAATTGTTACTGATCCTCGTTTGCAGTCTCTTTTACTTGATCGCCGGCGTGATGCATGAGGGCCGTCGTTTGAGCGAAGAGAACGAGGGCTTTATCTGATGGCCATTATCATCAATCTCGACGTGATGCTCGCCAAACGCAAGTTGAAATCTAAAGAGCTGGCCAGTTATATTGGAATTACGGAACAGAATCTTTCGTTGCTGAAGTCGGGAAAAGTGAGAGGGATCCGGTTTTCGACCCTTGAGAAGATTTGCGAGAAGCTCGCGTGCCAACCAGGCGACATTCTGGAATGGCGGGAAGGTGACGACTTCGCGGATGATGATGTCGACCACCTCACCGATGCCTGAGCCTTATTCTCCTGGCGCCGGTGTGGCGATGATTTTCCTGATTGCGTCGATCACCTCAGCAGGATTCTGACGCTGAACCTGGTGGTCGGAATCGACAATGATTCTTTTTGCTTTCGGATAAAGCCCGCTCACGAACTCCCTTGTCTTCCGGTCTTTGTTGAAGGCGCCGAAATCGACACCGACCGCGGTCGCGTCCTTCGGTTTGTTGATGAGCATGACGATCGGCTTGTCGTCGATCGGCGCAAGCGACAGCACCTGTTCGCTGGTCTGGTGAATGGCGTCGATTTCCTTATTCACAGTGCTCGAGAAGAACAGCCGCTTGGCGCCGCGGGGCCAGAAAGGGAACTCATCGGATTTCTTCTGCCTGGGAGGGCAAGCGCTGAACTGCATACAGGCCGGATAGGTTGCGGAAAGCGCGATCCGGACCGTAATTCAGAATGCAAAAAAGCCCGCTCAAATCATTGAGCGGGCTTTTTCTATATAACTAGCCTGACGATAACCTACTTTCACACTGGTTGCAGCACTATCATCGGCGCAAAGTCGTTTCACGGTCCTGTTCGGGATGGGAAGGGGTGGGA
>NZ_JAXCWH010000021.1:0-7908 GCF_034045165.1 Massilia sp. CFBP9026
TGTTCATCAGCAGCAGAGAGGCGAGATTATCAGGTGTTTCGCGATTTTCGTCAACCTCTTTTTTCTCTTCGTTTTCGCTACCGTGAGGTGGCGTCTGCGTCGAGGAGCGAGACTATAACAAAGCGCCATCAACCCCGCAAGGGTAGTTTTTCAACTTTGTCGAATCGCGTCGACCGCCCAGGTATAGCTGATGCGCTCCTGTTCGAGCCGTAGTCGTTCCTCAAACACATTGTCACGCAACTGAACAAATAGCCGCCGCTCCTGCTCGGTTAGCCGCACCAAGTCTGCCAGGTAACGTTTATCGCCATCCTCCTGTCCCCATACATGGCGGTGAGCCTGCAATGTCTCCTCATCCATCAGCAGCGATTCCACGCCGGGGATCGACGCCCGCAGGCGATCGAGGATCGCAAAGCCATGGGTATCGATATCGCCCCAGTACATGACGCGCCGGCTACGCAGCCAGTCGACCTGCGCCAGGCGGTCGATGCCATAGCCACCGCCGAATACCACCATGCTCGAGTCCATATCGGGAAAGGCCAGCGCATTCACCTCGTTCTCCGTGATGTAGACACGGTCCACGCCCGTGCGCAATGCAGCGAACTGCGCCACAGGCACCATCAGGTCGCAACAGCCGCCGATATGGTGCCGCTGGTCGAGCATGCGGAAACGAATCTGCGCCGGTTTGCCCAGCAGGCCATAACGCGCCTCGAACTGCCGCGCGCCAACGGCGCCGGCATCGATCGATTCGGCAGGCAGCACCTGGTCGAGCAATTCGGCAATCAATCCCTTGCGCACTTCGATGAACTTCGTGTCGACGCCCGGGATATCGAGCTGACGCAGATAAATGCCCGGACGCGGGTTCGTGACGAACCAGCGCAGTACGGCCAGGATCCGCTCCCATCCGTCCCTGTGCTCGAGCAGGCGTAGCGGCTGCCTGGCCAGCCATGGGCGAAGGATGGGAAACGCCTCGAGGGTCGTGGCAAGCAGTTCATCGAAGCGACGCGCATCCGCGCCTCGGCCGATCATGCGCAGCGCGGACGCCTCCGAATCCACGATGGCCGCCACCGGGATGCGGTTGCGTCCCAACTGGCGGTGGTTGATGTCACGCCAGACCAGTTCATAGCCATCGCCCCGTTCGGGACGGCTGCTGCTGCGCAAGGCGCCGATCCAGTCGCGCACGAGGTCGAACTGCTCTCCCATGGCGGCGACCGAAGGTTGCCGCAGCCGGACTTTATGCGGAAACAGGGTACCGCCGTCCAGGCGTGCGGCCAGGATGGCGCCGCTGTCCCACAGGCGCTGGACGCTGGCGACGATGTCGCCGGGCGACGACCATGCGCTGCGCATCGCGGTCATCCGACCCGCGCACCACGCTCGGCGCGGTACTCCTCGATGCTCAGGTAGCGCAGCATCGACTGCCGCCCTTCCTCGCTGTGCACAAATCCCAGGCCCGCCACGTAAGGCTCGATGATGTGGATCTTCTGCAGCGGCGTCACGATCAGCAGTTGCAGGTTCATGCGGCGGAACAGCTCCAGGCCATAGCGGGCCGACTCGTCGGAGCCCCGTCCGAATGCCTCGTCGATGACCACGAAGCGGAACGAGCGCGAACGCACGGCGCCCCATTCGAGGCCGAACTGATAGGCCAGGCTGGCGGCCAGCACGGTGTACGCCAGCTTCTCCTTCTGGCCACCCGACTTGCCGCCGGCATCGGTGTAATGTTCATGCTCGCTGTCGTCCTCGCGCCAGCGCTCGGACGCCGAGAACACGAACCAGTTGCGCACGTCGGTCACCTTGCGGGTCCAGCGCCGGTCCATCTCGGCGCTGCCTTCGCGTCCCCTGAAACGCTCGATGATGCGCCGCACCTGCAGGAATTTCGCCTCGGTGTATTCCTCGTCGCTCGACCCGGTCAGCGCGCCTTCGGTACAGCTGCGCAGGTCTTGCTGGAAGTCGCGCAGGTCGGCGTCCAGGCTCGGCTCCGCCTCCAGGGCGATGTAGCGATTCGGGTTGTAGTCAATCGCGTGCAGCGAGGTGTTGATGGTCTCGACCCGCTCGCGGATCGTTTCGCGTTCACGCTTGAGCTGCGACTGAAATCCGGCGATCTCGCGGATCGTGTTTTCGTTGAGCAGATCCTTGAATTTGCCGGCGAAGCGCGGCAGGTCGTCGGCCTCCAGCACCTGCAGCATGCGCCGGAATTCGGGCGCCGCCTCGATGCTCACATCGACCTCGCGCGCATCCAGCGGCCAGGTCGTCGCATAGTCCTGCATGGCGGTGATGATCCTGTCGCGCAGGGTCGCGATGCGTTTGCTGTCGGCGTCGATGCGTGCCTGGACGAATTCGCGCATATCTCGCTCGCGGTTATCGCACGATTCGACCGTCAGCGTGTGCTCGCCCAGCGCCTGCTCGCGCAGCGCCTCCAGCGCTGGCAACGTCGTTGCGCGCATGGCATCGTCGATCGCACTGGCAAGCGCCTCGCTCTCGCCCAGCAGGCTGCGAGCCTGGCTCAGTTTCTCCACCAGCGTCGCCAGCGCGGCATTGGCCTGCGCATGCTGCGCATCGATCCCGGCCTGCACGCCGCCGAGGTCGTGCAGCTGCTGCTGCAGTGTGCGCAGCAGGTCGGACGATGCCGCCAGCTCCTGCTGCTCGCGCTCAAGCCTGTCGATCATCGCCACCAGCGGCTTCCAATCGAGATCCGCGAAGCTGGCGAACACCGCCAGCTGCTGCCAGAGACCGAGCACCCTGCCCCATTCCGCAGCTTCGGCCTTGAGCTCGAGGATTTGCCTGGTATGTTCCGTGATACGCGTGGACAGGTCGCGCTCCTGCTTGGCCAGCGCTGCGATCTTTGCCTCGTTCGACCAGCCCAGCACATAGCTGGTGCGGTCGCCGATCTGGCGCCGGTCATCCTTTTCGTGTCGCTCGCCGCCCGACTTCACTTGTCCGTTGCGGGTGATCGCGCGCTGCTCGCGCCGGAACAGTTCCATCGAGTCGCAGCAGGCGTAGTCGAAGCGCCGCGCCAGCTCACCCTCGATCCAGGTATAGAACGGCGAATCCGGCTGGATCGACAGCTTGCGCACCAGCGAATGCGGATGCAGGGATGGCGGCTCGGCCGCGGACAATGGCCGCACCCGGTAATACACCAGGCGCGCGCCAAGGTGGGTACGCTCGGCCCACGCCGCCACCTGCGCATAATGCTGTTCGGGCACCAGCAGCGACAGGCCGAAGGCGTGCAGCAGGCGCTCGGCCGCCCCTTCCCAGGCACGTTCGTCTTCACGCACCTGGATCAACTCGCCGATGAAGGGCAGCGCGTCTGGCGCGATCGATAGCGCGTCGCACAAGGCTTCGCGCAAGGTCAGCATCTGGCGCGGGATGTTGGAACGGCGCTTGCGCAGCGATTCGAGTTCGTCGGTCAGTTCGCCGTGCAGCTTTCTCAGCTCGCGCACCGTCACGCCGGCCTCGGTCAGGCGGTTGCTGCGCTCGTCGCGCTGCGCGACGCAGGCGGCCTGGCCCGTATCAATGGAGTCCCGGTTGGCATCGAAGGTGCCGGCATCGTGCGGCGCCGGCAAGCCGAGCGCCGAGGCGATCAGCTCGTACTGCTGCGCGCGCGCGTTCTTTTCGCTGCGGGCGGCATCGACGCGCGCGATCTCGCCCTTGATCTGTTCGATCCGATTGCCGCCATTGGCCGAGATGGCGGCGGTCAGTTCGTCGCGCGTACGGGCATGTTCGCGCCGCTCCTGCTCCAGCTGGGCCAGGCGGCTGGCAGTGCGCTCCTCGTCCGCAGCCAGGTTGGCGATGCGCTTGTCCAGCAGCTCGGTCTTGAGCAGCGCGAACCAGGGCCGCAGGGCTTCGCGGCAGGTCCGCAGTTCATCCATCTGCGTCGCCAGCTCCGCATGGCGGTCGCAGTCGGCGTTCAGAGGCTGCAGGCGCTCGATCTGGGCGCGCGCCTTGAGCACCGCCTCGTGGGCCCGGTTCAAGTCATCGAAGTGCGCAATCAGCTCGTCGATGCGCGCCTGCACCGGGAACGGCTCGAGCATATGCTCGCGCACGAACTCGGTCAGGTTTCCCACCGATTTCATCGACACCGTCTGGTTGAACAGGTCCATCGCCTGCTCCGATGCGATGCCGAAGCGGCGCCTGAAATCGGCGCCATAGGCCGGGAAGCTGTCGTGCAGGGCGATGCCGGACCGCGCGCGCAGGCGCTTGCGCAGCTGGTTGATGTCGGCGAAGCCCGAAAAATCATCGGCGATCGTCAGTGCCGTTTCGGCGACCACATAGAATCGCTCCGGCTGGCCGCGCGGGTCCTTGAACCAGAATACCTGCGCGAGCGTGACGGTCTCGTCGTAGCCCTCGTTATGGAACTCGCCGAGCAGCACCGAATAGCTGTGCTGGTCGCGCAGGGCGACTGCACGGGCGCTCAATCCGGTGTCGCCGCGCTCGGACTTGAAGTGGCCCAGCACATAGGTGCGCAGCGAACGTTCGCGCGCCTCGGCGCCGGCCGCCTTGTTGTACGAGATCTTGTTGAACGGGACCAGCAAGGTCGTGAGCGCATCGACCAGGGTCGACTTGCCAGATCCGATATCGCCGGTCAGGAGCATATTGGCGCCGCCCGGCTGCATCCGCCATACGCGCTCGTGGAAGGTGCCCCAGTTATACACTTCGAAGCGGCGCAGGCGGAACCCGGCCTGCTCGGTCACCATGGCCAGGTCGGGATCGGGTCCGGCGTTCATTCGACGCCCTCCTTGCCGGCGGTCGCCGCGGCGTGCCCGGCATAGCCGTCCAGCCGCTGGGCGAAATCGTCGAGCCACTGGGCATCGACGAAGGCCTTCAATACGCGCCGCACTTCGAACTGCCCGTCCTGGCCGCGCAGGCGGCGCAAAAAGCCGAGGTCGACGACCTTGCCCAGATGCGTGTCCATGCGGTCGAGCAGGCGCGCTTCGTTGGCGGTATCGGGCAGGAACAGGCGCATCTGGTCGACGATGTCCTCGCGGCTGACGACCAGCCTGGTTTCCGCGCTGAGCGCGTCGAACTCGGCCAGCTTCTTGCGCAGCAGGACCAGGATCAGGCTGACCGGGAAGCTTAGTTGGCGGCGCTGGACCAGGCGCGGCAAGTCCGGCGTCTCGGGCGTCGATGCCCGCTGGCGCAGATAGGCATAGCCCTCGGCCTCGTCGAGGATCAATTCGAGCCCGATCACGCCGCAATAGTCGCGCACGCGCGCCTGCAGTTCGAGCAATGCTTGCCATTGCGGCTCGGCGTTCTCGCGGTACAGCACGCCCTGGAACAGGGTGACTACCACTTGTCCCAGCCGGTCGTCGTCGATCATTCGTCCTCTCGTTCCCGTAGTGTGAAGATTACCATCGGCAGCGTTGCCTGACGCTGGCGGCCATCGGTGCCGGTCCAGCGGATGCATTCCTCGCGTTCGTCGTCGATCACGGCGGCCACGTCCTGGGTCGCCAGTTTCAGGTATGTGGCCAGCTCGGCCAGGCCCTGTTCGATCGGGTTGTCCATCACGACCGCCGCCAGCGATACCTGGTTGCGGGTCTGCAGTGCGCGCCGCACATTGGACGCCAGGCGCACCTGGTCGATGTAGACCTGTTCGAACAGCGCGTCCGACAAGGTGGTCGCGCCGGCCTCCTCGACTTTCACCGCGCGGATGTCGGCCTTGAATGGCGGCGTATAGAGCACCCGCTCCATGGGCAGGGCAAACTCCGGCCCTGCGTCGTCGATGTCGGCGAAGGCAACGTCGGAAACCTGCCCGCGCAGCGACAGCGCTTTCTGCTCGACCTGCCGGATCAGCTCCATGATACGACGGTTCTCGAGCCAGGCCTGGTCGTCGAGATAACGGCGCAGTTGCTCCGACAGGCGCGCCACGGTGCGCTGGGTGACCTCGCCGGCTTCCAGCCAGTCGTAGTGGATGCGGCGCAGGCGGCCGTCGGGTTCGAGTTCGCGGATCGGCGCGAGCGCCATCACCTGTTCCAGCAGCTTGCCCAGTTCATCCTGGCGTGACGGCGACATCAGCAAGTCCCAGAAAGCGCGGAAGCTCTTGCCTTCGTCCGATTCGGTGATCAGGTCGCGCCAGCCGAAGATTTGCTGCAGCAGTTCGCCCTTGCCGCCGTCCCAGGTGGCGATCCTTTCGCGCACGCTGCGGTCGAGCGTACGGAAGTTCTGGTCGAGCGCGCGGAAATCGGACAGCAGTTCGCGCGCGGTGGCCGCCATCTGCAAAAAGCGTTCGCGCACCTGGGTCGGCTCCATCAAGGCCAGATGGCCCTCCTTGATCTGTGCGATCTCGGCATCGATGTCCGCCTTGCGTTTCTGGAGTTCGGCGATGCGCGCACGGGGATTGAGCTCGGTGCCGTCGGCGATCTGCTTGAGCAAGTCGAACACGGTCATCAACCGCGATTCGGTTCCGATGAAAGCGCGTTGGCCCAGGCCCTGCAACCATTCCAGCGCCTGCTCGGCGGGCGAAGTCAGATCGTAATGTGGCTCATCTTCGCCTGGTGGATAGTATTTGCGCAGCCAGCCGCGGTCGTCGGACGCCCAGTCATCGAGATAGCTCGCCGCAGGCTTGGGAAACGCCTGCTCGCCAGTCAGCTCATGGAGTTGGTACAGGTGATCGTCCAGCTGCGACACCAGCTGCTGGCGGGCGATCGTGCGTACATTCGGCGCGACGAAGCTGCGGTGCAGGAAGCTGGCGATCATCGGCGCATGGTCGGCTGCGAGGAGCCGCCAGGATGGGTGCGCACGGCGCTGGGCGAGAAGCTGCTGGTAATCCATCGCAGTTTACGACGACACGGCCGGCGTATCCGACATCGAAGCGACCAACTCATGGTACCAGCGCTCCTGGCGGGTCTTGTGCAGGCGATACCAGGCCTTGGCGGTTTCGGGTTTCCAGACCTTGAGCATCTTGAGCACCTCGTACGAGAATTCGAGCGGCGCCAGGCCGGTCGCCGTGACCAGGTTGTCGCCGCGCACGGCGGGCTCCTTGCGGTACATATGTTCGCCGCGATAGTCGGGGCAGGACGCTTTCAGAAATCCGAGATCGTTGGACGTGTGGCGCCGTGTGTTCAGTGCGCCGATGCTGCCCAGGCCGACGGTCGCGCCGCAAATGGCAGCGACCTGGTGGCCGTGGTCGAGCGCGTTGCGTGCCAGTTCGAGGGCTGGTCGTGCTTGTGCAGACTGCCAGATGTCCGCGCCTGGCAGCAAGAGCAGGTCGTTGTCGCCCATCTGGATGTCATTGATTGCCAGGTCTGGCGTGTGGATCACGCCGCCCATGCTCGTTACCGGGTCACCATGAATGCCTGCCTTGAGCAACTGGAAGTCTTTTGATGGGTCTGCGAAAAACCGACGGCTGTGCAGTTCTGCGGTTAGGTAGCCGATTTCCCAATCCGCGAGCGTATCGACCACAACCAGATAGACCTTCATCGCTATTCCTAGATAAGAAAATACTGTGACCTTGGGATTTTACGCGTGTCCAAAGCAAAAAACCCCACCAGGATCACCTGGTGGGGTTTTTCATATAACTAGCCTGACGATAACCTACTTTCACACTGGTTGCAGCACTATCATCGGCGCAAAGTCGTTTCACGGTCCTGTTCGGGATGGGAAGGGGTGGGACCGACTTGCTATGGTCATCAGGCATAACTTGTACGAGCAGTCGCGACGGTGCGCGCATGCTCTGAATCTGGAAGAAGTAATGTTGGGTTGTAGCTTGTATTCAAGCAGTTGTACTCGTCACAACCTTGACTACCAAGGTTATAGGGACAAGCCTTACGGGCAATTAGTACTGGTTAGCTTAATGCATTACTGCACTTCCACACCCAGCCTATCAACGTCCTGGTCTCGAACGACCCTTCAAGGAGCTCAAGGCTCCGGGAAATCTCATCTCAAGGCAAGTTTCCCGCTTAGATGCTTTCAGCGGTT